>CBFHGJ010000004.1:0-142223 GCA_965655315.1 Bacteroidia bacterium
ACGAGCAGAATTGGCTAAAGGTGTTTTTCAATTATCGAACCATGAAAAAATGGTAGTAAGTGCTGTCACTAACTTAAGTAACCTATTGACAATGTGGGATAAACAAGATTTAATGGGTAAGAAGTTACTTGCAAAAACACTCTACCCAAGCGGAATAGTAGTGGATCGAGAAAATATACTTTATCGAACCCAAAATCAGAATGTATTTATTGAGTACATCCAAGATATAACGGGCAACTACGGACAAACAAAAAAGCGGAATAGTGAACTAAAATTCAACTATTCCGCTCTGGTAGCCCGTAGGGGAATCGAACCCCTCTTACCAGGATGAAAACCTGGCGTCCTAGCCGATAGACGAACGGGCCATTTAATGCTCGTATCATTTCAAGGGTAAAACCCCGTCTATGTAGTCGGCTCCGATACCTTCGGATGACATTTCTTAACGCTTTTTAAAAGAACATAATCTCCTTTTGCGTTAGGCGAGTGCAAAGGAAATCTTAATCTTTAATTTTTCAAATTTTTATTTCCTTTTTTTAATTAAGCCAAACTTATGAAATATACCTGCTATTATCGCTTAACTCTATGCACTCTTATCCCCTAGCATTTTCTAAAAAAAACTACCTTTGCACTCCTTTAATTACACAACTCAACAAACAAAAAATAAATAATCATGAGAGTAGCCATCAATGGTTTCGGAAGAATCGGAAGACTAGCTTTTAAAGCACTTCTAGAAAAAGACAACGTAGAGGTAGTTGCTATAAACGACCTTACAGATAATAAAACACTTGCTCACCTATTGAAGTATGATTCTGTACAAGGTAAGTTTGATGGAACTGTGGAGCACACAGATTCACACATCATCGTGAATGGAAAAGAAATACATGCTACTGCTGAGCGAAATCCAGAAGATCTTCCTTGGGGAGAGTGGAATGTAGATGTAGTATTGGAAAGTACTGGAATATTCCGTAGTCCAGAAGGTTCTGGTAAGCACATCACTGCCGGTGCCAAAAAAGTAATTATTTCTGCTCCTGCTTCAGGAGATGTAAAAACTGTAGTACTAGGTGTAAACGATGATTCGCTAAGTGGTGATGAGACGATAGTCTCAAATGCTAGCTGTACTACCAATTGCCTAGCTCCTATGGTAAAAGTACTAGACGATTTGATTGGTGTAGAAAGTGGCTTTATGACAACTATTCACTCTTACACCTCTGACCAAAGATTACTTGATGCACCTCACAGTGACTTAAGAAGAGCTAGAGCTGCAGCTTTAAATATCATACCTACTTCTACAGGTGCTGCGAAAGCAGTAGGATTAGTATTGCCTCACTTAGCAGGAAAATTAAATGGTAACTCTCTCCGAGTGCCTACTCCTACTGGTAGTGCTACCGATTTTGTGGTAACCTTGAAAAAAGATACGACTGTGGAAGAAGTAAATGCAGCATTTAAAAAGGCATCTGAAACAAATCTCGCAGGAATTTTAGAATACAGTGAAGATCCACTAGTATCCTCAGATATCGTAGGTAATCCGCACTCTTGCATTTTTGATGCTCAAACTACAATGGTTCAAGGAAATGTGGTAAAACTAATGGGCTGGTACGACAACGAAGCTGGATACAGCAACCGAGTAGCAGACCTAATTTCTAGATTAGGGTAAATCTTAATTCATAAAATACAAGAAAGGGTAATGAAACAGTTCATCGCCCTTTTTTTACGCTTTATTTCAGCATTTTAAATAATTTAGCCTCGTGCTAGCTAAACTTAAAACTCTAGGGCCTGGTCTACTGTACGCAGGAGCAGCAATTGGCGTTTCACATCTTGTGCAGTCTACAAGAGCTGGAGCTGAGTACGGATATGTACTTATTGTAGCTATACTTTTGGCTCATCTTTTTAAGTATCCTTTTTTTGCCTTAGGTCCTCGATATGCCTCCGAGCACAACGAATCTTTGATTGCTGGATTTGCTCGTCTGGGTAAATGGGCTACCATTATTATTGGATTTATTACCTTAAGTACTATGTTCTCTATACAAGCAGCTGTTACCATTGTAACGGCAGGTTTAGCTCAGAAAATATTTGGCATTTCTTGGTCAGCACCTGTTGTATCGGCAGCTCTATTAGCTCTGTGTTTTCTCATTTTAAGTATAGGTAAGTTTAAGGTACTTGATAACCTTATGAAAGTTATTATGGTTGTCTTATCCATATCTACTATCATAGCGTTGGTCTTTTCATTTAGCATAGACACACCCCAAGTGGCAGGCAGTGCGAAAATCTTTTCGTTAGCCAACAATGAAGATGTTTCATTCTTACTAGCATTTGTAGGTTGGATGCCAGCTCCACTAGATATAGCGATTTGGCAAAGCATTTGGACACTTGTCTCACCTTCTAGAGAAAACAGTCAGTTTGATTTTAAAGTTGGTTTTTATGGTACCGCTGTATTAGGAATATGCTTTCTGCTGCTAGGTATGAATTCTTTTTACGGAAGCGGAGTGAGCTTAGCTTCAAGTGCAGGAGGATTTGCATCTCAGCTTATAGATGTTTTCACTCGCTCTCTTGGAGATTGGTCCTACTGGTTGGTAGCCATAGCCGCATTTACCACTATGTTTAGTACTATGCTCACTTGCTTTGATGCTATGCCTAGAGTTATGAATCATATCTTACGACAATGGTCTGCTAAATCAATAGATACTACGCAAATATGGCGGTTTATCTTAGGAGTAGGAACTGCAGTTATTCTATTCTATTTCATAGCCAATATGAGGGAGATGGTAAATTTCGCGACCATAATTTCATTTCTCACAGCTCCTATTTTGGCTGTGTTGTGCTTTTTACTTGTACGAAAATCTAAGTCTATAAGAAACCTCTGGTCAAGTACCGAGAGCATTTTAGCTATTGCAGGTATCTTATTATTATTCTCGTTCAGCTTTATTTATTTACTTCATATTACTTAACCTTGTATCATTGCGAAATAAAGCGTGTCTAAGTCTCAGCAAATACCGACAATCAAAAAAAGTATAATGAAGAATATGTTTTCTTCTTTTTACAGTAGAAAAAACTTTTACGAAGGCCAAAAAATAAGATTAAATGGAATGGAGGGTACAATTTTAGAGATTGATAAAATCTCCATAATCTTAGAGACTAAAGATGCCAAAGTAATCTTACCATCTTCGGAATTATTAGAAAACAAAGTAGAGATTCTAGATTAAATGAACTTAGAAAAAGGCAGCATTCTCATATCAGAACCTTTTATAGAAGATCCTAATTTCAAGCGGTCGGTTGTACTATTAGTAGAGCACAATGAAGAAGGGAGTGTTGGTTTTGTCCTAAATCAACGTACTGATCTTGCTGTAAATATGGTTATGGAAGAATTGTCATCTGTAACAACCAGTCTATTCCAAGGTGGGCCAGTTGAGCAGGATAGATTAAACTATATTCACACTAGAGAGGACATAGAAGGAAGTGATGAGATTTTACCTGGGATTTATTTTGGTGGTCAGTTTGAGCATATACTCACTGCTCTAGATCAAGGTATTTATAATACCAAAGAATTTAAATTCTTTATAGGATATAGTGGCTGGGCTCCGGGACAATTAGCAACTGAAATAGAAGAAAAATCTTGGATAGTTGCTTCTCTAAATTCACAGGACATCATTGATCATGATTTGATAGAAAATGATTTATGGAAAAAAGCCATACAGCGGTCTGGTGGTAAAAACATACTTTTGGCTAATTCGCCAGATGCACCATATTTGAATTAATAAAAAACAATGGATAACATACTAATTAATGCACACAGTATTCTTCGATGGGCAGTTTTGCTATTTGGTCTCTACGCCATCACAAAGTCTGCACGTGGATATTTCTTGAAACAAGAATATACTTCAAATCATAATCTGTCAGCCACCTTGTTGATAGCTAGCGTTCACCTACAGGTGGTTATCGGTCTTCTGCTTTATGTAGCTCGAGGATGGGCAGAAAATTTATCAAATATGGGCGATACTATGGGTAATACTACTTTGAGGTTTTGGACCGTAGAACATATTTTCGGAATGATACTCGCTGCTGTGTTGATCCAAATCGGAAGGACAAAAAGTAAAAAAGCGACTGAGACTTCAAAAAAGCATAGAATCTCAATGATATATTTCACTATTGGGATGCTCCTTATTATAGCCATGATCCCTTGGCCGTTTAGAGGTGAGATTGCTAGAGCCTTGTGGCCATAATACCCTATCGCAAATCAACTTTTAAATGAATCAAGAAACGCTAAATCAAATAGCTGGGATCCTTGGAAATGGATACAAATGCTTTGTGGACATAAAAACAGAGGAGGTGTATGAGGTAGAGCAATTTACTTCAGAACTGAAATCTAGTATAGAATACAAAGAATATGTTCCATTTGAAGGTCCGGAATTTTTTAAAATAATGGAGAGTTATTGTTCTCAGGTCGAAGACTTTGATCATCAATCTCAGTTAATGGAAACTTTGCTGTATGATCAACCTTTTCAAAGCTTTAAACGAAAGGTTTATGACCTTAGAATAGCTGATGACTGGATAGCTTATCGCACCAAATTTATAGCTGACATCATCGGTTAGCTCAAGTTCTTACGTATTACATCTTTAAGCTCTTGGATATTGTCTCCCTTTGCTGCAGAAATAAAAACTACGTCACCTTCTAGCTTCGCCATCCATGTCTTCTTGAGCTGTGCTAGATCATAGATAGCTTCATCCTCAAAAATGTCATCAGACGTTGGTTCTGGATGATACTTATCTATTTTGTTGAATACAGTAATTGTTGTCTTATCTCCTGCCCCAATTTCGGTTAACGTTTTCGTGACAGTATTCATCTGTTCTTCAAATTGAGAATGACTAACATCTACAACGTGAAGAAGTATATCCGCTTCAATTACCTCGGCCAATGTACTCTTAAAACTCTCTACTAGTTGGTGGGGTAGTTTTCTTATGAAACCTACAGTATCTGACAATAAAAATATACAAGGTTTGTAAGTAATAGGGTCAGGCGGGAATACTACTTTTCTAACTGTACTGTCTAAGGTAGCAAACAACTTGTCTTGTGCTAATACGTCAGCTTTGGCTAACAGATTAATCAATGTAGACTTGCCAACATTGGTATACCCTACTAACGCTACTCGCTTTTGTGATTCTCTATTCTTTCTACGAGTAACACTTTGACTGTCTATGTGATCTAGTTCCTTTTTCAGCTTCGATATCTTATCCCTAATGACACGTCTATCAGTTTCAATCTCCTTCTCCCCCGGACCTTTCATACCTATACCCCCTTTTTGTTTCTGAAGGTGTGTCCACATCCGAGTTAGTCTTGGAAGTAGGTATTCGCTTTGAGCAAGTTCTACTTGTGTCCTGGCTTGTGCAGTTTTAGCATTTTTTGCAAAAATGTCGAGTATAAGGCTACTTCTATCTACTATCTTACAATGCACAAACTCTTCCAAATTTCTTATTTGTGAAGGACTTAATTCATCATCAAAAATGGCTAAGTCTATCTCATGTTGTTTTACATAAGAAGCGATATCCTCTAGTTTACCTTTACCTATGTACGTTTTAGGATTCGGATGATCTAACCTTTGAGTGAATCGTTTCGCAGTTTCTGCTCCAGCAGTATAAGCTAAAAATTCGAGCTCGTCTAAAAATACGGTATTGGTCTTAAGTGGGACATTTTTAGGTTCCACACCGATAAGAATCGCTTTCTCTGCTTGTTTATTTTGGTTGACTTGAAATTCCAAGATTGGTACTTATACGTTTATAATATTCGTTACTTTGTAAAATAGTAATTCTGCTTGCAAAAATACATCCAAAATATAGGCTTATTGGTCTTGCTGACTCTATTATCACACGGATACGCAATTGCTCAATCTCTGCAATGGAGTAATCCAACAAAACTGAAAGGTGCAACAGTTTTTTCTCAAGTTATAGGTGAAAATGAAGAAGGAATTTTTGTTTTAAGGTATCGAAATCGATTTTACAGTAAAAATATAATAATAGAAAAATATGACCACCGATTAGCACTTAAGACGGGTAAAAGTATTGACCTTAGACAATCTAGGTTACTCAAGCTCTATATGCAACAGAATAGTATGCTTTTGATTAAAGCAAAGTATGATAAATCAAAGCGAATTATTCAGGTAATTAGCCAGTCCTATGACTTCAATCTTAAACCTATAAATAAACCTGAAATTTTAGCCGTTGCACAACCTATAGAGTTTGGTGATAAAGGAAACTTTAGACTCCGAATAAGTGACAATCGAGCATTTATTTCGCTCTTGTATTCCGAAAAAAGTGACCAGGGCACCTATATTCTGCATCATAAGCTATTATCGGATAGTTTGACTCTCCTTCACGAGCAAAACATAGAGCTTCCATACTTATATAATAATTTTTTAGTTTCAGATTTTCTAGTAAGCAATTCCGGAGTCGTAGATCTTGCTTGTGGAGTATATACTCGAAGAAAAAAAAAAATAGTCGCTAGTGAAGTAAGACTTTTTAGATTTAGAGAGAATACGTTGTCTGATGTATCAGTGGCTCCTGACTTGGATATCAAAACAGCTAAACTGGTCCATGATCGCTTGCTCGACCGAACTACGTTAATAGGACTATATGGGGACAAAAACGAATACGGGCTTGTTGGTAGCTTTAATTTTTATGCTGATAGTTTAAGTAAACCTAATTTGCTCGTCAGTAGTTTTTCAGAATCATTTGTAGAAGCTATGAATTTGAATAATAGTAGTACTAGTAACATTTCTGAAGGTTTTGAGGTGATAAAAGCTATACCTCGCTCCGATGGAGGAGTTTTACTCATTGCTGAGCAAAAAGACATTGCAACTGAAGATGATATCATTTTGGTAAATGGTATCCCACAAAGCACATCAAATAACATCTTCAACTTTAACGAACTACTTTTACTAAATATTGATGCTGAGGGGTTCCTTGATTGGCACAAAGTGATAACTAAAAACCAAACTACGGTAAATGACGGCGGGTATTTTAGTTCTGCAGTAGTATATATAGGTGACAAGTTTGTTCAACTACTTTACAATGATCAGCTTAGAAATACTGGTGAGGTGATGAAATACACAATTTACAACAACGGAGCAGAGGAAAGCACGAAGTTGTTTAAAACCTCTGTAGATGACGTGGCCATTATTCCTTCAGAGTCTTTACAAGTTTCGTCAAACAAGCTAATTATTCCAACTTCCAAAAACAGACGATTCGCATTACTCAAACTTCAGTATTAGTGATTAGAACTTTAACAGATAATAAAGCAACCGCTTTCATTTTTTCATTTGCTTTACTGATAGGATATCAAGTGATTTTGGATACAGTTTCTTTAGCTAGTATCCTTAAAACGGTCTTGTTATTTGCTGAAGGGTTATTGCTTAATTACCTATGCAGTAAATACAAAATAATTGGTCAAAAAAATAACTTAGTACTAATAGTATTCTGCCTATTAAGTGTTGTTGTTATTCCAGATTTGTCCTTTAATGATCTAGTTTACGGGCTAGTTTGGTTAGCAGGTTTCCTTTTTGCATTTGAGAGCAGTGAAAACCCAAGTCAAACGGATAACTACCTGATCTATTTTGGTATCTTATTGGGATTTTCACAAACTGTGAATCCTATAAGTGTCCTTTTGTTTATACCTGTTTATCTCCTTTTCATTCAAACTGGTACGCGAAATATCAGAAGTTTGATTCTTGGTTTACTTTACTTTTCTATGGTAATTTTTGCTTATGAGTGTGTCCTTTACGTCATAGAACTAGAGGGCGAGATTCTGTCTCTTATCCCAAAATTGACTTTTGAATATTCAGCCTTTGATAATATTTTGATCAAACTACTATTCCCAATTGTCATTGTGAGTATCATTATTCATCTCCTTTCGTTAAACACGTATAAGTTTAGATTCCCAAATAAATCTAAAATTCTAAACTTCACCCTGCTAATTCAACTATCCATTGCTGTAGTTTTAATTGTTCTTACCTCTCAGTCAGACCTGCTTATTTATGCTCTAATGGCTTCGGCAATTTTATTAAGTTTTGGGTTTACATATAAAAGTGAATCTATATTCGTAAATGCAGCTTTTGCGAGTTTACTCTGTATAGCATTAGCTTCACTCTACTTACATAAGATATTAATCTTGTAACAGTAGTAATTATTAATTTTCTTTGTGGAACAAAAATTGTACTTGAATCTATAGATATGAATGAGGATATAAAATCAGTATTAGAAGAACTTCGCACAAGCTCAGATAAGAGTCTAACACATGTAGCTAGCGAAGTAGGAAAACTAAGAGCAGGAAAAGCTACTCCATCTATGCTTGATAGTGTAATGGTAGAGTACTATGGCAGTAAAGTACCTTTGAGTCAAGTCGCCAATGTAAATACTCCTGATGCCAAAACACTAATGGTTAAACCTTGGGAAAAGGCAATGATTGATGAAATAAGCAAAGGTATCATGGTAGCTAATCTCGGCCTAAATCCTCAGAACGATGGAGAGCAAGTTATCATAAATGTACCACCGCTTACAGAAGAACGAAGAAGACAGCTCGTAAAACAAGCTAAGGGGGAATCAGAACACGGTAAAATAGGATTAAGAAGTGCACGAAAAGATGCAATAGACATGATAAAACTACTGGAAAAAGATGGACTCAGTGAAGATATGGCTAAAGATGCTGAAGCAGATGTACAGAAAATAATAGATGATTACAGTAAGAGAATAGATGAGGTAATCAGCAATAAAGAAAAAGAAATAATGACAATCTAAATCCATAGAAGGGATAAGAATATGAAAAGAGGGTTCTTTAGAGTCCTCTTTTTTATTTTAAATTTGCAAGCATGGATGAGACAGAGTATGTCAAACAGTTTAAGAAGAAATATCATACGTATTCTGTAAGCAATATACTTAGAGAAGCAGCAATAATGATCCCAGTATTAGTGTTTTCAGTAGGAGTTACTTCTGGTTTTAGCTGGAAATTGATAGTCTTTGCAATACTGAGTAGTCTTTTGTTCGGGATTTTTCAGATAACACTTCAACGCTACCTATACAAAAGAGGATACAGTAAGATACCTCCACAGTCTAAATACTCTAATAAATCCTATAAACAGATACAAGAGGAGAAAGCCTCTAAATCCAAAGATGTTTAGAACAATTCTGCTCCACTACTTGAAATGATTGTCCATCATATTCCACCACATAAAGACACAAGTTGTTGTGCTTAAATTCATCCATTTGTTGAAGTGGCGTTTTGGTAAGTAAACATAGGAAGCTTCGCATAGCTCTGCCGTGCATAGCGATTAAGACAGTTCTTTCACTTTCCTTTTGTAGTAGTTTGTTGAGTCCTATACTCTGTCGTTTTTGCATTGCGTTTGGTGTCTCACCACCCTCCACAGCCCTATCTAGTAGTCCAGCTTTCCAGTCTCGGATCATTGCTTGATATTCTTTAAAACTATCAGGTGTTCCTTTTAGTCCTTCAAACTTGCCCCAGTTAATCTCATTAAACTCTGGCATAACCTCCATTGCTACACCTTGTTTGATGAATTTTTCGACACTCTGCTGTGTCCGTTTTAACTCGCTTGTATAAATTTTATCAAAAGAAATATGGTGATAGGCTTTGTAAAACTGCTCAGCTTGTTTTCTACCTGTTTCATTTAGGCTACTATCTATTCCGCTACCTTGAATTACCCCCTGTTTGTTATAATCGGTTTGCCCATGTCTAATGATATAAATCGTTTTCTTTGCGGTCACTTCGGTAGAATAAGCGTATGATTCCCTACAAAACTATAAACAAATCAGACTTAAACGAGTTTGCTAAAAACAGCATGTCGGATTATCTGGATATGGAGGTTATCAAGATAACGGAATCTTATGTAATTATGCGTATGCCTGTAGTGCCGAAGGTAAAGCAACCAATTGGTCTGTTACACGGAGGGGCTGCCGCCGCATTAGCTGAGAATGTAGCGAGTCTAGCAGGTTCACTAGTGGTTCGTCCTGAGAATAAAGTTGCCGTAGGCTTATCCCTAAATATAAATCATCTCAAAAGTGTACATGAAGGATATATCTATGCTAAAGCTGAACCTGTTCATCTAGGAAAGAAAACACAAGTGTGGGAGGTGAAAACAAGCACAGATAATGGTACGTTAATAAATGTAGCACGAATGACCTTAGCCGTAATCAAAAAATGACTGCAGATATAGAAAAAATAGGTGCGTTGGTATACTTACCAGAGGAAAAGGAAATAAAGAAATACAATGCAGAGCATTTAGAGTCATTTAAAGAAATAGACAGCTATTGGATGCAACGGGAGGGCCTACTTTTCTATCCGTTTGACCGAAGTAAGCAGGCCTACTTTTTTGGTGAAAACAAACCAGAAAACCCTATCAAAGAGTTTGATCTGGCACCCAATGATGTTTTAACTCAGTCAGAGTATGAGACAAGTGTTTTTATGGCAAAAGCGGAAATGGCAGATGAGGAACTTGAGAAGGTTGTACTTGCAAGAAACTTAATTTTAGAAGGAGACTATGACCCAATGGAGTCTTTCAAGAAAGCTGTTGAGTACTATCCAAACTGTTTCGGCTACTACATTGATATAGGTCCGGAAGTATGGGTTGGTGCTTCACCAGAACTTTTGTTGCATTTCGAAGACGATGTTTTATACACAGTAGCACTTGCCGGAACCAAATCATTAAGCGATTCTTTTACTGATAAGGAGAGAGAGGAGCAAGATATGGTAGCTCAGTTTATTGAAGATAAACTCAATCTGATAGGTATAATGAGTTACAATAAGAGTGAAACTACGGAAGCTCATTTTGGGGAGATTAAACATCTTAAAACCACTTACGCTATGGCGGCTGATAAAGATGTAGCTCTAGAGCTATTAAAGCATCTACAACCAACTAGTGCCGTTTGTGGACTACCTAGAGATAAGAGCTTTTCATTCATACAAGAGTTTGAAACGATGAATCGTAGTTTTTACTCAGGTATAACTGGTATTCTGACTGAGACCAAGGCAACTTTCTTCGTTAATTTGAGATGTATGCGATTCTTTGGAGATAAGATTGAGTTGTTTGCTGGAGCTGGCATTACGTCTGAATCTGACCCTCTATCAGAATGGGGAGAAACCGAAAGGAAGCTAGAAGGTATTAGAAAATTTTTATAGAGTTTAATCTTGGGAAGAAATAGCATTCGCTAACATTTCCTCATATAACTCATTTGGGACCTCTTTTGCACCAAACTGAAGTAAATGATTATTTAAGTATTGGGTGTCTAACAACTTATAATCTTGTCGCTTCAGAAAATCTACTAGATATACAAGTGCTATTTTGCTTGCATCAGTTTCCTTGTGAAACATGCTTTCTCCAAAAAAGGCTTTTCCAATAGATACTCCATATAAGCCACCAACTAGCTCATCTTCTCTCCACGTTTCGAAACTAAAGGCATAACCCATCTCCTTGAGCTTACTATAAGTATGAATGATCTCCTCGCTTATCCAGGTATCATTTCTATCAGCACAACCTCTTATAGTCCCTTCGAAATCGTAATTGATTCTAAGATCAAAATAGTTCTTCTTATAGAGCCGTTTTAAGTTCTTAGAGAGATGGAACTCATCCAATGGAATAATTCCTCTCATATCTGGTTTGAACCAAAAAATCTCATTGTCATCTTCTGGAACAGCCATAGGAAAATAGCCTTGTGAGTATGCATATAGTAATTCTCCTGGGTCAAGCATATGGTTACTTTTGCAAAAGAAATCATATTCATGAAGATAATTTGTATAGGAAGAAATTATAGTAAACACGCTAGAGAACTAGGGAATGAAATTCCATCAGAACCCGTGATATTTATGAAACCAGACTCATCCATTTTTCGACAACGGGATGCCTTCTACATCCCAGATTGGACCCAAGAAGTTCATTATGAGTTAGAAATAGTTATGAAAATGAATCGACTCGGCAAAAACATTGAATCTAAATTCGCTCATAAATATTTCGAGGAATTCACCGTAGGTATAGACTTCACTGCACGAGATGTACAAAAATCGTTGAAAGAAAAAGGCCTTCCTTGGGAAAAATCTAAAGCCTTTGATCAAAGTGCAGTCTTGGGTGATTTTCTAAAAGTCAAAGATTATGATCTATCAAATTTAAACTTTGAGCTTCTGAAAAATGGAGAAAAAGTTCAGTCAGGGAATTCCAGAGAAATGATATTTTCCATTCCAGAAATCATAGAACACTGCTCACAATATTTTACAGTTAAAATAGGGGATCTGTTTTTTACAGGGACTCCAGAAGGAGTAGGTAAAGTAGAAAGTGGAGATATTTTAGAGGGTTATATAGAAGGAAAGAAGGTGCTTGCAGTGAAAATAAAATAGGTGTTAAAATCAGTAAACAAAAAAAGGGTGCAATCAAATAATTGATTGCACCCTTTAATATTTAACAAGGCCGTGTTATGGTTGTCTTATTAACTCTACCTGTCCTTCTATAGGACCCTGACCTTCATTTTCTTCTCCAAACTCAAACTTGTAGTTGATAATGTAGAAGTAGGTTCCTTCTGGGCAGTCCGATTTAGTATTATCTACTTTACCATTCCAAGAAGTATTTATATCATCTGATTCAAATACTTTTTCGCCCCATCTGTTATATATCTTAATATTATATTCTTCAAGACCCTCTCCGTCTATAACAAACTCATTGTTTCTTATATCACCTTCAGGAGTAAATACATTATATACAACTAGTCTTCTTACATAAGAGTTATTAACTAATTGACATACAGTATCCATACATCCTATTGAGCTTTGAGCTATTAAACATACTTCATAAGTACCAGTTCTATTATCCCAATTATAGCACGGATTTACTTCGTTGCTACTTCCTGGAAGTGGGTCATCTTCAAATGACCATTCATATTTAGTAGAATCAGCATCTACCGATTCATTTATAAAGCAGAAGTTTGGTCGGTCGGAAGAATCTATCGAGAACTTAGCTTCAACACCTGCAACTCTTACGAATACACTATCTCGTCCCCAACATCTCGGTAAGATATCATATTCAGGAGCTTGTGCTACCCAATAGTTACCAGGACTACTAAAGCTTCTTGACCAAGTTCTATCCGTTGTTGTAGCTCGATTTAATGAATCTCCTTCGCTAGACAACCACACTAATCTGGTGTAACGCTCATCTAAGCTATCGATAGTAAAGTTAATTACTTCATTTGGACAGACAAGTGTGTCATCCGCTGAAATATGTACTTCTGGTAGCGGTTTGACGATAGCAACCATTCTACGTTGCACCAATTGGGACTCACTACTATCTGGGAACACCCTTGTACAACTATTGCCATCTGGCATAACATCCTGCATAGCTAACCATAGAATGAATGTGTCTGCTCTTTGGTAAACGTGACCATACTTCTCTGAACCAGCTGGTGGATCTGAGAAATTACCATCACCCCAGTTCATTAATAAACTTGGGTTGTTACCGTCACTCGTACTTAAGTTTTTCAAGAAAACTGAATCTCCTAAACAAATTTCAATAGTATCTGTCAAACCACCCAAATCAAATTCAAATTCTGGTCTAGGTCCAGGTATATAGATACGCTTGGTGATAGAGTCTTCACAACCCAGCTCTGACCACACCTTTAATGTTACATCAAAACTACCTCCAGAGGTATAGTTATGAGATGGATTCTGCAGTAAACTCTTACGAGTACCATCCCCGAAATCCCATTCCCATCGTATTACTTTTTCACAACTAAGAATAGTTCCATCAGCACACGTATCTCTACACGGATCATCTACCCAGCTACTATCTGTAAAGTTTACAATAGACTCACAGCTAATTACAGAATCACCTAAAAAGTCAGGATGTAACCTTGAAATGTACGCAGTGAGTACAGAGGTATCTCTACAACCAATACTATCCTTAGCTATAATAGTAATGTCGTACTTTCCAGGATTTTTATATCTGTGATTTAGTACAATCGAACCTACAGAGCTATCTCCATCACCCCAAAAGGCTTTGTGGAACTCTATCAAATTCGCAACTCTATCAGGAGTTTGCCAGAAAGGAATTTCCTTAATAGGATAAGTGAACGGATCTTCCTCTCCATACTGATAATACCTAAGTGAATCCTCTACAAGAAGAGAAGCACCCTCACACAGGTTCTCGTTTTCTAACCAATATTCATTATAAAAACCTACGTTCAATAGATTACCTGATCTAGCTTCACATCCATCTGTATTATTTAAGAACAGAGTAGGAATCATAGGTCCGTTGCCTGCACGGAATATAGTATCCTTAGCTCCTGGGAAACACGGATCTGGAGTAACTTCTTCCGGGAAAACATACTGTTTTCTCCATACACCTGCAATGGTATCTAACTGTCCATTACCAGATGTATCTTGAAGGAGTGTATCGTAACCTTGTAAAGAAGAATCCCTAAAGTGTAAAATTTGAGAAACTTCATAAGAATTAACACAATCATCTCTATTGTAATTGTTAGTAGAATCAATAACATTTACTTGTACATTTTCCTGTCGAGTCTGAATACTAGTTATGGAATCTTGGGTCGGGTCTACCTGAGATTTAACTCTGTTACCTGCCATATCTGTGAAAAAGGTAGTATCTGGAACTGTGATAGATTCTGCAGTTACAGTAGTATCATACAAGAACATTGGAGAATAAACTCTACACCTCATTCTTCTATCACCTTCTACCCATACATCAGGGTCCACTTTCTCAGAGTAAGCCTTCTTGCCAAACCTAAAGAACTGACTCAAACCAGTTGTATCAAGACAACCACTTGTTCCATCACCAAGGTAAAGTGGGATATCTTCAGGTGGCAATTCAGAATAATTTAACCCTAATAATTGCTCAAATGCATCCTTTACAGCTCCATCAGCGTTTCTAGTGTCAGCTACGATTCTATAATCTTTTATAATCGTTGTTACTATCGTATCAATTATTTCTAAGCCTCCAAAATCTGTTATAGTTTGTCTAATAACATAGTTATACAACCAATCATCAGAAGGACTCCAGATTACATTTGCATCATTTCTGCCTGCTACAGGTCCATTGTATTTCTCATAATACTTGAATTGCTCAACATAAATATCTAGTGTAGGTCCTCTTCCAATACCTTGGTAACCCCAAGCCCATCTCAACACAGATATACTGTCTTGAATTGGCTCATTTATTCGGAATACAGCTTCACCACCAGCACAAATCACTTTTCTAGGTGTAGTAGGCTCTAATATGGTAAATCCTGAATTTAAATATAAAATTCTGAATAAATCATTATACCAAAATGTATCAAGACATTCCGGTAGCATTCCTCCTCCTTGTTGAGGTACCATTCTACCATTACCTACTATCAGGCCTAACGTAAATGAACCGTTCGGATTTCTCAAAGTTGGATCATTACCTATCTCCCCTGGAGTATAGCCTTTCACAAACTCTCCACCTAAGTTCCCCCTAATATCGTAAGGTAAAACAAATGGGATAGGAAGTCCTGGAGGAGGAGGAGCAAGAAGTCCACCATTATATGGAATGAAGTTATTTGGATCCGCTAAAGAATCAAGATTAGCTGCAAACCAGCGTTGTGTACAACCAGGTTTAGTTTCCGTTATGTTAAAGGTTAATATATAATTTAAGTTACTCCCGTCAAACGGACAAGGCAATCCAGAAGCCCACTCTAATCCATTTGCATTTGGTGGAATAAGTGCTAGAGATTTTGTCCCTTCAGACTCGCACATTAGAGGATGAATAGTATCCTGTTGCCAAAGTGTTACGTTAAAGCATTGAGCATTTTCTAAGAACCATTCTTCCCTATGCTTAGCCGAATCCACAATTATCTGAGAAATCTCAGTCTCAACCAAAATACCAAACTGTTCTCTAAGCACTGGAATTCTAGAAGGCGTTGCAAACGTAGTATCAGACTCATTTTCTTCGATCTTTATAAGAACCTTAATAGAATCATTACTTGATATTTCAAACTGTTCGTTTGCGTCAAGCGTAACTGTTTGTGGTCCTGTGAAGCTTCGAGTTCTTCCTACATTAGCTCCACCGCCACCAGGAGCAGCTAACTGAAGTGTATTTATCGTTACACCAGCTGGAATGAACACATCCATCTCGTGGAATGCAGCCGTCCAAGTAGTTTTAGCATTGCCCGCAGTAATATTATTCCTACCTAACCAATCCTCAGTATGATATGTAGTATCTGTAAGATTATTAACTGCTACAAATGTGTCTAGAGCAGGATCCCAGTATAATTCGGTTCCAATGAAACAAGATGGTGGCCTTTTAACTATCCAATTCCCAAGTCGATTCTGAGGGTAAATTACTCCTGGTTTGATTGTATCCCCTCGATAAATCAAAGTAGAATCCAAAGGAACAGTAAGTACTGTATCTCCCTGAACTATCATAGGATTTGAAGGGAATATATTTACTTGATAACATCTAGATCTGTCACCATTTTTGAATAGTCTTGTTTCTCTAATTGGTGTAGTATAATTTCTACCATCTTGGAATGTTTGATATATCTCATCCCAAGGGGTATACCAGTGAACCGGAGTACTATCAATTGTCCAATTACAATTGATTCCTACATTCTTATTTACCCAAGGCCTACTGTCTGTGGTACACTGCGGAGCATATTGGTCTCCCATTTCCCATACACGCCACACGTTGGGGTTGTAGTTTCTGATAATTGGAGTCAATGGATCTACCGCAGTTTGATCTCCAATACCTACACCGCCTTTACCCACTGGAGGAGTGTAGTTAAACACCCATCTTCTTCGTGGATTCACTCCAAATCTATAACTCTTCCCACCTTTAGCAGGATCATACACTAGTCTATGCCAGGTAGTATCCCCCAAACGGATAGCCGCAATGGAATCTTTTGCAGTATCAAAATAAACCTTGTAAGCTTTCTTTTTTATAGTATCCGTGGGAGCATAAGTACTATCTAAAGTCTTAGTGTTCCCTCGATTCAATTCTTCATATTCTCGGTAATGCAAGGAATAGAAACCACTGGTATAGTCATACTGATAATCAAAGGTGCAGTCATAGTAATACACTGCTGAATCTTCATCAAACCTGTTCCAATCATTTTGATAATAACTAGAGTTGTTAGGGAAATGAATAGAATCTCTAATCAAACACTGATACGTTTCATCTTCTGCAACACGGTCAAATGCCACTTCTATAGTAGAACCAGGTCCTATAAGCTGAACAGTATCGTATATAGTAATATCACAAGGCCCAGCAAATAATCTTAGACTAATCATCCACGGTCCTGGACCGTAAGCTTTATTAGGAGTTAAAGTCTTGTCATTAAAATTAGCAGGACCTGCTGGTGGATCACCAAAATTCCATAAAAATCTATCCACGGGAGTACCGTCCAGATTCTCAACCGAAAACTCTATCGGATTATCAGGTGTACAAGCAGGGTCAGGATCTGCCACTATTCTAGGGTCAAGAATAATATTACCTACAGCAGATTTCCATGTGAATACGTCTACACAACCATATGCTTCTACAATAAGACTACCATCAAATAAGCCTTGTGTTCTATACATATGTGAAACTTTATTGTCATTGTCTGGACCAAACCACCATTCAGTATTTGTAGTTCGGTTACCTCCTACAGATTCTCCATCTCCCCAATCCCAATAAAAACTATCGATATCAGCTAACGGGACTGTACTTGTATTTTCAAAAATACCTAAGGTAGAATCACAACCAGGATTAGGTCTAGGTGTAATATTGTTGAACTCGGCTCCTATCTTAGGATGAACATAGATGATGTCTTTATACTCAACACGTGCAATACAACCACTTTCATCTTCCACTTCAACTACTAAATCAAAAGAACCACCCGACGGATCTAAAATAGTGTGACAAATAGTATTGTCTAACTTTTTCCGAACTTGTCCATCATTGAAAATGGTATCATATCTCTGACCATCACTGAATAAGTAAGTCACACGAATGATATTTCCTTCCGGTGCAGAAGATGTATCCCTAAAACAAAATCTATTGTCTTTAAAACACTGTGTGTCTCTGTCAATCACAAATGCGTCTACATCTGGAGAAGGTTTAATTACTACACTTAGGTCTGTATTAGTACACTGACCTGCGGGTCCATCTCCTTTAAACGTAATAGTAAATGTTCCTGAAGTCTGGTATGCATAGGTAGGATTCTGTTGAACAGAATTTCCGACACCATCACCAAAATCCCACTGCGGAGCTGTGGTATAACCAGGTGAATTTGCTCTGAAACTAATAATCTCACCTACGCAAAAAGTATCCATAACCCCTTGTTGACCGTCTTTCATGGTCAACTGCGGTGAACACTGTGAATAAGCAAAACTACTCACAAAAATGAGCAGCGTAGATAGAACATACTTGTACAGTATATTCTGGATTGATGGTTTGTTCATATCTATATTCATTTGATAGTTGTCTTTTGTATTTAGCCTATAAAAGCTTGTAAATTTACTTGTGTTATCTCTATTATTCAAATCTAAGGTCGTATTAAAGTTAGTCTTACATTTTCGGTCTTACTATTTTCTCCTTTGAGCTGATATTTTATACGTGCAATATACTCTCCTGGAAGACACTCTTCTCCCACGTTAAATTCTCTTCCATTCCACTTATTATCAGGATTTTGCGAAGTGAAAATCATTCTACTGTTTCTGTCAAAAATCTGAACAGTGAAGTTATCGTAGTCTCTAATTTCAATAGGATATTCATCATTATGACCATCCCCATTTGGAGTGAATGTATTGTATGTTTTTAAGTATCCAGTTGATTTTTTGGTCAGTGATACACTTACATTTTCAGCACAAGACAATCCCGTTGGTATTCCAACTAAATTGTATTGACCTACCATGTCTAACGTTACAGTCAAACTGCTCGAATTATTTTTGATTGACGCTCCGTTCAGAATCCAGTCAACCAATACGCCACTAGGCTGTGTTTGGAAGCTATAATTATCCTTACCCTTTTGTGTTTTCGTTATTGTGAATGAATTATCCAATACTTGAATAGATTCCTCTGCACTAGCAAGTCCTGCTTGAAGGCTAACGAGCACTTCACCCGCCTCGTTGCACAGATAAGTTAACTCACTTGAATTACTAACTACTCTCTCTCCGTTAATGTACCAATCCCCTGCAAAACTGCTGCTTAAAGTTACCGTTTCACCTTTACAAGGAGTGTTTTTCGATACCCTAATAGTTAATTCTTTCCTTTCTAAAATGTTAGACGCTTCATCTAATGTTTTAGATTTTTCGTAACCTATAGACTTATCAAGTACATCTGACGGGCTATCCTCAATTTTATCCTTGATTCCAGTTGTCTGGCCATTGTTTTCTAGAGTTTTTGGACGCTCAACAGAGCTATTTGTAGGAGTTGCACCTTTAGAGTCAGCGTTTTCAGAATTTTCATTAACAAGAATCTCTGTTTCTTCATAACCTTCGGTGTTTTCAGCTATTAGAGAATCAACTACCAAAACTTCAGGAGAATTTGGCACCTGATCTTGGGTCTTGTTTTCGTTGTAAACAACAATACCTATAGCTGCTATACCACCTGCAAAAAGGCCTACTTTCAGCAGATTCGTAGCAGATTTGAAAAAACTAACTGTTTGAGCTAATCCGCTAGCTCCTTGAGTTGTAGATGCAGATACATCAGTCCACACGTCTGAAGGAGGCGAAGATGTATGACCATCTAGTTGCTTTTTTAGCAGCTGCTCAAACTCATTTATATCCTCAAACTTCTTCATTTATTTAAACCAATCTTTTAGCCAGACTTGAAGCTGTTTACGAGCTTTAAACAGTTGTGATTTAGATGTATTCTCATTCACACCTAAAGCTTCACTTATCTCTTTGTGAGAGTAACCATCGACGACAAACATGTTAAACACGGTTCTATATCCCGCTGGCAGCTTTTGCACTAGCATCATCATTTTTTCGGCGTCCATACTCCCTACATTTATGTTCGTTGTGAGTTTAACATCCGTTGAATTCAATTCGCTTACATCAAGATGCTTTTTTCGTTTTCGGAACTGCTCGATACTGGTATTTACGAATATTCGTTTTAGCCATCCTTCGAAGCTTCCAGAAAACGAGTAGCTACCTATCTTATTGAACACTTTTATAAAGCCTTCCTGCAGAGCATCTTTGGCTTCATCTTCATTGTTCATATATCTCAAGCATATGCTGTACATCGTGGCAGAGTGTCTATCGTATATCTTCTTAAACGCTTTGTTATCTCCTTTTCCACAAGCCTTAATTAATGATGTTTCATCATATGTTTCGCTATGGCTCATGGTGGAGTTGGTATAAAGATGGACTCAAGACTGAGATGGTTGCCTATAAATTATATTTTTTTTACGTGGTATTTCTCTGCCAGATATTCTTTTAAATTTTCAGCATAATAACCAACGGCTTCTAGTGGTTCCACTATCTCTACTTCATTCAGGCCATGGGTCACCCTTTTATACTGTATACTAACCACTCTTTGCTCAGAATTTGCAATAAATCGTGCTCCAAATAAATGAAAATTCAAGTGAGCTAGTTCTTCCATGAACATTGCCAAATACTCATCTGCAGGGTAATGGCAAACTGGCGATACAACCTGAAATATTGCAGCTACATTATCTCTATCAAAATACTGCCATTGACTAGCAACGTCCGGCTGCCATATATCAATATATAGCTCAGTTGAATCCCCTCTTTTGATAATATACTCGCCTTCGTTTTCACATCTGATCTGCTCTGGCTTCAATTGCAAGTGCTTATTAACCGTCTCCTGGAAAACCTTGATTGCTTCCTTGATTTGCATCACGCAAATATAATTGCTCTACCCCCGTTTAGAGTATATTTTCACTTGATAATCCATGAGGTTGAATCTGACTGATCCTTCTGAGATACACTAATCTGATAAGTGCCTTTTTTAGGGTATGGATTATTTTTATTATTAAATTTTACAGGGATTTTTAATTGATTTATTCCTCTGCGTGGTACGAAAGAATGTGTGAACAACGTTTCGTCCTCCTTTTTAATTTTCAAAACTACCTCAGCTACATCAGCAACTACAACATCTAGCATCAATTGAGGCTGTAGTATATTCCAATTGTAAGACCTCTCACCCCAAATATTGTTGAATTCTACTTCCTCAGGACTAAATACCGTAAGTCCAGAATCCTGATACTCAATAAGTAGGTTTAGACATTGGAGTTCTACTTTGTACAAGCTCCTCCCATGAGTTGCAATTAGAAGATCATTATTCACTTCATTTATAGTCAAATCATGAACTGGGACTACAGGTAAATCTGAAAGTGTTTGAAACGTTCCTCCACCATCAGAACTAAACATTAAGCCTGCATCGGAGCCAACGTAAATCCTTGAAGTATTATGGACATCTTCACGTATAACGTTTAATGATTCCTCAGGCAAATCCTTACCAAGTTGTTTCCATGTTTCACCGAAGTTTTCGGAACAATAAATAAGGGCTGAGGTGTTATCCCAATTATGGCCATTTAAAATCAGATACACCTTAGATTTAACATGTCTGGACGCGACTAATCTCTTTACCCAATACCCCTTAGGGAGTCCGTCAGATCTATCGAGCCAGTTATTGCCTCCATCTTTGGTACAAAAGACCTTCCCGTCATCACTGCCGGTATATATAAGTCCAAATTTCAATGGGCTCTCACTTATATCTGTCAATGTGCCATAGCTTACATCGCCCTTTGCAGACCCATTAGTTAAATCATCACTTATCGCCTCAAACGTCTCGCCCCTGTCCATACTCCTATGCAGTTTGTTGCTCCCCATATAAAGTATCTGTTGATTATGTGAGCTTAGTAAAATTGGTGTTTGCCAATTCCACCTTAATGGATCTTCTTTTAATTCATGCTTTGGGTGAATATATTTTCTCTTCCCATTTTTATCAATTCTGTAGTAATGCCCAAATTGATATCCGGTGTAGATAGAACCTTGATCATCTATTTCTATTCGCATGCCATCTCCGCCTAAAAGTCTGCGATAGGGATATCTACCCTCTTGGTGCCAATAGGAAGATGCTTTGTAGTTTGGGGAGCCTTCCCAAACACCATTATCCTGAAGACCACCATAAACATAGTAGTTTTCCTTTTGGCTAACAGCTACGGTATAAAACTGCCCTACTGCAGGAGAATTACATTTGATCCAATTCTCCCCTCCATCATAACTTATGTTAATTCCCCCATCATTTCCATTGATTAGGTGATTGGAATCGTTTGGGTTTATCCAAACATAATGGTGATCTACGTGGACATTATCTCCTCCTACAAATGAAAAATTCTTTCCGTGATCCGATGATTTTAACAAAGGCACTCCAGCTATATAGACTTGCGATGGGTATGTTGGATTTACTTGAACCGTACCGAAGTAATAACCGTAAGTATAACACACCCGTTCTAAGACTTCGTTATGCGTTCTTTTCCAAGTCTGTCCAAAATCATTGCTTCTATAAAGCTCAGCTCCCTTCACATTCGTATCAAATAAATCGGCATTACTATCAGTCAAATAATCATATAATAGTTTAGGCTCAATTTCTCTTTTTCTTACTTGCTTTTTGAGATTTTTAGCATCGTGCTTTTTGGGAAATCCATTCTTCTTTAAAAATGTATTTAGTGTGGAATCGCTTAAATTCATAAAGCTATCTACCGTCATTTCTAGAAATGCTTTTTTCTCTATCCCTTCCTGCCTTTTTTCAGGTTTCTCAAATTCTTCTTGGTTATCCACTAAGGCGTATACTACTCCACCAGTGGCTGTTGTAAGCCCTATACGACCTACGTTTTCTGAAGACAAGAAAGTAGTGCTAACGTTCCAAGATTCTCCTCCATCTTGGCTGATATAAATACCACTTTCTGGACCACCTTCCCAAAAATTCCATGCTCTACGAGACTTCTCCCATGAAGATGCTATCAATTGTTGAGAATTCTCTGGATTAAACTCCATATCAATTACACCAGTATTTTCAGAAATATATAAAGTTTGCTTCCAGGTCTTTCCGCCATCTCCACTTTTATATACTCCTCTTGCCTTACTTGTTGAAAACAGGTTGCCAATAGCAGCCACGAATATTGTATTCTTATCAGCAGGGTCTATGAGTATCCTTGCTATATGTTGCGTACCTTCTAACCCTAAATGTTCCCAACTATACGTGCCATTGGAAAATGAAGATTTAAAAACGCCCAAACCTGCGTAGCTAGATCGACTACTATTTGCTTCTCCAGTTCCTACATATATTTCTTGACTTGACCAATTTACGGCAAGAGCTCCGCAATTATTGGTCAATCCATTGTTGTCAAAAATCGGGGCGAATGACTGTCCGTTGTTTTTTGTTTCCCAAACACCTCCCGTGGCATAGGCCACAAAAAAGTGTTTTGAATTGTTAGGATTTACAGCTACGTCTACTACCCTACCACTCATTATAGTCGGTCCTATATTTTTACTTTTGATTGATGTGTAGATTGATTTAGACCGCTCCATCGATCTTTTCTCAGCTACCTCTAACCTAACTTTATCTGAACTGGGTTTTACTGAATTTATGGGGTACTGAGCAGAAACATTGAATAAATGGAACAGAACGACTAGAATTAAAGTGAGCCTTTGCATTGATACAAAAGTAGTTTAAGTAATACAGTATTGTTTTCCGGATTGTGGCTCTAAGAAAGAAAAACCATTCAGTTTTATTCTAACTGCCCGGCTCGTATAGAATTGCCCACAGTCATATTGATTCCATATGATTCAATTCCATATGCTCGCCTAGGATAAGGTCGGCTAATCCATTTACTTTTCATCCAAACCATCCGACCATTAGTTATAAAACCAAGGTATAGATTATCCCTATAAAAAAGGCTCGGCGGAGATATTCCAGACATCATAATTTCATCACCAGTTAATTTTATTAGCTCATTGTTTTTATACAATTTAGGCCCATCATTTGAAAAGCCTACCAAATATCCGTTTACTGCGGATATCCTTACAGAACTTTGATAGTTAGCTCCCGGCGTACTATTACTGTTGAATTCGTACCATCTTCTATAAGAAATCTGAAAATCATCTAAAGAATCTCCATCTACGTCAAAGCCTAAAACAGCACTAGTGTCGTAAGGCATCAGTAATGAATCATAATCGGGGAATCCTTTATATCCGATATAATCGTAAGGAAATTCTAACACTAGATTGAAAGAATCGTTGGAGACTATATTGTCTGGTGCAACAGGTGTAACCTCCATTTCACCTGAGTCATCCTTGCAAGACAAAAGTGCCAAAACACAGCAGATGAGAACACCATAAACTTTCATTATTCTCAAAGTTAATGAAATAATTTCACCTTATCTCTTTGAGTTCTAGTTTGAGGTTACCTATTAAAAAGCAGCCTTTCTCCTAATTGACTTTCATCGAAGCTGCCATTGGAATAAGCTAGATGACCAGATACAATAGTACTTTCAATCACATGGCTAAATTCTTTCCCGTCTAGCGGACTCCACCCACATTTGTAATGAAGATTCGACTTGGCTACTTTTTCATTTGCGTTTGGATTTACAATCACCACATCTGCATAATACCCTTCTCTCAAATATCCTCTTTTCTCTACCGCAAATAGCTCTGCCGGGGCGTGACACATCTTATGAATAACCCGGGGAACGGATATCCTTCCTTCTTTAGCGTGTTCTAACATGAGCTGCAAGCTATGCTGCACTAGAGGTAATCCACTTGGAGCTTTAGCATACTTATTTTGCTTTTCTGCCCAGGTATGTGGAGCGTGATCTGTAGCGATTATATCAAAATGATCGTCATTCAGTGCTTTCCACAATGCATCTTGATCACTAGCTGATTTAATAGCTGGGTTACACTTTATCTGGCTTCCTTTTGTCTCATAAAAAGTATCGTTGAAACTTAAGTGATGTACGCAAACTTCAGCCGTAAGTCTTTTCTCGGCCATTGGAATCTTATTTGTGAATAGCTCTACCTCTTTTGCGGTGGAGATATGTAAAATATGTAACCTGGCATTGTATTCTTTGGCCAAGTCACTAGCCATTTTACTGCTTAAATAACAAGCTTCCTCATCTCGGATTATCGGATGAGCACTTATAGGAATATCTTCTCCATATTTTTCAACGAACTTGGCTGTATTTCGTCTTACGGTACCTTCATCTTCACAGTGTGTAGCAATCAGCATAGGTGTCTGAGAAAAGATACCACGGAGCGTAGTTTCATTGTCTACAAGCATATTTCCTGTGCTACTTCCCATAAATAACTTTAGCCCGCATACGTCACGTGAATTGGTCTTTAGGACTTCCTCTATGTTGTCATTGGTTCCTCCCATAAAAAAAGAGTAGTTGGCCAAAGAACACTGACTTGCTCTATCATATTTTTTTGCTAATTCTTCCTGAGAAGTACTTTGGGGTACTGTGTTGGGCATTTCCATATAACTGGTTGTTCCACCAGCAACAGCTGCTTTTGCTTCTGTATAAATTTCTGCTTTGTGAGTAAGTCCAGGTTCTCTGAAGTGTACTTGATCATCTATCACTCCAGGAACAATCCACTTCCCTTGGGCATTTATTAACTTATCTGCACTCTTGTTAATTCCCTTTTCCGATATTTCTGCTATGTATTTGTCTTCTATATAAATATCAGCTTGGTACTGCTTACCCTCATTTATCAGAAGTCCGTTTTTAATTAATATTGATGCCATATTGTTAAACCTTACAAATCAACAGTAGAATCAATAATTATCCTACTTCAATACCAAATAATTGTAGTTTGAAAAGTGATTCTAAACTTAAAACAGCGGAGTAACTGTCCCTTTTCTAGTCCTTGCTTGCCCATCACATCCTCTATAGTATGCGTAATAGATATAAGCAGCCTGAGTAGCTCGCTTGCCTTTATAAAAACCATCCCAGTTGGGAGTATCTGAAGTTCTGGAGTCAAAGACTTTTTCTCCCCATCTATTAAAAATAAGTATATAGTATTCAGTCTGTTTAACAGACTCACTGAATGGGAACATATCATTCAGTTGATCATCGTTTGGAGTAAAGCTATTCGGGATATAAATATCATTGGGCAACGCTCCTTCGTCAACTATGACCTCGAGTGTATCAATATCGAAACATCCTGAATCGTCCGTAATTTTCACTGAATAAGATCCACCATCTCTAATAGAAATTTGTTGTTCATTACTTCCTACATTCCACTCGTAAGCAAATCCTGCTGGAGCTGACAATAGCGTAGGACTGTTCTTACAAATAGTGGTATCATTTCCTAGTGAAAGTCTTGGAGACTGAGACAATGTCAATGTTACAGAATCCACAGCTACACAACCATTTGTATCTCTCACCTCTACTTTATAAAATCCAGGTTGATTTACTTGAATAGTTTTAGATACGTCATTTGTGTTCCAGTTATAAAATGCTCTATCAGTTCCTGCATCTAGTACAACATTTAATGAATCACAGTAATTGCGGTCTTCCCCTAAATCTAAACTAACTACTGGATTTAGAATATTAAATGTATCTCGTTTTCTACAATGCTTTTGCTGTGATTCCACCCAATATTGCCCAAATATGCTGATTTGGCTAGTAAGTCCTTGATCACCATTTGACCAAGAATAAGTTGCGTCAGGGAATTGTTCTACGGTAGCTGTATGAATGAACTCATTGCAGTACAATGCATCTGGCACCTCGGGTTGATCTGCTACCCTTACTGTCATATCTTTAGACAAAGCACAATTGCCATTGGCTGCGGTCACAGAATATGTTCCCGGCTCAGTAATTGTCACTGTAGTAAATGTATCTTGTGGACTCGTCGTCCACGCAAACTTGATCTCAGGACGTTTATTTGGCATTTGTAACTCAGCCTCGAGTAAAACCTCATCACAGAAGAGCGTATCTTCAATGAGTGAAAAGTCAGGTATTGCATCTAGTCCAATATTGATTTCATCTGTATACGAGCACTCACCATAGGATACGGTAACAGAATATGTTCCCGTATCTCTTACGGTAATGGAATATCGAGTAGAACCTGTATTCCATAATATATCTGGAGCATCCGGATCTCTAGTATATAGATCTAGCACAAAATCATTACAGTATACTTTGTCTTCACCAAGATCAAACGGAGGAGAAGACCTAATACGTACTTGATATTCATACTCATCTTCGCATTCATCAGATTTTACAGTAAGAGTAATAGTATAGTCCCCATTCCCTGGATAGGCATACTCCACGGGATCATTGATATCATAAGTTATTAACTTATCATCTTCTGTATCTGGAACCCCAAAGTCCCAATGAAACTCTGCGGATATACTAGGCTCTACAAAACTTAGATTCGTGAGCTTTACAGTATCTTCACATCCAAAAGAATAAATTCCATTTTCTACATCTCCTCCGTTTAGCCTATAATTTGCTAGAATATTAAAATCACATTGAATTACGCTTATTTGGTAATCTCTTCTAGTAACTCCTAAAAGTAGACCATCTCTCCATTCTTCTACCAGCAATCCAATGACGTAGACTCCTCTTTCAGTTGGTGTCATAGTCAATCTTCCGGTTCGTGCATCAAGATTTAGTGCTGGTTCACCTGGAATAGGATTCTTAGAATCATACCCGTTGGCCCAAAATACACTTTGAAAATCAGGTCTATCATACCATTGTTGTGAACTTGGTCTGATCCGTTCATCAGGTGCTCGTGCTCCACCTCTGTACGGCGTAGACATTTTGTAAGCTAGAGAGTCTCCATCAAAATCAAACGCCTCTTGCGTAATATCTAAAGGAGCATCCACGCAGATATAAATCGGAGGTATATCAGTGAATAATGGACTGCTGTTTTCTATTCGACTAGGGGGAATGGTTGTCCAAGCAGTAAATCCAGTAGCTTCAGGAGTCACGATATTATCAATTATCCTATTTCTGCAACACCGTTGCCACGCTAAAATTACACCATTTTCACCTGGATCTATTTGTACTTCTGCACTGTACAGATATGCCGTTACACAAACATTTCTTGGACCATTTATGCATGCATAATCCTCACTCTTGGTTACCTGAGTTTGATTGAATGTACTGACAGTAAAGTCTCTTTGAAACTGTTTTGTCTTAGCATCCCACTGGGAAATGTACAACGTCTGATCTGAGGCGATTGCTTGAGGATTCCCATTTTCACAATCAAAAAATATCTGAGCAGTAACTCTATAGGTATTCGTTTCTCGGTCTAGTAACCTGTACATCAATTCACCTCCAACTATATGTGTAGCAAAGCCTAAGGTGGCTTGAACTAGTAAAATTGATATGAATATTAACCGATAAATCACGTAAACTGACTTACAAATATATGTACTGTAAGTTTGGTCTGTCAGACTTAATATAATTATGACAAAACCTAGATGAAAACAATTCTATCTATATATAGACAATTGGAATAACTAAAAGGTTGAAAACTTGGCCTTATTAAGCCAATAGACATCAATAATTTCTTAAAAATTACTAATTCAAGACTACATATACTGTAATTTAGCTAGCCTAAAAATTGAAAATTCTGGCAATGTTAAACCCAAATCTTACATCACCGTCTAACCATTTGGCATTTGTATCAGTGATAAAGGCTTTTTCAAACGGACCGCTGCTATTAGTGAAAAATAGCTGAAATACATGTCCTCCAGTTTCTATATCAAAACCAAGTGATAATACGTTAGTTCTATTGGTCTCAAGTTGATCGGGAAGCACATAAAAGTACTCAAAGTTTAGCGTAGTTCTAGTTGTAAGCTTCTGACGAATCCCAACCCCGAGTGAAAATATATCATTTGCCAAAGAATCAGCTGACACTAAATTTTCATGGACTAAAGTCGGAGTAAGTTGCACACTTAATCCTTCGGTAAACTTCCGTGCAAGTAGCAGCTGATGTACATAGTGTAATCTGCTAGAAAAAAGATTTTCTCTTTCTGGCTGGGTGAATCTTAAGGTGCTCACTCCAGCATGACTCATCCAAACCGCTGATACGGGCATTTCTTTAGCCCCACTAGACTGCCTTAGGAATTTGTACTTGACAAAACCATCATAAGTTTTATCGACCGTGCTTCGCCCAAGGCCAATGTTTAGATTGTCGGTAATACCATAATCGCCTCCTATTCTCATAGTCGCTTGATCTAGACCAAACAACTCATACGCACCGCCACTTAAGAAACCAAATCTATGTGATATCTTGAAGTCAAACTCTCGCTTAGCTACAGTCTCTATACTATGTCCATTGACTACTCTATTTGTTTTGAAAGTCGCTGTAGTATAATTCGTAATAGGCTCATCATCATCCAGTAAATCTAGACCTTGGCCATAACTCGCATGTATAAAGAAACAGATTAGGAAACCGAACAGTATTCTACTCATCATATCAATTTAGGCAAAGCTAAAGGAGGCAGTTCGTACTAGTGTGAGTGCGTATAATCAGCATCTACCGTAATTTCAATTTCACGGGAGATCTTATTACTGACTACTTTCGGTATTTCGATATTATAGTCCTCAGGATTAAGGATAAACTTAGTCATTCCATTTACGGTGCTATTGTTTACTTTGAAAGTAGACGTAGTTGAAACCTCTTTAGTTACTCCTTTAATAGTTAATTCACCCATCACGGTGGCAGTATAATTTCCGTTTGTGGAAAAATCAATAGCCTCTACGTTTTCAATCATTCCATTAAAAGTTGCCTTTGGGAACTTGGTACTTTCCATGTAATTCTCATTAAAATGCTCCTGCATCAGTGCTTTAGCAAATTCAAAATCTTTTACCAAAACACTG
Organism: Bacteroidia bacterium; assembly: GCA_965655315.1. Taxonomy (GTDB): domain Bacteria; phylum Bacteroidota; class Bacteroidia; order NS11-12g; family UBA9320; genus UBA9320. Next base: position 29,857 of record CBFHGJ010000004.1, read on the forward strand.
AATTGAATCTTACCTGAGCTCGCATCAAATGCAGTTTTAACCTTATGGTTGATGGCTGAGATATCTTCTACATTAGTATGACTGAAAAAACTGATGTTTCCTGTATTTGTCTTATACACCCCGCCACCGTGGTTGGTAAATGCAAAAAGTGCTAGAGCAGCAAAGCCTACTAATATCATAGTTAAGCGTCTGGTTTGTTTATTTTTATTCATATCTATATTTTGTTATTCAATAATTATGCAGTTTGACATTACTACGTCTATATCCGCTAGTAAGTCCAGTTCTTCAGAACCATTTATTCCTTTACACAGTCCTTTCACTTTTACGCTCTGACCCTCCTTGATTTTTTCGAGTTTACTTTTCTCCTCAGGTTTAAAACCGCATCTAATATAACCGTTGTCTCCATTGGCTTCTAATACAATTTGGGGTTCCAGTTCGTTGCCGAAATCTTTTTGATAAACGACCCCATTTACTCCAATAACTTGATCCGCAAACTGTGCCATTGCTTGTGCTTCTCCAAGATCAAAAACCGTGAATAACTCTTCAGCCGAAAAGGATTTTAGTACTTCTGTTGCCTGCACATCAGTGTGAGGTTTATTGTACATTTTATATCCTATAAACCCTACGGCTAGTATGGCAATTAGTATAATTAGGGTTTTTTTCATAGTCTATTAGTTATTTTGAGCTCCGTCATAGATCCAAGCCTCGATCTGGTCTATAGAGCACTGATTTATCGTACTTGGACTTCCTTGAGGCATTGCTTTAAAACCGTCACTATGCTTTATACTTCCTAGAAGGCGTCCATTGTCAACATATATTTTTACATCAGTGTAGTTGTCCAGATTTATACTTCCCCCTGGATTAGTAGTATTATGGCAACTGATGCATCCGTTATTTTCTAAAATACCAATCACTTCAGCAGTATAGGATATACCTTCAGTTTCACAATCACTTTTTTCGTACAAATCCTCTTCGTTGTTATAAACACAAGCTGATATTGAAATCAACACTAACCCTAAAATATATATCCGTATTGCAGACATTCGGTCAAATATAGTCAGGAATGCGTTTGTCAATCTTCTGAATAAAACATTTGACCTTATTATAACGGAATGTTGCCGTGTTTCTTTTTAGGCAGATGATCCACTTTGTTTTCTAGCATTGCAAATGCTTTTATAAGTTTTATTCTCGTTTGTTCCGGGAAAATCACTTCATCTACAAACCCACGCTCAGCTGCTCTATAAGGATTTGCAAATATCTCAGCATATTCAGCTTCCTTTTCTGCCAAGGCTTTTGCTGGATCATCTGACGCTTGAATCTCTCTTCTAAAAATAATCTCTGCGGCACCTTTTGCTCCCATAACTGCAATCTCAGCACTTGGCCAAGCAAAATTCATATCTGCCCCGATATGCTTACTGTTCATTACATCATAAGCCCCGCCATACGCCTTTCTTGTAATCACTGTGATACGAGGAACTGTAGCTTCACTAAAAGCATATAACAGCTTTGCTCCATTGGTAATTATTGCATTCCATTCTTGGTCAGTACCAGGCAAAAACCCGGGTACATCTTCAAATACCAATAGTGGAATATTAAAGCAATCGCAGAATCGAACAAAACGAGCTCCTTTTTGAGATGACGACACGTCTAAAACCCCTGCCAGGTATGCAGGTTGATTTGCTACAATTCCAATACTTCTGCCCGCTAAACGAGCAAAACCAACTACAATATTTGGGGCAAAATTCTCATGTATTTCAAAGAAACTATCTAGATCAATAGTACCTTTTATGACGTCTCTTATATCGTAAGGCTGGTTCGCATTATCTGGAACTATAGATGACAACTCAGCACGCTCTTCATCTCCAAGTTCAAAATCTTGTTTTGGAGCTTGTCCCTCACAATTTTGAGGCATGTAGCTGAGTAACTTTTTAATATCTTCTATTGCTTCTAAATCATTGGCTGCAGTGAGGTGAGCTACACCACTTTTCTCTGAATGTACACTGGCTCCCCCAAGGTCTTCTGAAGTCACCTCCTCATTTGTGACAGTCTTCACTACATTCGGCCCTGTAACAAACATATAGCTCGTATCCTCTACCATCAATATGAAATCTGTAATCGCAGGTGAGTAAACTGCTCCACCAGCACAAGGTCCCATAATGGCACTAAGTTGTGGTATTACTCCACTGGCTTGTGTGTTTCTATAAAAAATGTCTGCGTAGCCACCCAATGAAACTACCCCTTCCTGTATTCTGGCACCCCCGCTATCATTTAGTCCTATGACAGGAGCTCCATTTTTCATAGCCATATCCATCACTTTACAAATCTTCTCCGCATGCGTTTCTGATAATGAGCCACCAAAAACAGTAAAGTCTTGTGAAAAAACATAAACTAAACGTCCTGAAATAGTACCATATCCTGTTACTACACCATCTCCAGGATAATGCAACTTATCCATTCCAAAATCTGTACTCCTATGTTTTACGAGAGCCCCTATTTCTTCAAAGGAATTTCTATCCAACAGTAAATCTATTCGTTCTCTAGCCGTCAGTTTATTCTTTCCATGCTGGGCAGCAATTCGTTGTTCTCCTCCTCCCAGTTTTGACTCGGCTAGTTTTTGATTTAATATGTCTCTTTTATCCATTATTCTTCCAGTTTTGATAGGAGCTCTTCAGTAAGCTCCAAGTTATGATAAACTACCTGCACGTCGTCATCTTCTTCGAACTTGTCTAAGATTTTTAAAACGTCTTGGGCTTGTTCCACACTAAGTGCGGTTGTTGATTTAGGTATTTGTTGAATTTCGGTACTTTTAGAGTCTATAGAGAGTTCTGCCAGTTTATTTTGCATCGTTCCATAATCATCAAACGAAGTGTATAGTGTAGTAAGTTCTTCGTCTTGTTCCACTTCTTCAGCTCCTCCATCTATGAACTCCAATTCTAGCTCATCTTTATCTTTCCCCTCTAGCACTATATTCTCGATGGTAAATACTCCTTTGGTATCAAATAAAAAACTTAACGAGCCATTGGTCCCTAAGCTCCCACCATTTTTTGTAAATATAGACCTAACAGCCGCCACAGTTCTATTGATATTGTCTGTGGTAGCTTCTACAAAAATGGCAATACCATGTGGACCATACCCTTCATAGGTTACCGTTTGAAGGTTTGCTGCTTCTGCTCCAGAACCTTTTTTTATTGCACGTTCTATTGTGTCTTTTGGAAGGTTTGCTCCTTTTCCGTTCTGCACTGCTAGTCTAAGTGCAGGGTTTGAATCTAAGTCAGGACCACTATCTCTTGCGGCTATTGTTATTTCCTTAATTATACGAGTCCAGACTTTAGCCCTTTTTTTATCTTGAGCTGCTTTTCTGTGTTTTATATTAGCCCATTTACTATGTCCTGCCATAATACCCTTTCAGTAGGCAAACTTAATCTAATTGCATAAAAAAAGCTGACTGCAATGCAGCCAGCTTTTGGATTTTAAATTTTTAAGTCGTTAGTGTGAAACAGTAACTTTAGTAGTACTTACCTCTTCTCCGTTTGTTAACTTCAAGATGTAGATCCCATTTTCAACATCTGAAACGTTGAGCTGGATAGCACCTTGACCTAGCAAATCAGAAACTAAAGCTGACTCAACAACTTTACCTGTAAGATCTACAAGTTCAACTTTGGTGTTGTCTAAGTTAGCATAAAGTATTTCTACGTTCAATATATCCTTTGCTGGATTAGGATATGCAGCAATTTTTCCATTGTAAGAAACTTCATTTACAGAAACCCCATTTTGATATTGGTTGTACCAAATTCCAGTAGTTGCCGATACATTATTGCTTGAATCACTATCAACTTGAGGATTACTACGATCAAAATGATAAGCAGTAATACCTATTATTATATCAAATGAATTTCGTGCTATCAATGTAGTGTTAAGTGGTGTTTCAATTGTATATGTCCCCCCTGCGGCCATTTCTTCGGTCAATAGCGTTAGAGCAAGATTACCGGCAGCAGCGTTTTGAGGATACTGAGTTATTAGATTTTGACCTGGTTGACCATTTGGATCTAATATTAGCATAGAATATGCTATAGTATCCCCTGCACTTATAGCCCCAGTACCATTATTTTCTAAAACAATTTCCAATGGAATTTGAGTTCCGCTAGCGGTTGATTCAAGGTTTGTTGGAGATACTGATCTTATTCCTACTTCAACCTGAGCATAGGTTAAACCAGTAATAGCCAATAAAAATAGAGTAAGTGTTTTTTTCATATTTTATTAAGTTATTATTAATTCAAATTTATCGAAAAATACGTTACGCAAGTAAAAACTGCAGTTCATTTATGTCAAGATTTGCTAGAACATTGTTTTCTGACACAATGATGTCTTTGGAAAATCGCTGTTTTTTCTGCTGCAAAGAGACTATCTTTTCCTCAATCGTATCAACGGAAATGAACTTATAGCTAAACACAGCTTGTGTCTGCCCTATTCTGTGCGTGCGATCCCTGGCTTGAGCTTCTGCAGCTGGATTCCACCACGGATCTACAATAAAAACATAGTCTGCCGAAGTAAGGTTAAAACCCGTTCCTCCAGCTTTAAGAGAAATAAGGAAGACTTTAGGACTCTCCTGTTCTTGAAAATCTGCAACCAATTGAGCTCTTTTCTCTTTCGGTGTAGAACCAGTTAAAGCGAAAAAATCTATATTCCTAGCTATGAGGTCTTTTTCTATTATCTTCAAATAGCTCACAAATTGAGAAAATACTAGCACTTTATGATTATCTGATATAGCGGTAGAAATTTTCTCAAGCAAAACCAGGTGTTTCCCACTAGTTCCTTTATAATCTTTATCAACTAGTTTAGGATGATTTGCTAATTGACGGAGCTTAGATAAACCCTGAAGAATAGAAAACTTTGACTGACTCAGGCCTTCTTTTTCTACCACTTCCAATATAGAGTTTCTATAGGCAGATTTCACTTCTTCGTATTGCTCTTTTTGCTCAGATGACAGCTCACAATAGATGATGTTCTCTGACACAGGAGGTAAGTCTGAGGCCACCTCTGCTTTTGTTCTTCGCAGTAAAAAAGGCTTTATCCTTTTCTGTAGTTCATCAGCTTTTTCCTTATCATTTTTCTTCTCAATACTTTTTACGTAATTATCCTCAAATGACCTTAAACTTCCCAGTAAACCTTTATTGAGAAAATTCATCTGACTCCAAAGATCTTTCACTGTATTTTCAATCGGTGTTCCTGTTAACGCAACGCGACAATCTGCAGTAAGACTTTTTATATATTGAGTAGTTTTGGCTGTATGATTTTTTATGTTTTGACTTTCATCTAACATAATTACCTCGAATAGTTTCCCCTCAAATAGAAGTGCATCATTTCTGACCAATCCATAACTTATTACTAATACATCTATCTTTTTCAAATCTGAAAGATCCTTTACTCGTTTAGGACCAGCGTGTAAATGAACTGAAAGATCAGGTGTGAAAACTGCAGCCTCTTGTTTCCAATTATAGAGCAACGAAGTAGGAGCCACTAATAAGAACCTAGGATATTCATTATGCCATTCTTGTTGGTATTTCAGTTTTTGAATAAAGGCCAACGTTTGTACTGTTTTGCCTAATCCCATATCATCAGCCAGAATTCCTCCAAAACGATTATTTCGCAAGAACATGAGCCAGCTTAAGCCTTCTACTTGGTAAGATCTAAGTGTTCCATTGAACTTTGTATGAGGCGTTTCTTTTTTTATGTTGACTAGCTTAGTCAGGTGTTGTTTTATCTTATCTGATTTAATAAGACCAAGGATATCGACCTGATATTTCTTAACACTAAACGTATTTGCATTGGACTTTGCACCAATCAATGCTTCTCCTAGTGCAAACCATTCCTTCGGAAAAACAAATAACTCTCCATTTGGAAGTTCTATTTCTGTCTGATCTTGCTTTATTGCTTTTACTATTCTTTTAAAGGGAATTTTAAACTCTCCAATAGTGATGATGACATTGAGATCAAACCAATCTATTTTATCTTTTATTTCATAATTTATACTTGCAGTCTCGAAACTGTATGCTTTTTTTAAGCTAGAACCAAGCTCAAAATGACCGGCTTCTAGGAGTTCTCGATGCTGCCTGATCCACGTTAAAGCCTCCATCAAGGTTCCATCTGATAAACTGAATAAAGAATCAGATTCCCACTTTAAATCAAGTTTGTACAGAGCTTTTACCCGGTTCTCTTCCCATATCGTTGATCTTCGGTATTTCTTAAAGTATGGTTCGTTTTCTTTCCACTCATAAGCAACATGAAATAGTTTATTTGGGGAGTACTTAAACTCTTTATTGCTGTACTTTAGAAGAAAGTCAAAACCATATCTTTTCTCTTTTTTTGAAAGCACTAGAATGGGTTTTGCATCCTCTTTTAATGTTTCAATTTCAAAACCTTGAGCAAACACAGGAGCAGTCTCCATAAGTGATCTCACAAATTTGCTGTAATAGGTCCTTTCACTTTCTGGCTTTACGTGTACGTATTTTTTATGAAGGAATACTGCTAGTTTCTTCCCATCCACAAAATCATAAAACTTATAAAGTCGTCCGTGAACGATCATTCTTGCTTTCTGAGTAGTAAGCATAACTGCACCTTGCTTCATAAAAGGTATGCGATCATCATCATGTTTTAGTGTGACGAAATATGATGTACCATTCTCATTTCTCCGAAAGTGAAAAAGTACCTTAGTGAAATTGGTATTTATTGCAATTGGTATAGCCGCGGGGTTTATATCATCTGCTTCATACAACACTTGTTCTTTGCTATCTAATGAGTCTAAGAATTGTAGCAAGTGCTTTTCTATATATGGCCTAATTATTTGATCTCTAAGTTCAGAGGTGAAGTGTTTTCTAAAGAATTCTTTAGGGCGAATTTTTTGAACAGGTGAAAATTTCTTAATCAAGTGCTCAACCATAAGTGGATCTAAAATCTTAATTAGATCAAGTTCTTCAGAAGTTAGCTTTGTGTAATGGGTTGCGTTTCCGGAAAATAATTTCTGATAGGTAAGAGATAAGGTGTTTAATGACGTATACTCTACAACATATGGGTGCACCATCACTCCGAGATTTGGGTGTCTGTGTACTGAAAATATTAGTTTATATTTTGCTTGATTATCGACTTTCACCAGAAATAATTCTTGGATAAAATCAAGCAATATACACGTAAAAGCTGAATACCTATTTGGATATTTTTCTAGATTTCGAGATACTTCGTTTCCAAAAGATCAAGAATATCTTCTGGTCTCCTATTCCTCCAATTTATCTCATTTAGGTTACCCCCAAAAGACAAAGCATATTGAAGATTATACCTTTCCATTTCCTCTAATACGTGATCAAGAGCATTAATGACATATACATTCCCATCAATATCGTCCTTCCACTCTTGGTAGTAATCATCTCCATCTGCATGAAAATTAAGTACATTTTCTGCGATCAATGCAAAGTTTTCGATTCCTAAATCTATTAAATGATCAATGAGCTCTTTTTTAAGCCACATGATGTCATTATTGATAGCATCGTTCCATTCCCCAATAAGTTCTATGATGCAAAACCCGTTGTCATAATCAACGAACAGTAACTTATAAAACAGTGTTTCACTCCCAAAACTATCCCATTGTGGGTGGAGCAAATAATTGTAGACTTTGTTCGTATAATGAAACTCAGAATACTCTGCTTGGTAGTTTAGAGCATTGGGATCTCTGTCTGAACTATAGATATCTCGCCAAAGAAAAAAAGGTTCTATGCTATGCATCTGTATCTATGTCAGTATCTGCAATTAGATAGAGCGGACGATTTTTAACATTATCATTGATTCTGCTCACGTATTCTCCAATCATGCCTATTCCTAAGAGTTGAATTCCTCCTAAAAAAACTATTGTAATCATAAGTGATGGCCACCCTGGCTCGTAGACTTTTAATATAAATCTGGCATACAGAGTCCATATAATCAAAATAAAACCTAAAAATGCACACACAAAACCAGATATAGTTGCCAGCCTAAGTGGCCAGTTTGAAAAAGAAGTAATGGCATCCAATGCAAGTCTGATCATTTTACGATACGTATACCCCGTTTCTCCAGCTACTCTTCCTCTTCTTTCATATTGTACAGAAGTCTGGTTGAAACCTAGCCAAGCAATTTGACCTCGCAAGTATCGCTGTTTCTCTGGCATCTGCTTAAGAGCATTTACCACCTTCCTATTCATCACCCGAAAATCTCCAGTATCTACTGGAATCTCTATGCTCGTAATTCTATTTAAAAGTTTGTAGAAAAACTTTGCCGTAGCCTTTTTCAAAAATGATTCATCTTTCCGCTTAATTCTTTGGGCATAGACTACATCAAATCCACCATTCATTTTGTCCAACATTTCAGATATCAACTCAGGAGGATCTTGACCATCGCTATCTATTAAAATAACTTGATCCCCTTTTGCATAATCGATTCCTGCTGAAACTGCAATTTGATGTCCGAAATTTCTGCTTAGATTAATATAATTAAATGAAGTGTCTGTCAAACATAATTGTCGAATCAAGGACAATGAGTTATCTGTACTGCCATCATTGATAAAAATTACTTCATAATCTTGACCATATTTTTCTAAATGTTCTTGGAGCAGAACAACAAAGCTACTTAGCCCCAGCTCTTCATTATATATAGGAAGAATGACGGATATCACGTACCTGCAAATCAACAGTATTTTTTAAAAATAACTGTCATCTAAGCGACAATTGTATTGACTACAACAACCTCCTAGTAGCTTTCTCAATAAACATCCGAGTGGTGCTATCATCAGGGCACAAGTAAATAACTTCGACCTGGTCTACAGGGTCTATCACTAATAATGAATCGCTTAATTGTGCCACTTCTGGAGTATTTACAACGTTTTCACTCCTTGGGCCAATTAGAATAAACTGTAAACTAAATAAGCCAGCTAAAAGTATGATGCCTATAAACGCGATTTTTTTCATGTTGAGAACTGATATTTTCGTAAAACGAAGATAACAACTAAATAGTATTGAAACGGATACACTTAATAGCAGTTGGCGGTGCCATCATGCACAATATGGCAATTGCCTTACAAAACAGAGGTTATAAGGTAACGGGTAGTGATGACGCTATATACGATCCTGCAAAAACTAACTTGGATAACGCTCAAGTCTCGACCTATATCGGTTGGGATACGGATAAAATAAATGCAGATATAGATTATATCATTCTGGGCATGCATGCTAGAGCAGATAATCCTGAACTCCTCAAAGCTCAACAATTAGATTTGAATATTCAATCTTTTCCAGAGTTTGTAGCTGCAGAATGTAAAGACAAAAAACGAGTGGTGGTAGCCGGTAGTCACGGAAAAACTACAACTACAGCGATGATAATGCACGTACTCTCTGAGCTAAATCTCGACTTTGATTACCTAGTAGGAAGTTCGATAGAGGGATTTAACCTATCGGTAAAACTTACCGATGCTCCATTAGTCATAATTGAAGGAGACGAGTATCTTTCTTCACCTCTAGACTTGCGTTCTAAATTCCTCTGGTACCAACCACATATTTCCATAATAACTGGAATAGCCTATGACCATATCAATGTGTTCCCAACTTTTGAATCTTATTTAGAAACATTTGATAAATTTATCAAATCCCATGCAGATGGAGGTAAATATTTTTGGTTTAAAAAGGACCAATACTTAGATAAGATGGCGAATGCAAATCATACCATAAATCAAACCTACGACACTCCTGAATTTATATCTAATCGGAATGGAAGTAAGTTATACATCAATGAAACTGAGCACGAAGTATCAGTAGTTGGAAAACATAATCTAGAAAATCTCAAGGCCGCTGAATTAGTCTGTAAAGAACTAGGTATTACTACAAATAGATTTTATGAAGCAGCATCCAGTTTTACTGGAGCTGGAAGGAGAATGGAAAAAATAGTAGACCTCCCAAATCAAGTAGTATATAGAGACTTTGCTCATTCTCCAAGTAAACTAAAGGCTACTACAGAAGCAGTTAAGGAAACTTATACAGGCAAGCTACTCGCAGTATTTGAATTGCATACATTTAGTAGTCTTACGGAAGACTTTTTACCACTATACAAAAACGCGATGGAAAGTGCAGACAGAGCTATTGTATTTTATAGTGAAGCTATATTTACCCACCGTAAGATGAAAGTCCTCACACCAGAATATGTACGTAAATGCTTTGGGGAGGTAGAAGTAATAAACCATCCTAACGAGTTAGAATCCATTGTAAATTCTGCATTCAATGAAAAACAGAATATTCTACTAATGAGTTCAGGAAAATTTGAAGGATCTTCCTTTTCTTTTGACTAGAGCTGTTTGACTAGTAAGGAAATACTATAATTTGATGGCCCTGTCCTAGCAAATGAAGTGGCCCGAATGGCATAGTATTTATCTTCCTTATTGAGAAGTAAGGTTAGTTCATCTGCCAATTCTAATGCATTATTCTCTCTATCCCAATGGACGAAGGTATTGAAGAGCTGATCTGTTTTATAAAACTCAAGTTTAGAGGCGTAGAAATAATCAATATTCTCAAACCCTGCTGTAGTATCTAAATAGAGAAAATTTGTTCTATAATTCACAAGAAGTCCATTATAGATGCCAAAATTAGGGTTGATTGTATATTGCTCTGGAAAAATCTGATGAGTCTGAATAGAATCTTGGAGGTAAGTAAAGCATAAATCCCAAGCACCTATTTGAGGTTCTACATTCTGAACTTTCTTATGCTTTTTAAATGAAAAATATGAATGAGCATAGTCAGAATCTTTATTAATCCAAACAGAATAAGTTGTATCATTATTAAGGGGTCCGTATCTCAAATGATAGGCATTTACCGTAGCATCAAGAAGCTGCAATTTATATAAGTAAGATGTGTCTTGATCATTCCATAGTATTAAAAAAACATCCTTGAATGATTTAGGGTTGTCAAAGCTAAAGTCACCCCATTCACCTAATGCTGGAGAGAGCCCTTCTGGGGTAGGAACATCCATTTGCCAAACCACTTCAGGACCAAAACTACTCGCATCTACCGCGTCAAAGTCTGTTTGAGTAGTGTTATGTATCACAACATTATCCAACGTATTTAAGTAAATACCCCAGCCTTGATTTGTGTTTTGAAATTTCAAATGCCAAGCCGGTTCTGATTCATTGTATTCGGGTAGTATTGAGCCCAAATCGATATAGGCTGACTGATTTTCATCGATGCTAAGATTAACAGTAGTTTCTTGCGGAGCTATAGGAGGCAGTACTTCGTCTGGACGAAAACATGAAACAAGAAATAAACAAAGCGTTATGTAACCTAGAGACCTCATTTTATGTTTAGCCTGATATTGAAGAAAAAAGATCTTTCTTTATTTACGGTTAGTTTTTCTGAGTTTACTAAAACAGGTACTATATCTATAAATTCGTATTCATTCCTATTCATTTCTGTTGAGGAACCGAAATTGCTTATTCCAAAACTAATCATCATACTTTCATCTAAAAAACTACGCGAAACGGACATAGAACTTGTACGAAGTCGTTCCTCTTCCAACAAGCGTAACTCTCCTTGTTCAAAAGTCTGGTAATTCCTCTCCCCAATGAATCTATAAGTCCATCCAAACTTAAATTTAGAATTTGGCACTACTAGTTGTAAATAGCTATTGGCCTCAGGATAGAAGAATGTAAGTGCGTTGGTATCTCTTGTAGTATTAATGCCGTGAAGGATAACACTCGGCCTCCAATCAATCCAACTATTATTATAACTAGCTCTCAAATAGGTCATTGTACTCCTACTGCTCCCATCATTTACAGCGGAAATAGAACTTGAAACTCTATGATTATTACGCCTATTCAGTAGCATCATCCCACTTTCAAAAGTGATATTCTTCCTATTGATTAAGACTCTAACATTTGTCGAACTCAAGTCTACGGGTCTAAGTGTTAAATTATTTTTTGTCCCACCTGATAATTCTGCTGGATAAAAGATATTATCAAACATAGGATATGCAATAGATTGCTGATAGGAACCTAGAAGTTGTAAATTATTCTTTGGAGCAAGAGTAATTTTGAATGATGGAAGAAAATAACTGTTTGTCAAACTATTCGTGAGTACTTTCATGCCTCCTTCTAAAAGGAAAGTTTTTCTAAACTCATACTGAAATAATCCTAGTGCAGAGTAGTCAGAATATGCCGGAGTTATTGCATTAATCTCTTCAAATTGATTATCCTTTACATTATTAAACTCTAAACCTAATGAGTAGTTAAAAGCTTTGTTTTTAGAAGTTAATAGCACAGATAAAAATCCTTGGTCATAGCCTCTGACCGAAGACTGTTGTTCGTTTTGCTGTTCTTCCTGTATCCCTTTAGTTAGATCCTTGTCTATTATTGAGGGACGATTACTATATCTGTTAATAAGGCCAGTAATAACTACACTATGATTCTTGGAAAGTTCTGTTTCTAAACTGCTGTATAAGTTGTTTCGATTGATCCGTTGCTCTATATCTCTTACTCTAGTAGTACCCAAAAATACATTGCCTTTTTGCTGTGTTCTAAGTCTACTGTTATCACTTCCTACTGTCAATTTTACTGTCCTAAGAATGTTAAATTTATACCTTAGGTTTAGGTCGTATCTCTCCGAACCGCTAACTACTGTTCCCCTGTCTTCTATATCAGCATAAATAGGTGACAAAAAGCTTCTATTTAGACTAACTTGACCAATGTGTCTTCTGTTACTCAAGCTTATTGTTGTACCGATATGAAAATCGCTAGTCGAAGAATTTATAGCATAAGCATTGGCTGAGAACGGTTGGTCTGCAATAGATCTGCTATACAAATGAATTACTACACCCGCAATATTCTTAACTAAACTGGTGTGTGGTGAAAAATGGACTTCTATTCGATCTATGTCAAACGTAGCAATGGACCGAAGATCATAGCCTACATTGTTATCCATCATCAGCGGAAGGCCATCCTTAAAAATTGCTATTTCGTTTAGTCTAAGAATACCGCTTCTAGTTTCTTGATCTCCTTCTTCAAAATACTGATATAATGAAGGTATCCTGAGTGCCTCTTCTAGATTTGTGATGTTATTTGTAAGCATGTCTGCTTGTGTGAGTACAAAGAATGCACTAGAATCCTGTCCAAAACCCAGGTAACTAAGAGATGTTAAGCTAAAGAATAAGATGTACTTTCTTAAAATCACTATACGTTCGACAATCTTCAGTACAATGATACTTGTAAAGGCCAAGACTTTTCCGACAAAAAATCGGTCTTGACACTTAATCTAGGCAGATATTACATCTACCTTACTTTTTCTCAGTTTTGTGAAGATAAATGCTAGGGCAAAGAGTATTCCGATGACTGCTGAGATAGCTCCTGCCACTGAAACATCCATTGCTTTAGCAAAATAATAGCCTATAAAGGAACAAACTATCCCAATAGCTGCGGACAAGAATAGCATCTTTTTAAAATCCTCAGTAAGCAAATAAGCGATAGCAGGAGGACCTGATAAAAATGCAATCACTAGTATGGCACCAACAGATTCGAAGCTAACAACAGTAGTAAGCGACACTCCACCCATCAAAAAGTAATGCCAAAAACTAACGGCGACTCCGGTAGACAAAGCAAAATTTGGATCAAAAGTGGTAATAAATAAACCCTTATATCCCCAAGCTACTGCCGAAACTAATACCACACAAACTACCAATAAAATAACTGCTTGTCTAGGTAATGAAAAACCACCAATAATTGGTTGTAGCCATAAAGATACGTACTCAATCTCTCCATAAAGAACACATTGCTGATCTAAATCAGCATTTGCACCATATTTTGATATGAGGATAATACCTAGAGCAAATAATAGGGTATACGAAATTCCAATAGAAGCATCGCTCTGCAATTTTGCCTTTTTGGTAAACCACTCTATCATCAGTGTTGCTAAAATTCCACTTCCTGCAGCTCCGATGAGCATAGGGAAACTAGCTGTGGAACCTGAAAAATAATAAGCAATGAAGATTCCCGGCAGGACAGCATGAGAAATAGCATCCCCAATCATAACCATTCTACGCATAACAAGGAAACTTCCCATTAAAGAGCAATTAATCGCTACCAAGCAAGCTGTGAATATGACATAGAAATCGTTCATTAGTATGGTATTTTACTTTTGTGAGGATCTACTTCTGGCCTATCTAGTAACTTTATTAGCTCCTTCTCTATTTCAGGAGTGATGATATGTTCGATACCTTCAGCATCGTCGTGTATATGGTCTGCGTCTAGCTGGAAAAATTTGGTTAGATAGATCTCCCATAGTCTGTGCTTCCTAATTACCTCTTGAGCTGCTAACTTTCCCTTTTCATTTAGTATTATAAATCCTCTTACCAGATCAATCAAGTCTTTTTTCTCCAATCTATTGAGTACAGTCCGAACCTTAACTGGAGAGTACTTTTCTTTTTCAATTAACTCAGCTAAAGGCAATGAATTCTGTCCTTCGTTGCCCAGTTTATATATATCTTTTAGAACATTCTCATTATTAATTTTTATATGATTTGACTGACGAATTCTCATCCTTGCAAAAACTCCTTTCCTTTTTCCAAATAGAATTCCAACAAGTGCAAAAACAGAAAGTACCACAACGATCCACGGTCCAGTGGGCATTCCATTGCCAGTATAACTAATTACAACACCCGTAATACCGCTTAAGAAACCAAAACTGCCGGCATAAATCAACATGAGCTGTATAGAATTTGTAAGAAATCTAGCCCCGGCAGCCGGTGTAATAAGAAGTGCAGCCATGAGTACCACCCCTACAGCTTGAACTCCAATTGCTACCGTAACCACGGTCAATATGGCAAGGAGCGATTTTATAAGTGATACGTTAAGCCCTATGCTTTTGGCATAATGCTCATCAAAACTGATAGTACTAAATCCTCGCAGGAATATGCTTACACAGATAACATTGAGTATTGCTATAGCTGAAAATACTTGTATATCCAGCATTCCCATAGATGCTGCCTTACCAAAAAGAAAACTATCCAAACCACTTTGAGCCGCATTCCCACTATGCTGTATCTTGGTAAGTAAAACTATCCCAATACCAAAGAAAACGCTTAACGTAAGAGCTAAAATAGTGTCTGGTTTTAGCTTTGAGTTAGACTGAACATAGTCCACGACCCAAATAGAAATAAGTCCAGATATTATAGCTCCAGTAAGAAAGTAGAATGGATTTTTGACACCAGATAACATAAAAGCTATTGCCACACCTGGAAGAACAGAATGAGATATCACATCACCAATAAGAGCTCGTTTCCTCAAATAGGTAAAAGTTCCTACAACTCCAGCAGCTAGACATAATACACCAGAACCAATACTGACTACAAAAAGAGTAAAATTCTCAGCCGAAAAGAAGGTAGTTATATGTTCCCAAAAACTCATTATTTATGACGAATTGGGAAATCTTTGTTTTCTAATTCTTGACTAATCTTAGCTATGGTAGTCAATCGACCTCCATAAGTGTCTGTTAGTATGTTATCTGTAAAAACATCTTTCACTGGACCAGAAGCTACCAATCTAGTATTTAATAGAACAAGGTAGTCAAAATAAGACTGTGCGGTATGTAAATCGTGATGAACGATAACCAAGGTTTTCCCAGCTTCTTTCATATCCTTGAGAAGAGATATAATCATCTCTTCTGTGGCGATATCAACCCCTGCAAAAGGCTCATCCATCAGGAACAAATCTCCTTGCTGTGCGATTGCTCTAGCCAAAAACACTCGCTGCTGTTGCCCACCAGATAACTGACTAATTTGCCTCTTTGCAAAACCAAGCATGTTTACCTTCTCCAAGCTTTCTGCTACTATATCTTTATCTTCAGATGTTAGCTTTTTAAACAGTCCTCTTTTTTGAAATCTTCCCATGGATACAATATCCCAAACACTAGCAGGGAAATCCCAGTCTATCTCCTGTCTCTGTGGGACATAACTGACTCTATCCCTCACATCATCAAGCTCTTGATCATAGATTCTCGTAAACCCACTTGTTGGCTCTACTACTCCCATTATTGACTTGAGAAGTGTGCTCTTCCCACTCCCATTGGGTCCCATTATACCAATAACCTGTTTCTCAGGTAATTCGAAATCTACATTCCATAATGCAGGTTTTCTACCATAGACCACCGTCAGATTATGAGCTTCAATAATCGTTTTGCTCATTTCAATCCAGCTATTATTGTTTTGACATTGGCATTTAACATACCGAGATAAGTCCCCTCCATTGAATTCGTAGCACCAAGAGCATCGCTGTAGAGCGTGCCACCAATATTTAATTCGTACCCTCTTGCATTAGCCCCCTCTATCACTGCAAAAAGATTTTTATCATTCACACTAGTTTCCACAAAGACTGACTTTATCTGGTTATCAATAATGAAATCAATCAGATCCTTAACATCTTTTGCTCCATATTCAGCTGCTGTAGATACTCCTTGCAGACCTCGCACTCGGAAGCCAAAAGCATCTCCAAAATATGAAAATGCATCGTGACTAGTTATCAAAATACGTCTTTCACTTGTTAGATTACTATCGAGGATAGCTTTTAAATCAGACTTAGTGTCCAATATTTTTTTGCCAAATAGTTCAGCGTTTTTATCAGTTCCCTCAAGTCCTTCTATTTTGCTAAGTTCTTTTGCAACCCCTATAATTCCCTGACTCCATAAGCTTGGGCTAAACCAAATGTGAGGATCAACTAAATCAGATTTATCATCCACTCTTTTAAGGTCTTCCTGAGTAACAAAATCTCCTAACGCAAAGACCGACTTCTGCTTGGCATAATTCTCAAGCATCTTGGCCATTTTACCTTCAAGGTGGAGTCCATTATAAACAATGATATCAGCTTCACTTAGTTTAGCTATATCACCTTGCGTAGCTTTATATAGGTGAGGGTCCACACCTGCACCCATTAAGGAAATAACTTCTGCTTGGTCTTTAACAATTTCAGAAATGCAATCGCCAATAATCCCTGTAGTAGTTACGATCACTATTTTGTCTGACTGCTCAGAAGAGTTGCACCCTAGAAATAAAAAAGGTACGGCAAACAGAACTAACGCAATACTTTTGAGTTTTAGCATAGAGCAAAGTTAAGTAGAATTGACACAGGACTAATACTTCGAAAGTGGATTCTATGCAAGCCTCTTAGACTTTTCTATAAACCAATGATGACTTTTGATAGTAAATTTGTGCAACATAAGTCAAATGCGTTTTTACAGTTTATACATTTTTATGGCAATGAGTATAGTTGCAAGTGCACAGCTGTATGAACTTAAAAATCCAAAACGCGACAGTGCTAATATTATTCATTATTACGACCGAGTACCCGAACTGGCGGATTCTTTCTACGTAGTATTCATAAAAAAAGACCTTAATGGGATTAAAAAATTTGTTCCAAACGTAAGATATCTCCGTGCCACTTTTGATACTCTAGGTATTGAATATAGGGAAGAACAGGTCATCTACAGACAACAGATGCTTCTTAGAGGGCTTCAAAAAGACTATCACAAAATCCTAAAAAGAGCTGAAAAAAAACGTATTACTTTAACCAAAATAGAGGTCGTAAACACGCATTATGATTACGGCATAGATGAAAAAAATAATGAGTATTGCTATGTGACTGTTATGGCAAAACGGAGAAAAAAAAGCTATGAGTTAAAATATTTAGCCATAAAGTTAAATAATAAGTGGTTTGTTGGAGATGAATTAAGTTTTCAAGAAGTATGAGACTATTTTTTGCAGCAAGTATTAGTTGTATTCTTTTAGTTTCAAACGCACAGCATTGGCAAATAACTAAGCACCCAAATCTGCATAGGTATGCAATCTCTACAGATACCTTTACTAGTGATTATTTATACTCAGAAGTTAGCGAGCTATGCGAGGGCAAAGCTTACGTTGCAAAAGGTGAATTATATGCCTATGTGAACAAAGACTTAAAAGAATTGACACCATATGTATTTGTAGAAGCTCATAATTTCATAGATGGATACGCTATAGTAGGAGATAGTATCAGTAAAAATCTACTCAATAGCCGAATGCAGGTCATCCTACCCATTGGCGTTGCTCAACTTCGACTTCCAACAGATGGATTAATTATAGTAAAATCACATTCAGAGACTTGGGGTATATATGATGTAAGAGGCAACCAAAAATTGCCAATGATTTATGACATTCCGCCAGTAGTAATCAATAGAGAAACCATTATAGTAAGGAAGGAGGAGGTCTATGGAGTAGTAAATGATTGCAATGAAATAATCCACCCTATAGGATTTCAGTATATTTCAAAAAATGGCCTTGGTTATAAACAAGGCAAGTATCTACGTCTGTTTAATAGAAAATAGAATGAAATTACGGTATTCCATTATTCTTATGATTGCGGTTATTTCTGTGTCCTCTTGTGGAACCTTGTATCAGAAACATACAACTACGGTAAAGAAATCTAGCCGAAATCATGGATACTCTTATGACTCAAAAGAAAATCATAAGAATATATCTCAGATTGATTTGAAGACTCAAAGATTATCCGTTCACATAAAAAAAGACTTGAAAGAAGTTCCAATATCAGTCAGTAAGAAAGAAGAGATTGCTAACTGGCCGGATACTGAGTTGAAAGTCAACATTCTCAAAGTAGACAGCCCTGAACACCCATTATCAAACTCAATATCCCCAGTTGAACAAAGAGCTTATAAGTTAAATTCTAAAGCCAATATCCTCACAGTGAGCTCTATTGTACTGCTTATATTCTCTTTTTTGGGGATAACAATAATTGCTGCAACGATTCTAAGCCAATATGCTTTGAAGATTTACGATTCTGTTTATTTGCCTCAGTCAATGCAACTCCTTGGACTCGCTAAAGTAGTCAATTGGGTCGCTAAGTTTTTACTAATAACTGCTCTTATTTACCTTATTCTCGCACTGCTATTCCTAGCGATTGTGTTGTAATCAAAAGTTCTATCTTACATTCTAAATTTATCTCATTTTATTTGCGGTATGCAAGTGACTTCAAGCCTAGACTATGCCAAAGAAGCTGATAAGAATGACCCACTAGCCTCCTATAGAAGCCTATTCTATATGCCTCCTGGAAAAACTAGAGCGGAACAGCTTTATTTCACAGGCAACTCCTTAGGATTGCAACCAAAATCTGTAGGATCTTACATCCAGCAAGAATTGGATGATTGGAAAAAATACGGTGTAGAAGGTCATTTTCACGGAAAGAATCCCTGGTTTAGCTATCATCATTTTTTTGATAAGGAAGCTAAGATAGTAGGTGGTAAAAAAGAAGAAGTAGTAGTCATGAATAACCTTACCGTTAACCTACACTTGCTGCTCGTTAGCTTTTATCGACCCACAAAATCTAGATACAAAATCATTATGGAGGCTGGAGCTTTCCCAAGTGATATGTACGTAATAGAAAGTCAAGTAAAACATCAAGGTTACGCGTACGATGATGCCGTTATAGAGCTGCACCCTAGAGAAGGAGAGCATCATCTTAGAACGGAAGACATAGTTAAAGCAATTAATGACATTGGGGATGAACTTGCATTGCTATTCTTTAGTGGAGTGCAGTACTACACTGGTCAGGCTTTTGATATAAAAACATTGACAGCTGCGGCACATGATGTAGGTGCTATAGCTGGATTTGACTGTGCACACGCGGCAGGAAATGTCAAAATGGAGTTGCACGACTGGGATGTGGATTTCGCTGCTTGGTGTACCTACAAGTATTTAAATAGCAGCCCTGGAGGAGTGAGTGGGATTTTTGTTCATGAGAAACATGGTAATAACTCAGAAACTCCTCGTTTTGCTGGATGGTGGGGTCACAAGGAAAGCGAACGATTCCAAATGAAAAAGGGATATATCCCAGAACCTGGAGCTGCTGGTTGGCAACTTAGTAACGCTCCAGTGCTTGCAATGGCAGCTCACAAAGCCTCGCTAGATATGTTTGACAAGGTAGGGATGGACGCATTAGTAGAAAAAGGAGGTAGACTAAATGCTTTTCTAGAGCAAGTGGTAAAAGATGCCCAACTATCAAACACTAAACTTGAATTTGAGATCATTACGCCAGAGGAAAGAGGATGTCAGCTAAGTATGCTAACGAATGAAAATGGCAAAGCACTTTTTGACTTCCTTACTGAAAACGATGTGATTGCTGATTGGAGAGAACCAAATGTAATTCGTCTTGCTCCCGTTCCAATGTACAACTCATTTATGGACATCTGGGAGTTCGGAGAATTGCTACGAAAGTTTTAAGTTGGGACTGATTTATGGAAAGCCATTCCAAGCTTTTAAGGCAAAAACGAAATATAAATCTTAGGTAAATCCATATGAGATTTCCCGTCTACCACGTCTAAGTCTTGACCGCCAAAGTATCCATCTTTATTTAGATCCTCAAAATTCCAAGTATTTGCTACATTAAATGTAATCAATACTGTATTACCTTCCCCTTCTACATAATTCAGTAACTCTTGCTTAGAGTAAGGTCTGGGAACACTGTTCCAAAACGACATCGTTCCATGAGGTCCAAAATACTCTCCAGATTTATCAGCAAACATCCACCAATTATCGAGAGGTGACTACTTACTTACAGACGAATTCCATTAAAGTAGTATAGTGGTTGTTAGACTTTATTCTTAACTACTTTATAGGAATAAACCTAAATTCATCCTGAATTGACATTTTAAAGTCGTATTTTCATCCGTGATAGATTCGTAACAACTTCCACAAATTAGAACATCTGGCTTATTCGCAATATCTTAAATATTGTAAAGTCTCTAACAAAGAAACCAAAATAAAAAAGTCATCTAGAGAAAATATCAGCTAGAATATCTTCTAAATGGTCACGGAAAACTCCTATTGTGAATGCTTAGATGAAAGAAATTCCGTGTAAATCAATATTTTTTTTATTTTTTTTTGGAAATATATTTTAACATAATATATATATCTAAAGCTCTGTTTACTAGACAATTAATTAATAATTAAATGTATTAAAACTTAATATGGAATACTTCTTGTCCACTTAAATTATCTATTAATCAAACAAAAATCATAATTATTGAGTTTATTTGATGAACAAAATAAACCAATTTAATATGACTTTTTTAGACGTTTTAACAATTCCAAAGGATGATGCGGTTGCATTTACTTTTTTCACTGGTTACATGGCCATGATGGCAGCTTCAGTGTTTTTCTTTTTTGAGCGTTCACGTGTTGCGTACAAGTGGAAGCTATCTCTATTAGTGTCTGCACTGATTACTTTTATCGCTGCTGTTCACTATTACTACATGCGTGATTATTACCTAGCAACAGGTGAAAATCCTACAGCACTAAGGTATATCGACTGGACTTTAACGGTCCCATTGATGTGTGTTGAGTTTTACCTATTAACTAAAGCAGCCGGTGCAAAGCAAAGCCTAATGTGGAAGTTAATTTTCGCTTCAGTTGTAATGCTTGTATTTGGCTACATCGGTGAAGCTTTCAACCCAGAAGGCGGAAGTACTTCTCACTCTGTAATGTATGGTGTGCTTTCTACCGTTGGTTACATTTACATTCTCTACACTGCGTGGATAGGGGAAGTTGCACAATTGGCAAAAGCTAGCGATAACGCTGCAATCCAGCGAAGCGTTAAAATCTTAGCTTGGTTCGTGCTTGTAGGTTGGGCTATCTATCCAATAGGATACATGTGCATGCCAGGTGGATGGTTAAACACTTCACTAGGATGGGAATCTAATAACGTAGACCTGTTCTACAACATAGCAGATGCTATTAACAAGATCGGATTCGGTCTTGTGGTATACAGTCTAGCTATTGGACAAAGTAGCGAAGAGAATGCCAATGCTACTGCTTAGTCAGCTTGGCGTAAAATAAAATTAATTAAGGAGATGGAATAGTTTATTTCATCTCCTTTTTTTTATTATGAACATCAGCAGTATATATTATCTTGCTAGCAGTTTAATCATTTTTCAACTTTTAGGGTTAAACAATGAGCTAATGAATCAAACAGTCTATCTGTTTTGTGCTTTAGGAATAGCGACTTTAGGAGTTGCACACGGTGCAATAGATCACGTATTAGAAGGGTCCACAAGTGGAAGTCTTAAGAGACGATTCATCTACCGTTACTTGCTAGCAATTCTAATTGCACTCATTTTATGGTGGTTTTTCCCGAGCATTGGACTCACCTCGTTTATTCTATTTTCAGCTTTTCATTTCGGCCAAACTCAATTAAGTAAAATTAAAGTTCAGCAGAAAAAGTTGAATTCTGTTTACTATTTAAGTTGGGGAATACTAGTGCTTTCCTCATTGCTATTCTTGAATACCACAGAGCTTAGTAATGAGCATAATCTTCTTTTAATTCTTCCAAATGTACTTAACTGGATGATACAACACTCCTCACATTTTTTACTCATAAGTGGTCTCACCTTTATAGGACTGTCTATCTATTTTTTAATAAAGCACAATATGGAGATAGAAGATTTTTTAAGTGAAATCTATGTTTTGGCTTTAATTACATTGGGCTCATACCTATTACCACCTTTTGTGGCTTTCTCACTTTTCTTTATTTTCATACACTCATTACGAGCAATCAACCAAGAGTATACTTATTGTATCAAACAGAAAATTGTACAGTCTAAGAAGCAACTCTTCATGCTGTTCGTCCCCTTAACCTCAGTTTCTATTATTGGTAGCATAGCTATACTAGGAGGGCTTTTTTTTCTCAATCAAACCGATTACATCCCCTATGCTATAATTCTAATCACTGCTTGTGTTACTGTTCCACATACTTTCGTAATGAACTATTTCTACTCAAAGTAGATTAATTTTAAGTTCCATTCTGGGTTTCATTAAAGCGTAATCGCTTCACTTTTGGGTTTCTAATTTCTTATATTCTATATTATTTTACTCCTTTTTTCTCAAAACATACGATACCATATCAGTTTGGTTGTAATCCACTCCAAATACATAGGCTAAATCATTCCTTTCTCTGCTATGGGTATTTACAACCGCTATTTTTAAATTAACCGCACGAGCCGAATCTATCCTATTTTGAGTTAGTAAATCTACATCGGTGGTGATTCCATCAAATCCGTATTCAATATTCATTGACAAAGCTTTGCCCCAATTTCGGTATACAAATACTTCTATACTAGGGTCTAGTTGTTTTACCAATAGTCCTATCTCCTCTGTTCTTACCTCAACCGTCGTATTAGTAAGTCCAAAGTTTTTTATTGTAGATACCAACTGATTGATAAGTGACTGCAAATGAGCTCCTGTGGTATCCGGCGAGAATGCCTTTACATCAAAAAAGTATTTCTTATCCTTAAATTCAGGTAGATTGGTGAACAGGTCATTTAGTTTGATTACTTCATATTCTGAATACAAGCGTTTACTATACTCTAGGTTCTTAATCTCATTCCAGTTATGATTGTGAATGCTTCCAGATGCAGTGGTTAGTTTACTCAGTTCTTCATCGTGGTATGCCACCAAAATTGAGTCTTTTGTCATTTGTACATCTATCTCAACGCCATCAGCACCTTTATTTAGACATAAAGCTAAAGACTCAAAACTATTTATTGGGAATTCATGCGTGATTCCCATTCCTCCATGTCCAATTATCTTAGTTTGACTATCATAATTTACATCATATCTAGAGCACGAAAACACAATAAGAACTATGACTAGAGAAAATATACCCTTCATCATTTACCAAATCTATAGCGTGCTGATAACCCTCCCCAAGGTCTTAGAACTTCAAAATCATCTAGAATGCCATAGACTGCTATCCTGTAAACCCAATTTTTCCCAGCACCGTATCTGTAAGCTGCACCTAATGCTAAATTGAACTCATGATCTCTTTTTTCGGCACTAAATTCTGTACTAAACCTACTATAACTCGTATACACCTGACCGCCTGATATTTCATAGTGATGTTTCTTTTCTCCAAAAACTGCTTCAAACATCGTAGGAATCGCGATGTCTGGATTAAACTTATTTTCAAAATTAATGAACCGCATCACACCAATTCCAGTTCTGAAATAGTACTGCATTGAGCTGTCTCCAACAATCAACCGTTGATACCCAACAGACCCATACCTCCCAAGTCCAAGTACTTCAATAGAAACCGAATTTGATAGATTTGTCCTTGACTGAGCCTTTAAAAATAAGGTACTTATCATAAGGCAACAGATGTATAGTAATCGTCTCAATAGTCCGGTTTTCAAAATTAGGAAACAACCTGCCTTGGCAAAACGTTTCGTTGAAAAGAAATAGAGAACCAATAATGATTCGTAGAGTGCGTCAGTTTAATTAAATTTGCACTCAACTTATAAAGAAAGACAGAGGGATTAGGCCCATAGAAGTCTTAGCAACCTGAAAGCATTCTGCAATACTCAAGGTGCTACATCCTATCAAGACATTATCGTCTTGAACAGATAAGTTTCTATAACCACCTAATCTTTTCTAGACAGACAGCTGAATGGCACGTAAAATAGAAAAGTATCTTAGACTAAGTGGTCTAGAACCTATGGTTCAAACTCCAGAGACCAATTTCATAAACATCGGTGAACGTACAAACATCACTGGTTCTAGAAAATTTGCCCGCCTCATTCTAAATGAACACTATGATGAAGCCTTGGATGTAGCACGTCAGCAAGTAGAGAATGGTGCACAGATCATAGATATAAATATGGATGAGGGAATGCTCGATGGCAAAGCTGCCATGGTGAAATTTCTAAATCTCATAGCATCTGAACCAGACATCTCTAGAGTACCTGTGATGGTAGATTCTAGTAAATGGGAAATAATTGAAGCTGGACTAAAAACCTTACAGGGAAAAGGAATAGTAAATTCTATCAGTCTGAAAGATGGAGAGGAAGCCTTCATAGAACGAGCAAATAGAATTCGTAAATATGGAGCTGCTACGGTAGTTATGGCTTTTGACGAAAATGGACAGGCAGATTCTTATGAACGAAGAATTGAGATCTGTAAAAGGAGTTATGACATACTCACTCAAAAAGTAAAATTCCCAGCAACTAACATCATATTTGATCCAAATATTCTTACCGTAGCTACTGGGATAGAAGAACATAATAATTATGCTGTAGACTTCATTAAAGCTACCCAGTGGATAAAAGAGAATCTTCCTGGAGCGAAGGTTAGCGGAGGGGTAAGTAACATCTCTTTTAGCTTTAGAGGAAACAACGTCGTTAGAGAGGCAATGCACTCTGCTTTTTTATATCACGCTATTCGAGCTGGGTTAGACATGGGTATAGTAAATGCAGGGATGATAGAAGTCTATGAAGAGATTCCTAAGGATCTACTTATCGCTGTAGAGGATGTTTTATTAAACAGAAGACCTGATAGTACCGAAAGGTTAGTAGATTTAGCCGAAACGGTAAAGGGAGACGGTAAAAAAATAGTTCAAGATCTTAGTTGGAGAGAGCAGGATGTTCACGAAAGACTAAAACATTCGTTGGTAAAAGGTATCACTGAATATATAGACGAAGACACGGAAGAAGCTCGTCAACAATATGCAAAACCTTTAGAAGTGATAGAAGGCCCGCTTATGGCAGGAATGAGTGTGGTTGGAGATCTATTTGGTAGTGGGAAAATGTTTTTACCCCAAGTAGTAAAAAGTGCTCGAGTAATGAAAAAGTCAGTAGCCTACTTACAGCCTTACTTGGAAGCAGAGAAAAGCGAAGGGAATACTCAAGGTAAGATATTACTCGCAACAGTAAAAGGTGACGTACATGATATTGGAAAGAATATCGTAGGGGTTGTGCTTGCCTGTAATAATTATGAGATTATTGACTTAGGAGTAATGGTTCCTACAAATAAAATTCTTGATGCTGCCCAAGAACACAATGTTGATATTATTGGACTGAGTGGTCTAATAACCCCTAGTCTGGACGAGATGGTAGATGTGGCTAAGGAAATGGAACGTAGAGGCATAAGATTACCTTTACTAATAGGAGGTGCAACTACAAGTAGAATGCATACAGCAGTAAAAATTGCACCGCAATACAATGGTCCTGTAGTTCATGTGTTAGACGCATCCCGTTCTGTACCAGTTGCAGGAAAACTTGTAGGAGAAAATGTAACGGGCAAATATGCTGCAGATATCAAAGCGGAGTATGAAGATCTCGCTGTACAACACGCTTCTCGCCAAGCAGATAAAGTCATTCTTACCTATGAACAAGCTCTAGCGAACAAACTTACTTTGGATTGGGATGATTTTGAGTCAACTGCACCTAACCAACTTGGAGTAACAGTATTTGATGACATTGATTTAAATACTATCAAAGAATACATAGACTGGACGCCCTTCTTTCAGACCTGGGAACTCAGAGGTAAGTATCCTAATATCTTTAAAGACGAGTATGTAGGTGAAGAAGCGAAGAAGCTTTTCAAAGATGCTACTGCAATGCTTGACGATGTGATTGCAAATCACAAATTAAAAGCAAAGGCTGTAATTGGCATCTTTAAGGCTAATGAGATCAATGGTGATGTGATTTTACCAGAAGAAAAAACTACCTTTAATTTCCTGCGGCAACAAAGAAAAATGGGAAATAACATCCCGAATATATCGTTAGCTGATTTTGTAGCACCTGACAGTAGTAGAAAGCAAGATTATCTAGGTGCCTTTGCGGTAACTGCTGGTCTAGGAATCGAACCTCTAATAGCAAAGTTTGAAGAAGATCACGACGATTATAATTCTATAATGATAAAGGCTATAGCAGATAGGCTTGCCGAAGCTCTCGCCGAATATATGCACCAGAAGACAAGAAAAGAACTTTGGGGTTATGCCAAGGAAGAATCTCTAGATAACACTGAACTCATAAGGGAAAAATACCAAGGAATAAGACCGGCAGCTGGATACCCTGCGTGTCCAGACCATACAGAAAAGGCTAAACTCTGGGAGCTACTCAACGTAGAAGAGTATACCGGAATATCTCTCACAGAGAGTTTTGCTATGTATCCTACAGCTTCTGTTTCAGGTTTGTATTTTGCACATCCGCAGAGTAAGTATTTTGCCGTCGGAAAGATTTCAGATGATCAAGTAGAGGACTACGCAAACAGAAAAGGGGAATCTTTAGACCGTATGAAAAAATGGTTAGGGCCCAGCTTGTTCTGACAACATAAGAGGAATATCAGGCATTAGTTTTTGAACTAATTTGCCTACATATTTGTCCTATATCTATGAACATTGGAATCGTATGTTACCCTACCTTCGGTGGTAGTGGTGTAGTAGCCACCGAATTAGGAAAAGCATTAGCACATAAAAATCACGAAGTTCATTTCATCACGTACAATAGACCTGTAAGGCTAGATGCTTTCACTGAAAACACCTTTTATCATGAGGTGAGTTTTAATAATTACCCTTTGTTCAAATTTGCTCCCTACGAAATCGCTCTTACGAGTAAGATAGTCGATATTGTAAAAGCTCACGATATTTCTGTACTGCACGTACATTATGCAATACCTCATGCAGCAGCGGCCGTCACCGCAAAGCACATTTTAGCTCGTGAAGGAATAAAGCTGAAAATTGTAACTACCTTGCATGGAACGGATATTACGCTTGTAGGTAAAGACAAAAGCTATGAACCTGTAGTAAGTTATTCCCTGCACGAAAGTGACGTGGTAACTTCAGTATCAGAAAGCCTAAAGAAAGACACCTATGACAACTTCAGTTTTGATGGACCTATTGAAGTGATTCCAAACTTCATTGACTTTGAACGTTTCAACAAACAACCTAAAGACCACTTCAAGAAAGTAGTGGCTCCTAACGATGAAAAAATCATTGTTCATACTTCTAACTTTAGGGAGGTGAAACGTGTGCCAGATGTTGTAGAAATCTACAGGACTGTTGCTACCCAAATCCCTGCAAAACTTATCCTAATTGGAGACGGACCAGAACGACAAAAAGTAGAGGCTATGTGCCGAAACTGTGAAGTCTGTAAGGATGTTATTTTCTTAGGCAAGCAAGAAGCAGTTGAAGAGATATTAAGCATTGCAGACTTATTTGTTATTCCTTCGGAAACTGAAAGTTTTGGACTAGCTGCTCTAGAAGCTATGGCATGTGAGGTGCCAGTCATTTCTACGAATACAGGAGGTTTACCAGAAGTAAACATAGATGGATTGACCGGCTACACGAGTAACACTGGAGATGTAGAGAAAATGGCAAACGACGCTTTGACTATTCTAAAAGATGAAAATCTTGCTCAGTTTAAAGCACATGCGAAGGAGCACTCGTTGAAATATAACCTGGAGAATATCCTTCCTTTGTATCAGGAACTGTACTAACTATTGTCTGGCACAGTTTTCTTGGAAGTTTATTCACTGTGCGATTATCACATACACTTATACTGCTACTTTTAGTTCTGACCGCTATAGGTCAACAGGATACTCTGGAATTTCCCACGATTCAGACGTCTGAGGTCAGCAAGAGAGTTGCAAAAAGTTGTGAAAGACTGAATGTCCCATTTCATAAAGAGGCTAACCTAGCCCTATTAGAATTTGCTATTGATTGGGAAGGTACTCCTTACAGTTATGGAGGTTCTAGTAAGAAAGGTACAGACTGTTCAGGATTTACCTTAAACGCCTATTCTCAAATTTTCAATAAGAATATCCCTCGCATATCTAGAGAAGTGTATACTAATTGTTTACCCATCAAAAAACACGCATTATATCAAGGAGATTTAGTGTTTTTCGCTACGGCCGGAGGTGAACGTGTGTCCCACTTAGGGATCTATCTCTGGGATGGATACTTTGTGCACGCTTCTTCTAGTAAAGGAGTGATGATTAGTAATCTCAAACAGAACTATTGGCAACGAACTTTTGTAAGTGGCGGTGCCTGGCTAGACTAGACTATTTTTCAACAGTGAAAATTACCGTTGCATTAGCTTCAACAGCTCCAGCTGGCAGCGTAATTTCTTCTGTAAAATCACCTTCAAAAACTATTTCAGATTCACTACTGGATACTACATTTACATCATTACCAGCATCATCTATTAGCTTAAGCTTGCCATCCACTTCTTCCCAGGTACCGGTACTTGTTCTTTCTTCCACAGGTAGGTCTTGAGTCTGCCCAAAAACAGATATCTCAGCCGTAAATGCAACTGTAGTTGTATAGATGTTGGGATTCTGTGCTATTGCAATACGACCCACAATATCTTTACCCTTTCCTGTAAAACTACCGACCGGTGAGCCGTCTAATTCTAAGGTTCCATTTTGCATGTCAATATCTGAATAACTCCAAAATCCAACATATGGACTAAGCTCTTGCTCAACGAAAACCGTATCTCTAATAATCACTTGTTCTGGATCAGGAACTTCTGTTTCTTTACAGCTAAACATTGCTATAGTCATCAATCCTAAAAACAACAAATGGACAATCTTCATATTCATACTATGCAAGGTAAACAAAATCTAGTATGACCATATCCTCCAAGCTTCTTCAGCTTGAATTTCTAGCATTTTTAACCCATTCATGACTTTTGACCCTCTTCCCTTAGCCTTTCTTAAGAAAACAGTCTCTTCTGGATTGTATACTAAATCAAAGCATAAATGTCTTTCCGAAATACCGCCGTATGGAATAGATAACGCGTCTTCAACATCAGGATACATCCCAACTGGAGTTGTATTGATAAGTAGCTTGTGTTCTGCTATGATTACTTCATTTATGTCACTATATGTTACTCCAATTCCCTTAGATCGAGAGACATATGTATACAAAATCCCTAGTTTATTAAGCACATATTTGATAGCTAAACTAGACCCACCTGTACCAAAGATTAAGGCTCTAGTCTGCTTCGGATCCAAAGCTCCTAGGATACTTTTACTGAATCCCAGATAATCCGTGTTATATCCGATCCACTTACTGTCTAATACTTTTACGGTGTTTACGGCATTTATTGCCGAGGCAGAATGACTTATCTCATCTAGATAGGGAATGATTGACTGCTTATATGGTATAGTTACATTAAACCCAGACAAGGAAAATGGTTTAAGTTGTTGTCTAACCGTTGTGATATCGGTTATGTGAATCGCCTTATAGCTATGATTATCTAAGTGAAGATTTTCAAACTTTTTTCTAAAATAAGCTGGAGACCACGAATGCTCAATAGGGTTGCCGATTACTCCATAGTTTCTCATTTCTCCTCAGCTCCAAATCGGTCCAGTAAAAAGACAATTAGAGCTGCAATAATCATTATCGCAATAGCAGCTGCTAGATGTGCATCTGTTCCATACAAGAAATTACTCTCTAGACTCTCAAAAGTTCTAGGAGAAACGCTATTTGAGAACTTAACCACTTCCAATCCCTTACTATTCGTTCTTGTTTCCAGTACTTCTTGCCACGGCCACACCTTGTTCAATGAACCTATGAGGAAACCTGTCAGTAATGCCATAGTTGGATTGGGGTACTTTTTGAATGTAAACGAAAGAAATTTTGCAAAGGTCAGCAGCCCGATAATCATTCCTCCTCCAAAAGCTAAAATCACATAAGTATCTGGTCCAAAAGGATCATGTGTAAATTCCTCAATAGCCGGCATAATTATCGTGTACATCCCCATAAGTAGTAGAACAAAACTACCTGATAGACCAGGAAGCATCAATGCAGAAACTCCAATGACACCAGATAAAAATACGATGGCCAAATGCTCACTTCCTTGAGACGGAGCAGCCACAGTCACCCAATAGACCAATATGGCACCAACTATGAGTAAAACTATTTCTACAACTCCCCATTTCTTTACCTGCTTACCTATGAGTGGGATAGAAGCTAAAATTAGTCCAAAGAAGAAACTCCAAATATGTACAGGATGTGTTTCAAGTAATCTAACTACAAGCTTTAGTCCTAGAATAAAACCAATCCCCATTCCTACTAAAAGTTTAACTAAAAAAGTCCCATCAATTCGTTTCCAAACTGCCGAAAACCCTTCAGATTTGAACAAAGAAATTAGCTCTAAATTGATACTGCTGATTGCCGCAAGCAACCGTTCATAAATGCCTGTGATAAAAGCCAAAGTACCACCAGAAACTCCAGGGATAACTTCTGCTACTCCCATAGCAGCTCCTTTAAACATTGTTTTTATGGTTTCATTCATACCGTTAGTGGACAAAAGTACTAACTATGGGGCTGTATCGTTCTATATTCGCATCAGCAATGAAAAAAACATTTGCACTCATACTTTTAGCTCTTAGTCTAGTCCTAGTTTTCGATAGCTGTAAGGCTAAGAAACAATACCGTTACAAAGGACCAAATAAAGGCTGCAATTGTCCGCACTGATACTTTCTATTCATTGATTTTGTCTTGATACAGAACGGAGCAAAATACTAAAGAGTAAGAAGCCATACATTTCCTAATCCAACTTTACTTCCCTTTTCCCAGTGGTAAAATGCCACCTGAGGTAATTCTCCATTGTAACATCTAGCGTAACGGAATGTACATTATAATTGAACCCCAGTCTATTTAAGAAAATAAGATTCTTACCAATAGTCACTTCATACCCTACCCTAGCTCCTAGCATCTTGCGAAAGTCTTGTGCCGAAGGCCAATTTTTATTCCCTAAAGAATGATACAACTGTTCTCCCCAAGGACCTTGATACTGATAGCTGTCCCAGTAATTGAGTACAAACTGATAGTCATGGTGTGTGAGTCTTAATACACCTAAGTGACCTACGCCATCTATTACTCCATTAACTAGATTATCGCTTAGGTCTTCATACAAGGCAACATGACCACTCATAAACAAGTCAGTCTTATCAGAAAAACTATGCGTATATTCTAGTCCATAGGCGAAATTGTATTCCACAGAATTAGGTGCACTGTTTTTATCTATTTCTCCTGCACTATGCACTGTGATTCCTTGAGCATTCAGACTCAACTTGTCTGTTTCCTTATTAACTGGATTAAAATAGAAATTATATCCGGCTACAAACTTTTCGTTTTTTGGATCATTCTCATAGATCATATCATGCCAGTCTATCCAAATATCATAGTCCAACACTTTACCTGGTTTAGTGATTTGTAATCCTTGCTCAAATCGATCTGTTATAGCTTTTTCGTAGTCATAGAGTGGTTCTATCATTCGATGCTGCAACGTACCATCTAGGCTACCGAAAACAATGTTGTGTTTCAGTACATCCTCATAAGTGAACTTGAAGTAGGGCTCAATACTTCGAATCTCTGGATTACCAAAATCGTATCTCAAATTGATTCCTCCATAGATTTGAGCCTTTTTATTTATAGAATATTGGACGTAAGGCAGCAGTTGAAACCCAATGTAAGTGGACCCTTTGTCAATCGGTGAAAGGTACTCTGCATTTCGAAAATAACTGAGATTATCAAAATGAAAAAGTAGGTGTGAAGAGTCAATAGTGTTTTCATATTTGTTATGATCAAAGAATGAATTTTCATACTGACTGTACACATTACTGCACATCAAAAGTAAGATGATACTGCTCTTTATTACTCTACCTAACACTTGTCCGTTGGTTAAATTCGTTGCAAATAAGCAACTTTGTAATCGGATATGCTAGCAAACATGATTTTGGCATATCTCTTGGACTAATTCTATCAAACTAAGTAACTCATGAAATCGAAACATATCTTTACATTGCTATTCATCATGCTAGTAGGTAGTGCATATACTACTGATATGCGACGTAATGATGCCATGCGTTCTCAAATAAACAATGCATTTACCTATGGGGAAGAGCTCACTTACAGAGTTCACTACGGATGGATAAATGCCGCTAGTGTAAAAATAAAAGTAGCAGATAAGCCTACTATGGTTAATGGTAGAGAAACCTTCAGAATAAGTGCCTTTGGAAAAACGTTTAAGTCCTTCGATTGGGCATTTAGGGTGAGAGACCATTTTGTGAGTTATGTAGACGCAAGGAGTATTGCCCCTTTAAAGTACTACAAAAAGGTAGAAGAAGATAACTACCGAGATGAAGATCTGGTATACTACGACCACGAAAATGGCAAGCTGAAAGGCTCTCAAGAAAACATGGACATGCCGGCATACGTACAAGATATTATTAGCGGTTCTTTCTATGCCAGGACGATTGATTTTGAAAGTGCCAGTATAGGACAATCTTTCCCAATAAACATATATCTAGATCAGGAAATATATGACCTCAAGTTCAAGTATCTAGGAAAAGAAGTGATAAAAACTGACTTGGGCAAAGTAGAGTGTTATAAGCTTAGACCACAACTGGTTGTAGATCGCGTATTTAAAGACGAAGACGATATGACCATCTGGATATCTGCTGATGAAAACAAAGTGCCGATGAGAGTGCAGGCTGCAATCTATGTTGGTAGCGTAAAAGTCTCAATCACTAAAGCTAAGGGATTAAGAAATCCGTTTAGTAGTAAAAGATAGAGAGCACTTCTAATTGAGATATCCTTTCTGTAGAAATTGAATAGAGGGGACTAATAAGTTCCAATTTATACTCGTTGCTCTAACTATTTGCTTGGTTTATTGCTTATCCTACCTTTACCACCTATTTAAATGAACTACCTCAACGGAGAAAATCTGTATAAAGATCTTGGAGAACGTATCCTATTCAAAGACCTAGATATAAGCATCAACAAGGGGGATAAAATAGCTCTTGTAGCGAATAATGGTACGGGAAAGAGCTCACTGCTTAAAATACTTGCTCAAGTAGAAGAACCTGATGATGGCATAGTGAGACTGCGTAAAGGAGTAAGATCGGCTTATCTAAGCCAAGAACCCAATTTCGATGAATCATTGACCATTCAGGAGTTGATTGATGAAAGTAGCACGCATATCATGGCTACTATTAGGTCATACGAAGCCGCTCTAGACGCCCAAACGGCTGATTATAATAAAGACACTCAACGTGTCTTTCAAAATGCCTCTGAGGCAATGGACAGAATGGATGCGTGGGATTTTGAAAGAAAACTAAAAGAATTACTGACTCGTTTCGGTATCGTTGACTACAAACTACCCATTGCTTCACTAAGCGGTGGACAGAAAAAACGTTTGGCCATCAGTCTAGCACTTCTTCAAAATCCAGATTTACTGCTCTTAGACGAACCCACCAATCACCTGGACTTAGAAATGATAGAGTGGTTAGAACAGTACCTGAATCGTTCCACTATAAGCATATTAATGGTAAGTCACGACCGCTATTTCCTAGATGCGGTATGCAATAGAATAATTGAACTCAAAGACCAAAGTCTCCAAAATTATTCAGGAAATTACGCTTACTTCTTAGAAAAGAAAGCAGAAATGGAAGCAGCCCAAGCCGCAGAAATAGGCAAGGCTCAAAAGCTTATGAAGACGGAACTAGAATGGATGAGAAGAAGTCCTGCTGCACGTACTACCAAAAGTAAATCTCGTCAACAAGCATTTTACCAAACAGAAGCAAAAGCCAAAAGTGGGAAACACGAGCAAGAGCTAGATCTAGCTGTGAAAATGACTCGTATCGGTGGAAAAATTCTAGAATTGAAAAAAGTATATAAGTCCTACGGAGAAAAGACGATACTTAAAGGATTTGACTACACCTTCAAAAAAGGGGAACGCATAGGCATAGTAGGTAAAAACGGTTGCGGTAAATCTACGATGCTCAATATGATAATGAATCTAGAGGCTCCAGATAGTGGGAAGATAAATCGTGGGGATACCATAGTATTCGGATACTACAGTCAAGAAGGAATGAAAAATCTAAAACCTGGAAAACGAGTCATAGAAGTCCTCAAAGATGTAGCAGATGTCATAACGCTTGCAGATGGAAGCAAAGTGACTGCAAATCAGCTACTTAATTTATTTCTATTTCCTCCTCAAATGCAAAATCAGTTTGTAGCTAAACTAAGTGGTGGAGAGAAACGCAGGTTATATCTGCTTACCGTTCTAATGAAGAACCCTAACTTTCTTATCCTAGATGAGCCCACAAATGATTTGGATATTCTTACTTTAAATAAGCTTGAAGGGTTTCTAGCAGAATTTGCTGGATGTATCTTACTTGTGAGTCACGATAGGTATTTTCTAGACCGATTGGTGGACCATTTATTTGTATTTGAAGGCGATGGAAAAATAAAAGATTACAACGGTAGCTACAGCGAGTATCGTTTAGAGCAAGAAGCTAAGGAGAAAGAGATTAAAAAGGTAGCTAAGCTCGAAAATGAATCAACAGCTAAAGTCAAAACAGAAAAGCCAAAAACGAAACTGAGCTTTAAAGAAAAATACGAGTTTGAGAATCTAGAACAAGAACTAGAAGATCTAGAAACTGAAAAGGGTCTACTAGAGGCAGAGCTAGCGGCAAACCCTACTGATTTTGATGTTATTTCTAAAGCGAGCGGTAGACTAACCGAAGTGATAAAGCTTATCTCTGAAAAAACAGATAGATGGTTGGAGTTGAGTGAGTACGACTAAGCGTTCCTCATCTTCCTTCTCTTTTTTATATACCTCACTACGAGGACAACAAGTACAGGCATAAACTTATATTCTAAAACTCACACCAAATAAGAGTTGACGAGGAGCTAGATATCTAGCAGGATTATTTGGAGGAGCTCCGTTTTCTTCAGGACCTACGTATCGTGGATCTCTTTGTGAGTTGGGTAAGTCATCACCTGGCTCCCACGCTCTTCCTGTCACAGGATTTATGATTTGAGCGTTCTTATTGTTAAACAAGTTTCTTGCTTCTACACTTAGTGTTATTCCCTTCCCTTTTTTATTGGCAATAGTCTTGGTGAATTTCATATCTGCGTTTATCCATGGAGTGCCTCGTTCCTCCAGGAAACTATTGAAATCTGATACATACTCCGGTCTTCCCAAAGGATTTTCTCCTTCTCTAATTTGTGGTGTATAACGCAGTCCACTTTGATATGACCAACTAAAGAATACTTGAGTTCTACTCATCCATTTCTTATAAAAAGATAGTGTAGAGTCCGGTGAAAACACAACACCAAGATTTATATTCCAAGGTCTATCCCAAGCCAAGAAATTCTCTGTGCTCAATGGAACTTCACCATTTTGTTCTATCTGTAAACTACTCTCTCTAGCACTATTACTTTTTCCTTTTGCTAGCTGATATGCGATGTTTGTAAAGGTTCTAAAATAGTTAGTTGCATTCCAAATGATATTTGCTTCAGCACCCTGCACTTTTGCATAGTCCTGATTGATATACATCGTCTTACTTACTGGCCTTCCTGTTTGGTCATTTACCAGTACTCTTCTACTTACGATGTAGTCAAATCTATTGTTATTATACGCAGCTAGAGTTAGGCCTATGGTCTTTTTTATCTGAGCTTTAAATCCTATTTCATACGATACATTCACCTCTGGGTTTAGGTCTGGATTGCCTAGGAAAGAAAGAAAACTTCTGTCTTGAAACTCTGGATCAAGACCAGCATAAACGAATCTTGGATGCGGCAATCTCATACTATGACTATAGTTAAAATAGAGCACGTTATTACTAGTTACTGGAAAAGAAACATTAATCTTTGGAAGCAATCTAGCCTTGTATCTAAGTCCTCCAATTTTGACTGTATTCTTCACATAGTCTTCTCTCACCTGGTCTATTACCGGTGCTTGAGGATTTTCTATAGCATCATCTGCAAACTGTCCGGGTGCCCAATAGTTAAATCGCATACCCAAACTAGCTATGATGCCCTTGTACTGTATTTTATCAGAGAAGAAGAAACCTCCATTATTCGGTTTCACTCTCCATATATCATTACTAGAACCTATGCTTATACTAGGAGTGGAAGTACTATCATTGATTTGAATAGGAGCTCCTACCCATGGTCTAGTAACATCTACCCATTGATACTCATTTAGTTTTTGTTCCCAACCAAAGTTCATCTGATGAGCCTCCTTTTCAGGATAGTATTTGAAGTTCAGCTTTATCGTGTACTCTCGTGCAAAGTGGTCGTGCCAAGTAGGCGTTATGCCACCATTATTGATAAGTCCAGGCCCAGGAAGCACAAATTGAATTGGTCCTTGAGGATTAAATACCTGAACAGGGTCAGTCACGATACTTTCTTCATCAAATACCTGTCCTACGGTCTCTGTTCTAAAAGGCCTTCCATTAGCATCAGCTCTCAGGTTTGTAAATAATCTTCCAAGTGATAACGTACCAATAAGACGTTCATTAATTGTTCTACGCAGATTTATTGCAGTTAGGTTGGAGTGATGAGTGTAGGTAGTTCCGTTATCTAGATTCAGACTTCTATCGAACTGAAATCCTGGTGCTAGAATAGCATCAAATCCAACAATCTGAAGTGTTCTAGTATTCTGATTGATACTCAAACTGTGTTGGTTTGTTACTGTGATTTTGGTTTTTTGGTTGATCTCGTGGCTAAGCTTTAGCGTGTGTGTAAACTGATTGGCTTGTCTAGGAGCCCAAATACTGTCATTCGTGAAGAGTGAGCTGTGCAGTTGGTTAGCGGTTGGGCCAAAATAGTAATCAGTGAGATTCGTAGTTACGTTATTGAAAAAATAAAACTTACGCTTCTTGATTTTTATTTTTCCTCCAAAGGATAGTTCTGCTATATCTGTGTTCCAACCGAAACTAGGATTACCTCCAAAATTATCCCGTTGCCAGCTACCTGCAACTTCAAACTCGTCTGAACCCTCTTTAATCGTGGTACTAATGACACCCGCAGTACCACCATCATGTTCTGCCCCTGCTCCACCAGTAATCAGTTCAAGTTCTCCGATTGAACCACTTGCTACTTGCACACCAAAACCAGTACCTGCTAGTGGATCCTGTGCACTAATGTTATCTACGTTAAATGAAGTTTCATAAACACGAGCTCCACGAATCTGAAGACCATCCGGAGACTTAGAAACACCAGCTTGTAAAGCCACCACTTCTTGAACGTCTCTCACATTCATTTCAGCAATGTCTTTTTTATTCAGTGTAATGGTGCTTTTTGCATCATCTAAATCAACAGCCTTTCTCTTACCTACTACCTTCACAGTCTCAAAAGTGTTGGTCTGTGGTGTCATTTCGATATTAAGCTTTTTCGTCTGCTTGGCCTTAATATCTATGTTGTTATAGATCTTTTGCTGATAGCCCATAAACTGGATGTTTACGGAATATCTTCCTGGCTTGATATTCTCAATGAGGTAAGAACCGTCAGGTTCTGAAATGGCAGCTCCATATGTACCTACTACCCGAATTACTGCCCCTACCAATGGCTCTCCAGAATCTTCATCTGTAAGCGTACCCATAAGCCTACCACTTTGTGCTATAGCGGATACAGAGACTAACAGAAAGAGTATACTACCAATTAAATTCTTCATTCAGTATTT
This sequence comes from Bacteroidia bacterium, assembly GCA_965655315.1. Lineage (GTDB taxonomy): Bacteria > Bacteroidota > Bacteroidia > NS11-12g > UBA9320 > UBA9320. Next base: position 68,202 of record CBFHGJ010000004.1, read on the forward strand.
TAGAAATGACCTGGTTTTGGTTGTCTTTTAGTTTATCTAGTAGATGCAACTGAATAGTGAATAGAATTAGATTCGTATTCCCAGCTGCATTACTTCTCTTTATTGCAATGGTATTGGGTCCCGTCCAACCTCCACTTGGTGTTAGTTGTGCCTGATAGAATGGCTCGGCACCTACTGAAGGATAAAATGGGTCTGTTGCTAATAAAAAATTGGAAGGCTGTAATAATGGGTAGTCAGTATCCAACGAAATAGCAACACTATCATTGGTAAAGAAAGCCTGACCTCTGCTGCTTGTAAAACTATCTATTGATAGAATCCCACCAATCGTAGCTAAATCAGCCCCGGTAGCAAATGCTGTGGAAACAAGGACTTTCTTGTCACGGTCTATTAACTTTTGAATAATTGGGGCTGCAAAATCAAGTAACTTTCCATCCGCACCCGTTAGCGGATTGCTAAAGTTACCTTCTTCCGTATGCATAAACAATTTATCATAGTTTTCAGCCAAAAGCCTAAAACTAGGATCCCAAAACCTAGGTTGATTTAACCCCCCATTCCCAGCCAAATTTACAAAATCTGCTGATCCATAATTGTCATTTACAAGCTTTTTATATTCTGCTGTGATTGAAGCATTATGCCCCCCAACAACTAGTAAATCCCCAGTCTGTGGTTTCACATAGATTGAGTCTGTACTATCTACAGCACTTTCTGCATTTGCAATGTCAGTTACGCGAAGTTGAATTATGTTATCTCCATCATTCACAAAACCATTGATTGTAACCGAAGCATCACTTTCAACCCCATAGTATATGTGGGCTTCTCCACTTCCAGTAGTTTGAGTATTGATTGGTATGACTGAAAGTAACTTTTGATTAAGGTCTATCTCAGCCCAATCACCATCATTGGCTCTGATAAAACCTTGTTTTAAGGTGTTTTCACCATCAGGATCTGATGCAAAGTACCTGAATGTTATTACCAAATTGGTCGTATCTTCAGGCAAACTTTCTTCTTCAAATGTAACCACTGGTGGACTGTTTTTTAATGGTACTTTTAAGTATGCTGGAGTTGGGTCAGCTACATTATCATCATCTACAGCTCTTACAAAAAAATCAACATCTGTAGAATCAGAGTTTGGATCTATTCTGAAGAGAAATGTACTATCTTGAAGTGAGGTCTTGGTCCACTCTCCCTCATTAATCTTGATCTCATAGTACTGCACATATCCGTCTATATCTGTACCAAACCATGTCAGGTTTACGGTGCTATTTAAACGATTTTCACCCGTGAGGTTAATGGATTCTATTGCTGTGCCCGTTTCAGGTGCAGCATTTGGATTTAGGTCCCCTTTTTTACAAGAAACGCTAAACACAAAGAGACTGAGCATTAACATGCTCAGTCCTTCCAATTTGATTTTTATGGATCTAAAAAGCATTAAAGCTTTATGAACTTAGCAGAGGCTTTTATTCCTGATTGGTTCGTGAATTGTATGAAGTAAACTCCAGAAGAAAGACTCGATACATCGATACTTTTTCTGCCAAATATTTCTTCGCTAAGTAGTTCTCTACCATCTAGTCCTTTTATAGAAATGTTACCCATTTTTTCAGTTTCTAGTGAAACTGTAAGAGTATTACTTGTTGGATTTGGGTAGAATGAAACTCCTAAATTCGATAGTTTTTGAATGGAATTTGTCGCAGTATCTGCTGCATATTTTGCTGCTTCTAGCTCAACACTTAAACCGATAATATCATCATTGTTTCTTGGATGAACGGCATACTGGCTAAAACCGTAGTACAAAATTCCTTGGATGGCATCCATATCTATTTCCTTACTTGTAACTACTACAGGTACTTCCATCAGTCCGTTTTCTTCAGCTAAAGAACTATCCGTCACTAAAGATACCCATAGTGATGAGTTATTGTTCCCATTTTTACTACCCGCTTGCACCTTAGTACTGTTGTCAAAAACTGCAGCAGTATCATCCGAAACTGTAAATTCTGCAAAAGGGTTGAGTCTAGGGTTAGATATTTTTACTTTTCCTGCACTATTGACAAACCTTACCAACATACTTTCATACTTTTCGTATCCGTTGTCTGCTCTCCCAGCTATATCATTCACTGGCAACTCAACTGGTTGTACTTCTGCAGTCTCTCCAGTTTTAGTAATACTCTCAACTGCTATTCTGGTGAAGCCAAAAGATTCTTCAACAGTTCCGGTAACTTCTACCTCTTCAGTTCTCCATAGATCTAATAGATCAGCACTACCATACAATTGAATACCTGCGTACTCGGTTGCATCCTTATCCTGAATGTAGATACTCTCTAAATCATAAGGTTTTGCACTAGCTGTAACGTAACCTCTTACAGTAACAGTCTCTCCCTCAAATGGACTTGCGTCTTCATTACTAGGATCTATTACTCGTTGGATATCAGGAATAGATAATCCGTTATCTCTAACTAAATATAATGCAGCTGATCCTCCAGCTGTAGCAGCTGAGAATGGTAAGAAGCTTGCATTACCATCGTTATCTGTAGCTCTGATGTAATATCTCACGGTAGACCCGTCTGCTTGAGCAGGTATAGTAGCTTCAAACTCATCTGTACTTCCAGACTTCAAAGTCATATTAACTGCAGTAAAGTTCGCCAAAGGCTGAGTCTCGTCCGCACTCCAGAAAAGAGTTTGGTCAGTAACGGTACCGTTGAAATCTATAATTTTTGCTGAGACAACAACTGCATCTGCACTAGTAGGTAAACTTGGGTCTCTTACTACTTCTGTGATACTAGGAGGCGTATCTCCTATCTTGTAGTGACTTGTGTCAAAAGGATTAAGCTCATATCCTCTACCCGTTCCACCTGTACAACCGTTTTCTGAGTGCAAAATTATGCCGGTAATAGAAGCAAATTGAGTCCCAACGACTGGAGGAACAAAACTACCTGTCGAAGAAGGTGAACTTCCGTTTACTGTATTCCAAGAACCTTGTTTCTGTACAAGAAATCTATCAGAAACATTGATGGTATTACCATCAGCATCCGTCACATCAAAACTCACTCTATTCCCACTAAAATTACTTATCGCTACTACTGTAACATTCTCCAAGGTTACTATCGACCCTTCCCATTCTTCACCAGTTACAATGTTGTTCGTTCGGCTGTTATCATTCAACAATCCCATAGATATAGTATCAGCTGTTGGTACATCAGTCGTCCCTAGGACTCTGACTGCGGCATTATCAGATGGAAAGATTTGGGTTTCTCCTCTGAAGTTTGAGACCTCGCCAGTTACTTCTATGATCATTCCTGCAACAAGATTATCAAGTGTGGTAACTGGTTGAGAGTTTCCAGAAGCATCTTGATACACTCCGTGAATTTGAACTCCACCAAAATCTCCCATTACACCATTAGCGGCGGTATCTAAAATGTGAACTCCAGGGCGGTAGCCTCCATTCACAGACCCAGAACTTAACTCTGTAAGACCTCCATCGTGTAACACAACTCCTACGGTCTTTACAAGTTGACCGTCATAAGAACTTAATTCATCGCAATTTGCCAAATCCGTGGCACTTACGAACTGAATATCCCTTACAGAAAGAGATGTTTGGGCTTGCACGCCTAGAACTAATGCTAATCCTAGTGCTAATGAGAATAATTGTTTTTTCATACTATTATTATTTTCTAATGTTATACTATTTAATGATGGCGAACTTTCCTTTATATAGCTTGCCAGTGTTTAAGTCTTTTACGGTAAATATATATACTCCTCTAGCTAGGATTTGCGTGCTTTCAGTAAGCAAATCCCAAGCGTGTTCCCCTCCACTAAAAACGTTTTGAGAGGCATCTTCAGAGCCAAAAGTTTGGTTCCATCTGATATCACTTCCATCATAAGTAGCAGTGTGGGTAATTATATCTAAAAAATCACCTGCAGCAGTAAAAACATAAATTTCACATTCTGCTGGTAAATTGGCAAAGTACAGTTTACGACTTTGTTCTTGAAAGTTACTTACCCCTTCCCAGCTTGATCCTGCGTAATATGGATTTGGGTAGACAAATGGAGCATTTGTTTCCAAATTATCATTTGCAGGCTTACCGGCAAATGTTCTGTAGTTATTTGCTAAAGGACTACTTTCTAAGCTCTCTAGATTACTCTCCTTATTCCCTCTGTCAAATGCAGTAACACTAATGGCATATTGCCATCCATTTAGGATACTGTCAATCGTAAATTTATAGTTGTAAGATTCTTCATCTCCTGAAAAAGAAATCGGTTCTTCCAACTTGATTGCATCAAAACCAGTCTCGTAGTTAAATCCATTATCGGCTATATCAAATTCCCCAACTTTAACTAAATCTCTTTGCAGATTAGGCACATCGGTTACATCGAAACCTAGCTTAGTCATATATACCCGATACCCCTCAAAATCTTGTTGTTGACTAATAGGATCGATACTTGCCTCACTATTATCAGACCAATAGATATCAATTTTATTCTCTGATGTTACTACCTTGGTATTTGGAATGTCTGGTGGAGCAGGCAATATAAATCTCGTCAATATCCCGTCTCCATCTAAGTCTTCATCTGCATCTAGCTCTCCATTCAAGTTTACATCCTCACCATAATAAGCAGTCTGAGCCCATGATGCGTTTTCTAATAATATACGTTGCTGTGCTAACGTATTGGAAGTATATGGATTCCCATCTTCTACTTTTCTGCCAAAAATATAAGCGTAACTTACCTTGATTTTATCTCCTGGTTTAATATCAAGAAATGGTCCAACCGATACTAAATCTGAACGATTACCTGCTATATTCAACTGATCCGTATAGCTATTTGATCCGCAATTAGAATTTTGAGTGCTGTTTGAATTCCAACAAGGATGATCATTCAAGCCACGAGTCATTTTTTGATACCGTGTATTGTCGTTTGTGGGCTGAAAAAAAATAGGATCTGACGTGCTATTAAACTGCCAAGCATTGTAATGAGCCTTAAATCTGTCATTTGCATCTGGATGCTGAAAACCATTTTTATCTTCTGCACCTAGAAACTTTTGTCCGACATATGAATTTGTGAAGCCTACATCCCCAGAATAATCATAGCAGTAAGCAAGCTGCAGACTATCTACATATCCATTCCCCCCTTTATTATAAAATGCTGACCCACCACTTCCTGACGGAGTCACATTTATATTTCTAACTACCGTATTTGCCCACAAACCAAAGTAAGCACTGTCAATTGTATTATTCCCAATATTCTCGATTTCGTAGTCTAGAATAACAAAGAAATCACTGAAACTGTAGTTCCAATTATAAGTCTTCGCGGTAACATCAATGTAAATAGGATCTATATGCGAACCTATCTGAGTCTGAGTCCCTGGAACTTGAAAATATTTGTCTGAAAATTTTCCGATAAAATCTTGGTGAGAAACTGCCTCAGGACTAAAAAATGGGCTATTTCGAAGAGAAGAAATCTCGCGAAGATTATCTCCGGGTTCTGAATAAAACTCAAAACCGGAAGCACCTGTGCTATAACCTTGAGGAGCATCTACTGAAGCAGTACTTACCGCTACATTACTTCCATTTATCAAGCCCCCAAACCAGATTCCACTTTCGAATAAATGCTCTACCCCACTACCTGCAGGATATTCCCCACTCGGCTTTCCAGATCCATCTCTGTACCCTCTAAACGCGTTGCCATAGGTTCCAGCATTCGAAACATTTAATCTTACATTAGAAGATGTAGTCGTTTTCTCGTCAAAAGATTGAGCTATAGCTCCAAAATAGAGCGACGAAAAAATGAGTGGTAAAAATATCTTCATCTAGAAATAAGGTGTGCAAATATATATCTTAGACAGGCTCGAGATGTTACCCAAACTTAAAATTTGGGTTTCGGTTTTGTCACAAAAACAGACTTGATATAGTTAGGTTCAAAATAAGCAACATCTTCAAACTGTTTTTCATTGTATCGCTGCGTCGCTTCAGGCAAAAGATGTACAGCACTAAACGCTGATTTAGAGCAATCTGCAACTTTATTTACCACTAAATCATCTAACCACTTCTTAACTCCACTTCCATTTGCCCCAACTCCCTCATTGTTATAATCCACAGCAAATTGTTCATCTAATGTGATAAATTTCTCTTCTATCACATTTTCAAGTTTTCTAGTAAATACTCCAAGATAAGCATCCATTCGTCTTGCATCTATCAAACTTACCGCAGTTTCAATAGTATCATTTGCCTCAAATGATGCTACGGCTATCCCTTTTAAAGTAGAGCAAGCAATCAAGGGGATATCTGCTCCAAAACAGATTCCCTTTGCCAGGCTTGTTCCGATTCGTAATCCCGTGTAAGAACCAGGACCACTACCTACAACAACGGCGTCTAATTCCGTGATTTTAAGTCCAGCCTCTTTTAGCACGTCATCTATAAACTGAGCCAAATAGGTAGAATGAGCATTTTGCTCAACAATCGTTTTTCCTGATACAATAATATTATCAGCAGAAACAGCGGCAGAACACACATCGCCAGATGACTCAACAAGTAAAAATTTAGACAAAAGATAATTAGGAGGTTAGTACTTTGACTTTTCTAAAAGCCCACGAATCTTTAAAAGGAACTTCCCACCTCTCTCTAAGTTCTGATAGTGAACTAATGGTGTTGTCCAAGAACAAGCTATCTGCTGTGATAACTCCAGAGTGAAAAGCTTGATTGATATCTTGCATTTTGACTATCCGAATACCTCCAGCTTTCACAAAGGTTAAATTCACGCGGTTAAATAGGTCAAGATGTAGATTAGCGTCTATTTCTTGAAAAATAGCAGTAGCTTTATCTATACTACAACCTGTTGCAGCCTCTACATTTTCATCTACTGCAAGCACCAAAAGTTGATTGTGAAAGACATCAAAATCTGCGGCAAGTTGATTGCCATGGGCGGCCCAAGATTTGCAGAAGGTTGATAGGTCTTCCTTTATTGCTTTTTGCTCATTTTCTGAGAGTGCTCTATTGGATACGTAAATCCAAACACGCCCATTTCCGTGTAGTGCTGGAAACATACTACAAAGATAGTATTCGGAGAGGTATTATAATTAGAAAAGCTAGCCCAATCGAGCTAGCTCTTTCAGTTTTATTTGATCGGCGACCTATTTTAAATCAAATCTATCCAGGTTCATTACCTTGTACCAAACATCTACAAAGTCTTTTACAAAACGCTCATTGGCGTCTGCACTTGCGTAAACTTCCGCTAATGCCCTTAGCTCAGAGTGTGAACCAAAAACCAAATCTGCTCTAGTGGCAGTCCATTTTTGCTCATCTGTTTTTCGGTCTTTACCTATGAAATTCTCTTTCGTATCATCCGTGGCTTCCCACTTCGTATCCATACTGAGCAGGTTTACAAAAAACTCATTGCCTAGCTTGTCTCTTTCGATGCCTAACATTCCCTTTTCTGAACCATCATAATTAGCTCCAAGTGAACGCATTCCACCTAACAGCACCGTCATCTCCGGAGCGGTAAGTGTAAGCAGCTGTGCTTTATCTACCAACAACTCTTCTGTAGTCAGCTTATATCTCGTTTTGAGATAGTTTCTAAATCCATCTGCCATTGGCTCTAGCAGTGCAAATGACTCGACATCTGTGTTTTCTTGTGTTGCATCAGTTCTTCCTGCATCAAAAGGTACTTTCACAGATACTCCTGCATTTGCTGCTGCTTGCTCTACTGCTGCACTTCCACCTAGAACAATGAGATCTGCTATGGATACTTTCTTACTATCATTATCAAAGTTGGCTTTTATCGTCTCGTATACAGCAAGTACATTCTTCAACTGAGCAGGGTTATTCACTTCCCAGTCTTTTTGCGGAGCTAAGCGTATACGTGCACCATTGGCACCACCTCTTCGATCTGACTCTCTGTATGTAGATGCCGAAGCCCAGGCTGTAGATACCAATTCGCCGATAGATAAATCTGAAGCAAGTATCTGCTTCTTAAGTGACTCTATATCGGATGTGTGAATCTGAGCATAATCTGCCTTTGGTACAGGATCTTGCCATATCAGATCTTCAGTAGGTGCTTCTGGTCCAATGTACGTCGTATTTGGCCCCATATCGCGGTGTGTTAGCTTGAACCACGCTCGTGCAAATGCATCATCAAACTTGGCTGGATTTTCATAAAAATCACGTGATATTTTTTCATAAACAGGATCAAAACGCATAGATAAATCTGTAGTCAGCATAGTAGGTGCATAGTTTTTATCTTTATCAAAAGCATCAGGAACTCTAACTTTAGGGTCCTGAGCCACCCACTGGTGTGCACCCGCTGGACTCTTGGTAAGCTCCCATTCGTGCTCAAATAAGTTAAAGAAATATTGATGACTCCATTTGGCTGGAGTGCTCGTCCATATAACTTCTAGTCCAGAAGTGATAGCATCTGGTCCTTTCCCAGATTTATAGGTACTTTTCCATCCAAAACCTTGTTCCTCCATAGGTGCAGCTTCTGGCTCTGGCCCTACACTATCGGCCGGTCCAGCTCCGTGAGTTTTACCAAGCGTATGACCTCCTGCGATCAAAGCAACAGTCTCTTCATCATTCATCCCCATTCTGCCGAATGTTTCTCGAATATCATATGCTGCTAATTTTGGATCTGGATTACCGTTTGGTCCTTCAGGATTCACATAAATAAGTCCCATTTGCACTGCCGCTAAAGGGTTTTCTAATTCTCTATCACCTTCGTACCTTTTATCGTCCAACCATTTTTCTTCTGGACCCCAGTATACATCTAAATTAGGTTCCCAGACATCTTCTCTTCCTCCTGCATATCCAAAAGTCTTGAATCCCATATTTTCCAATGCAACATTTCCCGTAAGGACCATCAAATCTGCCCAAGAAATACTTTTACCATACTTTTGTTTTACAGGCCAAAGTAGCCTTCTAGCTTTATCTAAATTTGCGTTATCAGGGAAGCTGTTCAATGGTGCAAAACGCTGTTGACCAGAACGTGAACCTCCTCTACCATCGCCTGTTCTGTAGGTGCCTGCACTGTGCCAAGCCATCCGAATAAAGAATGGCCCATAATTATTATAATCTGCAGGCCACCAATCTTTTGACTCAGTTAAAGCTGAGTTTATATCTGCTTTTAAAGCTTCATAATCTAGTTTCTGAAACTCAGCAGCGTAATCAAAATCCTCATCCATCGGATTAGACCGCTCAGAGTGTTGCCTAAGAATACTCAAATTCAGTTGATTTGGCCACCAGTCAGCGTTACTAGTCGCTACGGCATTTGAATGGCTTTTTTTAGTCGCACTTGAGTAGCCATCCGCTTCGGCAGGCCCTCTACCACAGCTAGCTAGTATTAGTACGACTGCTGTTATGCTTGAGTAAATGATTATTTTATTCATAGTGTTTAGTTCTACTTTACAACATTCATGACAATTTCAAGACAAATAGGTTGTATTAGATATCGTGATAGGCTTATTGTGAGAATTATTTTTTTGATAAAAATGGACACTTATAATTTCTACTGGAGGGGATTAAACATCATTCTTAATTAGACGTTAATTACTTTTCTTTTTGAATTCTTCTTGTGACGTATATTCGTTTTATGAGTAAAACGTATAAGTCTGCTTTGGCCATGTTGGTCAGTGTATTTTTCTTCTGGGGATTTGTAGCCGCAGGAAATACGATTCTGATTCCTGTTTTTAAGAAAAGTCTCGACTTAGAACAATGGCAAGCACAGTTGATAGAGTTTTGCTTTTATGTAGCCTATGCAGTCGGTGCATTGGCCTATTATCTTATAGGCAGAGCTAGAGGTAAAGATGTACTAAATACTATCGGCTACAAAAACGGGCTATCGCTAGGGCTATTTATTAGTGCTTTAGGAGCATTTTTATTCTTACCCGCTGCTAGTTATGAGTCGTTCCCTCTTATGTTGACTGGGTTATTTATTGTGGGAGTAGGTTTCTCCTTACAGCAAACTGCCGCTAACCCGTTGGCCATTAGCCTTGGGACACCAGAAACAGGTAGTAGTCGATTAAGTATGGCTGGCGGAGTCAACAATGTAGGGACCACAATAGCCCCTATTATTTTAAGCTATGCCATATTTGGAAGTACAGGTACAGCTGAGAATACAACATTGAGTTTAGCATCTGTGAAGATGCCTTACCTCATCCTTTGTGCGGCGTTTATCTTAGTGGCTGTAGCCATAAAGTTTTCTAAAATACCGGATAAACTCGCAGGTGATGACAACGAAACTGATAATGAGAGGCTTCGTATTGCTGATTACCCTAGCTTATGGTTAGGTATGATTGGTATTTTCCTTTATGTAGGGGTAGAAGTGAGTACAGCTGCAAATCTTGCAGAATATTTGAAAGTAGAATTTGGCAAACCTGAAGATGCTGTAGCACCATTCATCTCATTGTATTGGGGTAGCTTGATGATAGGAAGATGGGCTGCTTCAGTGGGTGCATTTAATCTTTCAAAAACTAAAGAAAATATATTGCGTGTACTTGCTCCTCTACTTGCATTTGGCCTATTCCTTGCTGTAAATTCTCTCAAAGCAAGTACGGATATAAGTATATTTTTTCCTTATTTAATACCAATGAGTGTCCTACTAATTGCGGCTCATATTACCTCAAATAAACCTGATAGGCAATTGCAACTTTTCGCAGTACTAGGTATACTGAGTTTATTGATAGGAATGTTCAGCACTGGAATGCTTAGTATCTTTGGTTTTATTAGTGTTGGACTATTTTGTAGTACGCTTTGGCCATGTGTGTTTGACTTAGCAACTAGCAAACTTGGTAAATTTAAAAGTCAAGGAAGTGCCTTCCTTATTATGATGATTATGGGTGGTGGCTTTGTCAGTGTATTTCAAGGCTACCTCTCAGACGAATCTATATTGGGTATTCGTCACAGTTATTGGGTAGGAGTAGCTTGTTTTGCCTACTTAGGGTACTATGGTTTTTATATGAAGAATAGAATTCTTTCAGCCTAACTACCTTTTAACAAGCCTTTTGGTGATTACACTATCCTTTGTCACTATTGATAAGAAATAGACCCCATTTGAAAATTGAGATAAATTGATTGTGTCATTGTTCATAAATGAAGTGCTAAGTATAATCGAACCATTTACATCCCTCAACTTTAAATCTGCATTGGTAATACCTGTACCGGAAATTGTATAAATTCCCATTGATGGATTCGGGTAAACCGAAATCCCCTCAGTTATTCTTTTTGTGGAAACACTTGATGTTTCATCCTCTTCTTCTACAGATGGATTATCGGAAGAATTCGCGGCTTGTAAGATTTCCTTGCTACCCTCATCTTGAGCAATCGCAATAACAGTCATGTTATTGCTGACCCAATCAGAATGCATTTCTGTTCTTACCAAAACTTCTAATGAATCTTCAATATTCACCGGAGCAACTATGCTATTATTAAATAAAATCTTCCTTAGCACATTATAATGCTCTTTTTCTCCATTGGGGGCATTAAATTGAAGCGTGTCCTCTACCGCAGGAATATATAGAAACAAGGATGATCTAGCATCATCAGCTACCTTACGGATGACTACTCTTGCAGTAAGAGAATCGCTTGTCCTTTTTAACATCTCAACTTTGATATCATAAGGAGTGGTAGTCTCTTCATAAGCATCAAAGATGGCAGCACTTCCATAATTTGCTCCAGAGGATACAACATCTCCTTGAATTACCACCAAAATATCGTAGAAATTAGTTCTAGCATCATTGTCTGCCGAGTTATGCTTGTGCAACTCGCATGAACTGTATGGGCGGCTTGGATGAATAGTGAGTCTCAACACTTCTGGATGATTTGCCATATTCACATTGAAGGCAGGATTCCTACTTGCACAAATTCCATATCTAGTATTTGTGAAATGCTCTACCACAACTCTTCTATCAACTTGAGCCATACTAAGAGTTGAAAGGATGAGAGTAAAAAATGCTAAAACTGTGTTCCTTTTATTCATAATTCAACATACGAATGAAAGTAGATATCCTTATCTGGGAAAACTTAAAAATGACAATATAAAAGTATGCTTTCTGGTGAATAGAAGATATGAATCGATTCAGGCTAAATAATACAAGAGTAACTAGCACCCTTGTTTCAACATTTATTATTCTTTTTGTTTTCTGAATTAAACTATCGGTTTATTTTTGCAGCCGCTTTAGGAATAAAGCAAGGAGGTGCGGTAGCTCAGTTGGTAGAGCAAAGGACTGAAAATCCTTGTGTCGGCGGTTCGATCCCGCCCCACACCACACAAATCAGTTAGAAGTCTCGCTTAACGGCGGGACTTTTTTTATCCTATATATTTACTCCTTCTCTAAGAAATATATAATAATTCTAAGCATGGATTTTTAGTACATTTGACCAAATTAAGATGCAATACGTACAACAAATTCTATTTGCTATAGCCCTTGGAGTGGCAGTCTATTTCTTTGTAAATAAAGTAAAGTCTATACGCAGAAATATATTTCTAGGTAAAGACAAGGAGATTAATGATAACAAATCAGAACGCTGGAAAACTATGGCAAGGGTTGCTCTCGGTCAGAGTAAAATGGTAGTAAGACCAATAGCAGGAATATTACATATCATTGTTTATGTAGGTTTTGTACTTATTAATATAGAAGTACTCGAAATTTTAATTGATGGCCTATTTGGCACTCATAGAGTTCTAGCTTTTTTAGGACCAGTTTATAATGCTGCTATAGGGTTTTTCGAAATCCTGGCTCTACTAGTTTTAGTAGCTTGTGTCTTTATGCTAAGTAGACGCTTTATTTCTAAAATTCCAAGATTTCATAAGCCTGAAATGAAAGGATGGCCAACAAAAGATGCTACCTACATTTTGGTCATGGAAATAGTACTAATGGCTGCTTTACTGAAAATGAACGCAACCGATCAATTACTTCAAGCTAGAGGAGTTGAGCACTACGCCATAGCTGGTTCATTTCCTATCTCACAATATCTCACTGGATTTTTCGAGGGTTTCTCCACTTCTACCCTGATAATATATGAAAGAGTATTTTGGTGGTTTCATATCATCGGTATCCTACTCTTTTTGAATTATGTACCCTATAGTAAACATTTACATATTTTCTTAGCCTTCCCTAATACTTGGTACAGCAAACTAAAGTCAGTGGGAGAACTTCCAAATATGCCTGAAATCACCAATGAGGTGAATATGATGCTAGACCCTAGTAAAGCTGATCCAAATATGCCGCCTCCTGAGAAATTTGGTGTAGCGGATGTGACTGATCTTACTTGGAAAAACTTACTGGCCGCATATACCTGTACGGAATGTGGACGATGCACAAGCGTATGTCCAGCCAATCTCACTGGAAAAAAACTAAGTCCACGTAAAGTAATGATGGATACACGAGACAGGGCGGAAGAACTGGGTAAAGCAAAAGATACCAATGGTGCTGATCACCACGATGGGAAATCACTTCACGACTACATATCTCAAGAAGAACTGCTAGCTTGTACTACTTGTAACGCCTGTGTAGAAGCTTGTCCAGTAAATATTGACCCAGTCGATATAATTTTTGGAATGAGGCAGTATCAAACACTGGAAAAATCTGCTATGCCCTCAGAATGGGCAATGATGAATAGTAACATTGAAAACAATCAAGCTCCTTGGCAATTTTCACCAAGCGATAGAGCTAATTGGACGAAAGAAATGTAACGACTAAGGCAACTTTTCATACTCTCGTACTGTTTTTAAAACTTAATCATGCTAAAAACTCTGCTGGGAGTACTCCTAACCTCTTTACTCACGCTATCTGCCTATGCTCAATATGAACTTAGTGGTAAAATCACAGATGAAAATGGCAAAGGAGTCCCTTTTTCTAGTATTGCACTAGCAAAGACTATTGATTCTTCAACCCTACAGTTTACTGTAGCAGATGAGATTGGAAGTTTCAAGCTTAAAGGAATTGATTCCGGAAATTATTTATTAGTAGTGGCAAGTGTAGGGTACGACGTAGAACATATCCCAACTTCTCTTTCATCTGATATCACAGCGAAACAAATTGTACTGACATCAGGTGCAGTATCAATGAAAGAAGTAATGATCAGAGCTAAGAGTATTCCTATACTAATGAATGGAGATACTGTTGTCTACAATTCAAGTAGTTTCAAAACTCAATCCAATGCCAATGTAGAAAACCTCATTCGTAAACTACCGGGAGTTAACGTAGGAGCAGATGGCTCACTAACCGCAGAAGGGGAGCAAGTAACACGTGTACTAATAAATGGTAAAGAATTCTTTGGCGGAAATGTAGAAGCTGCTACTAAAAATCTAGACGCAGCCTTAGTGGATAAAGTTGAGGTGATTGATAAGAAAAGAGATGAGGATGAGTTTACTGATGAAAATACAAATGAAACTGAAAAGGTAATCAACCTTGTGTTAAAAGAAGAACACGCTCAAGGCTACTTTGGCAATATCCGTGCTGGGTATGGGCCCGATGACATCTATGATGCTCACGGGAATATAAACTTCTTTAGAGATGCTACTCAACTTTCCATAATAGGTGGAAGCAATAATGTAAATCAGAGGTTATACGGATGGAGAGAGACGCGGACGCTTAATAATTTTGAAATAAATCCGATGAACAATTGGACTTCATTTACAACTTGGAACAGTGGTATCAGCACTAACAATGGTATAGGAGCTAACCTACATGTCGAGCCCTTGGAAAAAATGAAAGTTGATGTCTCATACATCGTAACAGATGTTATCTCTGTTGATACAAATACAAGCTATTCAGAGCTATATTTTCCAAAAAACACCCAACTGCGTGAGTCAAATGGGTTTTCTGAGAATCTGTCTCAAAACCATAGAATTAATGGTAAAATAGAACTCGAACCAGATTCTCTAAACAAAATAGTCATAAGAGTACAAGCTGAAACTCAAAGTAGGAATAATGAGATGAGAAGTCAGACTTTCAGTTTCCTCAATTCATCTGAAAATTTACTGAATAGTGCTGTTACTGAAAACCTAAATCTAACTGAAAACTCAAAGTTTATTTCCAAAATCCATTGGACCAAGAAGAGTAAAAAGAATAAAGAAAATTATTGGGTAAGTTCAATCTACTTTGGATCCACAAGGCAAAATGAAGATGGCAATGCCTTTTTTAACACGGCTGATTTTCGACTGACTTTGACCCAAAATGAAACACCTATCATTAATCAAGCATTAAAGACCTCAGATCAGACCATTGCCACTACTTTAGGTTATCAATTCAGGGTAACGGATAAGTTCAAGATTCGACCAGGCATTAATTGGATGGGAACCGATTATCAGCATAGTTTTGACTGGGTGGATACTAATGAAGGTAAACTTCAAGCAAATAGTCCATCTGGAGAAGTAAGGTCGGATAACTTAGAGTATTACGTACATTTCATTTATCAGCTTGATTCGTTTACAACCCTACGTTTAGTCCCTGAAATCAACCAAATGATTGAACGTCGTGATTTCACCACTGATGTCGATACTAGTTTTTCTTTTAATCAGTATTATTTCATCCCTTACTTCTTTATAAACTCAAGGAAGCAGCACAATTACAACTTCTATCTAAGTCTAAGGGCTAATGTCAATAGACCCCAAACACAACAATTTCTTCCAGTAACTGACACCCGAAACCCGTACAATGTTTCAATAGGTAACATCAGACTAGTAAACAACATGAACTATTCTGGTTATGCCAATTTCAGAAAGATGCTTGGGCTACAGAAATCATTGAGATTCTACACTTGGAGCAGATATAACCTCAATCCGGTAATCGCACGAAATACCGTAGATGAAAACGGATATGCAGTGCGAGAATTAATCAATAATAAATACAGTTTTAATTCTTCACAAGACGTGACTTTGAGCTGGCCTCTTAAGTTTTTGAAAGCCACATCTGAAATAGGAATTCAGTATAGTCATTCAAGATCATTCACCGAACAAAATGAAATAGAAATAGAAGCTAGGGACAATATGTATCGAGGAAATATCGGATTCAATTGGTATGATTTTGATAAAATTAGCTTTGAAATTGATTATGGCATTGGTTATAATTCAGGTACAATAGCAGGTGTGAGCAACAACGGCTTCATCACTCAAGACATTTACACAGAAGCTGTCTGGAATATTACGGATCGATTAGAGTGGTCTGTGGACTTTGACTTGGAAACGTATAGTGGAAGTGAGACTGCTCCTGCTCAATTCATTCCCATACTGAGTTCACAAATCAATTACAGTTTGGACACCTTAAATCGGTGGACCATAGGAATAAAAGGATTTGATATACTTGATAAAAATACCAATATCTCGAGGTCTTGGAGTCAAAATTCATTTAGACAATTTGAAAATTTAACTATTCGTCAATACTTCATGGCTACAATAAGATACAACATCAAAAAGCCAAAAGGGAAGAGTAAAGATAACTTTAGAATGCATTAGCATTTACTTTTTTTATTGATACTAAATAACTCTTTTCACCAAAGATGTGTACCTAATGGTTCTGCATAAACTATTTTTTAGTATAAATTGCAGTTCTATATATGAGTGAGCAAATTCAAGTGCCTACGGTGGCTGAGATGATAGCAAAAGGTGAAAAGCCTGATGTTCTTTTTTGGGTGGGTTGTGCAGGTAGTTTTGATGAACGAGCACAGAAAATCACCAAAGCATTTGTAAAAATACTACACCATACGGGTATTAAGTATGCCATACTGGGTACTGAGGAATCTTGTACCGGCGATCCTGCGAAACGTGCAGGTAATGAATTTCTATTTCAGATGCAAGCAATGGCCAACATCGCTACGCTGAATGCATATGAAATTACCAAAATTGTAACTACGTGCCCTCATTGTTTCAATACTATTAAAAATGAATATCCTAGTCTTGGAGGGAAATACGATGTCATTCATCACACTCAATTTCTGCAACAACTCATAGACGATGGTAAGCTCACCTTCGGTGCTGACCCATTTAAAGGTAGAAAAATAACTTATCATGATAGCTGTTACTTAGGCAGGGCGAATGGTGTATATGACGCACCAAGAAGAATACTGGAAGCACTCGATGCTGAGCTTGTAGAAATGAAGCGTTGCCGTAAGAACGGACTATGCTGTGGAGCAGGAGGTGCTCAGATGTTCAAAGATGCCGAAAAAGGAAATAAAGAGATCAACATAGAGCGTACAGACGAAGCACTGGAAACAGGTGCAAGCATAATCTCTGCTAACTGCCCATTCTGCACTACAATGATGGGAGATGGAGTGAAAAATGCAAACAAGGAGGGTGAAGTTGAAGTGCTTGATTTAGCTGAGCTAGTTGCTCAAGCTAAGGACTTATAATATTCCTTCACAACAAATCACTTCATACTTCCCACTTTGAACAACCTGTCTCGCCTGAGTAAAAATTCTACTCAAATGTGAACGGTAATTTAAATGCGTATTTGCCACCAAATAGAATTTCCCAGTTGAACTTAAAACCTGAGCTGTTTGCTCAAATAATCTAAGTGAAATTTCAATAGTATTCTCGTATTCAAAATGAAATGGAGGATTGCAAAACACAAAGTCGAATTTCTTACTACTTGAAGCTTTCACTGAATCAGACCAACTGTAAGCCGCATTCTCCTTTCCTAGATTGAGCTTAGCAGAACTAATGGCTAAATAGCTATCGTCAAGAACAGTAAGTGCACAATCAGACGATCGGCTTCTAATGTATGCAGCTATAACCCCGTTACCGCAAGCAAGGTCTAGCACTTGTGAGGATTCTCCTACTTCAGGAAGGTTCTCTAATAATAGTTGAGTGGCTGGGTCTACCTTGGCTGCAGAAAACACTCCTGCATATTGTTTCAAGTTTAGTCCCAAATCATTTTTAACAGCCTGAAAAAATGGAGCCATTTCTACTTCCTTTCTAGGAGATTTGAGAATAAGTAGTCTTGCTTTTTTTACTGCGAGACTTTGAGACACTTCTTCGAAGTATTGCTCTGCGATTTCTTTCCACCTTGTAGTAAAATTACGCGTCATAAAACCACATAAAATCACAGAATCATCTTTACATTTCAGATACAGCTGTTGTATAAAAAGCTGAAACAAATCAGCTGATTTAGGTATTTTTATCATTGCCAAATCAACTTCATCTACGCTAAGCTTTAGTGGATTGCTGTACTTAAATTCTGATATATCTACCCCAGCATTTTCCAGATTGATTCGAGTAGCTTTAAGCTGTGATTGGTTATTTATCACAGAATGAGGTTTAAAGTCTAAAAGGGCCGCAGCCAATGCTCCAAAACTATCATTAATGAGAACAATGTCCTTATTTTCAAGCCCAATCTTTTGACCTTCGCTCAGCATCAATTCATCTGCTGCACTCCAAGCTCTTAATGATCTGTTGCTAGATTTGGGGTAGCGTTGTAGATTGACTGTTCTACCGTTAAATTGCATGAGTTCTTATTTGGGTCAAAGGTAGTCTTACAATATTCATTTCTTACCTTCGTTTTCATACCGTGAAAAAGCTAGGATATCTGTTACTCATTTTGCCATTACTATTTGCATTTGGCAAGAACAAAAAGCATGAAACTTCTAAGTACTTGACTAAATCTTGGGTTAAGGTGCCTGCCGGACACGTATACACCAATCTAGAAGCGGGCGTTATTAATACTAAGCAGCCAAATATGGTAAAAGATTCTATACCTGGGTTTTACATCTTCAATACGGAAGTCACCAATGAGAATTGGAGGGAATTTCTTTACTACCTGAAGCAAGAGGGACGAATGCTTGAATATGAAGCAAATATGTTAGATACAACAGTGTGGAGGAGCAAGCTAGGATACAATGAGCCTTTTGTTAACTACTATTTTCAGCATAGAGCATACAGTCATTTCCCAGCAGTTGGCATGACGATTCAGCAGGCTCGTGCATATGCTAATTGGCTAACGGAGATATATGCTTTAAAAGATGACGGAGTTAAAATTACATTTTCCATACCAACCAAAAAACAGTGGATCAGAGCCGCTAGAGGAAATACACAAAACCATTACCCTTGGGAAGGGAAATATATGAGAAGTAAAAAAGGAGTATTCCTTGCAAATTTCAAACCTATCAATGAACGATTTGTCACTAAAACAGATGTTACAAGAGCTTATACAGATTCCTATAGTGTAATGACCTATGACAATTTTAACGAAACTGAAATGACCATAACCGCTGCAGCAGAATCCTACTACCCGAACCAATATGGTTTATACAACATGTCCGGAAATGTAGCTGAATTAGTATCAGACGACACAGTGGCAATGGGTGGCTCGTGGAACGATACCGGTTATGATGTGAGAGTAGAAAGTGAGCAACCCGCAACCGAGCCTAAGTCTACAATTGGATTTAGGGTTGTGGCGGTGATAGAGAATAAGAAGAGAACCTGAACCACTACTCCTCGAGGGGGAAGTTTATTCTATAGAGAATAGAGAACGTAGTGCTTCTCTATCCATCTCAAAAGTAAAATGATTTAAAAGCTCTTCATTCAAAACTTCCCAAGTGAATTTATGAATATTCTCACGTCCTACTTTAGTCTGCTGTACTGTTTCATATCTCTTTATTTCTGCTTCACTCTGAACAAGATAATGTATAGCCATTACTTGTTCATTTTTTCGAAAAGAACTCTTGACAAATCCCTCGGTACAGTGTAGTAGTTGAATCACAGATATGTCTAGGTCCAATTCTTCTTTGTACTCACGAACTATACACTCCTTGGCACCTTCTCCAAACTCCAATCCTCCACCTGGTAGTTTTACCATTTTAAATCCGTCAATGTTTTCGTGACTCACCAAAATTTTATCTTCTCGAAGAAGAACACCATAAACACGAATATTAAAGCTATCAATCATTGATTCTGAGAAACTCTTCTATAACAAATTGAGCATAACCTTACCAATTCCATTAGTATCTAAACCATACTTCGCTCTCAATTCTCCTATTTCACCGTGTTCCACGAAAATATCAGGAAGACCCAAAGAAGTAATAGTGCCTTTATATAAAGAATCCTGAGCCAGAACTTTAATCTGTTGTCCAAAACCTCCAAGCAAACAAGAGTCTTCTACCGTGATTATTTTTTCGAAATTTCTGAAAGTCTCACCAATGGTTTTCAAATCCAATGGCTTCATAAATCGAGCATCTATATGAGTCACTTTATCCTCTAGATTCTGTTTGACGATCGTCTTTTGAACTTCTATCCCAATTTGGCCTAGAGAGACCACCGCTATTTTATGACCAGAAGTAAGTATTCTGCTGCTGGGAACTGAAAAGGTTTTTATTTCGTTCTGATAGTCAATTTGACTTCCTCTTCCTCGTGGATATCGGATGACCACGGGTCCTTCTGTATGGTCTTTGGCCCAATACATCATATTTCTCAATTCGTGCTCATCCATTGGTGAGAGAATAGTCAGATTTGGAATGGCGTCCAGATAAGCAAGATCAAACGCTCCGTGGTGAGTAGGTCCATCGGCACCGACCAATCCTGCTCTATCCAAACAGAAAATCACCGGAATATTTTGAAGTGCTACATCATGAATGATCTGATCGTAAGCTCGCTGAGCAAAAGAAGAATAAATATTACAAAAGGGTCTCTTCCCTTCTAATGCAAGTCCAGCAGCGAAAGTCACGGCATGTTGCTCGGCTATTCCTACATCAAAAACACGATGAGGCATAGCCTCCATCATAATCTTCATGGAGCTTCCACTTGGCATCGCCGGAGTGATGCCCACCACTCTATCATCCATCTGAGCTAGTTCTAAAAGCGTGTGTCCAAATACTTCTTGAAACTTAAGTGGTTTCACCTCTAAGGTCTGTGGTTTCAGAGGGTCAATCTTTACGTAACTGACACTGTGCCAATCTGTTTGAGCTTTTTCAGCAGGCTCATATCCTTTTCCTTTTACCGTTTTTATATGTAAAACGGATGGACCTCTTTTCTTCTTTTGCTTGTTAAAAAAATCTAACAACGCCAGAACATCATGTCCGTCATACGGTCCATCATAATCTAAGCTAAGATTTTCAAATAGGTTCGGTGCTATTCCGTCTATTTCATTTAGATGAGTATTGATAGCTCCGATATTTGGGTCAATACCCATCTGATTATCATTCACCACTACCAACACATTTGCCTTACTGACTCCGAGATTATTTAACGCTTCAAACGCCATTCCACCGGTCAGGGAACCATCTCCAATTATAGCCACATGTTGATTATTCTTGCCATCTAGCAAAGCAGCTTCTGCCATTCCCATACATGCTGAAATACTGGTAGAAGAATGTCCGGTGCCGAAATGATCGTATTCACTCTCGTCTATCTTTGGAAAACCACTCAATCCATCTAGTTTTCGAATGGTATCAAAATCTGCTTTTCTCCCGGTAAGAAGCTTATGGATATAGGCTTGATGACCTACATCCCAAACTAATTTATCTTCAGGTAAATAATATACATAATGTAGAGCTACTGTAAGTTCTACTACTCCTAAATTAGCACTAAAATGCCCGCCATTTTTTAAGACCTTTTCAATAAAAAAAGCTCTAATCTCTTCACAAAGTTGAGGCAGCTGCTCTGGGCTCAATTTCTTGAGATCAGACGGATATGATATCGAATCCAATAATTTCAGGATGCAAAGATGTCTTTTTATAGATATATATTAGGCTAGGTTCACACCAAATAAATATCCTATGAGGGCAGATAAACCCATTGCTGCTGTTCCCCAAAAGGTAATTCGAAGGACAGCTTTCCATATTTTAGATCCTCCTGCCTTGGCAGCGATAGCTCCAAGAAGGGCTAGAAAAACAGTAGCAAATCCATATTGCAAATAAATCATGTGCTCTAAAACCCCAACAAAAGCTACAAGTACGGGTAATGCTCCTCCAAAAATAAAAGCTGCTCCAGACGCTAAGGCAGCCTGAAAAGGATTGGCTTGTGTTAGCTCTGTTATTCCTAATTCATCTCTAGCATGAGCCTTTAAGGCATTGTGCTCTGTAAGCTCTCGTGCCACTTCCAATGATAACTTCTCACTAAGTCCTCGATCTTGATATATCTTAACAAGTTCCCTCTCCTCTTCTATTGGAGATGATGCTATTTCTAATTTCTCTCGTTCTAAGTCTGCCCCTTCCAAATCACTTTGTGAGCTTACTGAAACATATTCTCCTGCGGCCATGGACAATGCTCCCGCGACTATCCCAGCAACTCCAGCTATAACAATAGGTTCACGTGCAGTACTTGCTGCAGCCACACCTACAATGAGACTTGCAGTAGATAAGATACCATCATTTGCACCCAAAACTGCTGCCCTTAGCCAATTGCTCCTATTTATGTAATGGTTTTCTGATTCCACGCTTGTCCGCCAAATATAACTTTGATTGTTCTATTTTTCTCAACATTCAACCCTTTGATTATGTGTCTTAATTGTAGCGTTTACCTTTGCTAATCATTTTACAAAAAGTATGGATCAGAGAATCTTCGTAGAAAAGAAATCTGCATTTGATGTAGAGTCCAAGAAAGTACTCAGAGAGTTACAAGAATTTGCTTCTATTACCCAGTTAAAACAGTATGTTATCTACGATGTCTTCGATGCGGATGAAAATACTTGGGGCAAATTATCCAAGGTGCTTCTAGACTCAGTTGCGGATATTGCACATGGTCAGAATCCGGTGGATTCTTCACTTACTAGTTTCGCCGTAGAATACTTGCCTGGTCAATATGATCAACGAGCAGACTCTGCTGAACAAGCAATACAATTAGTTACTGGCACTAAGCCAATGATACGTACTGGAAAACTGTTTGAGTTTGATCAAGTTAATGATTCTTCATTGCAGGAAATCAAGGACTATCTAATCAACTCCGTAGATTCTCAGCAGAAAGATTTAGCTGTTTTGGTAAAACCAAATATTCCTAAGCCAGAGGATGTTCCAACCGTAGACGGGTTTATTGATTTAGATGAAAATGCACTTGCAGATTTACACAGGGAATGGAGTTTCTCTTTTGACTTGGCTGATCTGAAATTTACTCAAGATTATTTCAAAACAGAAAATAGAAACCCTACCGAAACAGAGCTCAAAGTCCTAGATACGTACTGGAGTGACCATTGCAGGCATACTACCTTTTTCACAGAGTTAAAAGACATCACTTTTGAAGGTGATTTAGCAAATAAAATAGAAGAAATATTTAATCGATACCTAGCCCTTAGAAAGGAATTAGGAAGAGAACATAAACCAATCTCCCTAATGGACATTGGGACCATAGCTGCCAAGTATTTAAGGGCCAATGGAAAACTTGATGATCTTGTAATCACCGATGAGATAAATGCATGTACTATTGAGATAGAAGTAGATGTAGAAGGTGAAAAACAAGACTGGTATCTACTCTTCAAAAATGAAACGCACAATCACCCTACTGAAATAGAACCCTTTGGTGGAGCATCAACCTGTGTAGGTGGTGCTATTAGGGACCCATTGAGTGGCAGAGCCTTTGTATATCAGGCGATGAGGGTTACTGGATCAGCAGATCCTCGTGAGCGTATAGCAGATACCTTAGAAGGGAAACTTCCTCAAAAGAAAATTACCAAGACGGCAGCCAAAGGATACTCCTCCTATGGTAACCAGATAGGACTGGCAACCTCACACATAGCAGAAGTCTACGACCAAGGTTACAAAGCCAAAAGAATGGAAGTAGGTTATGTGGCAGGTGCTGTACCAAAAGACTGGGTGCGTAGAGAAGCTCCGGTAACTGGTGACCGAGTGATAATGGTTGGGGGTAAAACTGGCCGTGATGGTGTAGGTGGGGCATCTGGTAGCAGTAAAGTTCAAGATGAAACTTCTATCAATACACTAAGTGCAGAAGTGCAAAAAGGAGATGCGGTAGAAGAGCGAAAAATACAACGCCTTTTCCGCAAACCTGAAGTCACTCGTTTGATTAAAAAATGTAATGACTTCGGTGCTGGTGGTGTGTCGGTTGCTATAGGTGAAATAGCCGATAGTCTGAACATCAATCTAGATAAACTACCAACTAAATATGCAGGATTGAATGGGACAGAACTCGCTATTTCTGAATCCCAAGAACGGATGGCGGTTGTAGTAGAAGCTAAAGATGTAGCAACGTTTGTGGAATATGCCTCGCAAGAAAACTTACTTGCCGTAGAAGTAGCAGAAGTCACTGATAGCGGTAGAATGCAAATTTTCTGGAGAGGTGAAATGATAGTAGACCTAGACAGGGAATTCTTGGACACCGCTGGTACTCAGAAGAGTATGACTGCGAAAGTGTTTAGTGAACAATACGCGAAAACTCAAGCACTTACTCCGCTGACAACTGAGCAGTTCAAAAAAGAGCTTTCAAACTTGAATGTAGCTTCTCAAAAAGGTTTAATTGAAAACTTCGACTCTCACGTAGGACGCACCACAGTTTTGATGCCACTAGGCGGAAAATATCTCAGAACGCCTGCCTTAGCAAGCGTGAATACGATTCCGGTCTTAAACAAAAGCACCTCAACATGTGCTATTTCTACTTGGGGATTTTCTACGGCTATTGCCAATGAAAATCCATTTTTGATGGGTGCGTATGCAGTGGTAGAATCACTTGCTAACTTAGTAGCAAGTGGAGGTAATCATAAGAACGCTCGATTGAGTTTTCAAGAATACTTTGAGAGATTGGGTGGAGATGCTGAAAAATGGGGCAAACCACTTCAAGCATTACTTGGTGCTTTAGAAGCACAACTTGAATTTGAAACTGCAGCAATAGGTGGCAAAGATTCTATGAGTGGGACGTTTGAAGAAATCAGTGTTCCCCCTACCCTAATTTCATTTGCATGTGCTGTTGGAGATGCTTCACACATTATTTCACCTGAGATTAAGTCCGCTGGGAATTATCTGTATTTGGCTAAGCACAATGCTCAGTCCACTGGTGTTCCTAATTATGACCAATTGAATCAGGTGTATGCAGAAGTTCATCAGCATATCAAAAAAGGAACTATCGTTTCTGCTCAAACTATAAAAGAAGGAGGATTGGCCTCAGCCCTATTTAAAATGATGGTCGGCAATGGAATAGGAGCCGATATCAATTATGGTTTAGACTGTTTCACTTCGCAAATCGGAAGCCTGATACTAGAATCAACTACCAAGCTTGAAGGATATGAATTGCTTGGAAAAACAGAGGGTGATTCACTTATAATCAATGGTGAGAAATTCAATACTGAAGAATTACTTGCAGCGTGGGAAGGAACTTTGGAACCGATATTTCCGTCGACTACTCAGAAGTCAGATGCCAGAGTTCAGAAGTCAGATGCAGGTGTTCAGAAGTCAGTCGACAGAAGTCAGACGTTAGAAGTTGAAACACCTCGCGTGTTTATCCCCATATTTCCAGGAACCAACTGTGAGTATGAGACCGAACATGTGTTTGTAGATACAGGTGCAGATGTGCATACTGCACTTTTCAGGAACTACAGTGAAGAAGCAATAGCCGAGTCAATTTCCTCGTTTGTAACAGAATTAAATGCTGCAAATATTCTTATGATTCCAGGCGGATTCTCTGCAGGAGATGAACCAGACGGTTCTGCCAAATACATTGTATCTGTGCTTAAGAATCCAGAAGTGAAAGAAGCTGTTCATAGCCTCATAGCCAGAGGCGGATTAGTTTTGGGTATCTGTAATGGATTCCAAGCATTGGTGAAATCAGGACTATTACCATACGGAGAAATCAGAGATTTAGACGAATCTTCAGCTACGATGACTTTCAATAGTATCGGTAGACATATCAGTCAGACTGCTCAGGTAGAAGTGAAGAGTGCTATGAGCCCTTGGCTAGCAGGAATGCAAGGCAAGAAGTACATCGTACCGTTCTCTCACGGAGAAGGAAGATTCTACGCTACTGATGATATGGTAAAAGAGCTTGCAGCTAATGGACAGATAGCTACACAATATGTGGACTTTGACGGGAATGTAGCTCTGGATATGCCGTACAATCCAAATGGATCGGTACACGGTATAGAAGGCATCACAGACGCTACAGGGCAAATCTACGGACGTATGGGACACCCGGAACGTTACCGCAAAGGACTAATGAAGAATATTCCAGAAATGGAGTTTATGGATATCTTTAAGAATGGAGTAGTTTGGTTTAAATGACAACTTAATTCAAATGCACCTCTTCTACTTCAAAAATCACTTCATCCTTCTTTCTCAACTTAGGAATTAAAACCCAGTTCATACTGGTAACCAGCATCATACAATACCCACTGTATTCCGCTCTAATTTTATAAGTGACTTTCTTCCCATCTTGTTCGAGAGATCTGTTGTACGTAGCACTGCAACCTCCGCTCGTGAAAGTGCCGATTAAAGAGTGCTCACTGAAATCTATGTCTGTTGGTGCCGCATCTTCGCAATCTGAGCCTAAGCCCGTTACCCTTTTTTTCTCCATGTAATCAGCATATTCATCCTCCTTACGTATCACAACCTCTTCTCTTTCCTCTGGAAAACCTAAAAAGCAATTTCCGAAATAAGTATTCTCAATAAACTCTGAATCGGGTGTTGTAATTTCTTCGCTACAAGAGGAAAACAGGATAAGGGTTATTAACATTAGCATTAGATTTTTCATAGTTTTTCGAATATACAGAATACCTGAATTTAAAAAGAGATGTGTTGTTTATCCAAGAAATAAATGACTCAAAATGGACTATAACTTGACTGCCATAGTTAATACATCCTAGTTCGTCCCATCCTGTTCTTTGTAATGCTTGTAAATCAACTGCCTTTGTTCATCTTCTATCTGATTCCAGATTTGTGCATTGTGATTGTTGATGTAAATGGGAGTAATAGCTACTTCTGGATGGGCAACTATGTACTCTTTTACCGTTTCTATTAGTTTTTTAGAAGGCCTTATAAAAAACGAATTCCAAATGACTATGAGATAATAATCACTAGACTTTAAGTCTGCTACCCCAATGGACTCTCCTTTTAGTGTTTTTGAATGGGACAGTAAGAATTCGAGATCATAATTATACGTATTTCGAACGATATCAGGTGTATATAGAGGAAAGGAATCAAAAGCATTTTCTACGTTCCAATCCATGGGTATAGGAGGGTCTACGTAACAGTTGACCAATTTGAAAATTTCCTCACTGTCTTGAGTAAAAAGTCGAACTTGAACAGGCTGCAAATCATCTTTCCCTACTGCTCCTGCTTTATATCTTAACCTTTTGGTGGCAATACTTGTATCCACAGAAAGGCTATCGATTGCTCTTTTCGTATGTCGTTTTATAACATTGGTATAAGAAGCAGTATCTAGTACTAGATGAATCTCGTTTTCAAGATTCCATTTTTTTATTTTCTTATCAATATCTTTTTTCTCAAACCATTGAGGAGTTGTATCAACACCTAACACACCTCTATAAATCAATCCACATCCTGAAAACATGAAAACTGCTAGAAACCCGAATACAAGTAACTTTTTCAACCGTGTAAAATTAAAAGAATCGTCTACTTTTTCATATCTAAAGACTGAGTTTCTATAAGCGATCATAATTGTAACCCTTTTAATCGTCTACTAATAGAAACTTAGCCCCAACTCACACTACTATACCTCAAGTGAAACGTTACTTTTGTGCAAAGCACAATACATGTTTAAGAAATATATATTAATACTCTTGTTTGGTAGCCTCGGGCTACTTGCTTTTAAGGCAGAGGACTACTTCGAAGTCTCTAAAAACCTAGACATTTTTGCTGAGGTTTATAGAGAGGTAAATACCACTTACGTAGATGATGTAAAACCAGGTGAACTCATACGAGCAGCGATAAATGGTATGCTAAAGTCTCTAGATCCTTATACCAACTTCTATTCTGAAGCTCAAGCAGAAGACTACAGGTTTCAAGTCACAGGAACATACGCAGGCATAGGTTCTACTATACGCACCATGGGCGAATATGTATACATCGAATCCCCCGTAGAAGGTTTCCCAGCTCACGAAGCTGGCCTCTTGCCAGGGGATAAGATTCTGGCGGTAGATGGCAAGGAAATGAAAGGTAAGAAAAGCAATGAAGTTACAGATTTTTTGAAAGGAAAATCAGGTACGACGCTTCAACTTACCATAGAGAGAGAAGGTGAAGGAGAGATAGTTAAAAGCATTACGAGAGAAAATATCAAAATGAAAAATGTACCGTACTACAGTATTATAGAAGATAATATTGGTTACGTAAAACTAACTGGATTTACCCCAAATGCAGGTAAAGAAGTACGTGATGCTGTAGTGAAGCTAAAAGAGCAGGGAGCGGATAAAATAGCTCTAGACCTCCGAGGTAATGGAGGAGGTTTACTCCACGAAGCAATCAATATAGTAAATGTATTTGTCCCTAGAGGAGAAACGATTGTTATCACAAAAGGGAAATTTAAGGAAGACAATAAGGTATACAAGACGCTGAATACCCCTGTCGATACTGAAATTCCTGTTGTGGTATTAATAGACAAGGGTTCAGCTAGTGCTAGTGAAATAGTATCTGGCAGTTTACAAGATCTGGACCGAGCGGTGCTTATTGGACAAAACTCATTTGGTAAAGGGTTGGTACAAACAACCAAAAGACTGACCTACAATACATCTATGAAGATAACCACTGCAAAATACTACATACCTAGTGGAAGACTCATTCAGCGATTAGACTATGGTAACAAAGTAAATGGTAAAGCAATAGCCGTTGCAGATAGTATAAAAACACAATTTAAAACCAAGAACGGTCGAAGTGTAGTAGATGGAGAAGGTATTCAACCAGATGTGAAAGTTGATGCCCATAAGTATTCAAAAATTGCACAAAGCTTGATTAAAAATAACCTGGTATTTTGGTACGCTAATTTATATCGGAGTGAACACGATAGCATTGTTGAACCTATGAATTATGATGTGACAGATGATGAGTATGAAGAATTTAAAAAGTTCCTAGCAGACAAAGACTATAAGTACACCACCAAGACTGAGGAACAACTTGAAACATTGGTAAAAAGAGCTAAGACAGATAAATATCACGACTTACTCAAAGATGAATTGACCAAACTCAAGGTAGCTCTTGAAAAAACGAAAGAAGCAGACATAGACACAAAAAAAGATGAAATTAAAGAGGTGCTTGAATATGAAATTGTAAAGCGTTATTACTTTGAAAAAGGCAGAGTGGAAGTTCGTTTCGACGATGATGAAGATTGGGCAGAAGCTAAAAGCATTCTTCTTTCGCCTACTAAATATACAAATCTACTAACGAACTCGTGACAGAAATACTGGTTCTAGTACTCTTTGGGGTACTAGGTGGTTTTATAAGCGGCTTATTAGGAGTTGGAGGTGGGATAATCTTTGTCCCTGTAATAACAGCAGTGCTTGCACACTACGGAGTATCTAATAGCGAATTAGCAAAATTTGTGCTGGCAAACTCCTTTGCAGCTACTTTTTTCGCTGGTGCTATAAGCACCTACAAGCAATATAAACTGAAGTCCTTCTATCCAAAAGAGATAGCTTATACAGCTGCTGCCGCAATACCAGGAAGTCTTCTGGTTTCTTATCTCATTACGAAAGGTACTTGGTACAATAAACAATCGTTCGGCATCTTTTTCGTAGTCTTGCTAACGCTCATGCTGATAAAATTTATCAGTAGTAAATCTATAAAAGGGGCAGTAAAACAGAATATAAGTAGCTCTAAATATGCTATTACAGGGGCTTTCTCTGGTATGGTATCTGCGTTGTCTGGACTGGGAGGAGGGGTTATTATGGTTCCAGCATTTACCCAATACCTTAAACTTGATATCAAAAAGGCCGCATCAATATCTATAGGAACAATTCCGTTTCTTATGATTCCGATGATTCTAGTTTACATATTCTCATCTTCTTCTGAAGTTATTCATGGCTATCAACTTGGATATTTACTCCCAACAGTATTCCTGCCTCTTGTCGGAGGGCTATTATTTGCAGCTCCACTAGGTGTTTCCGCTAGCAAAAAGATTCACCCTAACTATTTGAAAATTATATTTGCGGGCCTAATTATCATTGTCATAATCAAAACCACTATTTACCTTGTTTAAACCATATATGAAACTTCGTAATCTTACTTTTTTACTCTTACTCTTTGGATTTTTGGCCAATGGTCAACGATTAAATGGAAAAGAAAAAGCTTTATCAAAAAAACTGATGAAGCATATTGAATACTTGGCAAGTGATGATCTTGAAGGAAGAGCTACAGGAAGTCCAGGTGAGCTGAAGTCAGCTAACTACATAGCTGGGCACTTCCAGGATATCGGATTACAACCGATTATCAATGACTCATCGTACTATCAAATCTTTTCAGTTGCTAGTATGCGAATGGCTCAGCCAAATACAAGCTTAAAAATTGGAGAAAAGGTCTACACCTTGTTCCAAGAAATGTATCCTGTTAGTCCGTCTGCCAACAATGGTTTTTATGATGGTACTTTCATCAACATAGGATATGGAATAGAAGATCCAGGACTCAAACACAATGATTATAAAGATAAGGAAGTAAAAGGTAAAGCCGTACTTATAAATCTTGACCTACCCGGTGGATCACATCCACATAGCCGGTTTTTATCATGGTCTGGTGTAGAGTATAGAGTAGATTACGCTAAATCAAAAGGAGCACGAGCTGTTGTTTTCCATACCAAGAATGAAGACTTAATCCCTTCTGGGAAGCTTAAAAAGACATTAAAAAACAGTGGTATTCCAGTATTGTTTGTCAAAGATGACTTGGCAAATGCACAAGACCCCAATGGCGATTTACGAATCGATATATTGATTACCAGTGTAGATGCACACAACGTAGTAGGCTACATAGATAACGGAGCTCAAACGCACGTCTTAATAGGAGCCCATCACGACCACTTAGGTTATGGTGAACTTGGCGGTTCACTGGCAGAAAAACCTGGACAAATACACAATGGTGCCGATGATAATGCGAGTGGTGTAGCGGCCCTTATTGAGCTAGCTCGAATTATAAAAAATAAGCCAAAACACTTCCAAAACAATAACTACCTATTTGTAGCCTTCACTGGAGAAGAACAGGGACTTATTGGATCTAAATACTTTTCAAATAGCAATGCATTTGGTATCGCAGAGCCAAATTACATTGTAAATATGGATATGGTCGGGCACTTAGATGAGGAAAAAAAGACGCTAGTGATAAATGGAGTTGGTACATCACCCACTTGGAATGAAGTAATAGAAAAAGTTCCAACGTCAAAAAAGAAAATAGCTAAAATCAAGACTACAGAAAGTGGCATTGGGGCATCGGACCACTCTACCTTTTATATGATGGGATTCCCAGCAGTACACTTTTTCACTGGGCAGCATGAGTTTTATCACAAGCCTACTGATGATGTACAATTCATAAATGAGAAAGGAGTTACCTACGTGACTTGCTACATCAGAAATATGCTCTGCGATATGGATAAGCTAGGTAAAATAGAGTTCACTCCAACTAAAGATGAGAATCAAGGAAGAATGAACTTTAATGTTACCCTAGGTATTATGCCCGACTATGTGTTTGACGGAGAAGGTCTTCGTGTAGATGGAGTAAAGGAAGGAAAAACTGGGTTCAAAGCAGGATTAAAAAAAGGAGATGTAATTGTAAATATGGATGGTAAACCTATTGGTAATATCCAAGACTATATGAAACAGCTCTCATCCTTGAAAAAAGGTACAAAAACCACTGTAACTGTAAGAAGAGGAGAACAAACTAAAGTACTAGACGTTCAGTTCTAAAATAACCTATGAGATTAACCGAATATTTAAACTCCGATAAAACACTATTCTCTTTTGAGGTTCTACCTCCACTGAAGGGGAAAAGCATCGAATCATTGTACAATGCTATTGACCCACTTATGGAGTTCAAACCTGCATTTGTGGATGTTACTTATCATAGAGAAGAATATATAGAACGTCCTAGACAGGGCGGTGGATACGATAAGATAAGTACCAAAAAAAGACCGGGTACAGTAGCTATTTGTGCTGCAATTATGAATAAGTATCAGGTAGAAGCAGTCCCTCATTTGATTTGTGGTGGATTCAATAAGGACGAAACCGAAAATGCACTTATAGACTTAGCCTTTCTTGGCATAGAAAACGTCTTAGCACTAAGAGGTGATAACCTTAGAGATGAGCGACATTTCACTCCTGAAATTAACGGAAACGCAAATTCATTAGAGCTAATTCGTCAAGTAGTCGACATGAATAATGGGATATATCAAGATCAAGAATTACAAAATGCCACAGAAACTAATTTCTGCATTGGCGTAGCGGGATATCCTGAGAAACATATTGATGCTCCTAATATGGATAGTGATCTAAACTTTCTAAAAAGAAAAGTAGATGCCGGTGCTGAGTTCATTACCACCCAAATGTTTTTTGATAATAAAAAATACTTTGAATACGTCGAAAAATGTCGTGCAGTAGGTATAAATGTTCCCATTATTCCCGGAATAAAACCTATCACGAAAAAAGGGCATTTAAGAAACCTCCCGAAAATATTTAACATGGATATTCCAGAGCCTTTAGCTTCTGAACTCCATGATGCAAAGGACGACGCAGCTGCCAGACAGATTGGAATAGAATGGTGTATCCAACAGTGCAAAGAACTCAAAGCAGCTAATGTGCCCGCACTGCACTTCTACACGATGAGTTTTTCGTCTGCTACAAAAGACGTGGTATCTCAAATATTGTAATGAAAGGCATTGTCAGTAAATCTACCGGTAGCTGGTACAAGGTATTACTAGACAATGGCAATGAAATAGACGCTCGCCTTAGGGGGAAAATTAGGACGCAAGGACTAAAGAGCACAAACCCAGTAGTGGTGGGTGATGAGGTAGAATTAGACTTTGTAGAAGATGAGTATGCTATCAAAGAAGTAGGTCCTAGAGACAATTACATCCTTAGAAAATCAAATAAACTAAGCAAACAGTACCAAATAATTGCTTCTAACCTTGATCTGGCACTACTTGTGGTTTCTCCTGCAAACCCACATACTCCCCAAGGATTTATCGATCGTTTTTTAGTAACTGCAGAGGCGTATCACATCCCTGTGATAATCCTAATCAATAAAAAAGACCTCGATACGAAGAAAGCAAATACTCATCGTGAAATGCTGCTCAATCTTTATAGCAGTGTTGGATATGAAACCTTAAATGTGAGCATTCTTCAAGACAAAGATGTGCAACTGGTGAAGAAACTAGTAACCAATAAAACAGTATTGGTTACAGGGAACTCTGGCGTTGGGAAGAGTACACTTATTAACTCGCTTGTACCCGAGAGTAATCAGAAAGTTAGTGAGATCTCAAAATCTTATAACAAAGGAAAACATACCACCACCTTTGCTCAGATGTTTATTGGAGACGATTTTAGGATTATTGATACACCTGGAATTAAAGATTTTGGCATCATAGACCTTGAAAAAAATCAAATTTCACATTTTTTTCCAGAAATGAAAGCTGTTTTATCTGAGTGTAAATTCAATAATTGCATACATAAAGACGAACCAAAATGTAAAGTTCAAGATGCTCTAAATCAAGGAACTATAGATGTGAATAGATATATTAATTATCTCGGCATACTAGAAGAACTAGGATAATACTATCTGGTTTCTTCCACAAAAACTATTTTGTTTAACAAAAACACAAAACCATTAAACGTTTCTGTTGTTTCATTATCAAATAAGCTTGAACTCTTATCGACTATGAGAATGAGAACGACTATGAAAGTTCCGAAATTCATTCGACTCTAAGTCGGAAAGCCAAATAAAAAGTAAAAGCCTCAGAGGTTATTTTATAAAGATTGTTAATTAGTTTAGTTAGTACAAAGCCCGTCGGACATCGCGTTTGATGGGCTTATTCTTTTAGCACTTTTTTTATAAAAGTCCAATGCATTGACAACTCTAAGTTAAATTGACAGGCAAACTATTATCGAGAAATGAAAAATGGTTAAAATCGAAGCTACGATTATCCCAAGAGTTCTTGGTTGTTATCTACTACTACCTCCCACGTTTTGTCAGGTAATAAAAGTACAGAAGCTAGAAATCTGTCATAAGGCATACTTCTTTTCCACTCTGCAGGTGATATGAAGGAAAGAATTTTATCACCATTATTCTCATACAAATGATACATCTCATTGATTTGGGGAGTAAACTTCATCTCTGCTTCGTAAATGCCATAAGAAATCTGCATTCGAGATTCTATTTTTTTAACCTGCTCCATGATGACATCAGCTTGCTTACGCAACATGGCAATCTGTTGCTGAGCTTGCTTCTCCATAGCCTCAACGGCACTTGCTTTTATCTTTCCCTTATTCTCAGGTTTTATGACTGGCGAAGACACGCTCAGCGGTATAGGGGAGAATTTTGCCTCTCCAGTATAGTACTGCTTCTTTTTGTTTTGATCTTCGCTCATGATTTTTACTACCTACCCTAACAAGCTACACAAACATAGAGTTTGTTTATTTGTTGTAACACTATGAAAATAATACTTTTTTCTTTTTTGGCCTTTTCCTTATTGAGTTGTTCATCTTCAAAAAATGGAAATAACTCTGCTGACATAACCAACAATGCACAAACCACTTTACAAGATGCTCAATCTGACATGCAGGCGGTAAAAAACTTTCATTATTTCAGCGTACCAAGTTTGGATGAATCAAGTACACTAAATATGGGAGACTATAAGGGTAAAAAAATTCTAGTAGTCAATGTAGCATCAAAGTGCGGCTATACGCCGCAATATGAAGGCTTACAAATGCTTCAAGAACAATATGGAGAACAGGTACAGATAATCGGATTCCCGTGTAATCAATTCATGGGACAAGAACCAGGTGAGAAAGAAGAAATAGCTGCTTTTTGTAAGAAAAACTATGAAGTAACCTTTCCATTGTCTACCAAACTAAATGTGAAAGGGAAAGACCAACACCCTATCTACTCGTGGTTAACTAAGAAATCAGAAAACGGAATAGATGACTTTAAAGTAAGCTGGAATTTCAATAAGTTCTTGATAGATGAAGAAGGAAATCTAGTATCTCATTATTCGAGTAATGTAGCTCCTATGAGTGACGAATTACTCACGGCTATTACTAAGAAAGCCGCTCTTATTCCTTTGTAAACCGAACTACAGCGGTTTCATCAGCACTAGATACACTTAAAAAGTATAGCCCAGGTACCAAGTTGGCTATATTTATTTTGCTGGTACTATTCAACAACTCTTGAGTGTCTTCAGTTATTATTACCCTTCCCTGCAAGTCTGTTACTTCCAAAGCATCAATCTTTTTATCTTGCAGATAGACTGACAATTCACTTGTAGCAGGATTTGGGTAAATTGTCACATTGCTTAAATCTGAATGTGTGCCTTCTGCCAACAATGCTCTTGCAAGTAACCAACTGTTTGGGTCATAGATGAGCTCATCCACCTTAAATCCCAAATCTATTACAATCTCCTCACCATTGGTTTGATGCTCTATTCTAAACAAGCTATCCTTCCCCTCTCCTAATGCTCTAAACTCAATGGGAAGCGGATAAAAGGATACAGATGGGTGACTTGTTTCTTGTAGTAGTTGAATCTTAATACTTTTATTCGAATGTCTACTCCATCCCATGGTAAGAATAGGATGTCCCTCATTGTATATATACCGGTCAAAAAATCCAGTTAGATCTTTGCCACTTGCTTTTTCTATAGCTTCTTGAAAATCGATAGTGTGAGCAAATCCATAACAGAGTTCAGCATCCGCCAGAAACGCTCTTGATCCTTCAAAAAACGCTTTATCTCCTACTTCCCATCTAAGCTGATGAAGCACCGCTGCTCCTTTGGCGTACCTAAGATTCCCTGTGAATAATATCCCTCGTTGAGCAGTATCGTAAGCAAACACAGAACCTTCCTCGGCCTCTAAAGCATTGTTTTGAACGTCTCGTATGTAGTTAAAAAAAGACTCTCTGGTTCTAGCAAACTCGTGAGCAATAGAAACAGTATATGTTGCCCAACCCTCGTTTAGCCACAAGTCTTGCCAAGTTGCACACGTCACTTTATCTCCAAACCACATATGACCCAACTCGTGAGCCATAAGGTTATAATCCAGATTACTCATAGAACTTAAAGTCTGATGCTCCATACCACC
Source organism: Bacteroidia bacterium (assembly GCA_965655315.1). Taxonomy (GTDB): domain Bacteria; phylum Bacteroidota; class Bacteroidia; order NS11-12g; family UBA9320; genus UBA9320. The sequence continues at coordinate 104,323 of CBFHGJ010000004.1, forward strand.
TCCTCTTCCGTATTGCACGTGTCCGTATTTCTCTTTGATGAAAGGATACTCCCCAAATAAACTGTCAAACGCCCACATCATACCATTTATATTCCAGCGTAACGTATCCGCCTGTGGTTTGTATGCAGGATACAAGTAATCTACGTGATAGACGCTATCTCCGTTACTCAGCGGTATATAGTGATTCTCCTCATAAAAATTGCTCACGGTAACCGCTACAAGATAAGTAGCTACTGGATAACGGTGCTTCCAGTAATAGGTCTGTGTACTGTCTGCAAGAGTGTCAATACCTGTCAGTAGTCCTAAACTCGCACCAATGTTCCCATAAGGCACCGTCAGACTGATGTCTATTGAGTCTATTTTGTCATAAAGCTGCTGCTTGCACGGCCACCAACCTATGGCTCCATAAGGCTGAGACAGAGACCACGCTACAGGTCCATCGGGTTGAAAGAAATATCCAAATGCCTTCTCTTCGTGCTGAGTAGGATCTCCTTGATAATGAATTTCTACTTCCAAGATATCTCCTTTACTTTGAGATGGTACACTTATTTGAATCTCATCTCCCAGATGCGAGTAACTTATCGCTAAATCTGATGTGACAGAGTCTACGGTCATCGTATTATCTAAATCTAGCGAAAACAAGGTGAAGTTATCTTCTTCAGCCACCAATCGAGTTACCACACTTCCACTTACATATCGTACACCAGGATCTATGTCCATTTTCAGATGATGGTAAATGAGGTCGTATTTCTGACCGGTTCGTTTAAACTGACGAGTATCAAACCGAGCTCTATGTGCTGTTAGTTCCGCTTTCATATGAGCTTCTTCCAATTGTGCAAAAGGAACCAAGGTCACCAGACATAAAATTGAGACAAATACTACTCGGATCATTATCGGTTGTACAAACTTATATCTGACTAACGCTTATTAGTCGAATTCTACCTCATATTTTGGTATTATTCTTTATTTTGCCGCCCATATGAAAAATTTTTCTTTTGTGGCTTCACTACTCGTAGCAAGCCTTTTTCTATTTCAATATCAGCTACTAGCACAAGATACGCTTAGGAACAAAAAAGATGGGAATTACATCTTTACTATAAAAAAAGATATTGAGGCAAATGAGGTTCAAAACCAAAACAGAACCGGCACGTGTTGGAGTTTTTCCGCTCTCAGTTTTGTAGAAAGCGAACTGATGAGAATGGGTAAAGGAAAGCACAAGTTGAGTGAAATGTATGTGGTACGAAAAGCATATGAAGATAAAGCTGAAAACTATGTACGTATGCACGGAATGGCTAACTTCAGCCAAGGTGGTGCTTTTCACGACATTCCTCACGTGATCAGCAAGTATGGAATAGTTCCTCAAGAAGCTTACAAAGGATTAAACTACGGGCTTGACGAGCATAACCATAGTGAAATGGAAGCAGCTCTTAAAGGAATCTTAGATGCTGTTATAAAAAATAAACAAGGAAACCTAACTACCAGTTGGAAAAGAGCATTCAATGCCGTGTTAGATGCATACTTAGGTCCTGTTCCTGAAAAGTTTAACTACCAAGGAGCAGAGTATAACCCAAAAAGCTTCGCTGACCATTTAGGTCTAGATATGGATGAGTATGTTATTATATCGTCATTTACACATCATCCATTCTACGAAGATTTTGTATTAGAGGTGCCAGACAATTGGTTGTGGGAGGAAGTAGAAAACATACCCTTAGATGAGATGATGGAAGTGATGAAAAATGCCGTTATGAATGGCTATTCTATTGGTTGGGCTGCTGACGTAAGCGAAAAAGGTTTTAGTTTTAAAAATGGACTTGCTATTGTTCCTGAAAATGATGAAGACCTGAAAGTGAAAGGAAAAGACAATAAGCACTTCAATGATGCTGGTGCAGATAAATCTGGTTCTCAGTTTGATACTCCAGGCGAGGAGTTACAAATCACTCAAGAAATGCGTCAGTCTGCTTTTGACAACTACAAGACTACAGATGATCACGGAATGCATTTTACAGGATTGGTAACGGACCAAAACGGGAATGACTACTTCATCGTAAAAAATAGTTGGGGTACAAAGCACAATGATTGTGATGGTTACTTCTACGCTTCTATGCCATATGTCGCTTATAAAACAATGAATATAATGGTACACGAAGATGCTTTGCCAAAAGAGTTGAAAAAGAAGTTCTAATTTCAAATAATAATAAAAATATGAAAGGGGCTGTGCAGTGCACAGCCCCTTTTCTTGTTTTGTTACCTTGCTAATACAATACACTCTGAAATATAAACTTTAGCTTAAAGTGACGATGATTGATAGATTTCTGTCTACCTAACCCAAGTAGGAGCCATATTTTTACTTTAACTCTTTGACGTTTCGAAACCTCCATATCTTTTCGGTTTTTTATCAAAAAATCTTCTACCCTGCTACGTTGTTTGCAGTAATACTATGGCTCGGATTTGCAGCAATTCATAGTCTCTCAATCGTTCAGCTAGGTATTAATTATTTTGTCTTGGCAGGAGTGTTTCAATTTATCCAATACTCACTAAGACTAAATCACGAATTATACTTCTATGCCAATATTGGATTTTCCAGACTTAAGCTACGCGGTTTTGCAGCATTTTGCCATTTAGTACTCTTGTCTATTTCTAGCCTATTTCACATCTTAATATGGTATTAAAAATAGATAGCATTTTAAAATCATACGGAGAAAAGAAAATACTCCGATCTGTGAACCTTGCGTGTGATAAACATAAAGTAACAGGAATACTTGGTAGGAATGGAAGTGGGAAGTCTACTTTGCTCCAAATTATTTCAGGTAACTTATCCGCAGAACATAAATATGTATGTGCGGATGAACAAGTATTGCTTAAACAAAACGATATAGCTAAGTATTTAGTTTATTTACCTCAAGATTGCTCTTTACCACGAAATGAGACAGTTGATACTATTCTTAAGTTATCATTAGATAGAATAGCTTACCAAAAATGGAGCAATACTGCTCCATTTAATAAATTGATTGATGCGAAATGTAAGCACTTGTCAACTGGAGAGCAACGTATGCTTGAAATATGCTGTGTATTGGCTAATCCAGCACCTTATGCATTATTAGATGAGCCATTCAATGGACTATCGCCTCTGCTAAGAGATGAAGTAAGTAGCTTAATAAAACAATCTACAGCCACAAAAGGCATCCTTATTACAGATCACGACTATAGAAATGTGCTAAGGGTCTCAGATAAACTTTATGGTTTAACAAATGGAATTAGCAAAGAGATAGAACAGTCCAAACAATTGATCCAGCTCGGATATTTGCCAACTTCCGAATTAGGTTTACTCGACTAAAGATCTTGATTTTTCACTCTATTTTACTTCTTCAATTTCACTACCTTTGACGTGCACTTGAAACATCCTATTTTTATATACCTGTGCATAGCCTTATTGGCTTGGTCTTGTGAAGAAGGGGTCTTGTTAGATCAGTTTCACGAGGTACCCAATGGAGAATGGCAGTATGACCAAGTCTATACTGATTCATTTACCGTTTTAAACCCAGATTTTTATCATCAGATTTATGTCAACCTGCGAATCAGTTCTGAATATAAATATGCCAATATTCAGCTCTTAATTTCAGTCACCCACCCCGATGGTAAAACTACCAAACACGAGCTACCAATTAAGCTAGCTGAAAAGTCTGGAAAATGGTTAGGAAAAGGGCTTGGTGACATACTTACTTATCAGGTTCCTATTTTGTATAGGAAGTTTTTAGACCAGAAGGGAATGTATAGTTTTAAGATAGCTCAAAACATGCGTGTTACCCCTCTGAAAGAATTGCTCTCAGTAGGAATAAAAGTCCAGCAACAAGAAGAAATTTATTAATTAAACATATATCAAATTAAATAATCATATGAGTAACTACGACGTAGCCATAATAGGATCAGGACCAGGAGGATATGTGTGTGCAATACGATGTGCACAGCTTGGACTAAAAACAGCCATCATAGAAAAATACAACACGCTTGGTGGTACTTGTCTAAACGTAGGATGCATACCAAGTAAAGCTTTACTCGATAGCAGTCATCAGTATCACGATGCTACTCACAAGTTTGCAGATCACGGTATACAGATCGGTACACCAAAAATTGATTTTAAGCAAATGATTACCAGGAAGCAAGGTGTGGTAGATCAGATGACTAAAGGTGTTGATTTCCTAATGAAAAAAAATAAGATAGATGTATTCACCGGAATGGGATCATTTGTCGATGCTACTACCATACAAATAGACGGTGAGAAGAAAGAAACAATCTCAGCTAAAAACATTGTAATTGCTACAGGTAGTAAGCCAGCAAGTTTCCCTGGTATGGAAATAGATAAAAAACGAGTGATTTCCTCTACTGAGGCATTAGAACTCAAAGAGATTCCAAAACACCTTATCGTGATTGGCGGAGGAGTAATAGGTCTAGAACTTGGCTCGGTATATCATAGACTTGGAGCTGATGTAAGTGTAGTAGAATATGCGAATTCTGTAATTGGCACAATGGATGCAAGTCTTGGTAAAGAAATGGGTCGTGTGCTCAAAAAACAAGGAGTAAAACTTCATTTAGGACATAAAGTAACTTCTGTAACGACTAAAGGTAAGACCGTAACTGTAGTAGCAGAAGGTAAAAAAGGAGAAGTCAAATTAGAAGGAGATTACTGCCTAGTTTCTGTAGGTCGTAGACCTTACACAGATGGTCTAAATGCTGAAAACGCAGGCGTGAAACTTGATGATAAAGGGAGAATAGAAACCAATGACCATCTTCAGACTAATGTCCCAAATATCTACGCTATCGGAGATGTAGTGAAAGGTGCTATGCTTGCACATAAAGCTGAAGAAGAAGGTGTAATGGTTGCTGAAATATTGGCGAACCAAAAACCTCATATCAATTATAACTTAATCCCAGGTATCGTATACACTTGGCCAGAAGTAGCAGGTATCGGACAAACCGAGGAACAACTGAAAGAAGCAGGTGTAAAGTATAAGGTTGGTCAATTCCCTTTTAGAGCGAATGGGCGTGCAGTAGCAGGAATGGATTTAGACGGTTTTGTGAAAATTCTAGCGGATGAAGAAACAGATGAAGTGCTAGGTGCTCATATGATAGGGCCACGTGTGGCGGACATGATTATGGAGATTGCAGTAGCTATGGAATTCCGAGCAAGTGCTGAGGATATTGCCAGAATATGTCACGGGCATCCTACTACTAGTGAGGTTACAAAAGAAGCAGCTTTAGCGGCTACAGAGAAGCGAGCTTTACATAGCTAGAGGAACATATCTTCTTTTCTTATTAGTCTCTCCACAAATGAGTTTAACATCTATTTTAAAAAATCAACAAACTCTGTTTGATTCGAATAAAACAAAAGATGTTAATTTCAGAATTTCGCAGTTAAAAATACTAAAAGAAATTCTGAAGCAAAACGAGGCTGACCTCTATCGTGCCATTTACAAAGATTTCGGTAAATCTCAATTTGATACTTATCTTACAGAGCTATCTCAAGTTTATGTTGAGATTAATCTGTATCTTAAAAAAGTAAAGAAGTGGAGTCGAAAGAAACGAGTTAGAACAAACCTTATAAATCAACCCGCAAGAAGTTATATAATCCCCGAACCATTAGGTTCTACTCTAGTAATTGGAGCTTGGAATTACCCTATTTACCTTTCATTAATGCCTGTAATCGCTGCTATTGGAGCGGGAAATACAGTAATCCTTAAACCAAGTGAGATATCAAGTAACGTCTCTAGTACTTTAGTAAAAATAATCAATGAAAACTTCCCTCAAGATTATTTTCACGTAATAGAAGGAGGCGTCAAAGAGACTACCGAATTATTGAAACTGAAGTTTGATAAGATCTTCTTTACGGGAAGCACCGAGGTAGGCAAAATAGTCTATCAGGCTGCTGCAAAAAATCTTACTCCTGTGACCTTAGAGCTAGGAGGAAAGAGCCCCACTTTTGTACTACATGATTGTAATATAGCAATTACAGTGAAGCGTATAGTTTGGTCTAAGTTTTTGAATGCAGGACAGACTTGTGTCGCACCAGACTATATCTTAGTAGATGAGCGAATTAAGTCAAAGTTTCTAGAAGCTCTAAAATTAGAAATAAAGACTTACTTCCCCGATCAACTTGTGTTGAGAGACAACTATACACAAATCATAAATGATAGACATTTCAACAGACTGAATAAGCTGATAGATAAGAATCGAGTTTTTATAGGCGGAGACTCCGATAAATCTCAGCGATACCTTGAGCCCACTTTACTTCAAGACATCACATTTGATGATGACATAATGAAAGAAGAAATCTTTGGTCCCATTTTACCTGTTGTATCCTTTTCAAATTTGAATGAAGTAATACAGAAGGTAAAAAAACTGCCTAAGCCACTGTCGTGCTACATCTATTCTAATGACAAAAAAGCAATTAATAAGGTATTGACTGAGCTGTCTTTTGGAAGTGGATCTATAAATGATAGTGTAGTGCAGTTATCAAATAGTAATTTGCCTTTTGGAGGAGTAGGTGCAAGTGGAATGGGAACTTATCACGGCGATAAAGGCTTTGAAACATTTTCACATTACAAGAGTATACTTCATCGCTTTACGTGGTTCGAACCGTCATTAAAGTACTTCCCCTATACAAAACTGAAGTCTAGACTTCTAGATTTGTTCTTGCGATAGATGCCAATATTCTTACACCGATCTAAGAATTCAAGACTTGAATTTGCTTGTCAGCAGTGTACTTTCTGTGAACTACCGTCAAAACGTCTAGTTTAATAGCCTAAAACTGAAAATAGGCTTGAATCGGGCAAATCACACGGGACAATGGCTTTTTTAGTACCAAATTGTTTTTCTAGCTTCATGCTTAACAATATGAAACTATATACCTACTCCTTACTTTTATTTACAATAGTTACTCCTTATTCTTCGGTTGCGATGAAGATCCTGAAGAACCTATACTAGATGAGATCGCATGGGATGAATCTGTAGATGGAGAGCTTTCAGGAAACTTAGCTACACCAACAGCAGTCACATTCAACGAAGGAAACAATAGAATCATTGGAGGATCGACTCCGTTCAGTGATGCATTCTGTACCACTTTTGATGGTGGACCAGTCGATTCAATTATTCCTTACTTTCCCGGTCACGAAGCGTACGTAGATGCGTTCACATTCAATATTCCTGCAGGCAAGCAATTAACATCTATCCAAGTAGAGAATGTTGAACTCACAGAATTTCATAAGGTTGAAGACTACCCTTGCATCGGGCTATTTGAGAGTCAAGCTGGAGCTTTCGTAGCAATGAATGCTAGTAATCAAATAGACTGGAATTCGAATACAGTAGGAGAATTTATAACTCTTCCTGTAGAATACCCTCTAATTGGTATAGGTTTTACAAGAACTCCTGGAGATGACTTGTTAGCCACCTTTAGAGCTCCATTTCCATCTCCTGGTTATGAAGAAGTAAATGATTCAAACCTAACTGTGGGAGAAGGAACCTATACTTTCTGGTGGAAAGAGGGACAAAACAAATCTAGTTACACGCTAAACTTTGTTGTTGAGTAATCCTATTTTTTACTCAATCTCAACTCTTTAATTCTACTCTAATTAGCCCTTAACTAGGGTCTCGAGTATACCATTTAGTGTCTCGCTAGGTCGCATTACTCTTGCTGTTTTTGACTCGTCTGAGAGGTAATATCCACCGATTTCAGCTGCACTGCCTTGCACTTCAATAAGTTCTTGATTTATGCGAGATTCATTACTCCCAAGTAGCTCAGCTAAAGGACCAAATTTCTTTCTTAGCTCTTCATCTTCGGTTTGATTAGCTAAAGCTTCTGCCCAGTACATAGCTAAGTAAAAGTGAGAACCTCTATTATCGATGCTTCCAAGTCTTCGAGCTGGAGATTTATCAGTTTCTAAGAACTTCTCCGTAGCCTCATCGAGTGCAGATCCAAGAACTCTCGCTTTTGGATTATTAAACTTCTCTCCTAAGTGATCTAAAGACACTGCTAGAGCTAAAAACTCGCCTAACGAATCCCATCTCAAGTAGTTCTGATCTACTAATTGTTGAACGTGTTTTGGTGCACTACCTCCAGCTCCCGTCTCAAATAATCCTCCACCATTCATCAATGGAACAATACTGAGCATTTTAGCACTAGTCCCTAATTCTAAGATTGGAAAAAGGTCTGTAAGATAATCTCGCAATACATTTCCAGTGACGGATATAGTATCTTCTCCTTTTCTTATTCTATCCAAAGAGAATAAAGTGGCATCGTATGGTGCCATCGTGTGAATTTCTAACCCATTTGTATCATGGTCTTTAAGATATTCATTTACCTTCTTGATGAGCTCAGCATCATGGGCTCTAGATTTATCTAGCCAAAATACTGCTGGTACTTGCATAGATTTAGCTCTAGTCACTGCTAGTTTTACCCAGTCCCTTATTGGAGCATCCTTAACTTGGCACATTCTCCAGATGTCACCAGCTTCTACTTCATGCTCAAGGAGGACATTCCACTCCGTATCTACAACAGAGATTTTTCCATCGGCGGCTACTTCAAAGGTTTTATCATGGCTCCCATACTCTTCAGCTTTTTGAGCCATTAGTCCTACATTTGGAACTGTACCCATTGTGGTAGGGTCAAAGGCACCACGCGCTTTGCAAGAATCTATAGTAGCTTGAAAAACTGATGCATAACTACTATCAGGAATGACCGCATTTGTATCGCGTTCATCGCCATTCTTATCCCAAACCTTACCTCCATTTCTTATCATAGCCGGCATGCTAGCGTCTATAATGACGTCACTTGGCACGTGGAGATTCGTGATTCCTTTATCGCTATTCACCATGCTCAAGTCAGGCTGTTTATCCAGTACTGATTCTATATCAGCAAGTATTTCTTCCTTTTGACTTGCTTCTAGATTATCCAGTTTTGAAAGTAGATTCCCAAATCCATTATTTAAGTTGACCCCTAGCTCGTTGAATAAATCTGCGTGCTTCTCGTACAACTCACCAAAGAATACTTTTACTGCATGACCAAAAATGATAGGATCGGAAACCTTCATCATAGTAGCCTTCATATGAAGAGAAAGAAGCGTTCCTTCCTCCTTGGTATCCTGGATACTAGATTCTAAAAACTGAATCAAGGCTTTCTTACTCATAAATGTGCCATCTATCACTTCACCAGCTTGCAGAGGAGCTTCATTTCTGAGTACTGTTTTTTTACCTTCTTCATCTGTATGAATAATTTTAAAATCTAAGGCTTTTGCTATAGTTGTTGATTTTTCATTGCTCCTAAAATCTCCCCGGCTCATCGTACTTACCGCGGTCTTACTATCGCTACTCCAAGCACCCATTCTATGGGGGTTTTTCTTCGCATAGTTCTTTACTGCCTTAGGTGCCCTCCTATCAGAATTTCCTTCTCTAAGTACAGGATTCACTGCACTACCTTTTATCTTGTTGTATTTATTTGCTATTTCAATCTCAGCTAATCCAGTCGGATTGTCAGGATAGTTTGGAATATCATACCCTTTGTTTTGCAACTCGGCAATTGCTTCTTTTAACTGAGGTACTGATGCTGATATATTAGGAAGCTTGATGATGTTGGCTTCAGGTGTTTTTGCTAACTCTCCTAACTCGGCCAAATGATCTCCTATTCTTTGCTCTGGGTTAAGATTCTCAGGGAACTGAGAAAGAATTCTCCCTGCCAATGAGATATCTCTAGTCTCAACTTCTACCCCAGCAGCACTTGTAAAAGACTGTACTATAGGTAAGAAGGAGAAGGTAGCAAGCATTGGAGCTTCGTCCGTTTTGGTATATATTATTTTTGACATTTTGTGCGTTGTATTTGTTATACAATAAAACACGGCAAAATTAGACTAAAGAGTGAAATAGACTAATGCTTCAATACGAGGATTTTTCAGGTTCTCTAAAGGACTTATTCACTTTGAAAAATGCTAAAAAAAACATAGTTTTGACCATATAAAAAGACCAAGGTAATGCGACATATACTTTCATTTATTCTAATCTCAACAATCGGTATATCAATCTCTTATTCAGAGAATAAGATCAGCGGAATAGCCGATGAAGGAATAAAAGAATTAAGCCCAAAGTCTATTACCAATACAGATACTCGACGTAATCGGAATCATTTTCAAAAAGGGGCTCATTTGATAAGTCTTGGATATGGTTTCCCTGCCTGGGGAGGTCAGTCATTTTCTGACTTGAAAGAATTATACATAGACGATTATAGTCAGAGCGGTCTTGGCCCTATTTTTCTAAAATATGACTATGCATTCAATAATAATATGTCAATAGGGTTTACAGCAAGATATACAGATGTATCTGTAGAATATCCTGTAGAAGATGGAACCTCTACAACTCTTTACACTCAATCTAGAATGTCGATTTCTGGTTTAGCTAGATTCAACTATCATTTTGGAGTCAGCAGACAATGGGACCCTTATGCAGGGGTAGGTTTGGGATATAACTTCAACCAAATTACACTGGATAAAGGCAATGCAGAGAATCCTGCAGGAGCATTGGTTTCTTCTCCTGCTCCTATCGCCTTTGAGGCTACTGCTGGTGCACGATTTTTTATTACACCAAAATTCGCAGTATACGGTGAACTAGGATATAGTCAATCGTTGGCCAATTTAGGTGTGACTTTTAAGCTGTAAAATCATATCCTTGGGTAGTATATGCAATCCATCTTAAAGACACTACTTTTCTTTTTATTCATTACCCCATCAGGAGCATTTGGTCAACTCCAGTGGGAAGCAAGAAAAGGAATCCCTCATTACGGAAGACAAGCCGCGGTTTGTTTTGAAATAGATGGTAAAATATTCTATGGATTGGGGCGTAGAGAAGACGGGCAATACCTCAAAGATTTCTGGGAATATGATGTAAAAAATGATAAATGGATTAAGAAAACTAATTTCCCTGGTCAGGGCCTATACGATGCAACTGGATTTTCTGTAAAATCTAAGGGCTACGTTTGTTTGGGATATTCCTCATCACTCATTTCCCAAACTGCTTTGTACGAGTATAATCCAATCACTGATAGTTGGACTCAAAAGGCAAATTTCCCTAGTACAGCTCGTTATGGTGCAAATTCCTTCGTTATAGGAGACACTGCATATATTGGAATGGGGTCGTGTGGCGGTACAACGTGTTATCAAAACGATTTATGGGCTTATATCCCTAGTTCGAATTCTTGGCTTCAACGTACTTCTTGGCCAGGTGGAGCTAGAAATAATGTAGCTATGTTTTCAGTAAATGGTCTGGGGTTTGCTGGGAATGGTACGCTGCCTTCACACGCTGCCTCTAATTCATTTTATGAATTTAATCCGCGAACCAATAAATGGCGAAGAATAGCAGATACGCCAGGACCACTAAAAAAGGCTACCGAAGGTTTTTCATTAAATGGGAAAGGGTATGTCGGATGCGGAATAAGCTCTGGTAGAGCACCTTACACTAGATATAATTCTTTTTATAGTTATGACCAAGTAAATAATACTTGGAAATCAGAAGCTGTCAATACAAATTATACTGAAAAAGCTGTGCCGGAAATGGTAACTATAGGAGATAGTATTACAATAAGCTTTGGGGGGGTTAGTGCATACGGGACCTTAAGTGAGGTTTGGATTACGCCTTCGTCCTCAGACACCTGCACTATTAAAGATACCGTAACTTATATAGAACAGCGTTTTATAGATGTATACGATACCACAGAAGTTTTTGACACAACTTACCTAACTGTTACAGATACCGTAATGTATATTGACACTACTTACTCCATAATAACGGATACGGTAACATATTTCGATACAATACGACAGGTAGTCTACGATACCGTTACTGTTTATAAACTAGATACTACTGAGGTTTTTGTCATAGACACTTTCTACAGGATACTATTTGATACCAGTACCATCACCGTCTACGACACGATTTACAACTATATAGATATTGCTGTTGAAGACACCCTCAACTTCACTCTCTATCAAGAGGGGTGTGGCAATATCTCATTTCAACTTTACCCCAACCCCACCTCAGAATTTGTGAATTTTTATACGGATAAACCTGATTGTTTTCCAGGTGCTAGAGTTGATTTAGTATCAGAACTTGGACAGGTCATTAGTTCAAAACCTTTTTCACCTTTAGTCTCTTTCTATATGCGAGGTTTAGCTCGTGCTATGTATCTCATTAGACTAGTCCACGCAAATGGGACCACTGTCATTTCTAAGAAAGTTGTAGTCAAGTAGGGATTTTTGTCTTTCATTTGCACTTGAACAAGGGGTGCTTTTCGCTTAGTCGAATCGCTGAGATGATACCCATAGACCTGATGCAGGTAATGCTGCCGTAGGAAACAGAACGTTAAACGTATCTCTCTTTACTCCTGTGCTTAATTAAAGAAACAGGAATGAATAAAACACTTTTACTCATCGTATTGTCCGCAGTTAGTCTTCTGACCTATAGTCAAACCACATTTACTGCACAACTAAAAAACGCTATCAATTATGAATCCGTAGAATCTGCATTTGTGAGACTAACCAGCGAAAGCGGAGGTTCCATCTTTGCCTACTCCACTCCAAACGGAAGTATCAACTTTCCTTCCGTAAAAGTTGGGGAATACAAGGTTGCTATCACACATCTGGGGTACAAAACATACACAGATACCATTTCCATAAAAGCAACTACTGACAATCAACTCTTTTTTCTACTTCCTAGTATGGACTTTTTCGATGCAGCTGTGATTTCAACTGTTAGAGCAAAGAATGTCACACCGTCTACGTTTACCAATATTGAAAAACAAGAGATAGAACATTTAGATCAAAGTAAAGACTTCCCGTTTTTACTAAACATGACTCCAAGTACAGTAGTGTCCTCTGACGCAGGAAATGGGATAGGTTACACCGGAGTGCGAGTCAGAGGTATAGATCCCACTCGTGTAAACGTCACTATCAATGGTATTCCAATAAATGATGCAGAAAGTCAGGGCCTCTTTTGGGTAAATATGCCGGATTTAGCAAGTTCTACTGAAAGTGTGCAAATACAACGAGGTGTAGGAACTAGTACAAACGGTGCAGCTTCTTTCGGAGCAAGTGTGAATATTAGAACCAATGAATTACCCGAAAATCAGGAAACTCGTATGGATTTTGGACTTGGTAGTTTTAATACTCAACGGGTTTCTCTTCTCCACAGCAGTGGACGACTAGAAAATAATTGGTCTTTCCAGCTAAGAGGTAGCTTGATACAAAGTGATGGATTCATAGACAGAGCATCTTCAGATTTAAAGTCTGCCAATCTTATAGCTGCAAAATATTGGGATAAATCTGTCTTTAAGGCAAATATCCTATTGGGTAGTGAGAGAACCTATCAAGCTTGGAACGGTATTCCAGAACCTATTTTTAAAGGAGACATATCAGAAGAAAATCGTTATGTCAACCAGCTATGGATTAGAGGAGACGATTTAGAAAACCTTCAAAATAGTAATAGTAAAACGTATAATTCTTACACTTATGAAAATGAAGTAGATAACTACAACCAGAATCATTACCAGCTATTCTTTGACCACGCCTTTAGCTCATCTACCAAGCTAAACACTGCGGCTTATGTGACTACAGGAAAAGGGTATTTTGAGCAATTCAGAGCAGGTGAGGACTTCGCAGATTATGGAATATCATCTATCCAACCAACTGGAGACACCGCAGCTTCTGGAGATTTAATAAGACGCAGATGGCTAGACAACACGCTGGCAGGGGCAATTGCTAATCTTACCCACCGAAAAACCAGATGGGAATCTGTAATAGGTGGAGGATATAACCAATATATAAATAGACATTTTGGAGAAGCAATAGCCACTGAATTTACAGGTTATGAAGACTTAAATGCCATATATTACGATAATGATGCCTCTAAAACGGATGGCAACTTCTATGTTAGACAGTCCTATAACTACAATAATCTAATTCCATACATCGATCTACAATATCGATTTATCACCTACGATTTTGTAGGGTTAAATGATTCAGCAGGAACGTCTTTGCCTACTGAACAACAATTTTCAAATCATAGCGTAAACTATCTGTTTTTCAATCCAAAAATGGGTCTCACTTACCTTTTAGGAAACCATACTTTTTATGGAGTTTTTGCTATAGGAAATAGAGAACCTGTGAGAGATGATTTTAGAGATAACAAGCCAAGTGACTGGCCAGAACACGAGACCATGGAAAATGTGGAACTCGGATGGAGATTTGCCAGCGGTAGAACGAGGTTTAATGTCAACTTTTACAATATGCAGTATGAGAACCAATTAGTGCTTACAGGTGCTGTAAATGACGTAGGGGAGGCAATTCGAACCAATGTATCCAGCAGCTATAGAAGAGGTATAGAAATAGATGGACAATATCCACTAACTAAAAAGCTACAGGCTGGAGGAAATCTAACACTTAGTGAAAATAAAATAGCATCGTTTACTGAGTTCGTGGATGATTGGGAAAATGGAGGCCAAGTAGAATCAAATTACCAAAATTCTGATATTTCTTTCTCTCCTAACGCTATAGCAGCAGCAATGCTATCCTTTAAAGCCAACGAATACTTCAGTATAAACGCAAGCGGAAAATATGTAGGCCAACAGTATCTAGACAATACTCAGTCCGAAGACAGAAGTCTTGATGCTTTTACGAATGTGGACTTAAATATCAGTTACCAAAACAGTGGAATCAAAGGAGCCAAAAATTTGAATATAGGATTGTACCTAAACAATGTATTGAATCAATTCTACGCTCCCAATGGATATACTTTTTCTGGTATTTTAGGAGGTCAGAGAGAAAGCTTCAATTACCTCTATCCTATGGCTGGATTTAATTGGATGATTAAAATGAGTGCTACGCTTTAAGTTTTAAGGATTAGAGTGGGAGAAATTAGTCTCTCACTTTGAATAATTCTGCAATGACCAAAAAAGCAACTCCTGATAGGAAAGGTGGCATCATAAACTTGGGTGCCTTCACACCTCCTAGATAAATCATAACCAAACCAATTATCACTAGTACAATCAATAGTATATTTTTCATGGGTATATATTAGATTTATTTCAATGAGAAGGAATACCCTTCTTTCAGCAGATTGAATACTTCTTCATCTAATTGTTCCAAGCTGCTCAACCTAATATGGTAGGCAAACTTCTTTCCAAACGCAGTAACCTTATGTAGCCGCTCAGACTCAAGTCTAGTGTCATGATAGAATTTTACATCTATCACTTTCGTCATTGGTTTAATAATCAACCAAGCTTTTTTTGATGTAAATACTACCGTATTTTCAGAAGCACCATATGTATTTGGATCCCAACTCGAAGTTCCTTCTACCAAAGCATCAAAAAGCAACACGAGTTCATCAGGCTTACCTATGAACAGCTCTCCGATGTCTTTTGATGAACACATGTGGGACATGTTTTCATATTTGAACTTTCTATGGCATACAGAGCAGGTCCACATTAGTAGTTAGGATTTACTTGATGTTGCAGACAGGGCATGGGTTAGAGTATCGATTCTCCATTCAGATCTGTTGTTAATACTTCTGACATATAGTCAAAAAATGGCCGAATAGACCTAAAGGTTTCACTCGCTTCATTCAAAAACGAAGATGACACAACTTCCTTGTCAGTAAATTCTCTAAAAGCATAAAATTGCTTCATATTTATCCAGTGAATATTAGGATGTTCTTTGTCAAAATCTCTGGGAGCCGTTTTTAACCTATCACCTCTAAGTTCTCCAAAATGACGTTCAAAATTTTCGTGGCTTGTTATTTTTTCAATTTCCTCTGTACCCATTTCAAACTCTTTGCGGACTCGTAATAAGTCCTCTTTTTCTGGAGCATAGAAACCTCCGCCGACAACAGTCTTTCCACTAGGCTCTAAGCTGATGAAATAACCACCTCTACGATCAGCACCAGAACGAGTAAAATAACCACTTAGGTTTGATTTATAAGGTGACTTATCTTTACTAAATCTAATATCTCTATTGATCCTGAATATCTTTTTATCTTCTAAATCATCCGTTCGGTTTAGTTCTTCTGCTAAATTATCCATTAGCTGACCAAATTCCTTTTTAGCAGATTCATAGCTTTTTTTGTTCTCATGAAACCACTCACGAGTATTATGTTGTTTTAACTCTCCTAAGAACTTTAATGTGTCTTTTGTTATCATAGCTTCACTTGCAATTTAAGTATTTTGATACTGATTTAAAATGTACCGCTACTCATAAAACAAAAAAGGCGACCAAATGGTCGCCTTTTTATTATCCCTTATTTTTTGGTTTTACTTGGTAAAAGTTACAGTAACTGTTTTCTGTGCATCATCAGCAAGATCTACTCCTGCTAATGGTTCATCTGTTCCTACACCCTCAGTACTAATTCTGTTACCTACAGCATCATGTCCGATGATAAGTTTTGCCTTAGTCCACATGGCTCTTCCTCTACCATTGCCTACTTTTTGGTCGGAGTCTGTATGTCCTTTTATGAGTGCATTGATACCATCATTAGTCTCTAATACAGTAGCTATATAGTCCAATTGTGCCTGACCTATTTCAGAAATACCAGATTCTTCGTCTCCTAAATCTGTCAGAGTAATTGTTTTTGATTCTGTACCGTTCAGTACCCAATCATCAAATTCAGAACTCCATGCAAATTTTACTTCTTCCGTTGATGCTTCTTCATCTGTTACTCCTTCTGCATCCTCTGCAGTTTCTTCAACCATTACTTCTACTTCTTCTGACGTTTCTTCTCCAGTAGAAGAAGAGTTAGAGCAGGCTGTAAATAAGAATGAGACAACAGCAAATGCCATTAGTGCTACTAGTGATTTGTTTACTTTTTTCATTTTGATTTGTTGATTTGTTGATTTGTTGATTTTAAATGTGAGTCGTAAATATCGTCCATTGTTGAATAAAGAAGATGCTTAACGCAAGCATTGTTCACTGATTATAATCAGATTAACAACCAAAAGAAAACAAAGACTTCAAAATATACTTGAACATTTTCTAGATACTAATTAAGCTTAAATTTGTCCTTCTATTATAAAATTATTGTAGCATTCGGGATGTAGCTTAGTCCGGTTAAAGTGCTGGTCTGGGGGACCAGAGATCGGAGGTTCGAATCCTCTCATCCCGACAAATGAAGTCTGACTCCGATAGGAGCTCAGGCTTTTTTAATGGACGAATCTAAACTTGCTTAAGTGAGCACGAGAAAAAAACTGAGTTAAACGTAGTTTTCAGACTGAAGTTTATCACTCCCCTAACAGATCATTCATCCTCTTATCCCGACGAAAAAAAGTCTGAAACTTTAAAGTTTCGGACTTTTAATATTTTAACTGATACTATTTGTAGATCCGATTTACAATCAATCAGCTTATTGCATTGTATACCTCATAGTAACTCCAAAATCCGTAAGAGCTGATGGAAAAGAATTACTAACCACCGGTGTGTTTGAATTTCGGTTATAGAACATTCTAAAGTTTAATGCGTCACTTATTTTGTAATCAATAGATGGGCGAATACTCATTGATCGAATACCTGCAGTAGGTATATAACTATCTTCACCCCCATTTGCTTCTAGTGTTCGCACAATAGTTACCCCATCTCTGATAGAAAAGTCAAAACGAATATTTAGATCATTTTGAAGTATAATTCTTTTACCTTGGAACTTAAATGGCAATCTCAACCCAGTAGTCCGGAATCCCCCTGATATTACTATCTCTTTATTTCTCTGCTCTACAAGCCTTACCGTTTCTACATTCAGCTGTAAGTTTCTATCCTGCTTATATTCGAAACGAGCTGTAATTCCTTCCTTAGTAGTAATATCTAATCCAATAAGTGGAGTAAGCCTTTCTATAATACTCACCCCGTTAATAAACTGATAACTAGGAGTTAGATTTCCACCATCTTCCAGTGTTTCATCTGTACCATAGTTTATAGGCTGCTGGAATGCTCCTATATTTAGAACAGAAGAATATCCGTGAGATATAGAAATATTACTAAAGAAATCCTTGAACATCTCAAGTTTTGAAAGTCCGTTATACGTCAATCTCCAATTTGGTATAGGTATACGTCTAAATGGGCTAAGTTCTTGATTACTAGCATTTTGACCACTATAAGCAGCTATAAATGAATGTAGTAGTACTTCAGGATGCTTATTGTTAAAACCAATAGGGAAACCTGTTGAATCATAGTCTCCTAATCTATTCCCATATAAATCTTCATACGCACCTCCTTCACCAAATTCTCTAGCCTGAAGTCGCTCCGCAATAACAAACCGGTTATTCTTAAATTGATCAAATGCTGGCGAAGAAAAATCATTCGTATCAAGCTGGTCAAACATGGTGTTCCACGTACCAAATGATGTGGTAAACATACCAGTCTCAGTATAGAATAAATCTTCGAATGCTTCTGTCTCAGGAGAATAAGCAAAATTGCTATTCACATTAAGGCTCTGTCTTTTATTAAATTTCAAACTTATCCTAAACCCTTTAAATGGTTCTAACGTAGCAGATCCGTTAATGTCTAAGCCATCTAAACTAATATACCTCGCAATCTGATTTGGGTCTGTAGTTAAGAATCCATTTGCTGCAATTTGCTGCCTAAATGTTTCATCTTGTCCACCAAATATGAAAGGTAGACCTGGTGTATTGTTCGCAAAGTTTTGACCAATTGCGTTCATCTCTTTTGTAAAACCTGGAAGTGTTGTCCCATCCGTCTTGGTAATTCCAATCTGAGCTTGCTTTACGAGCATAAACATTTTAATCAGACCCTTCGTTCCTTCGCTCATCCCTTCTCGCTTCTTTTCTTCGTCTTCATCCTCCTCATCTCTAGAGGGTCTTCGTGGTGGAGATCGTCTATTTACCTTTTTCAAGAAAGGAACTTTGTTATACAGAGATACAAAGTTGAAATTCCCATTTACACCTATAGTCCTCGCATTCTGAATTGTATTACCCAAACCTGGTGAAGCTGGAGGAGCATTCCTCCACTGATAGTTTCCACTATATCTTGTGGTAATCGTTGTCCAGTTCAACAGTCTGATCTTTCTAGTAGGTAGACTGTAGTTTGCATTTACCGTCTGGTTAAAGCTATTCATACGCCCTAATTCCCAAAAGTTAGACCACATACTGTCACGCTTTTCTGGAGTATTTAACTCACCAAAAGGTTCCTCTACCCAAGAATTAGCAGTAGCAGCATAGTCCAGAGATAGGGACCTTGTTAGCTTCCATTTCATTCCATATACCCTGTTTATGCTAAAGGTCTTATCATAGAGTATAGGTACAATAGACCTGAAATTATCATTGTTCCTGTTTTTAAGTTCTCCGTATCGTCTATCAACATCTGCTCTGAAGTTTAAATTAGATGGTTTTAGACCAATATTGAAGTCCTTTATTAATCTTAAGCTTTTTGACTTAATAGTCTTTCTGAAAGGCTCCCAGTATTTAGGTTTTGGACTGAAATTATAACCTAGCACAGACTTGTAAGTCTTTGCATCATTCATTTCAATCACCTGACTTCTTCTAAAAATACGTTGATATGAAAACGAATAATTCCAGTTCTCTATATCATAAAAATGTGGTGTACCTGATCCCGCAGTTCTATTCTTTTTCACATTAGTGAAATTCAAACTGTACCGAGATGTATAATCTTGTGCGGCAGTTCTAATAAGGTCTCGTTCTGTTTGCGTTTCAGCGTTATTTATTGCCGTACGAAGTTCTATATCAGGATTAAGTGGATAGAATTTAGGGTTGATGATGTTTTCACTATACCCAATAAACATTGGTACCGCTATCCCAGATTTTTGAGGGAAAAATTTACCTAAGTTTATATTGGAAGCTATATCATACTGTATCTGTTCATTCAGATTCCTTTCATTTAGCTTTTTATCAATCGCACCGAAACCAATAGATTGATAATTTCCAGATACCGTAACATTTGCAAAATCAGCTAGCTTAGCAACCATTCTAGCATTTGCTGCATATCCTCCTCGGTTGGCAAAATCTACTAGCCTTAGCTCGTTAAACCATACCTCTGCACAAAGCCTATCGACAGAACTTGCGCCTGCATTTTTTACTCCTAAAAGTACTGTTCTGACATTACTAAGATCGGGTAAACCAATCATACTAATCTTATGACCATTGTCTAGCGTTTCTGCATAATATCCGTTAGGATTTCCTGCATTGTTGAGCTGTCTTCTTAATTTCAGTTGATAGAACTGATCCAACTCTACATCCAGCTCATTTGCCTCTGGCCAAACAGCTTGCGGGTCTGCACTACCAGGAGCTGTTATCGTCAGCGGTATTTCGTATTGATAGAAATTATTTTCTAAATCTGTACCTATTCGCATAATGGCCACAACATCTCCATTTTGAGCCAATTGAGACTCCGCATGAATTGCCATTTTTAATTGTTTGTAATTTCGAATATCAAAATCCATGGCTCTAAAACCACCTCTAGCATCTTCTTTCGGGAGATCACATACAGCAATGGACAGCGATTGCTCATTCTGTTCTACGTTGCCTACCTGTGTAGGGTCTATTTCTCTTTGGAATCCTGGCGGCACTACATAACGAACCGGACTTCTCCTACTATTCTCATTTACATTGACTGTAGAAATAACCAGTTCAGAATCGTCATTCGGATCTATAGCTGGTCCCACTCTAGGTGGGAATTTGAGCGTATTCAAATAGCGTCTCCAATCTGCTCTTACCAGTTGAAGGTTTCCAAATCTTAAAACTACACTATCCTCAAATCCTTTAACAAACATTCGCATAAAACGAATGGATTTAAACCCTTCAATACCTCCTACTTTTTTCTCAAACTGTCGTATAGGAATCTTAAGCTGATACCAAACTACTTGATTTGGTAAAACTCCAGGATCTATTTGGTTTGCATCTGCAACCACCGAATCTGTAACAAAGTTTTGTCCTATACGAAGTGCACTTGGTGAAATTTCCACCTTGTACTGATAATACTCTTCATTGAGGTTTACAGTATAATCTTGATTTACATCTTCATCATCTGGAATTGTATTTGCAGATTTTGGAGTACCATCATCAAGTTTGTCAAGAGTACTATTCCCTTCAAAACCGTTGAAACGCTTATACCTCTCAAGAATCTTTGCATCAGCACCATCGTAAATAGGATCTCTAGGATATAGGTAGTTATCTCCTGAAGGATCATTCAATGCTAGTTGATAAGCTAAAGAGTTTTGTCCCCATTTATTTTCTATCACTCTTAGGTATCCTGCCAACTTCTCTCTCTCGAGTTCATCATTCATCCCATCCAGACCAACATCTTGAGCCTCTCTAGCCGAAGCAGCATTATCAAACGCTTTGTTTATGATCTGTCCATTTGGGGTGAATGCGAAGTTTCCTTCTTCCACTGTATTATTCCCACCTTCGATTGGTAGCCCGTTTTCTGCAGAACGTCTTCTATCTGGAATTACGTCTTCAGAAACACTTCCTAAATTAATATAAAGCTGACCTGTAGAGTGCTTTGTTCCATTATGCTTAGAATATGTAAATGGATCTAGCATCCAGATTTCAAGGTAATCGATATTAGTCGCCTCAAAATCATTAGTCTCTATTCTTCTCATAATACCACCCCAATTTTCCTGTGGGTTATCTAAAGTCCCGTCTTCTAGAAGGTCTTGGGTATTAAGATTATACTGTCCTCTTTCATCTGGATAAAAACTTAAATCTAAAGTAGCCAACTGTTGAGGTTGTCCTTGTTGCAGCTGAAGATCTTGGAATATTTCTCGTTGTAAAACAGTTCTCACCCAGTGATCTGACTGGTCAATGGGTCCAATATTACTTGGAGTAAGATTTCTGTCTGTGGCTTGAAAAACTGGGTCTAAGTTATACCAAGCTAGATTTGCTCTTTTAGAATTATATGCACTATCTACTAATCCTCCACTGATTGTTTCTGGAAATAAATCAGGCTGACCTAGAGGCACACTTGCCATATGCCAGCTTCTTACAAATTTTAAATCATACGGTGTTTCAGCTCCTTCGAAGTCATCCAAATAAGAGGTTCCTCTATCTCCCTGGGTTTTTGCTTTGTGTGGTATCAGATGAGCAAACTCTCCCGTAATATTGATACTTGATTTTTCTTTAGTTTCTATAAATGGAATCTTATCAACCATTCGAGTTAAAAATCTAGAATCAGTACTATATGATCCGTCTAAACCCCAAATCGAATTTCGAAGTGGCTCCTCACCTATGTTAACCTTATTAGTTAATGGCTGTTCAGACATATGCATAAACGTACCTCCTAACAGCAGCTTATCCGAGAATTTGTAATCTAATCGAGTCCCTACGAGTGTTCTTTGCTGGATATTAATTAGAGAATTACTCTCACAAGTTGCTTTTATCGAAGCTCCAGAATTGAGAATCCCTTGATTTAGTATTCTCACCGTACCGATCGCGTAATCTACATCGTAGTCAGAACCCTCGTTTAAGACAGCCCCATTTGCTGTAACTCTCACAGAGCCTGGAGATATATTGTAACACTGTAATCTGATTTGATCGGATGATGATCCCTTGAAAGTACCTCGTAAGAAATATTTGTTATGTTTTAGATCTTGTTCAGCATTCCATTTAGTAGTGCTATAAAGTGAGTCAAAAGCGTAATAATCTGCACTTTTTTCATCTTGAAACTTGCTTCTCAAGAAATCTCCAAAAGGCTCTCTAACCGGAAAAATGATTCGACCTCTTGCTGCTTGAATAGTAACACCTTCAATCAAATCGAATACCCCGTCTGGTTTAGCCTCTTGCTGTTTATTGATTTTATCTAGATTTAGTACTGTAATTAACTGCTTTTCTCTAATCTCTGGTTCAGAAGCATCTACCGGAAGGTAGTTCAAGTCGGCACCTGATGGATCATCTGCATATACCACATTCAGTGTGAAATCTTGTTGCTGCAGATTGTATGTATTCAATGAATAGATATTCTTCATCATCAAATCCCACGTCGGAAGATTTGTCTTTATAGAAGAATGCTTCAAAAGTTTCAGCGTTAGGAAACTCCCAGAACCAGAAGTTTGCTGATTATCTCTTGTGAGTTCACCTACTTGGTACCTGGCACCGTTTGCAGTATACTCATAAGCTACCATAAGCACCTCATCGTTGTTCAACGACTGATTGATAGATATATAGCCTAGATTTGGGTGAAAGGTGAATTCATTATCATTTAATTTTCGAGCATTGCTGAGACATTCATAATCAGTACCAAGCTCCATACGCGAATCAGGCACATCACAAAACGTAGTGACTCCTCTTGCTATATCATTGTAAAAATTAGTAGCAGTGTTATTTGGAAACTGGGTGCCATTTCCCACCAAAAAATCTCGGTATGTACTCCCATCTATCTCACCCAAATCCATGTAACCCATTACGTTTCGGGTGTTACCTACAGAATTACTTCTATTTGTAACCCAAACTTCCACTAAGTTAATCTGTATGGCAGATCTAATGATTGGCAACTGAGATAGTGCATCGTCGTAGTTATCTGCGAAAGTTTGCGAGAGGAAATAATGACGATTTGCATCATAATTATGCCCTTGTATATTATAGTTGGTTACCTGTGCTCCTCCAGTTACCTCTGTCTCTCTAGTTTCTCCTTTGTCTTGTGTTGCAATAACTGCCACCTTCAACTTTCCGAACTGTAACTGAGTTTTAGCTCCAAATAAATTTCTTCCTCCTTGTATTAAGCTTCCGTTTAACGGAAGGCTCACATTCCCTAGTTCTATGTTTTTGACTATATCATCTTCCCCTCCCTGCCAAGCTAACTTCATTTGATTTTCAAACTCAAATGTGGCCTCAGTGTCATAGTTCCAGTTTAACTTCAGTCTGTCACCTATTTGTCCAGTGACGTTCAACTGCATCTTCATTCCAAAATCAAACTGGCCGTTACGCTGTTGACGAACTGGGAATGCGGGATTTTCTATTTTATTGAAATTACCCCCAAAAGTGACCTCAGCACTTCCTGTTGGACGTATGTCGATTACTCCTCCACCAAATACTTTATCAAAAATCTCTGGAGCTACTGCGATGGTCGGAATTATTCCCCCTCCTTTGACATAATTGTCTGCATTACTCTTTTTCCGGTAGTATATTTCTCGATCTTGACGCTCTTTTGCCTTGATATACTCCTTGATAGTAAGTACCCGAGGACTGCCAATTGGCCTTCCACCTATAGTGATTATTTCTAAATAATCTCCAGTCGTGGGATCATACTTGTATGTAGTTTTAATGTTAGGTGGGTCCTCTAACTTGATAGGTCCTTTAGTACCTGAACTATCAGATTGAGCATACAAAGTAGTGCTTGTAACTAAGCACAAAACCATCACCAAAAAAGCTACTCCTGCCTTTCTAATCTTCATTTATTAAGTTTTTATTTACCAATTCGGCCTTGGACCTATGGTTAAATTTGAGTAGTGTTTCCTTATACGCTTAGGTGATGTCAAAAAGTCTACAAAATTACAACAATTGCAGTGATTTCTTAATTAACTCTTCAGTGGTTGGATTATTGTCCGATGCTTTGGTAATTCTCATAAGAACTTTACCAACGGCAGGCTTAGCAAAACCAAGTGCCAATAAGGCTTCTGTTGCTTCCTCTATTTCTGTGCTTCCCCCAGTTAGCTGGTAGGCTTCATCTGTTCCTATACCCCCGAGTTTGTCTTGAAGTTCTACCACTAAACGCTGTGCAGCCTTGGGGCCTATTCCTTTTATACTTTTTAGCATAGCTATATTACTGTTGGTAATTGCACTAACTACATCATCCACACTCATGCTGCTCAATATCATTCTAGCCGTACTCGGTCCCACCCCGTTTACACCAACTAATTTGACGTACATCTGACGCTCGTTTGTGGTTGCAAAACCGTAAAGTGTATGGCTATCCTCTCGAACTATCAGATGTGTAAACACTTTTACCTCCTTTTGATCTTTCAAGGCTTCAAAAGTGAAAAGTGATATGTGAAGTAAATACCCGACACCATTGCAGTTTACGACCACCTCTGTTGGCGTAATTCTATCTACTTTACCAGCTAAAAAATCGTACATAAGTACAAGGATACGAACGATAATATTATTGCTTCACCTATTCAACTATTTTTATTAAGCTATGAGTAAATGAGAACTACTCTTTCTGAAAGCCAAAAAAAAGTGATTCTTGGTAAAAAATTACTTTTGCCAGCTTGAAAATAGACAAAAGGGTTCTGTCTCACATAGCTTTATTCCTGGTAGCTTTAGCATATGCAGGAAATTATTCTATCTCAAAGCTTGCTATGCCAGTATACATCAGTCCGTTTGCATTCATACTCTTGAGGGTTGGTGCGGGTGCTTTAGCATTCAGTATCTACTTTTTTACTGTAGTAAAAGAAAAAATAAAGAATAAAAAGGATTTCCTAGACCTAGTCATTTGTTCCGTGTTTGGCATTGTATTCAATATGCTAGCTTTTTTTCAGGGATTATCTCTTACTTCACCGATAAACGCTAGTGTACTCATGTTATTGGCTCCAGTATTTGTTGTAATATTCTCTGCTATTGGAAATCGTAAGTGGGTAAAACCGACAGTAATAATGGGTGTTTTACTTTCGTTTACAGGTGCTGGTTTTTTGATCAATGCTGGAAGTTTTTCACTCAGCAATGGTAGTATAAAAGGTGATGTGCTTATTATGCTAAATGCAACCAGTTTTGCTTTCTACCTCTACTACGTTGCCCGACTTCTAAAAAAATACAAGGCTATAACAGTTACCTCTTACATCTTTATGATTGGCTTTTGGTTTGTGTTACCTGTGAGCATTGGTGATTTCGTAGCAGTAGACTGGTTTAATCTGCCTATTACAGCTATATGGTCTATGATCTATGTAGTTATATGTGTAACACTGCTTGCCTATGTATTAAATGTTTGGGCGGTGCAAAATAGCAGTAGCACAACAGCTGGCAGCTATATATACCTACAACCACTACTGGCTGGAATTATAGCGGTATCGATGGGGATGGACGTACTCACTTGGCCTAAAGTTGGGTTTGGGTTGCTCATTATATTAGGGCTGTGGTTGGTCGGTAGAAAATAGATGAATCCTTGCTTTTAACTCGGCACCCTTATATGATTTTTCGGGGTTTTCAGTCATTTGGGTTAACTATATTTGCCCTTCTTCATGATTAAATCTATGACTGGCTATGGAATGGCCGAAAATCATACACCTAACTATAGTGTAAAAGTCGAGCTCAGAAGCTTAAACGGTAAGTATCTAGACCTTAATGTACGTATGCCTAGGTTCTTAATGTCTAAGGAAATAGAACTTCGAAACCGCTACGGTAAACGAATAGAACGTGGTAGTGCAACGCTATCAATTAATGTGATTAAACACAAGGTCAACGAAAATGAAGTTCAACTAAATGAGGCCCTTGCTACGCAATACTATACAAAACTCAAAAAATTGAGTGAAAAATTAGGTGCACCTCAAGAAGACATCTTTCGAATAGCAACTTCTATGCAAGATGTTATTTATCAGGATGAGGAATCACTAGAAGAAGAGCTTTACGATTTAGTATTAAAAACAGCAGATGAAGCTCATTCACAATTTGAAGATTTTAGAAAGAAAGAAGGAGCGGGATTAAGATCACTGCTGTCTAGCTATGCAAGTAAAATAAAAAGTCACATACCGATTATAGAAAAATTAGAATCAGCTAGAACTGAAGCTACAAAAGCACGTCTTCAGAAGAACTTAAAACAATTGGTAGATGATGAATCCTTTGATAAAAATCGTTTTGAACAAGAACTGATCTACTACTTAGAAAAGTATGATATCAATGAAGAAAAAACGAGATTAGAAGCTCATTGTGATCATTTCGAAGAATCTCTAAATAAGAATCCTAAGGGTAAATCACTTAATTTCATAGCACAAGAAATGGGTAGAGAAATAAATACGCTAGGTAGTAAAGCAAATAATGCTGACATTCAAAAAGAGGTTGTGGCTATGAAGGAAGAATTGGAAAAAATAAAAGAACAAGCTCTAAATTTATTGTAGTGATGAATAAGGCACAACGTATAGAAAAACTTGTAATTTTCTCGGCACCTAGTGGCAGTGGTAAGACAACCGTAGTGAGACACCTACTAAAAACAATTCCTAATCTTGAGTTTTCAATAAGTGCGACGACTAGAGCTCCAAGAAGTAATGAAAGCCCCGGCGAAGATTATTACTTCTATTCAAAAGAAGAATTTCAACGTGCCATTGAGAATGATGAGTTTTTGGAATATGAAGAGGTTTATGAAGGCGTATACTACGGCACCTTGAGGTCTGAAGTTGAACGACTATGGAGTGAGGGCAAATCGGTAATCTTTGATGTAGACGTTGAAGGTGGATTAACTATTAAAAAGTACTACGACAAAAAAGCATTGGCACTATTCCTAAGGCCTCCTACTGTTGATATTTTAATCAGTAGACTACGAAATAGAAATACCGAAAGTGAGGATCAACTTGCTATCCGTATTGCCAAAGTGACCAGTGAACTAAAATTTGAACACCAATTTGACAAAGTTATTGTTAACGATGTGTTAAGTGATACCTTTGTTATGGCAGAAGAAATAGTTACAAGTTTTTTAAAATCAAGAGATTAGTATGAAAGTAGGTTTATTCTTTGGGTCTTTTAATCCCATACATCACGGACACTTAATCATAGGTCAGTATATGCTCGACCAAGCAAAAATGGATGAAGTCTGGTATGTGGTTTCACCTCAAAACCCATTGAAAAAAGGCAAGGATATTATGGATGCCGATCATCGTATTAAGATGGTTAAGCTAGCGATAAAAGGTAATGATAAATTCAAAGCGTGTGACGTTGAGTTTGACATGCCAATGCCATCATACACTTCATTTACCTTAAAAAAACTTAAAAAACTACATCCTAAAATTGAGTTTCTTCTGATTCTAGGAACTGATAATCTGCAGCATTTAGAGAAATGGAAAGATCACGAGGACATTCTTATGAATCATGACATACTAGCATATTTCAGAGATGGTTTCCCAGGTGGAGAATTTGCAAAAAATCAAAAAGTACGTGTTATGAAAGGTCCTATGCTAAATATATCTGCAACCTATATCAGAGGGCTAGTTCGAATGGGAAGAAGTATTAAGTACTTAGTTCCAGATGAAGTCATGAAGTATATGACAACTAAGATCTAGGCGAACGTTTCTTGAGATATAGTCTCAATTTCCTAAATTTGGAAATATGAGATTGCTTTTTGTATTCTGTTTTCTTTCGATTGGTGGGTCTTCAATATCTCAAAATATTGATTCACTTTATAAATCAGCAGAAAGAATTATGGGTAAAAAGTTCTATTAACTCGAGTACAGCAAGATCTTCTCAAAGCAGAAAATGCGATTACCGTAGATAGTGTTTTTATACTGTTCAGTGATTCATCTATATTATCTTTTTCGGGAGCTTGTCACTTAGGAGATTTTTATACAGAAGGAGACTCAATTCTATTTACGAACGACAATAAGTCTTATGGTCGACTCCTTAAGAATAGTTGGCTTTACCTCAATTATCTAATGGATGTAGAAAGCATTATTCCCGTTTCAAATAGTAAAGTTTATCAAAAAAGACAAAGTAAAACGCTATTTAATCAAGACTCTAGGCATTATACCTATACCACACCAAATAAGCAACTTACTATAAAGTATTTCCTTGATAACCAGAGTGAACTAAGTTTAATTACTACAAGCTGGAAACCTAAAGATTATTATATTGACCAAATCACTGAAATTAGCTTTAATCAAGTTCATAGTTCTTACAGTCGGAAGCATTTTCCTAAACTCAATACTCCTTATTGGATTTCAATTAAGGATAAAATGGAAAAGGTATCCTCTAAGTATTATCCATTCTCCACTATTTCACAACTAGATGATTTGGGAAATATTCAAGGGTCTCTAAAACCAAATTACAGAACAGTTATAGTCTACAGCTATATCGGTTGTGCTCCTTGTCAGTTGTTAAAGAATGATTTACAAGAATTAGTTGAAAAAGGTAAAATTAATCCAAATCAAGTTGCCGTCCTTAATACAATTGATCTTAAGGCAAATATCCAGAAATATATAGCAGATAAAAGTCTTAAGTTTCCCTATTACCAAGGAAACAAGTTTGTTGAAGGTTTTTCGGCCCCTACAATCGGGTTTTACAAGGCTGATGGCAGACTAGATTATACCTTGGTCAGCTATACTAAATTAATGGCACGAAACATCTCTAAATATTTGAGAAACGGCTAAGCACCTTGTTCTTCCTCTTTCACTGAAACATCGGCTTGAGATTCTGGAGCTTCTTCCTTTTCAGTATCTGGGGAAATAGGTGTTTCATCTATAGCTTTTGCGGCATCACTTGCACTCACTCCAAATATTTTTTCAAGATCTTCCTTAAAAATCACTTCTTTCTCCAGCAACTGGTCTGCAAGTTGCAGTAGCTTATCCTTATTATCTTCAACAATCTGAATAGCACGAGCATATTGCTCATCCGTTAACTTTTTAATCTCCGAGTCAATTAAAGCGGCTTGTTGCTCACTAAATGGTTTACTGAAGCCTTGATCCATATTGTAGTATGAAACGTTACCAATGGACTCATTTAGTCCATATATGCTAACCATGGCCATTGCTTGTTTGGTCACCTTTTCTAAATCACTCAAAGCTCCAGTAGAAATCTTGTCAAATACTACTTTCTCTGCAGCTCTACCTCCCAAGGTAGCACACATCTCATCTAGTAGTTGCTCCGTACGCGTAATCTGTCTCTCCTCTGGCAAGTACCACGCAGCACCTAGACTTCTACCTCGAGGCACAATTGTCACCTTAACTAGTGGGTTTGCGTGTTCACACAACCAACTTACTGTTGCATGCCCAGCTTCGTGCACTGCTACAGCTCTTTTCTCTTCAGGTGAAATTATTTTATTCTTTTTTTCTAGTCCTCCGATGATTCTATCTACGGCATCAAGAAAATCTTGCTTTTCGACATGTTTCTTATTGTACCTTGCCGCAATCAATGCAGCTTCATTGCACATATTCGCTATATCCGCACCACTGAACCCTGGTGTTTGACGAGCTAAGAAATCTCGATCCAAGTCCTCAGCAACTTTTAGTGGTTTTAAGTGCACATCAAATATTTCACGTCTTTCATTTAGATCAGGCATATCGGCATATATCTGTCTATCAAATCTTCCAGCACGCAACAAAGCCGAATCTAAAATATCAACTCTATTCGTTGCAGCTAGCATTATGACTCCTGTATCTGTACCAAAACCATCCATCTCCGTGAGTAGTTGATTTAGGGTATTTTCACGCTCATCATTACCTCCCTGCATCGCATTTTTCCCTCTTGCACGTCCTATAGCATCTATCTCGTCTATGAAAATAATACAAGGTGCTTTTTCTTTTGCCTGTTTAAATAAATCACGAACTCTACTCGCTCCTACTCCTACAAACATCTCCACAAAGTCAGAACCTGATAAAGAAAAGAAAGGAACGTCTGCTTCTCCTGCCACTGCTTTTGCCAGGAGTGTTTTACCTGTTCCTGGAGGGCCTACTAAAAGTGCTCCTTTTGGGATCTTTCCACCTAGTTCAGTATACTTTTTTGGATTTTTTAAGAAGTCTACAATTTCCATAACTTCCTCCTTTGCTCCCTCAAGTCCTGCAACATCTTTGAATGTAACATTCACCTTAGTATCCTTGTCAAACAATTGTGCTTTTGACTTTCCAATACTGAAAATCTGGCCACCTCCGCCTGGGCCTCCACCTGCTCCGCCCATTCTTCGCATAATGAACATCCAGATAAGACCAAAAATTGCAACGTATAAAACCAGTGTAACAATCGGATTATCCCAAAAGCTTGTTTTGCTTTCAGCATTTACAATAGTAGTTTGTTGATCCTCGGGCAGGTTTGCTTGAGCTTTCTGTATTTGCTCATTGAAGAACTGATAATCTCCTACAGATGACAAGTAATAAGTAGGTGTATTCCCTGCTGGGAAACTACTTTCTTTGATGTCTTTTTTATATTCATCAAGCTTTTTAGCCTCCGATGTTAAGTATATTGAAGCTCTACCGCCGTTATTTATATCTACATCTATTCTCTCTACGTGACCATACTCCACCATCCGAATCACCTTATCTATTGTCACCTTATTCCCACCACTTGGACTGAATAAAGTAATACTAAGAAATAGTACTGCTAATATGGCATACAACCAAATAGGATTGAACTTAGGTTTGTTCCCACTATTCTTTTTATTATCAAAAGGATTATTTCTATTCCTTTGGTTAGCAGGACCTTTGCCTTTATTTTTATCTTCTGACATGAATTTTATTTCCTTGTTGCAAGTACATCGTACAACGACTGTGCCACCTAATAACGTCCGGATAAATTAATTGTTTATCGACAAAACGGAATAAGACCAATACTTATGTGACATTTTAACATAAAATGACGGTTGATCTGCAGCAATACTTGGCATAGAAAAGGTAGGTACTTATGTTTGCCCAAGAAATAAGCAATACGGATATGTATACATCACTTCAAGATAAATTAACTAAAGAGTTAGAAGAAATAAAGGCTGCAGGTCTTTATAAATCAGAACGGATCATTACTACTCCACAAGGAGCAGATATTGAAACTAAAAATGGCGGTCAAGTGATAAACTTCTGTGCAAATAACTATCTTGGATTGAGCTCTCACCCAAAAGTTGTTGAGGCAGCAAAGAAAACAATCGATGACAGAGGCTATGGGCTATCTTCTGTTCGTTTTATCTGCGGTACACAAGACATACATAAAGAACTTGAGAAAAAGATTTCTGAATATTTAGGTACTGAAGACACTATACTATACGCAGCTGCTTTTGATGCAAATGGGGGTGTTTTTGAACCATTATTGAGTGCAGAGGATGCTATTATTTCTGATGCACTAAATCACGCTAGTATTATAGATGGGGTTAGACTATGCAAGGCTCAGCGTTATAGATACTTACATAATGATATGGCAGATCTAGAAAGGTGTCTTCAAGAGAGTCAAGCTCAACGAAACAGAGTCATTGTAACTGATGGCACATTTTCAATGGATGGAACCATAGCCCAACTAGATAAAATAGTAGAACTAGCAAATAAGTATAATGCTTTAGTAATGGTTGATGAATGCCATAGCTCTGGATTTCTAGGTAAAACAGGTAGAGGTACTCCTGAGCATTGTGGCGTTCACGGACAAATTGAAATTATAACAGGTACACTAGGGAAAGCTCTAGGAGGTGCAAGTGGCGGATTTACCTCTGGTAAAAAAGAAATAATTGACATGCTAAGACAAAAATCACGACCATATCTATTTTCAAATACTGTCGCACCTAGCATCGTTGGTGCAAGTATTGCCGTTCTTGATATGTTAAGTGAAACAACTGAACTTCGAGATAAACTGGAGTACAATACAAAATACTTTAGATCTAAAATGACAGCAGCAGGTTTTGATATACCAACAGGAGAACATCCTATTGTACCCATTATGTTGTACGATGCCAATATAGCTCAAGATATGGCTGCTAAGATGCTACATGAAGGTATCTACGTTATCGGATTCTATTTCCCTGTAGTACCTAAAGAAAAAGCTAGAATTAGGGTCCAATTATCAGCAGCACACGAGCAAGAACATCTGGATAAGGCAATTGCTGCATTCACTAAAGTAGGAAAAGAAATAGGTGTAATAAAGTAGAGTTATTTAGATAACTGCCTACGAACACCAGGGAGAATACGTTTTACCCAAGCAGCATATTGAATTGCTGACGGATGCAATTCATCCTTTGCTACATAATCGGGCCTTTTCTCAGCTTCTAACGATATATCGGTGATATTATACCAAGTAATACCTCGAAGCTGACATATATCCTTTATACGGCCATTAAATAGCTCTAAATCGATAGTTATCTGCTCTTTATTACTATTCCCAAATGGTGTAAACCCATAATTAGGTATAGACAGAACAAATATCTGGGATTTACTCGCGGCATATTTTTCACACGTGTCTAGTAAAGAATTAAAGTCTCTTTCAAGATCAACTATAGGTAAGCCTTGATATTGATTGTTCACTCCTATCAGTAATGAAACAAGATCATAACCTTCTGATAGACTATCTCTTTTTATAGCTCGCTGTAAATCATCAGTACGCCAAGCATTTCGAGCTATTATCTTCACTTCAATACTTCCTACATCAGCTATACTAGTTACCAATGAATCCTGAAGCTGATAAGGAAACGCATCATCTGATTTGATTGCCGTACCTATCGTATAACTATCCCCTAAAGCTAGATAGGATAATTTGTTATCAGTACTTATATCTGTCATTCCATTTAAATTTTGCTTACTGCAACCAACTAAGGTTATTAAAGCAAATAATATTAAGGTGAATTTCATAACCAAAAAAAATGGTCGCAATCAATTGATTGCGACCATTAGTATAATCATTTATGATCAAGTATTATTTACTTAATACTTTAAATTCTACTCTTCGATTATCATCCAAGTTGTCAGAAGCAGGAGATTTCTCACCCATAGCTTCGATACGAAGTCTATAAGACTCGATACCTTTACTAATTAGATAATCACGAACACTGTTTGCTCTATTTCTAGAGATTGTGTTATTCAAGGCATCGCTACCTCTCATATCAGCGTGACCAAATATGCCAATAGACATATTAGAGTTCTCTTTCATTAGAGATATTAGATTATCAAGCTCGCTTACATCAACATCTCTGATGTCCCACTTGTTAGTCTCAAAGTATACGTTCTTAAATCCTACCATATCTCCAATACCAATAGTACCGTTAGCAACATTCTTTTTGAACGTCTCAAAATCAGACTTAAGATCATCAAGCTCTTTCTGAAGCTTGTCAGCTCTACCCTCTAATTCTTCTTTCATCGCATCCTTGTCTTTGTCTAAGTTATCAATATCATCATCATTTGAATCGATATCCTCACGATTTTTCTTAATACCATCTTCATTAGTCTTGATTTTATCGTCAATACCTTTGAAACGCTTCTTAAGCTCTTCGTCGTCAGTTATACCAAATTGATATCCTATCATTACCTCGTGAGCACTTCTTAAGTAATCTCTATTAGCATTGATTACAAAGTCAGCACTATATCCAGCAACAACTTGATTAAATAATCTTAAAGCTGCATTCACAGACGCTGCATATCCCGAACGATACATAGCACCGAACCAATACTTATTGTCATAGTTGAACATAGCATTAACATCATACTGTACAGGTGCTCCTGGAGTTGCTCTAACAAGTACACTTGGTTCTAACGCTAAATTATCGTTAATGTCAAGGTCATAGCTTGCTGAAGCAAGGAAGTGTCTTACTAAACCATAAGTAACCTCAGGAGAAGCAATGTTTCCAATACTTTCATATGCTAAATCGTTTGCAAGTACTTGAGGTACAGCTAGGCCGATGTTCAAGTCCTTGTACGTATAGTTAACACCAAAAGTCGCATCAAAACCAGTTTCAGTCTCATTAAGATTCCCATTTAAGTATTG
Source organism: Bacteroidia bacterium (assembly GCA_965655315.1). Classification (GTDB taxonomy): domain Bacteria; phylum Bacteroidota; class Bacteroidia; order NS11-12g; family UBA9320; genus UBA9320. Next base: position 138,935 of record CBFHGJ010000004.1, read on the forward strand.
ATCATTAACATCCTTATATCTAAGTCTGTTAAAATCAATTCTATTGTCTAAGAATCCAAGAGCTAAACCAAAGTTTAACATACTTTCTTCTGAAAACTGTAGTCCATATCTATAAGACAGTTTACCGCTTGTTGAATTAAAAGCTGCAGCTCTATCTTGGTTTAAAGAAAAACCTAGACCTACACGCTTGTTCTTCAACGGACCGTCAACAGTAATAGATACTGTTTCTGGTGCATCAGGTACTCCATTCCACATGTCTCTGTATAACATATAAGCTTGACCGTAAGAAGTCGAACCTGTCATAGCTGGATTATACAGAAACTTATTAAAGTAGTAGTGACTGTACATTGGAACTTGCTGTCCGAAACTAGCAACAGTAAATGATACTGCTGCTAGTGTTAGGATTATTAACTTTTTCATTTTATTCAATTTAATTATGTAATTAACCGTAATTTAGTTCTCTTATCTATTTCTGAGTATGTTGATTGATCCAGTGAATGGTTCCGCATCATCATTACCAGGTAATGTAATTATGTAGTAGTAAGCACCATCTGGTAAATCCTTACCGTCAAATGTACCATCCCATAAGTTATTAGCGTAATCCGTAGTATTGAACACTTCCATTCCGTATCTGTTAATCACAGTTACTTCAGCATCTGGATAAGCCTGGATATTATCAATATTCCAAACATCATTATCACCGTCACCGTTTGGTGTTACTGTGTTATATACTATTAGATTAAATCTATCAATTACAGTTACTAGAACGCTGTCATCATCGATACAACCATTCTCATCAGTTACAGTTAAGATATACTCGATATCTTCTCTTACATCATCCGCTATTGGGTTAGCAATATCTGGATCGCTGAGGTAAGTAGTAGGAGTCCAAGTGTAAACTAAACCTCCAGTACCGTTCAACTGTGCAAATGATCCAAGATCAATTGTAGTATCGTTTCCTGCGTTAGCTACTGGGTTATCCCAAACTGTGATAAAGATTGAATCTGTTCCAACACAACCCCCTCTTGCAGGATCACCTACAACAGTTACACTGTACCAACCTTCTTGCTTAGCAAATATTGATTGAGTCACTTCTTCAGTGTTCCAACGGAATGAAGTAGCTGTCTGATCTACATTAGCAGTAAGCTGAGCAGAGTCACCATCACAAATCTCACGGAAGTCAGCAGTAATATTAACTTCTGGTAGTGGCCACACAATAGCAGTTCCAGTAGTAATATCAGCACAACCTTTGTCAGATACAACTCTTAACTCTACAGGGAACCCTGTTTCGTTAGCAGTAGCATATGTGTGAGAAGGATTATCAACAGAAGCAGATGCACCGTCACCGAAGCTCCAGAAGTTCTCATCTATTGTTCCTGCAGCGATAGTTGAACTATTCACAAAGTCACTAGCCTCACCTAAACATACATCAGCTACAGTGAATGAAGCAACCGGCTTAGGCCATACTGTTACAACATTAGATACACTATCTTGACATCCGTTATTAGTAGTAGCAACTAACTTCACAGTGAAATCACCGAATCCAGTGAACGTAAAGGTAGGGTTAACATCCGTAGATGTGTTTCCTCCACCAAATGTCCACTCATAATCAACTGAACCGTAAGCTACTGCTGTACCGTTAGTGAAGGTCATTTCTTCATCCTCACAGACTGGGTTAGCAGCAAAGTCAGCATCTGGTAATACATATATAGTTACATCCTTAGATATGCTATTTGTACAACCGTTGTTGCTTGTTACAGTTAACGTTACGTTATAGTTTCCGCTAGAAGCGTAAGAGTGAGTAGGGTTAGTACCTGATACCTCAGGAGAATTATCTCCAAAGTTCCAAGTTCTAGATACTATAGTACCAGAAGCTATGTTCGAAGCATCAACTGGTGTGAACACCTCATTCTGACAAACATTGTCAAATGTGAAGTCCGCAGTTGGAGCATCATATATAGTTACCTGATCAGTTACAGTGTTGGTACAACCGTTATCAGAGATAGCAGTTAACCTTACAGTGTAAATACCTGCAGATGCGTAAGCGTGCGAAGGACTAACAGCTTGACTAGAGTCTCCGTCACCGAAGAGCCACTTGTAACCTGCTATACCACCACTCGCAATAGAAGATGTGTTATTAAACATCACCATACTATCTTGACAAGCATTTTCTACATCGTAGCGAGCTACTGGTGCTGGGTTGATTATAGCTGTTACTGAACCATTCAACTCATCGTTATCACAGTTAGCAGCTATTCTATCTAATACAACTATGATACTTCCTATACCTTCAGCATATCCGTTAGTCGTAAGTGTAGTAGTTCCAGAACCAATTCCTGAAGTTGTTCTTACTGTACCATTTTCCGTGTAAGTAAGCACCCAAGCTTCACCTGGAGCAACGTTCGAAACAACTATGGTAAATACAGCTGGCTCATTAGGACAAACTTCAGGAGCACCTGATATAGACACTTCTGGTAGTGGAGTTACAGTAATAATAGTCTCACTACTGTAATCACCTGAACAAGCTCCACTCACAACGTAAGCTCTAAAGCTAGTAGTTTCAGTTATGTTACTGTAAGCTATTGAATTACCAGTATTACTTGTAACTGTCCAAGTGTTTCCACCGTCAGTACTGATTTCCCATTGCTCTACATCACCAGTTTCACCTGTTAATGTAATTGTACCATTGTTATCACCTGAACAAACAGTTGCTGCACCAGCGGTAGTACCACCTTCAGAGGTAGGACTAACTACTATAGACGCTGTTGCTGTTGCTTCTCCAGTACAATTAGTTGTAGTATTCAAGAAGCTAGTTAAAGTTACATCTACAGTACCAGCAGATAAAGCTGCTGTAGTTATAATGAATGAACCAGAACCAATTCCAGATGTAGTCTTCCCAACTACGGCACCTTCGTTGTATACTAGTGTCCAACCCTGGCCTGCTGCTACGTTATCAACGTTTACAGTAACTGTTCCGGTGGAACCATCACAGATTGTATCTGAAGATGCAGTAATAGAAACCACAGGTAGTGGATTCACATTTATTGTGTAAACATCATTCAGTGTTAGATCTTCACATCCGCCTGTTACAGATATACCAGTTATAGTAACTGTAGTAGCAGCTACCACTGAATCTAAAGTGATTGAATTAGTACTTGTAGTAAAGGCAGTTCCATTTACTTCATAGTTAAGCGTATAAGCTCCTGTTACATTTCCTAACGTTACATCTAATGTGATGTCATCGCCTGCACATAATGTGCTTGGTCCTGCGTTAGTCCACTCTGCAGTT
>CBFHGJ010000005.1:0-133849 GCA_965655315.1 Bacteroidia bacterium
TCTGAGAGTGATTTATCTAATTGAAAAGAAGAGAATACAATCACTGCTGCAAAAGCAATGAATAATTTCAATGAAATGAAAAGTGTATTTCTGTTTTGTGTCAGCAACCTTTTGTATCCTTATGGTTTTTCCTATACTATGCTAGTAAACGAAAAAGACGCTTGCAGTTATAATGCATAGCGTCTTTTTTCAAAATCATTTCATTATAAATAATATTATTTCTGTGCTATTCCTTCTTTATAATCAGCACACTCTTTATGTTTACTGTCTTTTTCTGAGCAATCAGCTACACTTGCTGTTTTTTCAGTTTTTGAACAACACGGCTTTTTGTCTACAGAGCTATGATCATCGCCAGCAGCGTGTCCTCCTAAGATTGGAGCTATAATAAGTCCAATAAGGCAAGTTAGCTTGATTAGGATATTCATTGATGGTCCAGAAGTGTCTTTAAATGGATCACCTACCGTATCACCAGTTACTGCTGCTTTGTGAGCATCAGAACCCTTATACGTCATTTCACCATTGATTTCTACACCTGCTTCAAAAGACTTCTTAGCGTTGTCCCAAGCACCACCAGCATTGTTTTGGAAAATTGCCCAAAGTACACCTGATACAGTTACACCTGCCATATATCCACCTAGCATCTCTGCTACAAGTTGGTTATTATCTCCGTAAACCAATTTACCTATTAAAACTACTGCCATTGGGAATCCAATGGTAAGTATACCTGGAAGCATCATTTCTTTCAATGAAGCCTTGGTAGATATATCTACACACTTAGCATAGTCGGGCTTACCAGTACCTTCCATTATCCCTGGAATTTCTTTGAACTGGCGTCTGACTTCATATACCATCTCCATAGCAGCTTTACCTACAGCACTCATAGCTAGTGCAGAAAATACAACTGGTACCATACCTCCTACAAATAGCATAGCTAAAACTGGAGCTTTAAATATGTTGATACCGTCTATACCTGTGAAGGTAACGTAAGCCGCAAAAAGAGCTAGTGAAGTCAAGGCAGCAGAAGCGATAGCAAAACCTTTACCTGTAGCAGCTGTAGTATTACCTACAGAGTCTAAGATATCTGTTCTTTCACGAACGATATCCTCTTGACCACTCATCTCAGCTATACCTCCCGCGTTGTCCGCGATAGGACCGAATGCATCAATTGCTAACTGCATAGCTGTCGTAGCCATCATCGCAGAAGCGGCAAGTGCCACACCATAGAAACCTGCAAAGGCATAAGATGCCCAGATAGCACCAGCAAATAATAACACTGATGAGAAAGTTGAAATCATACCGGTTGACAAACCCGCAATGATGTTAGTAGCTGCTCCAGTACTAGACTGACGTACTATATTCAAAATTGGTGGTTTACCTAATCCAGTGTAGTATTCTGTGAATGATGAAATAGCTGCACCTACTATAAGTCCTACTACTGTAGCGTAGAATACTCGCATTGCTGATATTTCAACCATACCTTCACCAAAGAAATTCATAGTCATCGTCTCAGGAAGCATGTAAGTTACTAGTCCGTAACACGCAACTAGTACCAAACCTATAGAAGTCCAGTTCCCTATATTCAGAGCTTTTTGTACTTGATCCTCCTTAGCATCATTGCTAGATATTTTCACTAGGAAAGTACCTATGATAGAAATAATGATTCCAACACCAGCTATTGCAACTGGAAGAAGAACAGGGCCTATACCTCCAAATGCATCATTTATAGAACCACCCATATCGGTGATCACGTAGTTTCCTAGTACCATAGCAGCAAGAACAGTTGCTACATAAGAACCAAATAAATCAGCTCCCATACCTGCAACGTCTCCTACATTATCTCCTACGTTATCTGCAATGGTAGCAGGGTTACGTGGATCATCTTCTGGTATATCTGCTTCTACTTTACCTACAAGGTCAGCACCTACGTCGGCAGCTTTAGTATAAATACCTCCACCTACACGAGCAAATAATGCAATAGACTCAGCACCTAATGAGAAACCAGCAAGTGTTTCTAGCACTATAGTCATATCTCCTGCATTGGTCCATTGACCGCCCATAAATACGTGGTAAAAAATGATGAATAGTAAAGTAAGACCAAGAACAGCTAATCCAGCTACTCCTAATCCCATTACTGTACCACCACCAAATGATATTTTAAGAGCTTCTGGCAGGCTAGTTTTTGCAGCTTGTGTCGTTCTTACATTTGTTTTTGTAGCGATTTTCATTCCCATATTACCAGCAAGAGCTGAGAATACAGCACCTATAATAAAGGCAGGAATAATTAGATAATCCGTAGTAGGTACTACAGTCGCTATAACAGCAAGTACGATACTTGCTCCTATCACGAAGTAAGTGAGCAATTTGTACTCAGCTTTAAGGAATGCAAGAGCACCTTCATAGATGTGGCCTGCAATTTCTTTCATTACCCCATCTCCGGCATTTTGTTTCATTACCCAAGTTCTCTTAACAGCCATATATGCTAGACCTAAAACGGCTAGTACTAGTGGCATGTAAATCATAAAATCTCCCATAGTTTTGGTTCTTATTTTCTACTTGTTTGTTTTAAAGCCTGCAAAAATAGTTTTTCTTAACTAATACAATTGGGATAGAATAATATTTATAAACAGAAGGTTGTGAATTGTTCTCAACCAGAAATCAGATGGAATGATTCATCTCATTCGTCAAGCAACCTTTGTATATTTGATTGTGTCTAATCTACAACGCAATGATTAAATCCATACTACTAAGTCTTGTTCTACTCTTAGGGTCTCTTCAAATTACCTATGCTCAGCTAAATATTCAAATAATAGGCGGTGACCTTACGGTTTGTGAAAATGAAACAGTGAGCTTGAACCACAGTGTTGTTTCTGGGAGTCCAATAAGTTTTTCTTGGGCTTCTGCAGTAGCTACTTTTTCGAGTTCAACTTCTGGGACAACTCAAGCTACTATATCAGATAGTGGGATAGTCGTACTCACTACTTCGGATGGATCTACAAGTTTTTCAGACACGATACAGGTAAATGCAAAACCATTACCTGAAATAAAACTAGGTAGTGATGAGTCAGTATGCTGTGATGCTGGTCAACTCGTACTTAATTTTAAGATTGAAGAGCCGAAGGGTGTTCCGTCCACTGGAAAATGGAGCTGTACGGAGTTTCCGTATTTAGTGAAGAACAATTTGTTTAATGTAGATAGTGGATGCAGCGAAATAGGTATAGCACAAGCTAGGAGAACATTTTTTGCAGTTTATGACTATCAGGACCCGTCTTCACTGTGCAGCAATTCCGACTCTATAGAGATACAAGTGAATAAACTGCCTCGATTGGTGCTGAGAGCTATAGATAAGTGTCAGAATGCTGACAGTGTTGGGCTAGACGACGAAGTTGTCATAAGTCCAGCAAACCTTGCTTTAGGTACAAGTGAATGGAAATGCTTAGAGTGCAACGGAAATGATTTTAGCAAGATGTTAGAAAACAAAGGTCATGACTTTGCTCCAGATTACTGGCTAAATATTGGCAAAGCAAATTATACTCTACAGAATCACGATAAAGATACCGTCACTCTAGAGCTGAGTTTCACAAATCAGTTAGGTTGTAGAGCTAAAGATACTGTTGATATTAGGATTTGGAGAGTGCCCGAAGTTAAGTTTTCGGATAATAGAGACTTATGCTGGGACGAAGGAGAGATAGCCCTAAATGATTTTACACGGGTAAATTTAAAAGGAGGGAGTTGGTACTGTGCAGATTCTGCTGGTTTTTCTCCGTGCATAGATATTGGCGGAACTCAAGGAGATACTATAAACACATTAAACAGTGCATTTCGAGATACATCTCAAAGATGGTTAATGAGGTACAACTATCACAATGGCAATGGCTGTCCTGCCGACCACTATTTACCTATTAGAGTGAATCCACTTCCTTTAATTAACCTGACAACCCCATCACCTAATCAGTTTTGTGAGGGTAGCCCTCCAATAACTCTTGAAGCTGCTCCTGTTGGCGGTTTGTGGACGAATCTGAGAGATCCTTTATCTATAACTAGCGGTAATCAATATAATCCCGGAACAGCTCAGATACTTAATCAGTTTACTACAATTTTTTATAACTATACTTCTCCAATCACTGGCTGTTACAACAGAGATTCTATAAAGGTTCGAACAGATAAGCTAGCCGTTATTACCCCTATTTCAGATACTACTTTCTGTAGAGAACAAGGTCAAATGCAAATTATCTTACCGTATAACTTGGAGGCTAAAGATGCAGATAATATATCCTGGTTAGCCGCGAATACATTCGGAAATGCATTCCGTGCTTCAACTTCGCGTTATTCTGAGACCCAAGACGAGACGCTTACGCTAACACTGCAAAATGCAAAATCAGATACTTTTAGAATTGTCATCTTTGCTGAGTCATCAAGTGCGTATTGTAATAGTGTTGATGATTTTTTTGATGTGATTGTACATCCGATTCTTGAAGGGAGTATTATTAGCTCTACTCCAAATGGATGTAATCCCGTTACGACAGATCTTGATATAAAAATAAACAATGACGTAAATCTTGCGACTAGTACCTATGACTGGGATTTAGGTGATGGAGGAAGTGCTACCTCTCAAACTCCTTCAGCTAGGTTTACTAATGATGGAACAAATGACATCAGTGTTATACTAACTTCTGAGCACGGCTGTGAAGCTACGCTAAGCTCTTCTGTAGATGTATATCCTATTCCTCGTGCTAAGTTCACTCCAAATCCAAACAATAACGCGACATTGGATTTACCAAGATTTACCTTCAATAATGAAAGCTCTGTAAGTAGCATATTTCTATCATCCATTACTGAAAATAGGTGGAATTTCGGAGAAACGACTACCAAAGCTGACACCTCAAATGCTACATCACCTACCTATTTTTATCCAAAGGCAAAAGCTTCTTATCAAGTAATTCTTTATACTACGACTAACTACGGATGTATAGATAGCTTTAGTTATCCTGTACACGTAGGTAAACCGGAAGCTGTTTCTATTTCAGAAATTGATTCCAACGCTAGTTTTGCAATATATCCTAATCCATCCACAGGTAGTTTTTACATGAAAAGTGAGCAACCGGTAGAAATAGAAATTACCAATAGCTTGGGGCAACTGGTGCCTTACACTCAAAACGGTGAGCAATTTCAGGTTCAGCAAAAAGGATTGTTATTTGTGAGAATAACGGATGAAACAAGTGGATATTCTCTAGTAAAACGACTGCTTATTCAGTAGGTAAATCCACCCAAAAAACATCCTTTTCACTAAGCCAAAAAAGATACCTTTGCAGGTTCATGGAGAACATCCGTAATTTTTGCATTATAGCTCATATAGACCACGGTAAGAGTACCTTGGCAGATAGACTTCTACAGACTACAGGTACCGTAAGTGACCGTGAGATGAAGGAGCAGACGCTAGATGATATGGACATAGAGCGGGAGAGAGGTATTACGATCAAATCTCACGCTATTCAGATGAAATACAAACGTGACGGACAAGAGTATATCTTAAATCTTATTGATACTCCAGGTCACGTTGATTTTAGTTATGAGGTAAGTAGAAGTATCGCTGCTTGTGAAGGTGCCTTACTTATCGTAGATGCTGCACAGGGAATTCAAGCTCAGACTATTTCAAATCTGTATCTAGCTCTAGAACACGAGCTTGAAATCATTCCTATTCTGAATAAGATGGATCTACCTGGTGCTGAGCCTGAAGAAGTAAAGGACCAAATAGAAGAATTGATACTTTGCGAGAGAGACGATATTATTCCAGCTAGTGGTAAAACGGGCATGGGAGTGATGGACATCTTGAATGCGGTGATAGATAGAGTTCCTGCTCCAAAAGGAGATCCCAAGGGAGCTTTGAAAGCGTTGATTTTTGATTCGGTTTTTAATCCATTTAGAGGAATTATAGCCTACTTTAGAATAATTGATGGAGAGTTGAATAAGAAAGATCACATCAAGTTCATGAATACGGGTAAGTCCTACTACGCAGAGGAAATAGGCGTACTGAAGCTTGAGCAAGAGGTAAGACAGACGGTAAGAACAGGTGATGTGGGTTATATCATTTGTAGTATAAAAGAGGCTAAGGAAGTAAAGGTAGGAGATACCATTACACTGACGGGTAATCTAACGGAAACACCAATAGATGGTTTTGAAGATGTAAAACCAATGGTTTTCGCAGGAATCTACCCTGTAGATACAGAAGATTTTGAGGAACTGAGAGATTCTATGGGCAAGCTTCAGTTGAATGATGCTAGCTTGGTATTCGAACCTGAAAGTTCAGCAGCTCTTGGGTTTGGATTTCGTTGTGGATTCCTAGGGATGTTACACATGGAGATCATCCAAGAAAGACTTGAAAGAGAGTTTGGTATGACGGTAATTACTACAGTACCTAACGTATCTTACCACGCCTACTTGAAAAAGGCTCCGGATGAGATTGTGATTGTCAACAATCCGAGTGATTTACCCGAACCGAACTACATGCTTCGTGTGGAAGAGCCTTATATCAATGCTCAAATCATAACCTCGGCTGATTATGTAGGGTCAATTATGTCTTTATGTATAGACAAACGAGGTATTATCAAGAATCAAGTATACCTAACGAGTAATCGAGTAGAGCTCACCTTTGAGATGCCGATGGCAGAAGTAGTTTTTGATTTTTATGACAAACTAAAAAGTGTAAGTAGGGGATATGCAAGTTTCGACTATCACCCTATCGGTTATCGAGAATCGACTCTGGTTAAACTCGATATCTTACTTAATGCTAAAGTAGTAGATGCACTTAGTGCTGTAATCCACCGAGACAAAGCCTATGAGTTTGGTAAAAAGATTTGCGAGAAGCTAAAAGACTTAATTCCTCGTCACCAATTTGAGGTACCTATACAAGCAGCGATAGGAGCCAAGGTGATTTCTAGAGAAAACATACGAGCGATGCGTAAAGATGTAACTGCCAAGTGTTATGGTGGTGATATCTCACGTAAGCGAAAGTTACTTGAGAAGCAAAAGAAAGGAAAGAAACGTATGCGTCAGGTAGGTAACGTAGAGATACCTCAAAGTGCCTTTATGGCGGTACTTAAGATTGATTAAGTACGACTAAAAATAACAAAAAAGGCTCTCGAATTTCGAGAGCCTTTTTTGTTTTAAATGTATTTTAGTTCGCTGCTTGATGTATTGAACTGTTCAATTGCTGACGCCTCTTATTTTTTGCTGTTCTCTTCTACAACACCCAGCGTTAGCCAATTAGCTATGGCTTGTCGATTGTTTACGATGAGAAGTCTTTTTTGATCAAACTCATTCTGAATATTACCTAATTCGATATAGACTACAGGAGGCTTACTCTCTCTTAGTGTATGTAGGTCTCTACTTTTTACCACTCCCTTATATCCTCTATTTACTTGATGCTCTTCATATTCAGACTTTATGGTATGGAGCATGGTAGTAGCCATACTTTTCCCAATAGCACTGCCTGGATAGTAGTAGAAAAAGATATCAAGTTTCTGTTTGACGTATCTGCTGTCAATGTGAATTTCTACTACGCGTTGTATTTTATCCCCTTCCTTCTTATGCTTTTCGTACAACTCATTAATTTTAATAGTCCGCTGTTTCAGTCTTCTCACTTGATTCAAAGGAATACTCTGATTGTACCACACTGTCTCATCCTTATCGCTATCTAGATACTCATAGTCTCGTATGCCATCATCGTCTCGAGTGATCAGGTATACCGTAGCACTATGTTGCAGCAGATTTCGAGCGAGTCGCAAGGTGATATCATAAGCGTATTCATCTTCACACAATATGTGTCCATCTTTTTTGCCTATAGCCCCAGGATCTGGTCCTCCGTGACCACTGATGAGATAGTAGACTTGCCCTTCTAAATCTTTGGTGTAAATAGGAGTGTTCTCGTGGTCTTTGCCAAAGATTGGGAAAGTAGACCAGCTTATAGCCTTTGTATCTTCTTGATTTTCTTTTTCCTTTCGATCAGTCAAGTTAGGGTCTTCATCTACGATTTGATCCTTCACCTCATTGATTTTCTTGATTTCAGATTCTGCGGTGCAATGCAATGCATGTACTGGAACCCAAAGGACTTTATCTGTGCGATAGTCAAACTCTCTTAGCCCTGTCTTATAGAGTTCTTCATTGTACTCTTGTATATATACCGCCAGATCATAATCGTCTATTCCAATCGTGGTTCTGATGCTCTTGTCGTTATAATCATATACGTAGATGGGCATGTTGTATGCCTTGGCAAGAACCAATTGATCGTTTCTATTCAAGTCATTTATGTTTAGAAAAGTATCTATGTTGCAGCGGTGAGCGGCTAAGTCGTACCTGTTTAAGATAACTGATATACCGTCGCCTTTTTTAGCTCTAATTTTAAGATATTCTTGAGCATAGATATTAGTAAAAGAAAGTGCAAGAAGTAAGGTGAAGCAATATTTAATGTAACCAGCCATGTGTGCCTGTAAGGGGCACAAAATTAAAAGTACCGTGCTCCGTTGTTGTGTATGCTTTATCACCATTTCGAGTTATAAGTATCATTTTTTGGACAGCCTGATTTCCTACAGGAGCGACTAGTTTTCCTCCTATCTTTAGTTGATTTGTTAACTCATTTACTAATTTGGGAGCTGCTGCAGTAAGAATGATTTTATCATAAGGTCCATGTTCAGGAACACCTGCTGATCCATCACCATATAGATTTACAATTTTGAGTCCAAGTTTTTTAAAGACCACATCGGTTTGTTTATATAGTTCAGCTACGGTTTCTATGGTTATGACCTCCGCACCTAGTACTTTAAGTACTGCAGATTGATATCCACTGCCTGTACCTATTTCCAAAACCTTATCACCTTTTACTACATCTAAAAGCTCTGTTTGTTTTGCCACTGTAAAGGGCTGGCTTATTGTCTGCCCACCTTCTATAGGGAAAGCTATGTTCTCATATGCTTTATCCAAAAAATCTGAAGGAAAGAAAAAGTGTCGAGGAACTTTCTCCAGAGCCCGCAGTACCTTCTTGGATTGTATGCCTTGTGCCTTGATCTCAGAGATCATCTTACTTCTCTGTCCCTTTAGTTTGTACGAATCTGTATACAAGTGTTTAGTATTTGGTACGCAGCAAATATCATTGTTTTTATGACATCTTAAATTAGTCCGTTCTTCGTAGACTCAATTATAAGCGGAATAAGTGCGAATAGGTGTAATAGGCTCAGGAAATTTTTCGGATAAAGTTTATGCTTCTCTAAGAGATAATACTAATGTCTCATTATTAGGAGGTTATGATACTCCAGAATATGCCGGGTTTACGCAATATGCTGTTCTTGAGGATTTACTAATCGCGGTAGATTGCATCTTGATTTTCGATATAATGTCTTCGGATTTTGGAACATTGTCTTCTGTAGTGAAATATGGAAAACATCTGTATATCGAAAGTCCTAGTCTTTGTGGAATTAGAGAATTGAAGAATTTAGAACTCTTAGCGTATGAAGCAGGAACACAGATTCAGATAGGTCTAAAGCAGCGTTTTTACAACTTCTATGATGACCTAAGTAAGTATAACATTACTCCAAGAATCTTAGAGTCTAGCCGTTTTGTGAAGTTTAACAAAAAAACTACTCAACTTAGTGTTATCGACGACTTAATGCTGCACGATGTAGATGTAGCACTGAGGCTTTGCAATGCCCAAGTGAAATCCATCTACTCAACCGCTGTTGGGGTCTATTATAAAGATCCAGATGTAGTACATACTAGAATTGAGTTTTATAACGGTAGCGTAGCGAACCTTGCTGCAAGTAAGATATCCAATAAGGATGTGCATACAACTAAGTTTTTTCAAAACAACAACTACTGTTCAATAGACTACATAGGTCAACAGCTTAAAGTTCAAACAAATTCTGTTAAAAGTGACGATTCAAGTGAGGAATGGGGAGTAAGAACTACCTATCGTCAAACAAAAGATAGCGATGGTTATATTGCTATGTTAGAAAAAGAGATAAATTCGTTTTACAATTGCATTACAAATAGCGAAGTACCTTGTGCAGGTATTTCAGAATATTTGCAACTACAGTCTGTGACTGACAAAATAAAAGAGCAATTAGAACGAAATTTTACAACCAACGCTTAATCTATTACTGTATTCCAATTCTTAGCATTATTTTTTTCTTTGGGTGCAAGGATGAAGTGGAACCAATACCAGCATATATTTATATACCTGGGATAGATGTTGAAGTAGACCCTTCTGGGAATGAAGGCTCAAATGCTCAAGATATTTCTGATGCTTGGGTATATGTTGGTGGTCAATTGATCGGTGTATTTGAAATGCCAAGCACTATTCCGGTATTGGCTGATGGTGAGGAAGATATCGTAATAATAGCTGGAGTAAAGACGAACGGACAATCTAATGATCGAAGGATTTATCCATTTTATTCAAGCTTTGATAAAGTACACAATTTTGTCCCGGCACAAGTAGACACCATTCGTCCAAAGGTTAACTATAGAAATGCAGAATTTGTATGGCTAGAAGATTTTGAGGACAATACGATTTCATTAGAAAAATCGGAAACGATTTCTACAACAGACAGTTTCTTCATCACTAGTGATTCTACAGAAGTTTTTGAATATGATGGTAGTTCAAATAGGTTTAGTGGAAAGATTGTTCTTCCAGCAGATGGTATTCAAGTATTTGAGAATAGATCTGTGGACTTGTTTGATTTGCCTCGAAGAGGAGAAGAAGTTTTCCTAGAATTGAATTTTGCTTGCAATACAGCTTTTACAGTGGGTATTTACCCTATACGTTCGAGTACTTCTAGGGGCATACCCATAGTCAATTTTTTTAGTACGGTAGATGATGAGACAGGTGAGATGAAATGGAAAAAAGGGCATTTGAGTTTAAAGGAAGACGTAAGTACACCTGCAAATCAAGGTGCTGATTTTAAGGTGTTTATAAATGCTCAGACCAATGTGTCAACTGGATCCCCACAAATTCTATTGGACAATATTAAGCTTATTCATTTTTGAACAGAAAGAGATTAATACTGAAGTACATTGCTTTGGACTTTCTGGCAGCTTTTCTGGCTTGGGGGGTCTTCTTCATATATAGAAAGTGCTATGTAGACGGAGGTTTTAATCCGTACTACCTCCGATATGTTTGGTCTGATTCAAAGTTGTATTTAGGGTTGGTTTTTATTCCAAGTTTTTGGATAATACTACATTCGATTGTTGGGTTATACCGCAGTGTATATCGCAAGTCTAGGCTCAAAGAGTTTATGCAAGTGATGACCACTAGTGCTATTGGTGTTTTGATTATATTTTTCACCCTATTGCTGGATGATGAGGTTTCAAAATACCAGAGTTATTATGAGTCGATTAGTGTGCTGTTTGCTTTACATTTTATACCTACATCTTTATTCAGGATAATATTGTCCAGTCGGATAGCTAATAAAATTCAAAACCGAGAAATAGGCTTTCGCACACTTTTAGTTGGTTCTGGACCTAGAGCCAATGCTATTTACACTGAATTGTTTTCAGCAAGAAAATCAGAAGGTCATTTCTTTCAAGGGTATGTCAATATAAATGGGGAGAAGGAGGCAATAACTGCTTTGGAGCAACTAGGTAGTAAAGAGGATATTCAAACCATTATAAATGCTCACGCCATTGACGAGGTAATAATAGCTACAGAAGATTATCAGAAAGGAGATATACCGTCAATAATTTCTAATTTGGATGGAGAAAACGTAGTCATTAAGGTTATCCCAAATCTCTATCAACATTTGGCAGGTATGGTAAAAATGGGGAATGTATTTGGTGCTGTACTCATTGAAATTCGTATAGCCATACTGCCTCCTTGGCAAAAGTTCTTTAAGCGAGCTTTTGATGTTATCGTCTCTTTTCTAGTATTGTTTTTTGGGTTCCCGTTGCTAGCCTGTGTAGGTCTACTGGTGAAAATAGGTTCCAAAGGTCCTATGTTTTATAAGCAAGAACGAATAGGTCTTAAAGGAAAACCATTTGATATAATAAAATTTAGGTCTATGAAAATAGATGCAGAATCTTTAGGACCTCAGTTGAGTAAAGAAGACGACCCGAGAATTACTCGAATGGGTAAATTTTTGCGGAAGACACGAATTGATGAATTTCCACAGTTTTGGAATGTACTTAAGGGTGAGATGAGTATAGTTGGACCTCGACCAGAAAGGCAGTTTTTTATTGATAAGATTGTCGAAAAAGCCCCACATTATAAACGCTTACACAAGATAAAACCAGGTATTACTTCTTGGGGTCAAGTAAAATTTGGGTACGCGGAGAATGTAGAAGAAATGGTGCAGCGTCTAGAGTACGATCTATTATATCTTGAGAACATCTCATTACTCCTTGACCTAAAGATATTGATTTATACCGTGCTTATTATGGTGCAGGGTAGAGGAAAGTAGATTATTTACACTCCCCTTCAGGAGTGCAAACACCCGAAGCAGCAGTGTCAGTAGCTTCTGCAAGACCACTTAGCCCGCTGAGAATCATCCGTTCAAAAACGGCATCGCTCTGGGCACCAGAAATTACTTGTACTCCATTTATCAGGAAGTACGGAACCCCTCGGATTCCTAAACTTTGGGCTTTGGAAATGTCCCGCTGTACCTCTGTGGTGTATTGCTCACTGTTTAGTACTTCCATGGCTTGCTTATCATCTAAACCTACACTTTTCTCTACAGCGATAATTTGTTCTTGCTTAGAAAGATCTTTTCCTTCGCCAAAATGAGCCTTCATCAATGCCTCTTTCAATTCGTGAGACTTTTGCAAGGTTTTGGACCACTGAAGAAGTCTATGAGAATCCCAAGTATTGAAAGTTACCGCTTTGTCAAAATCAAAATGAATGTCGTAGGTTGTGCCTTGACTCTCTAGTTGTCCGCAAATTGCATCTACCTGAGTCTTTGGATATCCTTATTTACTAAGTTTTCTTTGCTCGGAGTAGAAGTATTTTGCGGGAAAGTAGGGTCAAGCTGAAAGCTTTTCCAAATGATTTCTACTTTATCTTCTGCATTATACTTAGCGATGGCTTGCTCCATTTTCTTCTTACCAAGTAAGCAAAAAGGACAGACTACATCACTTCACACTTCTATTTGTATCTTATCTTTTGTCATTTGTTTTTCTGTTATTTCAGTTTCGCTAAAGTTGGCGTAAAGCAGCACACCAAGTGCGATTGCTATCAATGTAAATGCATACTTCATCAAACGAAAGTATAACAACAGGAATAGATATAAGTTTATCGTGACCAACGTCTTAGATTTTATGAAACTTAAGTAGCTATTGTAATGATGATTTTAGACCAACTTTGCAGCAGTGAGTTGGTTAAAAAAGAATTGGAGCAATGTCCTTTTTGGTGTTTTGATTGTATTGCTATTGATACCGCAGACGGGTAAACCGATAAAAGTTTTTGTGAACAGACTGATTGCATTTAGTCCTAGTGTAGAAGATGAATCAGATAGAGAAGTGCTTCAAAATTATAATTGGAACCTAGAAGACATGAAAGGTGTTTCCATAGATTTCAATGAATTCAATGGAAAAAAGATTCTAGTTAATTTCTGGGCTACATGGTGTCCACCGTGTATCGCTGAGATGCCAAGCATGCAATCCTTATACGACGACTATAAGAACGAGGTTGTTTTTGTATTTGTGACTAATGATAGCGATGAAGAAATATCAAAGTTTATTCAAAAACACGGATATACTTTTCCAATTTATCATTCTCTTTCTGAAGTCCCAACAGAATTGGATACAAAGACTCTACCTACAACGTATCTTATCAATGAAAATGGAGAAATTATCATTGACAAGACTGGAACTGCCGATTGGAACAGCACAAAGGTGCGAGAGTTATTAGACTAAATCTTTTATTAAAGCTTCTGCAGCTTGTCTACCATTTGCCATTGCCGCATTGAGTGAGCCATAGGTTAAGTGATCTCCACAAACATATATACCTTCTCGTATGGTCGTTTGGTTTGAACTAGGTATTAATTGTAAATCGGTTATATCAGGAAGAGCTTTTTTGATATAATATGTTTTAAGCAACTCAGTAGCCCTGATTCCACAATGCTCCTGTAATTCATCTTTCACTTTTGATATCAATTCATCTTCAGATAACTTATGGTCTCTTACTACAGTCACTGAAATTACTGATTTGTCAATATCGAACACATCTTCAAGAAAATGAAAATTATTGACGAACAGATTTTTGTTCGGCAATAACCCTATGATGGTCTCGTTCAATACTGATTTGTCCGCCTCTAGATAAATAGTGTGGCAAGACTTCCAATCTACAGCTGTAGACTTATCTTGGAAAAAAGGACTCGGATCAGTAGCTATGATAATATGCTCCGCAGTGATAGACTCAGCATTTCCTAGATTTATAGTCTTATCTGCAATGCTTTTTACGGTGGTATTGAGTCTGATGTTTGTGTTCTTCAGCTGTGCTGCTAGTTGATCTGGAATAGCCTGCATACCTGCTTTAGGAACTGCGGCATCGCCTGTGCTAAACATCTTATATACGAACTCAAACATTCTACTAGACGTGCTCAAGTCTTCTTCTAGAAATATACCCGCAAAAAAGGGCTGAAAGAAATGATGAATCATCTTATCTGAAAAGCCGAAGTCTTTCAAATAATAAAGGGTGGTTTTTTCAACATCAGAAAAAATAGCCTTGACATTCTTATTTTGAAGCTTTTTTGATAGCTTCAAAATAAGGAATTTATCTCTCAATGATCCGATACTGGCAGTGATAGTAGGCCATAGAAATGAGATGCCCCGCTGAGGGTCACCGATTTTAGTAGGCTTAGAATCTTTGTATATGACACTTCCAGGTGAGAATCGAATAAGGTCCAGTTTGTCATAGTCCAAATAATGTTTTGCTTCAGGATATGCGGTAAGTAATACTTGGAAACCGTGATCCAGTTTTAAGCCATCTACCGTATCTGTTTTTACTCTTCCCCCTACACGGTCCGAGGCTTCTATAATAGTAGGAGTGAAGCCCGCTTTTTCAAGTTCTATTGCGGCTATGAGTCCAGCAATACCAGCTCCTATGATTATTGGATTCGTCATTTAGTTTAAAGTTACAATTATATAAAGCTTTCAAAGCAAGAAATTGTTCTTGAATATAGGTGACTTAAACTTTCAATCGAAGCCCTATCAATTAAACAATAATAAATTGAACGTGTTAGAGATAGATAAACACTACAAAAGTGCTTAACAACAAAAAGATTCTCATTTTCTCATTCCTTGCTGTTTTAGTTCTTGTGGGAGCAAGACTAAATGATCAGTGCTCCTATGCTCCTGACAAGGTAACTAAAATTGAAGCTACCCCACAACGAAGCGATGGTGATTCGGAAAAAGGATGGGATTTTTTAAGGTATGGGAATTACATAGGAGCTGGTATCCCTTATGATATTTTCAAACTGACTGTAAGGAAGAATAAGGTAAAAAATTACCTTCAACGGGAAGGGAAGAGTGCTTCTGTGCCTTTCGCTTTAAATGCATTTGAAGAAAATGGGGTAGAAGTAGTAGGAGGTATCAACTGCTTTGGTTGTCATTCTAGTTTTATAAATGGGGAATTTGTAGCTGGTTTAGGTGGAGCAAATTCCGATTTCACTGACCAAGGAAATGTGAATTTTTTTAGGAGAATGCACAAGTTTGTGGAACGAAAATACGGTGAGGAATCTGGTCAATCAAAAGCCTATCTGCCATTATACAGAGGTTCAGAAACGGTAATCCCATACTTAGATGCACCTTTTGTGGGGGTCAATCTTGCCTTTAGAATTGAGGAAGCCGCGGTGTCGTATCGCAATCCAGAGGATTTGTCATGGGCAGGGGGAGAGCAAGTATTTGAAGTGCCTGAGACTACCTACGGTACGGACGTACCGCCCCTATGGAATGTAAAAAAGAAAAATGCCTTGTACTACAATGGAATGGGAAGGGGAGATTTTACTAAGCTATTGATGCAAGTAATGGTAGTTGCAATTGAGGATAGTACAGAAGCAAGACAAATAAACAATCAGTTTAACGATGTATTGGCGTGGCTAGAAAATCTAGAACCTCCTAAATATCCAGGGTCAATTGATCAGAGTCTAGCTGAAGAAGGACAATTGATTTATGAGGAAAGTTGCAGCAAGTGCCACGGCACATATGGTGAGAATGAAGAATACCCAAACTTGTTAGTCGGAACGGAGGTAGTACAAACAGATCCTTATTATGCCAAATACTCCTATGAGAATGAGTCATTTACCAATTGGCTAAACCAAAGCTGGATTATGAATTCCACACCTAAAGCTTGGGCACAACCAGAAATGGGCTATGTAGCACCTCCGCTAGATGGTGTATGGGCAACCGCTCCTTATTTGCACAATGGTTCAGTCCCTAATTTAGAAACACTGCTTAATAGCTTTGCAAGACCGACATATTGGAAACGGGAGAAACAACCTGATAATAATTACGATCTAACTCGAGTGGGACTTGTCTATAAACCGGTTCAAAAACCACGGAATAAGTGGGTCTACAATACAAAACTACAGGGCTACGGAAATGGAGGGCATACCTATGGTGATAAATTTACCAGTAGCGAACGAACTGCATTAATAGAGTATCTTAAGACCCTCTAAAAACGGTTTCTACTATTGTCTAATGTTTGGTTATTCAAAATAGCGTTGATAAACCTTTTTCCTTGGATAGAATCCCAAATAAATAGCAGGATAAAGTAAAAGAGTTAGTAGCCCATTTTTTCCAGTAAAAGTCATATCGTCAATAATCATTGAATAACCTTCATTTACTTTTTCTACGATGTGTTTATGCGTCCACGTTTTTAGAGGCCAAGGAAGGGTAGCCCCTTTGTCTACAAACCAAGCTTGCTTATCATTTTCACCATGTTCGGTTATTTCACTGATCCATTCTGCTTTTATGGGTTTGATAAAACGCAGATGAACGATATCTCCTTTTTTCGATCCTGTAAATTCTACTATTTCCATCTCACCGCCAGGAGGCTTCAATGCTTCGAATAGGTCACGGTCAAAAGCAGCCATTACTGTTTTATAGTCACCTTTAACTTTAGCCTTAAGTTTGATGTTCATTTTATTTTAGATAAAACATTGAGTGGCGTTAAAAGTTGTTTCAAATACCGATTTAAGGTTTGATAGCAGTAAATATCTGATACTTCCAAAGATCTGCTTTTAGTGCTTTATACTGATACCTGCCACATTTATAGTGATTTTTTGCGAATCGAGATACCTTTGGGTGAAATAGATTGTAGAGCTCGGAAGGAACGATTCCCAACATCCAAGCATAACACATTCGTTTAGCACTTTTCTCAATTTTATCTGTGTAATCGTGTACTGTGATGTAATTAAATTGAAGTTGTTGTAAACCATTTTGAAATGCTTCTGTAGAAGCAAGATCTGTAACTGCCCAAGTATCGCACCATTTTTTAACCCAATCATTCTTATCGATTTGATTTTCGGATGTTTTAAAAAAATCACAAACGATTAGCCTTCCTCCAGATGTGAGAAGACGTTTTGCTTCCTTTAGAAAGTTATTCTTATCCGAGGCATGACAAACACTCTCACAAGCCCATATTACGTCAAAAGACTCATTTTCAAATGAAGTTTCGGTATAATCCTGTAGTTCAAACTTAACTTTATCAGCTACTCCATTTTCCTCAGCTGAACTTCTAGCAGTCGTTAATTGTTTTTCGCTCAGAGTAATACCTGTGACCCTAGCATTGCTATATTTATTTAGATAGATTGCTGTTGCACCTACACCGCAACCGGCGTCTAGAACTTTATCAGAACTGGAAATGCCAGCAAGGTGAATCATGATATTATTTGTGTTTTCTAGAGCCTTGTGGAAATTTGGTGTATGTTCATCCCAGATACCATAGTGAAGAGCATGGCTTTTGTTTAAACCCCACCATTTCTCATAATGATTTTGAGTCGAATTGTAGTAGAAGCCTATATCTTGGTTATTGTAAGTAGCTCTATTCAAGAGTAATTTTTTGAAGTCTTATTCAAAAATAAACATAAGTCTATCTAAGCATAGATCTGATTTACAGAATAACGAGTGAGATACTTCCATTGCCAGTGTACTACTTTATATTCGCAGATCGAATAGAAACTCATGAAAAAAATAGCAATTATTGCTGTCATCGCTGCCTTTGCAGCTTGTAAGCAGAGTCTAGAACAACAGGAAAGTGTAGAAAAGCCAGTAGCTTTTGATATCTCATTTATAGACACTACAGTAGAACCTTGCGAAAATTTCTATCAATACGCTATAGGTGGTTGGAGAGATGCAAATCCAGTACCTGAGACAGAGAGTAGATGGATGGCTTTCAACATATTAAATGAAGAAAATCGTCAAAAACTACTAGAGATAGTGGATGAAGTTCGACTAAATACCGCTTCCGAAAAAGGTACAGATGAGCAGATGATTAGAGATTTCTACAATGCAGCTATGGATACAGCTGCTATTGATGCAGCAGGAATATCTGGTATCGCACCGATTTTAGAAAGTATTGATGCAGTAGCTACAAAGGAAGATTTAATGGTTTTATTTGGAAAACTTGCTCCTAAAGGAGTAAAGACTCCAGTGGGACTATACATCGGTACTGATAGCAAAAACAGTAAGATGAATACAGTTTATGCTAGTCAGGCAGGTCTAAACCTTCCGGATAGAGATTACTACCTTCAGGACAACGAAAAATTTGCAGATATCCGTGAGGCCTACGTTGCTCATATCAATACCATGTTTGGACTTAGTGATCAGGGTGACTCAGTAGGAGAAGATATCCTTTCTTTAGAGACTAAACTAGCTGACGTCAGTTGGAGTAGATTAGAGCGTAGAGATCCAAATAAGAGATACAATAAGAAGAATCTAAAGGATTGGGATGCAACGCTAGATGCATTGCCAGTAGAGCAAATTGCTACAGGTAGAGGGTTTGGAGCTTTTGATACTATTATAGTTGGTCAGCCTTCGTTCTTCACCTCCTTAAATGAATTAATTAAATCTGAAGATCTAGAGGTTTGGAAAAACTATATGAAGTGGAATACGATTACTGGATTTGCTAACTATCTGAGTAGTGATTTAGTTGCTGAGAACTTTGCTTTTTATAGAACAAAACTTAGTGGTACTAGCACCATGAAGCCTAGAAACGAGCGAGTATTTAGTACAATGAATGGTGTTCTAGGCGAGCCGTTAGGTAAGCTGTTTGTAAAAGAATACTTTGATGAGGAGAGTAAGGCATATATGAGCAATATGATTGAAAACCTAAGGTCGGCTTACAAAGACAGAATTAATCAATTGGAATGGATGAGTGCTGAAACCAAAGAAAAAGCAATGAAAAAGCTTAATGCTTTCACGTACAAGGTTGGTTACCCAGACGAGTGGGAGGACTATAGTGAACTAGAAATCGTAGACAACAGCTTCATTCAAAATATCCTAAATGCACGTGAGTTTGGGTATAACGATATGCTAGAAAAGTTAGGCCAACCAGTAGATAAAACGGAATGGGGAATGAGTCCACAAACGGTGAATGCATACTATAGCCCTACAAACAATGAAATAGTATTTCCTGCTGGAATCTTACAGCCGCCATTTTTCCATAAGGATTTTGATCACGCCATAAACTATGGTGGTATAGGAGCTGTGATTGGTCATGAGTTTTCTCACGGATTTGATGATCAAGGGAGTAAATTTGATTGGGATGGAAATCTGAACTCTTGGTGGACAGATGAAGATAGATCAAAGTTTGATCAGTTGGCACAAAAGCTTGGAGAGCAATATGATTCATACTCTCCGTTAGACAGTATGTTCGTTAACGGTCAAATGACTATGGGAGAGAATATAGCAGACCTTGGTGGAGTTACTCTGGCTTACGAGGCTTTACAGAAGCAATACGAAGGAAATACTCCGGAACCAATTGATGGTTTTACTTGGCAGCAACGTTTCTTCTTAGGCTGGGCAAATGTTTGGAAAGGAAATATAAAAGAAGAAGAGATGATGAAAAGACTTAAGAGTGATGTTCACTCACCTGCGGAGTATAGAGTGATCGGTCCTTTGGTGAACTTTGAGCCATACTACGAAGCCTTTGGTACTTGTGAGACTGGAGCTATGCACAAGCACGATTCGGCTAGAATTGTGATTTGGTAAGAAAGAATTTGTAATACTATAGTAAAGAGCACTCATCATTTGGTAAGTGCTCTTTTTTTAAATAAATTTTGACAATCTAAGCATCACCGATTCTATAGTAAAAGTATAGATTTGTTAGCATCAATGTCAAGGGTTAAATTATTTATCCTAACGTGCTTTTTCTTTCCATTTTCCTATGCCTCTACTTTTGTGGTTTCTAACACAAATGATAGTGGAATCGGTAGTTTAAGGGCTGAAATTGATTCTGCTTCAGAGGGAGATACCATCCGATTCAGAAATAACTTAATCAGCAATGCAAACGCCAAGATTTCCTTAAATTCTGAGATAGCTATAGACAACTCTCTGACTATTATAGGGTTATATACTAAGCAAGATACCCTATTTGTCTCTGGAAGAGATAGAAATAGAATCTTTTCCATTTCTTCTTGCGACTACGTAGTTTTAGATTCCATGTTTCTCATCGAGGGCAAGTCCACTTGGTCTTTTGGAGGAGCGATTACGATACGAGATAGTCTATCATCTATTATAATTCGAAATTCGTTTTTTAAAGATAACTGGGCTAGAGGAAACGGAGGAGCAATACATGCTATTTGCAGTCCTGACTCATTAGCTACTGGTAAAATTGAAGTTGTAAACTCCTCATTTATTGATAATGAATCGGATAGGGCTGCTGGTGGAGCTATATTTTTGGAGTATGATACTGACTCTGTAGCTGATTCTCGTGTGTTATTACAAAATTGCCGCTTTGAAGGCAATAGATCAGATAAAGATGGAGGAGCTCTTAGTTTAGAGTTTAATACAAATTATTTCTCGATAGAGGAATGCATATTTTACGAAAATATAGCTGATGAATCTAGTGGTGGGGCACACATAATAGCTAGTGTAGATACTATATCTATATTCAAGACAATATTAGAGATCAACGAAGCTAGAGGGAGTACAGGAGGTATATTTTTTGACGTAACTAGCTCTATATTTAGTATGGACAGTTGTACTATTGATCGAAACTATGGTGGTAATAAGGGGGCTGGTATAGGTCTAGTAGGTGAAATAGATAGTTTTTATGTTCAAAATACTACATTCAATAAAAACTTCGGAGATATAGGAGGGGGCCTTTTTGTTGATGCAGATATCCTTAATATACATTTTAGTAAAACTATTTTTGATAGCAATGGAGGTGATATAGGTGGAGGTCTATACTTACACAGTGAAGGTAATCAGGTTACATTTGATGAGGTTGATTTTAATGATAATTATGCTAGTGACTCAGGTTCATCCTCTTACCTTTTAGTTTCAGCTGAGGTCTTAAGCATCGCAAATTGTGATTTTGATAGTAATTATGCGAAATTGAAGGGAGGCATGTTCGTAAAAGGAGTTGTAGATTCACTTCGAATGGTAAGTTGTAATTATAGCAACTCCCGTTCAGAACTTGGTTCAGCCTTTTATTTTAAAGGCGAATCAAAGGACATTAATTTGTCCCAAATTGAAGTAAGTAAGAGCAAAGATGGGGGAGCAATTCGGGTAGAAACAGAAGTCAATTCAATACTATTAACGGATTGGGAGATTAAGAATAATGGTGACGCAGGATTCCTCTATGATGGATATGGATTATCTGTAATCGGAGAGGTTAAAAAGAAACTAATTATTGAAAATTTTAGTATTGAAGACAATAAGGCTTATGCTAGTCCTGCTGTGCTTGTAGATGTGAAATCTCGATCCGTATCCATTAGAAAACTTGTGGCAAACAAAAATCGAAGTGATGTAGCTAATGCAGCAATATTATGGGTGCAAAAAGATATAGATTCTCTGGATATTTCAGATGTAACTATTCGAAACGATTCATCTTTTTCTAGTACCAAGATGATTGATATAAGAGTAGACACTACTGTTCTCAACATTCATGATATAGAGGTAGTCTCGTGCACAGGAATCGGTTTAGATGTATATCAAGAATTTGGAAAAGCACACGTGTATAATATTCGATCAGACAGCAATTCTGGAGGTGTGTATCTAGGGATTAGTGCTGAAGACACTATTGTAGTCCGTAACTTATCTTTAATTCATAATAGAGGTAGCGGTATAGCAGGCGGTATTTTCAACTTGAGCAATGGAATAATTTCTATTGACAGTGTAATAGCCGATAATAATAGAACTGTTAATATAGGAGGAGGTCTAAGGTTTTTATTCAGTGAGGCAGAAGAAATCAAAGTAAGCAATTGTAAAGTAACAAATAATTATGCCAATAGAGGTGGTGGCGGGGTTTATATCAATGTGGATTCATCATCTTTATGGTTGGATAATCTAGAGGTAAGTAATAATGAATCTTATGATAGAAGTGGCGGTGGATTTTATATAAGGAGCTATAATGCCAACGTGACAATATCGAATACTTTAGTATCAGGCAACGACGCAGATGAAGAAGGAGGAGGCATATACAGTTTCTTTTTTGGTGGAAATTTTAGAATTAGTAATGTTACGTTTGATGATAACTATGCCTACGAGTCAGGTGGGGGACTGTTAATTCAAAATACACTCGATTCACTATCATTAGTTAATTCAAGTTTCACTAACAACGAATCTGATAACTATGGGGGTGGATTTTATATCTTAGCTCAATGTCCTAGCCAATACCTGTCAAATTTAGAAGTGCATTCTAATGAAGGTAGATTCACCGGAGGTGGAGTATTACGCTCTTTTAATAATGACGATTCATCCACCATTAATGTTCTAAACAGTCGTTTCAATAGGAATATAAACGGTGGATTTGCGGCATATTTAGATAAGGATAGTTTACTCGTTTCTGATTGTGATTTTAGATTAAATACAGGTACGGCTGCATCGTTTGGTTCCTCAGTAGAGAGTGTCTTTGACAAATGCACATTTTCTAATAATAAAGGAAAAAACGGAGGTTCCATAAACGCAAATGATCCTACAATTCGTCGATGTACATTTAGTAATGATACTGCTACTGACTATGGAGGGAGTATATATTTTCAAGGCAATTTGACCTTAAAAAACTCCACAATTATTAATTGCATGGCTGATACTGGCAGCTCTATTTACGGTAACTCCCGTTTTTTAAATCGTAAAGCTATCGCAGCTATTGCCAGCAGTATTGTATTTAGCGATTCTAATCTTCACGTTTTAGCAGATAGTGTTATTTCGAAAGGAAACAATATTTTTAGCCATACACCTTTAGTCTATAGCTCTTCGGATAGGGTGGCAGTTGCAGATTCTATGCTCAAACTGGGTAAATTAACTAATAATGGAGGGATTACTGATACCCGTGCCCCACTACCTGGAAGTATCTCGATAGATAATGGAAATGTAAATGATGTACAAAATGCACAGAATGGTCCCATTTATAGAATAAGAGATATTGGGGCTGCAGAGGCTTGCGTTTCAGATACCCGGAGGGATACTATCGTTGCTTTTTGTACTTACACTTGGACTGATGGAAAAGAATATGATAGTGACACCACGGTTTTTGATTCACTCGGAATAGCCAAGAGTGGATGTGATAGTGTGGCGTTTTTGTATTTAACTATACTTCGCTTAGATACATTTCAAGAGACTTATTATGGTTGTGATTCATTGTTTTTTCAAGGAAGATGGATTCACCAATCTACAACCAAATTCGATACATTTACGTCAACAAACAATTGCGATAGTGTAGTTGTCAGTAGACTCAATATTTCACCAAGTTATCAGATTACAGATACAATTTATGCATGTGATTCAGCCAAGGTTAATGGAAATTGGTATTATTCATCTCAGAACGTAGTAGACACACTTCTTTCAATTAGTCTATGTGATAGCATAGTCACTACTTCTCTTACAATAAATCAAACTATCCTCAAACGAGATACTGTTGTTAGTTGCGACTCTGCATTAATTAGAGGGCAAGCATATTATTATTCGGGAACAATAAAAGACACTTTCTTATCCGCAAGTGGATGTGATAGTGTGATAGTGACAAGTCTTACAATTAATCTGTCCGACGTAACTTATGACACTATTTTAGGTTGTGATTCAATACTTTTTGACGGACAGTATTATTTTTCTTCCACAATAATAGAAGACTCCTTTTTGAATCAAAATTCTTGTGATAGTATCATCTATACCTATTTAGGTATCTCTAGTAGCAAAACCACTTTAGATACTATTTATGGTTGTGATTCTGTTTTTGTTGAAAATAGAGTATTCTACTTCGATACATTATTTACAGACTCATTAATCACTATTTCAGGATGTGATAGTTTAGCGTCACATGTGATAAGAATCAACCGAAGTAAATCAGTTATAGATTCTATTAAGGCGTGTGACTCAGTAGTTATTAATGGATCCAAGTATTACCAAGACCAAGTAATCTATGACACTCTCTTAACTCATATGGGTTGTGATAGTATCGTTCAGTATCACCTTAGTGTTGCGTCATCTTCAGACACGTTTCAGTTAAGAGTTGGGTGCGATTCTGTAGTGGTTAATGGTAAGTCTTATTTTAGGAATTTATTGATAAGAGATACATTAATAAGTGTTTTTGGCTGTGATAGTATCATTAAAACTGTCACTTCAGTGAAAAGATCTAGTATTAAGCGAGAGAATTATTCTGCTTGCGATTCTGTTCAATTTGGCAATAAGTGGTACTATAACTCCACTATCTTTCTGGATACTTTCTCAAGCATAGATGGCTGCGACAGCATCATTGAAAGATCAATCATAGTGGAGGCTTCTAAATCTAGAGTTAAAGAAATAAATGGATGTGATTCAATTTTCTATAACAATCAATGGATTACGAAAGACACTACAATACTCGAAAGGAAGAAAAATACTATAGGATGTGATAGTGTCATTTACACTTCGATATCTATTAATAATACTACATTAAGCATGGATACTATTGTAGGTTGTGATTCGGTCTGGTTTGGAGGTGAAGCCTATCATCTATCTACTCAGATATTAGATACACTAATATCCGCTTCGCAATGCGATAGTATTGTGCAACTTAGCATAGTCGTAAACCGCTCGTTTTTAGAAACTGATACTCTTGCAGACTGTTTTTCTGTTAATTTTAAGGGGAAAAGCTATACCAACTCAGTTGTGTTATACGATAGCTTTATAAATGAATTTAGTTGCGATAGTGTTATAAAGACTGTCATTCATATATCACCAATAAATATTGACATTTCTGTGGAGGATTCTACTCTTGTGAGTAAGGATACCATAAGTGAATATCAATGGATTGACTGTAATAATCAGTCGGCAATTATTAATGGTGCAACATCACAGATTTTTAGACCTTCAGTAAATGGGAGATACGCTGTAGCTCTTGATAATGGGCTGTGTAAAGATACGAGTGAGTGTGTCAGTTTTAATACCTTGCAGGTTAATGATCTTTACAAAAGCTCAGTAGGACTATTTCCAAACCCAACCACCGGAATTATCTATTTAGATATAAAAGGGAAGACAGGAAGCTTTTCTATTGAACTAAAGAATACTCTAGGTAAACAGTTATCTACCTACCAAGTCGCAAAAAGTCAAACGAAAATAAACCTAGAACCTTATGAACCGGGCGTTTACTACCTAGTCGTTTCCGGAAACGGTGAAACTTTTGAAACCATAAAGATAGTCAAGCTGTAATTACAAGACTACCTCACCCAGTATTTGATTTCTTAGGTCTAGAGTGGTTTCTTCCTCAGTATAAATATCGACCATAAATAAGGGGGACAGACCTTGCAATGGAGATGATTTACCGAATGCATTGCCTGCTGGAAGTTTAAAGGTCAGTGGTCCATCTTGCCAAGTTGGAATTTGATTACTCGGGTAGAAATCAAATCTAGGTTCTATTTCTTCTTATTCTTTTGGCATAGCTACCCAAATCTGATAACCGTGTACACTGTACATTTCGGAAGTTCGACGGTGCTCAGGAGTACGTTCTGTATGAGTAACACCTTTGCCAGCAGTCATAAATCCCACATCACCAGGATTAATGATTTGTCGACTTCCAGTACTATCTCTATGTTCCATCTCACCTTCAAAGAAGTATGTTAAAGTACCAAGTCCGATATGTGGATGTTGGTCAACATCTAAGTAATTGCCATTTCCCATTTTGGCTGGACCCATTTGGTCAATAAAGGTAAAAGGTCCAACCTGTCTTTTTTTTCGAAAGGGTAGGAGTCTGCCTACGGTGAAATTGCCCAGATCGGTTTGTCGTTCTTCTACAAGAAGTTTATTGTTAGCCATGCAGCTAACAAATTTAGATTAATTCAGCTCCAAGCCCTTCACGCACGAGTTCTAATTCTCCTTCAGAGGCATCTATAACAGTAGTTCCTATATTTTGACCAGCTTCTCCGTCGATAATGTAATCAACCTTCCCTTGCCACACTTCAAAGATTTCTTCTGGTTCTGTCAAATATTTTTGGATTTCATCTTCTGCATGAATAGATGAAGATACAAGCGGGTTACCTAACTCTGCTATAACAGCTTGACAAATCGTATTGTCAGGCACGCGAATACCAATGGTTTTTTTATTCTGCCTGAATATCTTAGGGACGTTACTGTTTGCTTTTAGAATAAAAGTAAATGGACCGGGTAATACACGGTTCATTAATTTATACGTGGTATTAGATATAGGGGTAGTGTATTCACTCAGATTGCTAAGATCTGTACAAAGAATAGATAAGTTTGCCTTATTTGGCTTTTTATCTAAAAGCTTACAAATTTTATCCATCACACTACGGTGATTAAGATCTCCAACTATAGCATAGATAGAATCAGTAGGTATTATAGCCAGCCCTCCTTTTCGAAGAACAGCTACAATTTCTCTTACCGTTTTCTGATTGATGTTATGAGGTCTTAATTCAATAAATTCACTCATAACACTTGGGTTTAGGCTAAAACAGCTTTTACCTTATCAGCAGCTTCTTGTAATACGATAGCAGACTCTACTTTCAATCCACTTTCGTCAATGATTTTCTTTGCTTCTTCAGCGTTGGTACCTTGAAGTCTTACAATAATTGGCACATTTATTTCTCCGATAGATTTATAGGCCTCTACAACTCCGTTAGCAACCCTATCACATCGTACAATTCCTCCGAAGATATTGATTAGAATAGCTTTTACACTAGGGTCCTTCAAGATGATACGGAATCCAGCTTCAACAGTAGTTGCATTTGCTCCTCCTCCTACATCCAGGAAGTTTGCAGGATCTCCACCACTCAATTTGATGATATCCATAGTTGCCATAGCAAGTCCTGCACCATTTACCATACAACCTACATTTCCATCAAGTTTGATGAAGTTTAAATCGTGCTTCTTAGCTTCTACTTCTGTTGGGTCTTCTTCAGACTCATCGCGAAGAGCTGCATAGTCCTTATGTCTGTAAAGAGCGTTATCATCCAAAGTAACTTTACTGTCTACAGCGATAATTTTGTCATCAGAAGTTTTAAGTACAGGATTGATCTCAAACATTGCCGAATCTGTTCCGATATATGCATTGTAAAGAGCGTTCACAAATTTCACCATTCCTTTAAAAGCTACACCACTAAGTCCGAGGTTAAAAGCAATTTTTCTAGCTTGAAACCCTTGAAGTCCTAAAGCAGGATCTATAAACTCTTTATGAATTTTTTCTGGAGTATCATGAGCAACTTGTTCTATATCCATACCACCTTCAGTCGTATATATGATTACGTTTTTACCAGTACCACGATCAAGTAAAACACTCATATAATATTCGTCTGGTTCGTTAGCACCAGGATAATAAACATCCTGAGCAAGAAGTACTTTACTCACGAATTTACCTTCTTTACTCGTCTGAGGTGTAACTAAAGTCATACCTAAGATGTCATTTACTACTTGTTGCAGTTCTTCGTCATTTTTAGCAAGCTTAACTCCACCACCTTTTCCACGACCACCAGCGTGTATTTGAGCCTTTACTACCATCCAATCTGTACCAGTTTGCTCTCGCAACTTTGCACCTGCAGATAGAGCATCTTCTTTTTTATCTATCACTATACCTTCTTGTATAGCTACTCCGTATGATTTCAGAATTTCTTTGGCCTGATGTTCGTGTATATTCATGATGTTTTAGAGGACTGCAAAAATAGAAATCCTATGGGGTTCTAAAACCTTTATGCATAAAATGTTAGTTGGAAAGTGCCACAGCTTTATGAGCTTGACATATTGCAATCCAATACTCGCTTAATGCTGATGATTGTGAGGTGTGATTTTAGGAACTTTTGGTTCCAAATTGTCATTTGTATTTGGGATAACATTCACCTCAAAAATCAAGTTTATTTCACCAGCATTGCTTTCCATGTTAATCCCTTTTGCCTGTAATCCACTTCTGTGATTGGAGTCAAATGTGGCTACGATAGAGTCTTTCTGGCCTGGAGCAATAGGATAGCGAGGTGCACTAGGTACAGTACATCCGCAAGTAGCACGAGGTTTTTCTAATCGGAGTGGGCTATCACCAGTGTTTGTAAAATAATATACAATGGTATCTATAGTACCTTCCGTTATATCGGGCCTCGAAATGTTTTTGCTCTCAAACGTAGCTATAGGTTGCTGTGCTAAGGCGATATTTAGGGTGCATAAAGCTAGGAAGGTGAAAAGAATATATTTCATATACAAAGGTTAGACTAATACCGTGCCAAAAGTGTTGCTTAATTTCTCCTAGAACTTTTTCGTTCTAAGTAGACGAGGCTCCCTTCATCACTTTTCAATATCACTTTGGATAATACATCTACATAGATCACTGAAAAATTATATTGATTTCCCTCCAACTTAAATACCATACGCTCTGATTTTTCATCGTAGTTGAATGGAACAACTTCATTTCCCTCAGCAAACTTGAAGGTCATTTGCCCATCAGTGAAATTAAGTGTAAAGTCTCTGATTTCCATTGAATTACTATCCTTAGAAAATGCGTAATGACAGATTCCACAAGAGCTAATTTGATTATTGGTTTTTTCAAGAAGACATTTTCCAGTCTAATCACCAGAGAATTTGGCGGAAACTTCTCGTGCAGAAACGCTGTAAAACGCTAAAATAATGAGAATCGTGATGAGGTTTTTCATAGCTTCAAATAATAAAATGAAGTTAATGCTGTCTTAGTTCTTTATCAAATAGGATCTGCATCA
The DNA here is from genome assembly GCA_965655315.1 of Bacteroidia bacterium. Classification (GTDB taxonomy): domain Bacteria; phylum Bacteroidota; class Bacteroidia; order NS11-12g; family UBA9320; genus UBA9320. The sequence continues at coordinate 29,328 of CBFHGJ010000005.1, forward strand.
ATCACTATTTTAAGCTTATTAAACTCTTTTTGCTTTTGTAGCTGATTTACCGCTAACGCTAATTTATATTTTTGTTCTGCTATCTGCTTTCCGTTATTCTCTACTTTTAGAACAAAATTCAACAAATACCAAGTTCGAATTCTACTTACATGTGGTTTCTCTGGACCTAGAATACTGTTTCCGAAGAAACTGATAAAATGATTCTTTGCCTTATTCCCTAGTTTATACAATTCCAGCGGATCCTTGTGTTTTAATTGAATCTTTATAAGCCGGTGGTAGGGTGGGTAATCAAAATCCTTTCGTTCAACTAGATCTTTTTCATACATAGTTTGGTAGTCACTCTGCATAATTTGTTCAATTACAGGATGGTCAGGGTTTGAAGTCTGCACATACACTATGCCTTGCTGTTTTCTTCTTCCAGCTCTACCTGCAACCTGCGTTATAAGTTGATATGCACGTTCATTTGCTCTAAAGTCCGGGAAGTTTATCAAATGGTCAGCATTCAAAATTCCAACAGTACTGACATTTTCAAAGTCAAGACCTTTAGCTACCATTTGAGTGCCAATCAACACATCTATATCTCCGCTAGTGAATTGTTCAATGATTTTAGCATGTGCATTCTTAATTCGTGTAGTGTTGTAATCCATCCGTTTTACTTTTATATCCGGAAGGTATAATTCCAGCTCATCCTCTATGCGTTCAGTGCCATAGCCAATGAGCTGTATACCCGTATTGCCGCAGGTGGTACACTTATTTACTACTTCGTGAGTAAATCCGCAATAGTGACACCTAAGATTGTCTTGGTATTTATAATAAGTCATTGAGATATCGCAGTTCTGACATTTTGGTGTCCACGCACACACATTACATTCTAAAACAGGTACATATCCTTTTTTATTTTGGAATAGTATTACTTGCTTACCGTTCTTTTTAGCTAGTGCTATTGCATCCAAAAGCGTATCACTAAAAATTCCTTTTATTCTTTTCTGTTTCTTCTGTTTCTGCATATCTACCACAACTACCTCAGGCAGAGTAGCATTATCGTATCGTTTAGTGAGTCTGACTAGTTCATACTTCTTTTGATTAGCGTTAAAGTAACTTTCGATTGCAGGAGTAGCACTACCTAGAACTATTCCAACTTTTTGCTTTGCAGCAAGGTATAAAGCTGTATCTCTTGCATGAAACCTTGGGGCGGGCTCGTGTTGTTTGAAACTACTTTCATGTTCTTCGTCTACTATGATAAGTCCGAGATTATCAAATGGTTGAAAAATTGCAGAACGGGTGCCTACGATAAGCAAAGGTTTTCCTTGTTTGATTGATTGATAAACTTCTACACGTTCATTATTGCTAAATTTAGAATGAGATACCACCAATTGCTCTCCAAAATACTGATTTAATCGTTGAATAAGTTGTGTTGTGAGAGCTATCTCAGGCAATAAATACAACACTTGCTTTTTTTGGTCAAGTATTTCTTTGATTAGATGTGCATATATGTGAGTCTTACCGCTTCCAGTTACACCATAAAGTAGAGATGGCTTTTCATTTTTAATGGCATCTTTTATTTGCATAAAAGCCTCCCACTGCTCAGGTTCTAGGGGTTCTAACTCGTCTGAAGATTTTGAATATTCAATTCTTGATTTGACTTTGGACTCTTGTACAAACACCTCTTTATCAATCAGAGCATTTATACTAGCATTGCTCACGCCTTGTTTTGCGAGCTTAGATTTTTCCACTTCACCTGTAATTCCATATTTTGAGATAAAGGTCATCAAAGCATGTAGTTGTTTTTTAGCTCGTTTTTCTAGCTGGTCAAACAGTAAATTGAGATCTTTATCTTGCTGTATGGCCTCATTTACAGCGATATAGTTTACTTTTTTCGGTTTGTATGCTTCATTCAAGTCATCTTTCAAGAGTATCGCTCCCTTAAGGTAAAGCGACTTAACTAGTTTATGAATTTGTTTAGTCTTTAGAAGACTTTGTGCCTGAGATATACTTAATTCTTTACTACTTCTTAGACTATCCAGAAGTACAACTTCTTTGCTATCTAATTGCTGATAATCTAGCACATATTCCGGATGCAAAATCATTTTACTTTCACCTTCCATTTTCAGTCCAGCAGGCAGTGCGGCATTATAAACTAGACCTATTGAGGTCATGTAGTATTTTGCTATCCAGTTCCATAAAGCAAGCTGTTGGTCGCCAACAATGGGTTCGTTATCTAGGATATCTATGATATATTTTGCTTGGTAAGCTAGAGGAGGTTTATCTCCAATAGACGCTATTAAACCAGCCATTATTTTGTTTCTACCGAAAGGAACACTAACTCGTTTCCCAACTACCACTTCTTCATTTAGCTCATTGGGAATACGATATGTAAAGGTGTTTTGAAGATTTAAGGGGAGCAGTACTTCTACGAATAAGGTTTCTCTATGGTCTAAACTGTCCAAGTAATGTAATTATTAAGGTTATTTCGTTCAAAGCTAAAATAATTCTAGGATGTAGACGCTACATTCGTGGAGCATTAAAATTAATAGCAAACGAAGTGAAGAAATTCTTTCTAGCGGTTTTATTTATTTCAGGTTTATTTTGGTCGGGATGCAACGAGCTACCCCCAATCGAAATCCCTATAAGTAGTGCTGAAACTACTACCTCATTAGAGGTACTATCCGAGATAATTTCAACTTTTGACATCGTAGAAGATATGGTGTCTCGTTCTGACTTATTTCAGAAAAAAGACGATTCCTTTTTGCCGAGTAACGTCATCATATATTTCACAGACACTTCTTTCCTAGATGGAGATGGAGTAGAAGCAATGATGGATTTTGGTGAGTTAGGTGACGCACCACACGGGGTTTTGTGCAAAGATCAAAAATATCGAGCAGGAAGAATTTGGCTAAATCTAAACAAGCCATATGACGAAAATGACGCAAGACTAAATATTGTTTTATCAGATGAGCAGCCATTTTACACGGGAGATGGTCAAGATATGGCTGAATTAAAAGGTATGCTTTCATTGACCAGAGCTAGCCATTCTGAGCTGTTGCTTCATTGTTCAGATTTGACTTATACAAAGGAAGATAAGGAGTATAATTTTAAATCGACGCTTTCTATATCTCACATAAAAGATCAAGGTGAAGGCCTGGTAAATGATCAAGTAGAATATGCTGGGGATATTACAGTATGTCAAGATACGGATACGGTATATTTAACCACTGATATTCCTTTGCAAAAGGATTACGGTTTAGATTGTGCAAAGCACATTGTAGAAGGCAATATTAATGCCGAATGGTCCTCTAATAATGCGGAAATCTCCATTGATTTCGATCCTTACTCTGATGGAGCCTGCGACAACAAAGTTAGAATAACCATTAACGGTAAGTCTACGATACAAGAGTTTTAACTAAGCTCTAAAAATCACAGCATTTTAGGGTAAATAAAGTAGTCAAGGCGACTTCTCGAATTCAGAATCTCGCTAAATTTATCTGTTTCATAGGTAATACAACCAACTCCTGATGTCGGCACGTTATCTATTTTTAGATTAGCCAGAAGTGAAAACGCCTCAGTTATTCCTGGATTATGAGCAAGAATAAGAATTGTGTCAATAAGGTCGTCAACTTCAGATATGATTTGAGCGATGGTATCAGCTGACGCCAAATAAAGTTCCGGAAGAAAAATCGTTTTTGCACTTGGGAAATACTCGTTTATCAATTCCCAAGTGTCTTTTGTCCGTTGAGCGTCGGATACCAATAAAACTTCAGGTATGATACCTTTTTCGAGTATTTGTGTGCCCATTCTTGGACCATCCCTTTTTCCTCTATTATTCAATGGCCTCTGATGATCGGTCAATTCACTATTTGCCCAGTCTGACTTGGCATGCCTCATTAATATGATTTTCTTCATTTATTTCTCAACGAAAGAATAAAAAACAACCATCCACCAATAAAGCTTAATCCTCCTATTGGTGCAAGCATTGCAAATACATTCACTTCTATACCAATAAGGTCTTTTGTAGCGTGTATCAGTAGGCTCAAGCTAAAAAGGACCAGTCCTAAATAGAAGAATCGGTTAGTCCAAGAATAATAAGTATTCAAAGTTCTGTAGACCAGATTCACCACTATAAGAGCTAAACCGTGAACAATCATATACCTAAGCCCTGTTTCGTAAGTATTTATTTGAGCGTCAGTCAGCAGTGGTTTTAAGCCATGAGCACCAAATGCTCCTAATGCTACGTATATAGCACATACGACAGCTCCTAATTTGATGTGAACGGTAGTTTTTGCGGTATTCATTCTATTTTTGTCCGAAATTACAACTAATGAACAAATCTATTATAGCTGTCTTGGCGGTTTTGGTCCTTGGTTCTTGTATATCTGATATCACAGATACACTTGACAAGGCTCAAAATACAAGAGGTGTAGTATGGAACCCGACGATAGCAGTTCCGTTGGTCTATTCCAGGCTACAACTTAGAGACTTACTTGAAGAGGCTGGAGAAATTGAATTTCTAAAAATAGCAGATGATGGTGGAATAAGTCTAGTTTATAGTAATCACGCAGAAACCCAAACTGCAGAAGAGTCAATTGAATTAGAGAATCAAAATTATAATGAAACGTTTACCCTTTCAACTGCTGAACTTACAGAATTGAATGCCAACGGCACAGTTTCTGTGACCCATAACAGAGAGCTGACTTACATAGCAGGAGCAAACGAGACTGATATTATTAGATTCAAAAGGGGTGATTTTGATTTGAGTTTATCATCCACCCTTGAGCACGATATTAATTTATCCTTTGAGGTTTTAGGTTCTACACAAAATGGTAATCCATTTATCCCGACACTGAATGCAACTGGTCCTAATTTGCCAAATCAAGCGTCCCAAGTATTTGATATGGATGGTCTTGAGCTTGACTTAATGCAGGGTGGGCTAGGTCACTCACAACTGGTAGTCGCGATGAAAATGACAATTACTAAAAGAGGAACTAATCCTATCAAGCCAGTGGAAACAATAAGTTATACCTTGGATATAAGAAATCAAAACTTCCAGTTTATGCAAGGATTTTTTGATACCGATAACTTCTCAAGTGCCGCTAGTGAAATTGCTTTAGACTTTTTCGCCTCTAGCACAGGAGGTAGTTTTACTCTCGCTGACCCTCGAATAAAACTGGTATTTACCAACTCTCTTGGATTCCCGGTCGATGCACGAGTGTTACAATTTGATGGGATAAGTGCTTCAAATACTACTATTTCTTTAAATGGTTTACCAGAGCCGCTTCCAGTTCCAAATTTAAGTCTAACTGAAATTGGGCAAACTAAATCAGATTCATTTAGCCTAAATAAAGGGAATAGCAATCTCAATGATTTTATAAATAATAGACCAGCAGATATTCAATATGAATTAGGTGTTAGTGCAACCGGTGGAACTTCCACGAGACAGTGGGTGCTTGATACTTCTAAGCTAGCTATAAGAGTAGACGTCGAAGTGCCGTTAGAAGGTACCGCGAGAGATTATGTACTAGAGTCTGTTCAATCCTTTGATGCTGGATTGGAGAGTACACAAGAGATAGAGGAAGTATTGTTTAGACTTTATACAGAAAATGGTTTTCCTGTAGATATAGCCACTCAATTATACTTTGAAGATAGTTCGAGCAATACGGTATTAGATTCATTAATTATTGGAGATATACTAATTTTACCATCGGCAGATATAGATGGTTCAGGAAAGGTGACCAATCCAAACCCCAAAACCACTGATATAGTTGCGAGAAACCAAACGGTTACCAATATCCAAAACGCAAATCAAATCAGACTAAAGGCATATTTTAATACTCCTTTTGGTCCAGACGGTACAACACAGGATGATGTTAAGTTTTATGACTCGTATGATATTTTGCTGCAATTTGGAGTTCAAGCTGAAGTTTTGTTAGAAATAGATTTAGAAGGAGAATGAAAAAGTATCTGATCGTACTGCTAGTTTTTGTAGCTCAAGGAGCGGCAGAAGCTCAAAGTAATCTTACGCTTTACAACATGGAGCCGCTTCCTCAGATGATGATAGCCAATCCGGCAAAAACTCCTGATTGTAAATGGTATATTGGTATGCCTGCATTATCCTCTTTAGAGTTCCAGTACACTAGTAATGCTTTGGGACTTACAGATTTTAATAATGCATTTATTGAGCGACCAAATGATCCTGGATATAACCTAAGTTTAACTAAACTGACTGGAGCCATACAGAAGGAGACATTTGTAGGATTTGGATTGAATGCTGAGATAATAAATTTCGGCTTTAGACTAAGAAAAAGTATGTTCACTTTCGGAATCACCGAAAAAGTGAAGACTAGAATTAGTGTTCCAAGTGATGTGCTAAAGCTTGCTGGACAAGGAAATGGAGGCCAAAATCTTGGATATGGATTTAATTTTAATTTTGGTTTTGATGTACTTCATACAAGAGAATTTGCTCTAGGCTACAGTAGAAAACTTCTAAATGATAAATTGACAGTAGGAGGTAGAGTTAAATACATTCGAGGATTAAACGTGGTACAAACAGAGAAAAATGATGCTATTTCTACCACTCGTCCAGACGATTTTAATTATGATTTAACTGCTGATATTGAGATAAATGCAAGTACTCCAGCTTTTGATGCTGATGGGGTAGCCGATGACCCTATTGCTGCTGTAGCAGGTAGTGCAAAAAATAGTGGCTTTGGAATAGATGTAGGAGGTGTTTTTGATCTAACTAAAAGAATTCAGTTATCTGCTAGTATTGTTGATATGGGTTTAATTAGCTGGAACGCTGACACAAGAAATATCGTTTCAAAAAATCCAGGTGCCACTTTTAGGTACAGAGGGGTAGATTTTAATGATTACATCGGAGATTCAAGTCGTGGATTTGAAGTTTTAGCAGATACACTGCTTGATGTTTTTGCACTAGATACCACAAGGAATGGATTTAATATGACATTGTTTAGTGAGTTTTATCTCGGAGGTAATTTCAGACTGAATGATAGACATAATGCCGGGATATTACTATACGGAACTTTTTACAACAGGCAGTTGAACCCAGCTATGACGATTTCGTGGAACTCAAAATTGAGTCGTGTTTTTGCAGTCAGTTTAAGCTATTCTATGACTAGAGGTAATTTTCAAAATTTAGGACTTGGTTTAGTCACAAGCCTCGGTCCAGAACAGTTCTACTTTGTAAGTGATAATGCAATTGGAGCCCTAACTGGAAACGTGAAAAATCTAGGAATTCGATTTGGATGGAATCACGTTTTTGGTAGAAAGAAGTATGAGAAACAAAGAAGAGCAGATCAGTAATACTCTATGAGAAACAGGTTTATTTTAGTCTTATTTGCTATGGCAACGACACTTTTGTCTTGTGACAAAGAAGAAGTAGATGGAGATCAATTGATACAAGATTATCTTCTTGAAAATAACTTAGAGGCGGAAAGGACCGAAGAAGGGTTATACTACATTATTACTAGAGAAGGAAATGGGGAGAGTCCAAACATAGCTAGTACTGTCACCGTACACTACAAAGGTTATCTTCGAAATGGTGACATTTTTGATTCATCTTATGACAGAGGTAAAACTTCTACTTTCCCCTTGACAGCTGTCATCGAAGGTTGGCAAATTGGGATGCCGCTAATGACTGAGGAGGGTGCGGCCACACTATTGATACCAGGTGAACTCGGCTATGGAAAAAATCCTCCACCTAATTCCATTATTGGAGAAGATGAGGTGTTGTTGTTTGATATAGAATTGATAGAAGTAGAAAAATGATACTAATGGAATCTTTGAGTTCTTCTGAACGAGTTTGGTTGTTGATTATTTTTACTGCACTTCTATGCGGATTAGTGTACGGATCTTACCGCTGGATAATCTTCCTACTCAATAAAAAGAAGTAGGTCTTATAGATGCCTAAGTATGGCGTCCAAGTTAGGTTCTACTTGGATGTAGTTACCTTGGTTTCTAAACCATGTCAATTGTCTTTTGGCGTAGTTCCTTGTTTTTTGCTTAATTTTTGAAATGGCTTCTTCTTTTGTCCAAGTACTATCGAAGTAGTTGAACAGCTCAGTGTAGCCTACTGTTTTCAATGAATTGAGTTCTCTAAATGGAAGTAGGTCTTTTGCTTCTGTTTCCAATCCTGCTTCTATCATCAGATCTACACGTCTATTAATTCTATCATACAGTACTTCTCTATCTCTTGAGATATAAAAGCTAATAGTGTCGAAAGTCTTTTTTTCTTTTTTTTGAATCTCAAGACTCCCTGTATCTTTTGCGATTGCAAATTCTATAGATCTAATCAATCGCTGAGGGTTGTGAAACGCGTGATGCTCCTCTGAGATACCTAGTTCTATAGCTTTGGATTGAATCGCTTTAAGTCCATTCTTATTTAGCAATTCATTTAGTTCTGCTCTAAGTACGGGATTTTCTGTGTTTTTAAAGTCAAGACCATCGATTACTGCTTTGATGTATAATCCAGTACCTCCGGTTAGTATTACGGAATCATATTTTTGGAACAATTCAATGAGCAGTTCATTAGCTTCAGCTGCGTATTGACCGGCACTGTAAGAATCATGAATAGATCTTGTTGCTATAAAATGATGTTTTATTGATGCTAATTCATCTTGGCTAGGTCTAGCTACACCTATATTTAATTCTTTATAAATCTGCCTGCTATCGCAAGAGATGATCTCAGTTGCTAGGTGCTTAGCTAGTGAGATAGCAAGACTAGTCTTGCCAACAGCTGTAGGTCCAGCCAGTACAATTAACCGCTTACTGGTCAGGGGCTCCATCGCTAATTTGCGATTCGTCTATTTCAGATTCGTCTACATCATCGCCAAAAAGGTTAAACTCACTTTTTTCATCCTCTTCGTCATCATCCTCTTCGTCATCTTCTTCAGTGAGTTCATCTATGATAGCATCTGCTTCTTTAAACAGTTTAGCACTTGGATCTTTATCTGTATCTTTAGTCTTTACAAACTGTTTAGGAGATTCACCTTCCATTTTAAATATAGTAGGGTAGTCCACTCCAACCTCAGCTCGGAAAAGCTTCATCACCTCGGCCCTTAGGTGCCAATTACCAACTTCAGGATCGTAGATATAGAGAAATTTTTGGTGAGGGTCATCTATGAATTTACCTAGAGCAGAAGCACCTGCTGCTTTTGCATTTGGTTTAGGATCTGTACAGAATTCTTCTCCGGGTCTCCAAGTATCATTGGTTTTATAAAATGACGCTGTTTTAAGGTTGTCGAACCCAATTGATTCCTGAATCTTATTGTGAAAGTCTCTGAAAGTGTTTTTCGCACCTACATCAATGATTCGTTCTACATCATCGATATCTTCAAAGACTACCTTAAATCTGAATACTAAACTCATTTCTGTTGCAAACCTAATTCTTTTCCTTTTTCTAACACAAAGTTATAAGCATCATCATACTCATTATTAACATGACCATCTAATATTGCATCTTTTAATGCTGTTTTAATAGTCCCAATTTCTCTGCTTGGACCAATCCCAAATAATTTCATTATGTCATCTCCACTTATAGGAGGTTGCCAATTTCTTATTCGATCTCTCTCTTCAACTTCAGCAATATTTTTCTCAACATTGACTAGATTGGCTTGAAACCTCTGCTCCTTTTTCTTATTCTTAGTAGTGATGTCACTCTTGCACAAAATCATTAAATCATCTAAGTCTTCTCCTGCATCAAAAATGAGTCTTCTTACGGCAGAATCTGTGATAGACTCCTTGGTTAACGCAATCGGTCTAAGATGGAGCTTTACAAGGTTTTTTACTTTTCTCATTGGTTCCCCTAGCGGAAGCTTCATTCTGCGAAAGATGGGCTTCACCCATCTTGACCCTTTATCCTCGTGACCGTGAAAAGTCCAACCTTCTCCAGGAACAAACCTTTTAGTTGGAGGTTTAGCTATATCATGCAAAATTGCGGACCACCTGACCCATACATTCTCTGTTCGTTCGCAGATTTGATCTAATACCTGAAGCGTGTGATAAAAATTATCCTTGTGTCCTTTTCCCTCTCTTACTTCTACTCCTTGGAGTGCTACTAGTTCAGGGAAAAACTCGTGCAATAATTTAGTGTCAAAAAGTATTTTAAACCCAATTGAGGGTTTTGGACTCATTATTATTTTTTGCAGTTCATCAGTTATCCTCTCCTGAGATATGATAGAAAGTCTATTTGCTTCAGATTTTAATGAGTTAAACGTTGATTTCTCTATCTTAAAATTCAACTGCGTAGCAAACCGAGCAGCACGCATCATTCTAAGAGGGTCATCACTGAAAGTGGTTTTTGGATCTAAAGGTGTTTTGATGATTCCCTCACGTAAGTCTTCTAGTCCATTAAATGTATCTATCAGCTCACCATAATTGGAAGAATTGAGACTGACCGCTAGAGTGTTGATAGTAAAATCCCTGCGATTAATATCATCTTCGAAAGTGCCATCTTCTACTACGGGTTTTCGGCTATTTCTATCGTAAGACTCTTTTCGTGCTCCTACAAACTCAAATTCCCAATCTTTGGTTTTAATCTGAGCAGTTCCAAAGTTTTTGAAGACACTGAGGTTAGTATTCTTCATTCGCTTGTTGACTGCATTGGCTAGGGTTATACCGTTACCTACTGTTACAAAATCAACGTCTTTAGAGCTTCTCTTTAAGAATAAATCCCGAACAAAACCACCAACAACAAAAGTCCTATATCCAAGCTTCTCAGATTCCTCTGAAACAATACGAAATATAGGGTGAATCAGTTTTTGTCCTAACACGCGGCGAATTTATGTTTTCTAATTGTATAACATAAGTGAATCGTGGATAATCAGTATGTATTGAATACGGCACTTTTATTGAATCTTTGTAGTTATGAAGAAATTGTTTCTCGTTTTACTGGTATTTAGCACCTCTAGTCTTTTCGGACAGAATTTAGAATTGACAGGAGGTAAAGATATTACACAACCTGGAAAAGTGAACCCATCACTCGCTGGAGTTCAAGAGGACCTAGTTAGACTATTAACTGATGCCGAAATTGGTCAAAGCTATCAACTAATGCTAGAAGGCAGACTTCCTTTAAAACTGAGTAACTATATGGTAGGAGTAGAGAGAACATTTACGGATGATGTGACCAATAATATGTTCAACCTGACCTATGCTCGGAAATCGAATAAGAAGAAAAATAAGAAATTTCAATGGAGGTATGGAGGCAGTTTGCAGTTTAATACCAAAAGTCTCACTACTCCTGGATTTGATAGTTCATCTGGCTGCACGTTTCAAGATATCAATGGTCAGACAAAGTCAGTGAAGTCATTAGATGAGTTAAGATCTTCGGTTGATTATGTTGATTTGGTGTTGGGTGGAAGTATGACTTACAATAATCTAATGGCTGGTTTGAGCTTGGAGAATTTTTTAGGTTCAGACTTATCACTTACTACGGTAGAATCAAGAAAGCTGCCGTTTACTACTAATTTTATTTTTGGTGGTTTTTTGACTGCAGGAAAATACACGCTGTTTCCTTCAGCAGTTGTTGTGTTAAACAGTGATGATTTTTATGCAAAGACTGGTGTGGATTTTAGTGCAGAGAAGTTTAATCTAGCAGCGGTATACATAGCTGAAAACAATAGTGATGATGATTGTATTTATTTGGTTAATTCTACTTGAGTTGAAAATGGTTTCAGGACCCTAATTAGCAATGTTAAAATAGAAAGGGAGATATTCTCTATTTCAGAGGATTTCTTTCAGATAACTAATACAGATGTTCTCATAAGTACTGCAGTAGACTTAAGTTCACGTTTCCCGTTTATTACCCCTCCTGGATTAGTCAGAGACAGTTCAGGCAGACCTTGGGGACATTTAGTAGATGGTGGATACATAAAAATATGGGAGCTACCGCCTTGTTAGAGCTATATGAATATCTCAGGAATATAGCTCAGCAAAAACAGTACAAGTTAGACTTTAGGCTCATATTTATTAAAAAAAGACCAAGGTAGAATACATGACTATGATTACGGGTTTACACGAACTCTTAGGGCCTATAAATACGTTTAATAAAGTTTGGGTTAACAGTGGCAATTACGATGAGCATCACACCAATTTAAAAAACTAATATGAGGAAGATGAGGCACTTTTTGTTAATCTAGATAGACCTGAAGATAAGATAATTCCATTTGGTGTGTTATCATTCTAAGGAGGCAACTGAGGAGATGCAAAATTAAGTACAGTACCAAACTAGAGAAGTTAAGGCTAATCTAGCTCATTTGCTTGATTCTATCCCAGATCTTTTACTATTTGCAGACAGTAAAACGCTGGATGAATAGCCTACTTTTGTGCTAATGAAAGTTACGTTTTTAGGTACTGGTACGTCTCAAGGAATTCCAATTATAGCTTGTGAATGTGAGGTGTGTTCTTCTAATGACAGTAAAGATAAAAGATTAAGAACTAGCATACTTATAGAAAGTGAGAAGACATCTATTGTCGTAGATACTGGACCTGATTTTAGACAACAAATGCTTAGAGAGCAAGTCAAAAAGCTAGATGCCGTAGTGTTCACTCACGACCATAAAGATCACACTGCCGGGTTTGATGATATACGAGGATTCAATTGGGCTTCAAAACAGCCTATGGAAGTCTTTGCTAACCATCAAGTGGAAATAACACTGAAAAGAGATTTTCATTATGCTTTTGCAGCCAAAAAGTATCCGGGTGTACCTAATTTAAATCTTCACATCATCGACCTTCAACCATTTTCGGTAGGCAAATTGACTCTGACTCCTATTCAAGTTATGCATCACAAGTTACCTGTTTACGGATACAGGGTAGGGGACTTTACTTATATCACAGATGCCAATTATATTAGTGAAGAGGAGAAGGAAAAAATAAGAGGTACAAAGGTGCTAGTTTTAAACGCACTCCGCAAAACGGATCATATCTCACATTTTTCATTAGAACAAGCCATTGCCTTATCACAAGAGGTAGGTGCAGAACGGACTTATTTTACTCACCTGAGTCACCAGATGGGTTTTCACGCGGAAGTAAATAGTCAGTTGCCCGAAGGTATGGAGATTGCGTATGATGGATTGAAAGTAGAAGCCTAGTTTATTTTCAAAGTACCTCCAAAATTTCTTGAGGCTCAGCTCTATTTCTATAGTCAGCATCTAAGAAAGCGTATGATATCGTTCCATCTAGCTGTATAAAGTAAGTTGCGGCTAATGGCAGTTCACCTTTATCATTTCCATTGTATTCACTTAGACCAAAACCATTTTCATAATAGCTCTTTACCTCTTCCGTGAGTTCAAAAACTACACCGTAAACTCTCGCTACGTTGTTGTCTAAGTCTGAAAGTACTTCGAATTCTAGGTCATTTTTCTCTTTTGTTGAAATACTTTTATCTGGTACTTCTGGAGTGAGTGCCATTAGTGTAGCTCCTTTTTCTTTAAACGCTGGAAGCATATCCTGCATAGCGTGTAAGGTGAGATTACAATATGGGCACTACCCACCTCTGTAACACATCAAAATTACTGGACCCTCTTTTAACTTGCTATCAAGCGAAACCGAAAAGCCAGTTGCATTAGTCAATTCAAAGTTTAGAGCTTTATCTCCGACTTTTAGGGCATTATCTAAAACATGCTTATTTATAATGTCTTGAATACCATCAGCATAAACCGCTTTTTTAGTCTCATCCGCTTTGGCTTCGAAATTGGCTTTCTTTTCATCTAGGACAGATTTTAGAGATTGACTTTTTTCGTTCATAGGACTGGATTCTAATAATTTGTCTTGTTTAGGAGAGCTGCAAGCAGCAAGCGAGAATAGACACAGTAAAAATATATTGGTCTTCATAGTTAAGTTTAAAACGGCTAGTCAATGTAAACTGACAACTGAATACGGATTAAGAATTTTTTATTTTAAAATAAGGAGAGATGCCAGAGCAATGTATGCAGGAATTCCTTGTACCAAAAAGATGGTCTTACTTATAGAGTAAGCTCCATATTTACTTGCTACAATTACACAGGCTAGAAAAAACAGCCAAGGTTAAAAGACCAGTTGGCATCTTTGATGAGGATAGATCAAATCAATCCAGCTGCTAGAAATCCATTGTAAAGTCCCTGATTAGCAGCCATCTGCTTCGTTGGCTTAAACATTGAACTTGGAATAGTTCTGAATATCTTTTTTCCGATAGTCTCCCATGCAAACATCTCTACGTATAGGAAGAGAAAGTGCTCTAGAGCACAAATGCAATCAGTATTTGTGAAGTTAGACTCATATTGTTCTAAATGATGTTGACCTCCATTTCAAGTACAATTTGAAATTCATCCCAAACATCAGCTTGTATATCTTCAGCAAGTCTGAGAACATCTTTTCCTCTTGCACCTCCATAGTTGACCAAAACTAATGCTTGCTTGGCGTGACTGCCAGTTCTTCCTACCCGCCTTCCTTTCCATCCTAAAGTTTCTATTAGCCAACCTGCAGGTACCTTTATTAGAGTATCATCTACTGGATAGCTTTTTATCTCCGGATGTTCTTGTTTCAGCATGTTTAAATGGGCTCTATGGATGATTGGATTTTTGAAAAAACTACCAGAGTTCCCCAATTCCTTAGGGTCAGGCAGTTTACTCTGTCTTATCGAAATTACAGCATCACTTACGTTTTTCAAGGTAGGTTTAGAGATGTTATTTTCCGATAACCAACGCTCAATATCACCGTAGCTAGTGTTCAGCTTATGATTTTTTTTAGTGAGTTTCAACCCTATTTCAGTGATTAGATATTTCCCTTTTTCCTTTTTCTTGAAAATACTTTCTCTATATCCGAATTCACATTCATCATTTGAAAATTTCTTTTCAAATAGGCTATTTATTTGAATGGCCTTAACATACGTTAATACATCTTTTATTTCTGTGCCATAAGCTCCTATATTTTGCATAGGAGCTGCACCAACGGAACCTGGGATTAAACTCATATTTTCTATTCCGCCGTATCCGTGATCTATACAGTGTAGCACAAGGTTATGCCAGTTTTCCCCAGAAGCTATACTCAACTCGACAAAGTCCTCAGTTTCTTCTTTTATTTCAATACCTTTTAACTCATTGATTAGCACAGTTTTATTTACATCTTGAGTTAAGAGAATATTGCTTCCTCCACCTATAATGAGGCAATCACTCAGATTTGAAATACGTTGAAGCTGTTCAATACTTGTGATTTTAATGATCTCTTTGGCATTAACCTCTAGACCAAATGTATTATAAGGTTTTAAAGACAGGGAAGACATATGTTTTATCTAATATGCAATAGTATGTAGTGGTAAGTTCTTTAATTTGTATTTTTCCCAACAAATAAACAGTGAATGAAAAAAGTATGTCTTTTTTTTAGTGTGGTCGTAATAGCTCTCATGTCTTGTGAGGATGACGATAAAATTATTATAACAAACCAAACGAAGGAGCTATGTGACAGTATTGATATACTGTATACAAACGATGTTAAACCACTTTTAGAGGAGGTGGGTTGTTCAGGAGTCTATTGCCACGGAAGTGGAGCAGCAGGGTATACGATGTCTGATTATGAGACAACGATGGAATCGGCACAAGATCCTAAATTTCTGCGAGCGTTGAGACACGAAACGGGAGTAAGTCCAATGCCAAAGGGCCGTGAAAAACTTTCGAATGAAGAAATTCAAGTTATTGAATGTTGGATAGAAAGTGGATATCGCGAATGACTTTTGATAATATAATGGTCAAAAATTAAGATAACTTACTTCTACCTTTGTACTCATTTTATGCTGCAAAACCTAAAAGTCAAAAACTACGCCTTAATATCTGATATTGAAATTCAGTTCAACAATGGACTTAATATTATTACAGGAGAAACTGGAGCGGGTAAATCCATTTTGGTAGGGGCTCTTGGTATGGTTTTAGGAAAAAGAGCGGATTCATCTGCCCTGAGAGACAAAGAGCAAAAATGTATCATTGAAGCTAGTTTTAATATAACTAAGTACGGTCTGCAGTCTTTTTTCAATGCACACGATTTAGACCATGAGTCTGTAACTATTATACGCCGAGAAATAACTAGTGCTGGGAAAAGTCGATCATTTATCAATGATACACCCACGACTTTGAAAGTATTGTCGGACTTGGGCTCTAGATTGGTTGAAATACATTCACAACGTGATAACCTACAATTATTTAACACTGATTTTCAATACCATAGTATAGATAAGCTTGCTGGGTGTTCTGAGAAAACAGAAGAATTTCAGAAGGGTTTAAGTCGGCTAACAAATCATAAAGTAAAGTTAAAAGAGCTGAAAACTGAAGAAGCAAACCTGGCTAAGGAGGCTGATTATAATAGGTATCTGTATAAAGAACTGGAAGAAGCAAATCTGGATGATATAAATGAAAAAGAGCTTTTCTCTGAACAAGAGATGCTCGAAAATGCAGAGGAACTTATAAATACGTTTAATCAGTCTTCACAGCTGCTAGAAGGCTCGGAACATACTATTACCTACCTATTATCGGACTTAAAGCAGTTACTAACTAAAAGTAGAACGTCTCTCACAACTGAACTTGCAGCACGTGTTGATTCTGTGCTGATCGAGCTAAAAGATATAGCTGGGGAGATAGAAAACTCTGCTCAAGAAGTAGAAGTAAACCCAGAAAGGTTAGAGGAGGTAGCCGAAAAAGTATCTTCCATACATATGTTAAAGTCCAAGCATAGAGTGGAATCTGTTAGTGATTTGCTTACAATTCAAGATGACTTAAGTAGAAATTTTGCTCTTACTCTAGACTTGAGTGATCAAATAAGTAGTTTAGAATTAGATATAGCGAACTTGGAAACAAAACTAAGAAGGCAAGCAGCCGAGATAAGTAAGATAAGAAAGTCAAAATCTGTCGAAATATCTTCTCAGCTGAGTGAAATTATAGCTGGTTTAGGGATGGAGCATTCTAGATTGAAGTATCAGCTTGAAAATGTTGAAGATCTAAATGCATATGGGATGAACTCAATCTCAATTGAATTATCCTCCGATAAAGGAAATTCGTATGCCGATATAAGAAAATCCGCATCCGGAGGAGAGTTAGCTAGAATAAACCTATCTCTCAAAAACTTGTTAGCCAATCATTTAGATATGCCAAGTAGTATATATGATGAAATAGATACAGGAGTAAGTGGAGAGGTAGCTCGTAAGGTAGGAACGATGATGAAAAATATGAGTAATGACCAACAAGTCATTACTATAACTCATTTACCACAAATAGCATCGCTAGGAAATCATCACTTGTTCGTTTATAAGTCAGAAAATAAAAATACCGTTGAAACACAAGTGAAGGTTCTTCATGGTGATTATAGAATCAGTGAAATAGCAAAGATGATAAGTGGAGATAATTTGACGGAACATGCCTTGGAACAAAGCAAGGAACTTTTAAGTGGCTAGCTTATAAATAGTCCAAAACTCTTTCCATCTTCATTCCTCTGCTGCCTTTTATTAGAAAAGCAGCATTCTGTAAGTCTTCAGTTTTTAATACTTCTCCGAGATCTTCCATAGAGTAAGGTGTGATTGAGTCTGTCTTGTCTGAAGTACTCGCAAAATGATCGCCTAGAGCATATATGGTGTGAAAATTGAACTGATTGCACCATAAGAGTAGATCTAGATGTTCTTGGTCTGCTGTGGGCCCCATCTCAAACATATCACCTAGTATGAGTATTTTCTTCTTTTGAGGTAAAAGAGAAAAGTTTTTTATGGCAACTTGCATACTGCTCGGATTTGCATTGTATGCATCTAGGATAATCGTTTTGCCATTTTGCTCGATTAGTTGACTTCTGTTATTGTCCGGCTGGTACTCAGATATTGCCTCTTTTATGTGTTCAAGGTCCACATCAAAATGTTCACCAATTGCAATTGCTAAAAGGATGTTGTCTAAGTTATAATCTCCCATTAACTTAGAACTAAAGTCTTGCGTCTTATACTTGAAAGAAATAGTAGGGACCAAGGATTTGATAACCACATCCTTCTTGGAATATGTGATTTTTTCCGTCAAAGATCTGCTCATTCTAGTCAACCAATCATCATCTGTATTTAGGAATATACTTCCTCCATTTTTTAAGATGTAATGATAGATTTCACTTTCTTCTTTGGCGACAGCTTCTAGCGTTCCAAAACCTTCCAAATGCTCTTTGCCAATATTTGTAATTAATCCATAATTGGGGTCAGCAATTTTACATAGTGCTTCAATTTCCCCTGGATTATTAGTACCTAATTCTATAACTGCTATTTCTGTATTAATTGGCATTTGTAATAGCGTGATAGGTACTCCTATGTGATTATTGAAATTTCCTTGGGTTGAGTGTGTCCTATATTTTTTCTGAAGAATCTGTCTAATTAAGTTTTTAGAAGTAGTTTTCCCGTTACTTCCGCAAATGGCTATCACTGGAATGTCATAACATGACCGATGGAAGTGTGACACAAGTTGCATAAAGTGAAGAACATCATCCACTAAGATTAGTCTAGGATCATCACCTTGATCTTCATCTATTACAGCATATTCAGCTCCATCTGCAAGTGCCTGATTAGCATAGATATTACCGTTAAAATTCTCTCCTTTTAAGGCGAAAAAAAAGGCTCCTTTTTCGATTGATCTACTATCTGTAGTGAAGGAAAAATTAGATTCAATGAATAGGTTGTAAAACTTTACGACGTCCATTTGTGATTCTTTCTAAGCAACAAAAGTGATATATTAGTAGTCTATTTAGAAACGGCATCATGAAAAACATTCTACTTCTCTCTACACTTTTGCTCTTTGGTTTCACTGGATTTGGTCAATTATTTAAAATTACTAATGGTCCAGTAGTAAAAGATGCTCAAGGAGAGACCCTTGAATTGGCCTTCGTAGGTGGGTTAAATCAGCCACAGTTTTCTAATATAGATTTAAACAACGATGGAGATTTAGATTTGATTGTATTTGACCGATCGGGGAAGAGAAATTTAACCTTTTTGGCTAGTAAATTGAAGGGCACATTAGAATATAGATATGAGCCGAAGTATGAAGAATTTTTACCCAAAGTGGAACAATTCTTAATATCGAGAGATTTAAACAATAATGGAAAAATGGACTTGTGGTTTTATAAGGGAGACTACGTACACATTTACCAGAACACGACTGAAGCTGGAGCTACTTACCCTTCTTTTTCTAAGATTTCAGAATTGAAAGGATTAGACAAGGTACAACCTGTAGTGTTTAATCCATTTAAAAGACTAACGCCACTAAATAATTCACTTCCCGGTATAGAAGATTTAGATGGTGATGGCGATATAGATTTTGTTGGGATGCTAAATTTTGTGGGGTCAAACATGCAACTTTTTGATAATACAACAGCAGACAGTAATAAGGCTGCTGAGGATATCACCTTCTCTATTTTGGATAAGTGTTATGGTGGTGTGGCTGAGGATGATGATGTATACTTAAATGCACCATGTGATTTTTATGAAGCGTACAAGCGTAAAAAGCACTTTGCGTCAAAGACACTTTTGTTTTTTGATAATGATAATGATGGAGACATGGATTTATTCCTTGGAAATTCCGAGCGTTTAGAGACTCCGATATATTTTTTAGAAAATGGAAAGGCTGACTTGAATTACTATAAAGATACTTTCATCGTAATGAATCGTAATTTCTTTTCTTCTCAAGTGACCGCAGACCTTCCGACAGCTCCTGGGATGTTTAGCGTAGATATAAATTTAGATGGTGAGCTAGACCTAGTAATTTCTACCAATGAAGCGGATAAGTCTTCTTATCCAATACACGAAAAAGATAACGTTTTCTATTTTTTGAACAAAGGAACTACGTCTGCACCTGTTTTTGATTACCAACAAAAAGACTTTCTTGTTGGAGATATGATTGATTTTGGTTCACGTACTGCTCCAGCTTTTGGAGATTTAGATGGAGATGGAGATTTGGACATGTTAGTTGCTACAAATGGAGATCATTATGATAACGGTGATACTGCGGATGTGATTGCTAGATACGAGAATGTTGGGACCGCCAGTAATCCAATTTTTCAATTAAGAGATGAGAATTTTCTAGATATTCGATCTGAGTCATATCAAGGACTTGTGCCTGCTCTAGAAGACTTAGATAGTGATGGTGATTTAGACCTTTTTTTAGGGAATGCAACAGGGAGTATATATTATTATCTCAATAGTGGGTCTAAGTCAGTAGCAGATTTTGTGTTCCAAACCAATGAATTTGCTGGTATCAAAGCAAATTTTAATTCAGCACCCTACTTCTATGATTTAGATGAGGATGGTCTGGTTGATTTACTTTTAGGCAGTAGTGAAGGTACTGTGAGATACTATAAAAACAAGGGAACTGCATCTATTCCATCACTAGAACTGGAAGACGATAGTTTAGGTGGAATATTAGTAAATGAAACGTTTATCCAGACGGTCTTGGATGAAGACTTTAATCCAGTAGAAGTAACAGTAGTTGCTTACGAAGGTTTTTCGGTGCCTACTATAGTAAAATGGGATAATGGGGTTACCAGTATAGCTGTCGGTGGTGATGAAGGTATAGTTAGATTATATGATATAACTAAGGATCTTCAGGCCGATTTTCCTGAAAATAAGGACTATATGCAAACGGAGATCACAAAGACAAACTACAATCAAGACTGGGGTACTAGAGTATATCCAGCTGGTGCTGATCTGAATGGTGATGGAGTCTCAGACATAGTACTAGGAAATACTAGAGGTGGGTTGAATTTCATAGAAGGAATACCGGGTGTAAAGAAAGATGTAGGAAGTGTAAGACAGTTTAACAGGCAGTCTTTTAATGTATATCCTAATCCTACTAGAGGATCACTTGTGGTATTTGTCAATTCGACTAAAGAATTGACTTACGAACTCTATTCACTTACCGGTCAACTAGTTCAATCTGGAAGTACCACTTCTGGAGTACAAATAGATGTTAATGAAAATGTAGCGAATGATGCTTACATCATATCTTTGAAAGAGGAGGATGTATTCTATGCTCCTCAGAGAGTAATTCTAGCTAGGTAGTGCCAGGTAATTTGCCTGTTTCTACAACTGCTCAATAACAGATAAAGGTCCAGAACAGTATACTGCGTGACAACTTTTACAAGCCTGAATCGAAGCATCGTAGTAGAATTGCTGAGAATCACCTCTTTCTATTCCTTCTAACGCAGCGGTATATAATGGAACCATGGTTTTGAAAGCCTCCTCGTCGTGTTCTCCACGTGTCGCCTCTTGCTCTCCTAAAGAGTAAAATTTTTCCGGTACTGAAATAGAATCTCCTTCGGCTAGAGACTGTTTAGCTTCCTTACTCCAAGAGACCATTTCTCTCATCATCGCACTAAGTTCAGATGCTTCATACATTTCTGCTTTGTCTGAGGTACTCCCAGTTTCTCGAGTATTAGATTCTCCACAAGCTACAATTACTACAACTAGTAAGACTAAAATAAAGTACTTTGTGGTCATACAATCAAACTATTTAATTACGACCCCATCTGCCGTGAAAGTGTACTTACGTATAGGCTCAGTAATCTTTGCGATTTCTTCGTCTGAAGCTTCAGCATCTTTAGCATATTCTATTTGGTCAGCTACACTCTGAGACTCAGCATATGCCCAACCTCTCATCGTTGCATCGTGACCTGCACTATTCATTGGCACGAAAAATCCATAGTCCTTGAACTTTACGAAAATTTCATTTTCTGCTGCAGACATACTCATCCAACATCCTTTTGCTTGGCACGCTGCATCAATTTTACCCTCGACAGTTGTATATATAGAATCACTCAACTGGAGAGAGTCCATCAATGAAGCAAAAGAAATGGATTCTTCATTCTCCCATTCAGTGTCTCCATAGGATCCAGCTACTGTAGCTTCTGATTCTGTTTCTTCTGAAGTTTCTGTGCTAGAAGGTGAACACGCTATTGCCGTTAGTCCAATAAGTATGAATAACAAATAAGTCTTTTTCATTTTAGTTCGATTTATAATGGTTCAAATGTAAATGTTCTTTACAAATTTTGTATTCAGATTCCTGATTTGAGCCTATGATTATTAGTTGGTCCTGCCCAAATTTCTCCAACATCTTATTGTACCAGTCGATATTTTTATCATCAAAATTGGTGCAAGGTTCATCTAGTAATAGGGCGGGGGTATCTGTAAAAATAGCTAAGGATAGTTTTACCTTGTTTTTCAGACCTGAAGAGAGCTCACTATACTTTTTATTAAGGAATGGCTTCAAATCAGCTATTTCCCATTGATTTTCTAAGCTTATCTTAGGTTGTTTCAGTTTGAAATGAAGATTAAATGTTTCTTGAACCGTAAAATCTTCCAATAAGTGTAGCTCTGGACTACAAAAACTGATTGCATTGTATGCAGAATGGTCTTTAGAAAATATAACGTTGCCTTTGGTTGGAGCTAATGCTCCCCCAATAATCTTCAGCAGAGTGCTTTTACCGCTAGAATTTGGGCCTAAAAGTGCGTACTTATTGTTCTGAGAAAATGTAAAAGTGAAGTTCTGAAAAAGAACTTCTTTTACATATCGTTTTGCTACATTTTCACAAGTAATGCTGAGCATTTACCTAGATATGTATCCTTTCATTACCCCACGATCAGAGGCACGGATGAAGCTGATTATTTCGTCCCGTTCTTGGGTTGCTGGCATCTCGGTTTCAATCTTAACCAGGGCTTTGGCATTATTAAGACCTCGTAGGTAAAGATTTCTGTAGATTTCTTGAATTTCTCCTATTTTCTCAGAAGTGAATCCTCGTCTTCGCAAACCAATGCTATTTACCCCCTCATAACTAAGTGGCTCTCTAGCAGCTTTAGTATACGGAGGAACGTCTTTTCTGACCAAACTACCTCCACTTATCATTACGTGAGGTCCAATATTAACAAATTGATGAACAGCGACTAACCCACTTAGAATTGCGAAATCTGCAATGTTTACTTCTCCAGCTATCTGAGTCCCATTTCCTATTATTACATTATTACCTAAAATAGTATCGTGAGCAATATGAGAATAAGCCATTAACAGGCAATTATTACCTACAACGGTTTTACCCTTGGCTACTGTTCCTCTATTCACGGTTACACATTCACGAATCGTGGTGTTGTCTCCAATGTGTGTAGTTGTTTCCTCTCCATCAAACTTCAAATCTTGAGGTATAGCAGAAATTACAGCTCCAGGAAATATTTTACAATTTTTCCCTATTCGAGCTCCTTCCATTATGGTGACGTTAGAACCTATCCAAGCTCCTTCATCAATTTCTACATTCTTATGAATAGTGACAAATGGCTCAATAACTACAGTGTCCGCTATTTTGGCACCTGGATTTACATATGCTAGTGGTTGAATCATTGATTATCTATTTTCTACAATTTGGGCCATCATATTAGCTTCACAAACCATTTTGTTTCCAACAAAGGCCTCACCCTTCATCATACAAAGACCTCTTCTAACTGGGGCAGTTAGAACCATTCTAAATACTAAAGTGTCACCAGGGACTACTTTGTCTTTGAACTTAGCATTTTCTATCTTCACAAAGTAAGTACTCCAATTGTCTGGATTGTCCTTATCAGCTAGAACTAATACTCCTCCAGCTTGTGCCATAGCTTCTATTTGCAGTACACCTGGCATAAGCGGTTCGCCTGGAAAATGTCCTTGAAAAAAGTATTGATCTCCCGTGATATTTTTGACTGCTACTACCTCTGTATCAGTCAGTTTTATGATTTTATCTACCAATAGAAAAGGATGTCTATGAGGTAGTATCTTAGCTATTTCTTGGTGATTGAATAATGGAACTACATTGGGGTCATAGAACGGAACGTTATCATTTTCATTTACTTTTTTCTTAGCGTTCTTATATGCCTTCTTGATTTTTTTGGCAAACTCTACGTTCGCTGTGTGACCTGGTCTAGCAGCCAGTATCTGTGCTTTAAGTGGCACTCCAGCTAGAGCTAAATCACCTACCATATCGAGTAACTTATGTCGTGCGGGTTCGTTTTGAAAACGTAATTCTACATTGTTTAGAATTCCCTCTTTTTTAACTTCGATTTTATCCTTGTTAAATAATTTAGCTAAGTGCTCAATTTCATTATCCTGAACTACTCGATCTACAATTACAATCGCGTTATTCAAATCTCCGCCTTTAATAAGGTCGTTTTCAAGTAGCATTTCTAACTCGTGTAAAAAGCAAAATGTTCTACAACTTGATATCTCTTCAGTAAACTCTGAAAGATTAACAATAGAAGCGTGCTGACTACCCAGTACTGGTGAATTGTAATCTACCATTACTGTAAGTCTGTAATCATCAGCAGGCAAAGCCATCATTTCAACTCCTTCTCCATCTGTATAGTTAATACGATGAGGAATTTCAAAATACTCACGCTCTTTTTTTTGATTAACGATACCTACCTCTAGCAGTTTATCTATAAATGGTTTACTACTACCATCCATAATTGGGGTTTCTGGAGCATCCAGTTTTATGAGGCAATTATCAATCTCTAAACCAGCAAGTGCAGCTAATACGTGTTCTACAGTATTAATTCTTGCTCCGTTTTGTTTAATAGTAGTACCACGTGAAGTATCTACAACTAAGTCGCAATCTGCCTTTACAGTTGGCTGACCTTCTAAATCAACTCTCTGAAAAACATAACCGTGGTCTTCTGCAGCTGGTTCAAAAGTCAAATTAACCGCATTACCTGTATGAAGACCTACTCCTGAAACAGTTACTGCCTCTCGTATTGTAGTCTGAAATTTATTCATTCGTCTTTAAGTCTTTGTTCTAGTTCTCTTACTCGCTTTTCAAGTTTGGGTAGATTTCTCCACATCACTCGGCTCTTCATTTCGTCTTTAAATGGAAGATGAGGTGATCCCGTGAATATACCTCCAGGCTCTTTTATGTCTTTATTTATTCCTCCTTGGCCACCAAGAGTTGTTTTGTCAGCTACGGTGACATGTCCAACTACGCCACTTTGACCTGCAAATACACAGTTTGCTCCAATTTTAGCACTCCCTGCTATACAGACTCCGCCGGCCACAACAGTATTTTCTCCAAGCTCTACACCGTGAGCTATCTGCACCAGGTTGTCTAGTTTACAACCATCTTTAATTATAGTGCTACCCATGTTGGCTCTGTCAATACTTGTATTGCTACCAATTTCCACCTTATTTCCAATAACAACATTCCCTATTTGAGGTATCTTTATGTAGGTGCCGTCGGGTAAAGGAGCATGGCCAAACCCATCAGAACCGATTACAGTTCCACTATGAATGATACAATCATTACCGATAACTGATTTATAATAAACAGATACATTCGATCGAATTACTGTATTACTACCGATAGTACTATTCTCGTAAATTGAGGTGTTCGCAAAAACCTTACTGTTGTCACCTATCGTTACACCATCAGCTATATAGGCATTTGCACCGATATGACAATCTTTTCCAATAGTTGCGGAAGGTTCAATAACTGCAGTTGGGTGAATTCCTGAATTGGGGTCTTTGTAGTCAAAAAACTGAATGAGAATGGTACAAAATGCAACGTATGGATGAGAGCACCTAATGACTGTTTTGCCTTCAGGGATATTTTTTATGGTATCGTCCACTAACACAATTCCCGCATTAGTAGTTTGCATGAAGTGTGCGTATTTAGTGTTAGAAAGGAAGCATAAACTGGAAGGAGTCGCTTCTTCTATCTTATCCACAGAATTGACTTCTATGGCTTTATTTCCTTCTACTGTGCCATTTACTATTTTGGCAATTTTTTCAGCTGATAGATTCAATAGATGGCAAATTTAGCCTATTTTAAATAGGTTATAAAATATTTGACTTGTGGTTTATTATCCCAAGATACATTGTATATCTCAGATGTTTCAGATAAGTCTTTTAAGCTTCCATCTTTAAGACCAATTTTGAGTGCATCGCCTTTGCTAGAGTATGTTTTATTGCTAAGTGCACCGGTATGTATGAAGTAATCTGCTTCCTCTACAGAAATGTTCAGTCTTTTGCTTGCGATTGCTTTCTGTTTATCGATTTCTTTGTCAGATATGTGCTCTTCACTTACTTTTATTTTCGGTAAGTTTCTGTCTGTAAGCATTTTACACATTAGGCTTAATGGTCTGTCTTCACTTCTTTGCCATACTTTAATGGCACCGATAATTTCAGAGTCATCGAGTTGACAGAAGTTCTCTAAAACTTCTTTTTCGTCAAGTTTGCTTTTATCTATATCCTGCGTCAAAAAGTACTTTAAATATGGACTAGCAAATAATTCATTTCCTTCTGAAAATAATTCTTTTGCTCTTTTCAGAATACTCAATAAGATGTAATCAGCAACTATAGAAGTCTTGTGTAAATATACTTGCCAGTACATAAATCTTCTTGCCATCAAAAACTTTTCTACGGAGTAAATGCCTTTCTGATCGACAATTAAATTATTGTTTTTTACATTCAACATTTGGATAATTCGTTCTATACCTACTGTCCCTTCTGAAACACCAGTATAAAAACTATCTCTTCTTAAATAGTCTAATCGATCCATGTCTAGTTGGCTACTTACTAGTTGATGAAGAAAAGGCCTTTCATATTTATTTTCAAATATTCTAATAGCTAAATCTAGTCTACTATCCATTTTTTCGTTAATGTGATGCATCAGAACACTTGAAATATCTTCATGATGTACTCCTCTAAGTATACTATGCTCTAAGCTGTGGGAAAATGGACCGTGGCCTATATCGTGTAATAGTATGGCAAGTAGCACACCTATTTCTTCGTCTTTTGAGATACTAACATTTTTAGATCTTAGACTTTTTACTGCCAAATCCATAAGATGCATTGCACCGATGACATGTTGAAATCTAGTGTGCTGAGCACCAGGATAAACAAGACTAGTAAGTCCTAATTGTTTAATCCTTCTTAGACGTTGAAATTCTGGTAGTTCTATACAATCATATATGATATCATGATTTATAGTGACAAAACCATATATAGGGTCGTTTATAATTTTATTTTTATTCAAAGGACGAAATAAAATGCTATTTTATGAGTTGAATTATTACTTGCTTTGTACGCAACTTTTTTGCGTCTTGAACGTAGCAAAGGTAAAGACCATTACTAAAACATGAATAACATAAAAATACTATGGGCCGATGACGAAATAGATCATCTAAAAGCACATCTACTTTTCTTAGAAGAACGAGGTTATGAAGTATCTACCGTGACCAATGGGTTAGATGCCACTGAGAAGGTTGAGAATGAGCATTATGATTTGGTATTTTTAGATGAAAATATGCCAGGCATATCTGGTCTAGAGGCACTTAGAATTATAAAAGAGTTGAAGGGAAACATTCCAGTAGTGATGATTACTAAAAGTGAAGAAGATCATATCATGGAAGATGCTATAGGAAGCAAGATTGCTGACTATTTGATAAAACCAGTCAATCCAAGGCAGATACTCAGTACAATAAAAAAACTAACGGATAACAAACGGTTAGAAACTGAGAGTGTTACTCAGCGATATCAGCAGGATTTTAGAAATATTGGTATGGCGTTTATGGACTACATGGACTGGTCTAAGTGGAAGGAGATGTACAAAAAGCTAGTCTATTGGGAGATTGAAATGGCTAATTCCGATGAGACTGGGATGGAGGATATCCTCAGAACTCAGAAACAAGACGGGAATAGAGAGTTCAGTAAATATATTGAAAAGAATTATTTGAAGTTTATCTCAGCGGCAGCAGATAATGAGGAAGCTCCTATGATGTCTCACAACCTAATGAAACGAGGCATACTGCCGAACAAGAAAAAGGGAGAGCCATTTTTTTTACTGTTGCTGGACAACTTGAGGTTTGACCATTGGAAGTTTATTGAGAAGGAGATAAGCAACTATTATAGAGTAGTAAAGGAGGATATGTACATGAGCATCCTACCTACAACCACCCAATATGCAAGGAATGCTATTTTCAGTGGATTAATGCCCGCAGATATAGAAAAGAGATTTGGAGATAAATGGAGTAACGACGAAGATGAAGGCGGTAAAAATTTACACGAATCATTCTTTTTAAATGATCTACTTCAGCGACTTAGGACTGGATTCGAATCTAAATACATTAAAGTCACAAATCTGAATAATGCCAAACAAATGGTAGAAAAACTACCTAATTTAGTAAATGAGGAGTTTGTGACTATAGTTCATAATTTCATTGATACATTGTCTCACGCCCGCACGGATAGTAAGATTGTCAGAGAACTTGCCGAAGATGAATCCGCCTATCGTGCATTAACAACAAGCTGGTTTGAGCACTCTCCGTTGTTTGAAGCTATCAAGTTTCTGGCTGAAAAAAAGATTAAAGTAGTAATAACTACAGATCACGGCTCCGTAAGAGTGGATCATCCAGTCAAAATGCAAGGAGATAAGGATACGACTACGAATTTGAGATACAAGACAGCACGTAGAATGACCTATGAGCCTAAGGAAGTTTTTGAAATAGTGAATCCGGATGATGCAAGACTACCAAAGCAACATATGAGTAGTAGGTTCATTTTTAGCAAAGAGAATGATTTTTTCGTCTATCCTAATAACTTGAATCATTATGCAAAGTACTATAAAGATACCTTTCAACACGGTGGTATTTCTATGGAAGAGATGATGATTCCCCTGATAACCTTAGAGCCAAAATAGTGAGAAGTTTTAAGATCTGTGGATTTGATGGAGAACATTATTCTCTGTTTGAGTATGTTGATCAACAAATATCAGCTGGCAAGAATATTATATTGCTGGTCGGCAATCTTGGGTCTGGTAAAACTACTTTAGTTTCAGAATATTTAAACTACAGGTTTAATTTTAAAGCAGTTGATAGCCCTACATTCTCGATAGTAAATACTTACGAGTTTGAGGATGAAAAAGTGAATCATTTTGACCTTTATAGGTTAGAGTCTTTGGAGGAGATAGAAGACATCGCCTTTATGGAATTTATAGACTCTCGTGAGTTGTGTTTTATTGAATGGCCAGAAAAAATTGCAAACTTCTTGCCTCAAGACCGTGTATTAGCCTTGAATATTTCCGTATCTTCGGACAAATGCAGAGAGTATACTGTGCGATAGTTTTTTTTCTTATATCAGCTACAACCGTTTGGAGCCAAAGCTATAATCCTGCAATTTCTGATTTGACTTATCGAGTAGATTCTATCTATCAGAAAATATTGGAATACGAAAGACTAGGAGTAAAGCGTACTGGGTCGTTTGCTTTTGACAGTGCTACAAAATGGCTTGTAAACAAATATGCTGAGATGGGGTATGATTCACAGATTGATACATTTAGAGTATCTAGTGGGGAGTCATATAATGTAATAATCGAACAACCTGGAACATTAGAAAACAAATGGATAATAGTAGGAGCTCACTATGATAGTAAGGCACCAAGTCCAGGTGCAAATGATAATGGAAGTGGAGTAATAGCCACTTTAGAAATTGCACGTCAGATGCAGTATGTTGTGAGCGATTATGGCATAAGGATTATAAACTTTGGAGCAGAAGAGGATGGTTTGCTTGGAAGTAAACATTATGTGCAAAATACGTTGGATAGAAGTGAGGAGATAAAGCTAATGTTCAATCTTGATCAACTCGGTGGAACTAAGGGGTTGGATAATGGTAGTATTGTTTGCGAAAGAGACGAACGACCTTCTCCAGAAGAAAACAATGCGGCTTCTTGGTTAGCCACAGATACACTGATGGAGCTTATCAGATTATATACTGATCTAAATCCAGTGATTGGTCCTGCATTTTCGACAGACTATATCCCATTCGAAGATGAAGGGTATGTGATTACTGGTTTATACCAAGAAAGTAGTGACCCACATTATCACACAGCTAGCGATATTACGTTGAATATGGATACTGAAGCTACAACTCAGGTCATTAAAGGTGCTCTTGCAGCTACATTATACTTTAGCCAAATAAAAGAAATTGCATCAAATGATGCTGATAGAATTGAAAGAGAAGTAATCTATCCCAATCCAGCATCAAACTTAGCTTATATTGAAGGAATTGGTTATCAAGGCTGGCAGTTAAAGGTCTATAATACTTATGGACAATCCGTACTTTCAGATGAGTTAAGCAACAAGCGTTTTTTTGATGTTTCGACTTTGCCTGTAGGGAGTTACTATGTACACATTTTGAATCATGAAAATTCCATAAAACGCTATGCAAAACTTATAATTGCACGTTAGTAAGAAGAGGGAAGATGAAGTACACATGTTGGGGAGCAGCCAGACAAGTAACTGGCAGTATGCACTTAGTAGAACTTGATAATGGATATACCATTTTAATAGATTGCGGGATAGACTATGAGGATAAATCGAATAAAGCAATCAACGCTCAATTTCCTTTTCAGCCAAAAGATGTAAATGTACTTATACTTACTCACGCACACATAGACCATAGTGGCAATATCCCCAACTTAGTGAAACAAGGATTTGAAGGAGAGATTATCTGTACAGAGCCTACAGCCTACCTTCTAGAAAGCCTTTGGACAGATTCAGTCAATATTCAAAACAGCAACAGTAAACGGAAAAAAAGTGTCAAACTCTTTGGATACAAGGAGGTAAAAGATGCTGTTGGCCAATTACTTACCGTCCGATTCAATGAGCCTTTTCAGTTGTATGGCAATGCGAGCTTTACTATGTATGAAGCTGGTCATATAATAGGAGCAGCTAGTGTTCGGCTAGAAATAGAAGAAAACGGAGTAAAAAAGAATTTTGGTTTTACAGGGGATTTGGGAAATCCAGGAAGTAAACTTATTGTAGATCCAGTTCCTATGCCTGGTCTTGATTATCTAGTGACGGAAACAACCTACGGAAATAGGCTTCACAAAGAGGTGCGAAGCCCTGAGGAAGTTCTGATAGAACATGTAACGGCTACTTGCATTAATCAAGAAGGGAAGCTTATAATTCCAGCCTTTAGTGTAGGCAGAACTCAATCGATTCTTTTTACGCTGAAAAAGCTTTTTCATGAAGGAAAGTTGCCTCCTGTTAGAGTTTTTGCAGATAGTCCGCTGGCACTTGCAAGTACCCAGATACACAACAGATTTTCTCATTTTTTGAATGAAGAAGCTCAGCAGTATAAGTCATCAGAAGGAAGTTTATTTGATTTCAAAAGTCTATATCTCGTTGAAGATGAAGAAGATATTGAAGAGATGGAATTATACAGAGACTCTAGTATTATCGTTTCTTCCGCAGGTATGTTGGAAGGGGGGAGGATTCAGCAACATATCAATGACCATATCCAAAACCCACTTTGTACTATCCTTATTGCCGGTTTCTGTTCGCCTGGAACCTTAGGAGCTAGATTATTAGAACAACCTAGTACAATTAGAATAAAAGGTCAAGATAGATATGTATTTGCAAAAATTTTGCAAACAGATGTATTTAGTGCACATCCAGACTCATTGGGTCTGAAGGAGTATTTTAACTCTTCTGACAGTGATGGCTTAAAAAAGATATTTTTCGTACATGGTGAGAAAGAATCAATGTATGATTTGAAGGAAAATTTAGATTCTACTTTAAGCAATAAAGTTGAAATTCCTTTTAGAGGTCAAGACTGGGAGTTGTAGGCTGAACTTTCAACCCCTATGGATGTTATCTTTTCAATGGATAATATTTCAATCTTTTGGTTTAGGAGAGATTTAAGACTAGAGGATAATGTAGGTTTATTTCATGCATTATCTGAGGAGAGTTCTGTTCTACCTATATTTATTTTTGATTCAGATATTATAGATGAATTACCATCAGATGACCCACGGGTTCAGTTTATTTATCAGAACCTTCAAAAAATCAATACTTTACTCAAAGAATATAATAGCGGTCTAAAGGTATATAAAGGAAAACCACTTAACGTTTGGAAGGAAATACTAGAAGAATATGACGTATCAGCAGTATTTACTAATCGCGACTATGAACCTTATGCTCTGCAGAGGGATGCAGAAATAGCTGATTTATTAAAGAGTAATGATGTTGAATTTAACAGCTACAAGGACCAAGTTATCTATGAAAAAGATGAAGTGACAAAAGATGACGGATTACCATATACAGTCTATACTCCTTTTAAAAATAAATGGCTTTCGCATTTTAATCCAGAGCAACATCTTCCGGTAGCATCCGAGAGTCTTACAAATTTCTATAAATGGGATTCACAATTTCCAAGTCAAAGTGATTTAGAGTTCGAATCGTCAGATAGAAAGGTTAAGCCGTTTACTCTAAGAGAAGTTGAAAACTATGAAGAGCTAAGAAACTTCCCGGCTACTGATGGCACCAGTTACTTAAGTCCACATCTTCGCTTTGGAACTATTGGTATACGACAGTTAGTAGCTTCGGTAAGAACAAAGAGTGATGTGTTTTTATCAGAACTAATCTGGAGGGAGTTTTTTATGCAGATTTTACATCATTTTCCACGTGTGCTTACCGAAAACTTCAAGACGAAATATGACGGCATAGAATGGCGAAATAATAAAGAAGAATTTGAGAAGTGGTGCAATGGAGAAACTGGATATCCAATGGTGGACGCAGGTATGCGTGAGCTAAATAGTACTGGATATATGCATAATCGAGTACGAATGGTAGTAGCAAGCTTTTTATGCAAACACTTGCTCATAGACTGGAGATGGGGAGAGGCTTATTTTGCAAAAAAATTGTTGGATTACGAAGCTTCATCTAATAACGGAAACTGGCAATGGGCTGCAGGGACTGGTTGTGATGCCTCACCTTATTTTAGAGTGTTCAATCCTCATCAGCAATTGAAGAAGTTTGATAAGAATCTTGACTATGTTAGAAAATGGGTCCCAGAGTATTTCTCTTTTGGATATGTCCCAGAAGTTGTAGAGCACAAATTTGCTCGGGAGAGGTGCTTGGAGAGGTATAAGGCGGGGATAAACGCTTAGGCTTTAATAGCCACCGTCATTTCTCTTTTGCCATTTGCCCCTGGAGGATTCTCTATTCGGAAACCTACCGATTTTAAATCTCGTTTCAATTGCCCAGCAGCTGAGTAGGTAGATAAAACACCATCGGGCTTTAAACTGTCATAGAGCTTTTTGTAGATTTTAGGGGTCCACAGTTCTTCTTGCTTTTTTGGAGCAAATGCATCGAAATAAATAACGTCATAGTTATTATCCTTAAGTTGAATATATTCTAATTTCTGAGTGGTTTTATGAAGACTGAAGTAATCTGAAATATCTACAGCCTGTTCCCACTCAGCATCGTGAATCTCGTCAAACAGTTTTTCATCCTCTAGAATTTCACCATATTTTAATTGATCGATAAGTGATGAAGGAATAGGAAAAGGTTCTAATGTGTGATATTCGACGTGCCTCAATTGTTTTAAAGCCTCTAGCCCCGTTAAGATTGCATTGAGACCAGTTCCAAAACCGATTTCTAAAATCTTGGTATCAAATGTCACTCTATTCATTCCTTCTTCAATAAAAACGTGTTTTGACTCTGAGACAGCTCCGTTTCTACTGTGGTAGGTTTCATTCATCGACGGGATAAAAATGGTGTATTCACCTGTCTTGGTTTCTTGCAATTCCATTCCGTCAAAAGTAAAGTCTAAAAGCTGTTTATTTGCAACTGCATGCAGCCGAAAGTACTCTCTATAATCATACCTGTTTACAACGAGGAGAAAACCATTCACCTCATACTTGACAAGATAAAGCAAGTAAATCTGATAGGAGGATTAAAAAAAGAAATTGTCATGGTTGATGATAAATCATCAGATAACTCTTGGGAGCGAATAAATGCTTACAAAGAAGAGAATTTGGATATTCCAATTTCACTTTATAAACATGAAAAGAATAAAGGTAAAGGTGCTGCACTTCACACAGGAATTAAAAAAGCAAAAGGAGAATTAATCATTATTCAAGATGCAGATTTAGAGTATGATCCTTTTGAATATAATGACTTGTTAGCACCGGTTTTGGAAGGGCATGCTGATGTGGTCTATGGTTCAAGATTTATGGGTGGAAAGCCACACCGTATTTTGTTTTTTTGGCACAGTATCGGAAATGGGATCTTAACACTGTTTAGCAATGCCTTAACCAACCTGAACCTCACCGATATGGAGACTTGCTACAAACTGTTCAAAGCCGATATTATAAAAGGTTTAAATCTGAAGGAAAATAGATTTGGTTTTGAACCAGAGGTGACGGC
Source organism: Bacteroidia bacterium (assembly GCA_965655315.1). Classification (GTDB taxonomy): domain Bacteria; phylum Bacteroidota; class Bacteroidia; order NS11-12g; family UBA9320; genus UBA9320. Next base: position 63,532 of record CBFHGJ010000005.1, read on the forward strand.
AAAAATCTCGAGAATACCGAAAATTAGAATTTATGAAATCGGAATCTCTTATTACGGGAGGACGTATGAAGATGGTAAGAAAATAGGTTGGAAGGATGGTGTAAGGGCTATTTACTGTATTTTAAAATACAATATCTGGGCTAAGAAATAAACTAAACGATTTCTTTTTCTTGCTGAGCGTTTACGAATAGGACATTCCCTATCTTGTCATATCCAATAAAACTCTCGTGTCCATCATGTTTCACTTTTTCATAGCGGAAACCGACGATGGTCAAATCAGCATCTCTAGACCTTTCATTTATGACTTCTTTATTTGTTATGTTTTCAGCCTTAGGGATAATCTCAATGTTATTGGCAGAAATAGGTAGCCTTCCACTGCTTATCATATCTAAGAGTTTATTTCTTTGAGCAACAGCCTCTTCCTCAGGATATACAGCATATAGCTTAATCTGCCCACCGTTGCTCCAGTCTGGATGACCAAGAATAATGTAAGCTAGGTAGATCATCAAATTTGCATTTTGATAATCACTTGAAGTAATCCAGAGATGAATCTCTTTATTAAATCCAAAGTCCTTATCGCTACTAGCTAATACGCAGATATCATAATCTACTGCCTTTGCCAAACCAATGTGTTCAACAATCTCTTTACAGCCTTCTTCTTGATGTTTGTTAAACTCAAAGAGAATCATATTATTCTCCTGTCCACTGATTCCAGGGAATTGTAAGACTTGAGAAATGCTATGCATATACTTAGGATTTACCATAGTATCGACAAACACACTACTAGAAGATATCTGAGTCATTTTGACTAAACGTGCTTGAGACTCTTCAGCCTTTTGCATAGTTTCAGTGCTTAGATATCCATCTATGTGATGGATGTATGTTCCAAAACCGATTTTATGAGATATCCATCTCAACAAATCGAATGCTGAAAAACGGTCGAATGAATCTTTAGATATGGCAACTACAGATGGTCTCCACGCATCGTCAGAGTTGGCTTTTCTTTTCTGTAAAAAGACCTGTAGATTTCTACTAACTTGAAAAATAACCCCACTGAAAATTACAGCCATGTCGCTTTTCTTATTGTATGCATTAAGGACAAGGTAAATCAATGTCATAAGTACAATAGCAGCTATAGCATATACTGCATTTATCTTAAACATTAACCAGATGCACATAACTGCACCAAGTAAGGATATGTACCACCTACTTTTAAATGAAGGTCTATAACCCGGGTTTGATGCAAAATTTTCGAATAAGGATATCAAACATATAGATCCATAGGTCACCATAAAAAACATGGAGATAACCTCTGCAACTGCATTTACATCGCCCATTAGAACAAAAAAGAATGCAATAACACAGGTAACCAGTGATGCATTTATAGGCTCATCATTTGACTTTTTTAGTCTACTCAACCATCTGTTTAGTAATGGGAATGGAATAACACGATCCACAGAAATCGCATTCAACGTACGTGGAGCAACCATTACACTGCCTAAGGCAGATGAAATGGTTGCGGCAGCAAGTCCTATTGGGATAATGGGCCACCAAATGGCTATATCTGCCATTATCAATTGATTGTTCAAATCACCTAGTTGTGCAGAAGTAGCACTACTACCAAGCTTAAATGCTATGATTATATAAATGACCATTCCAATGGTGGTCGCTGCTAAAGTACCGACCGGAATAGATCGCTTAGGATCTTTTAAATCACCAGAAAGTCCTACTCCTGCAGTCATTCCAGTAAATGCAGGGAATACGATTGCGAAAATTTTGAAAAAGTCCTCCTTATCATTAATCCATCTGAAGCTGTCTGCTACCTCAAAACCTTCTATCGGTCCACCAGCAAAGAACATAATTAATGAAACTGCTAGAATAGCAACAACAATATAGAGGAGAGTCATGCCGCTGCTTGCACCTTTTGTCAGCATCAACCAGGATAATAAAAGGACGGATATGATACCTACTACCGTCTTGTTTATCGCAACGGGTAAATGTTCATTGATAAATGGGAGTAATGGTTCAAATGCTTCAGTGAATGCAATCAAATAGAATGCAACCGAAATAGCTTGAGAAAGATAAAGAGCTATACCAATAGCTGTTCCAATAGTAAGTCCAAAAGAACGTGATATAATAAAGTACTCACCGCCACCTTCCACTTTTTGATTCGTCGCAATCTCTGCCAAAGCCATAGCGGTAGGAATAGTAACTAGATGTCCAATAAGTACAATGACAATAGTGCCATAGACACCAACCTGGCCTACAGAATATCCAAATCGTAGGAACATAATAGCTCCTAGAATTGTGGAAATGGCTGTTAGAAATACAGGTGCTGTTCCAAATTTACCTTTAGGATTTAGAGAAGTAGATGCCATAGTGTTGTGCGTCTTGTCTTAAGGCAAATGTGGTGAAAAAGATGGATATCTATTCACTTCCATCGTTTAAGGTAGTAAGGATGTAGATTATCTACTTAAAAAATCAGTAAAAGGAGTCAATATTTCTTTCACCTTTGTAGCGTGAACGGAACTAGAATAAAAATACGTGGCTATCACTGTGATTCTTATGGGCACGTAAATAATGCCAGATATCTTGAGCTATTGGAAGAGGCTCGTTGGGAGTTTTTAGAACCAGCTTTGGAAGAAAAGTTTTTTGAGAGCAGAAATCTTCTTTTTGTAGTCGTAAACATCAACATTTCATATAAAAAGTCATTGCTACCAGACCAAGACGTAATTATAGATATAACAAATGTGGTATATAACAATAAGAGTATGATTGTTACTCAAGTGATTAAGGATGTGAAGACTGAAGCAATATGTAGTAGTGCAGATGTTACATTTGTTTTGTTGAACTCAAAAACGGGTAAACCAGAAACTATTTCTGAAGAAATTATCAATAAGTTCAATGAACTAGAGGCACTTAGATAGTAATGAAACGGTTAGCAAAATGGCTTTTTGAAAGCGTATGGGGGTGGAGGGTAGTAGGTCAGATACCTACTATTCCAAAATACCTTATTGTAGTAGCACCTCATACTAGCAATTGGGATTTTTTGATTGGAGTTCTGTTTAGAAGATATACGGAAGGATTTAACCCAAAATACCTAGCAAAAAAGGAGTTGTTTACTTGGCCAATAGGTTATTTGTTCAGGGCATTAGGAGGTTATCCTGTTGAGAGAAGTAAGAATACCAATTTTGTTGACTCCTTGGTCGAGGTATATAACAGGGAAGATAAATTTGTAACAACCATCACACCTGAGGGAACACGTAGTTATAGTAAAAAATGGAAAACTGGATTTTACTATGTAGCAAAGAAGGCCAATATTCCTTTGGTCAGAGTTGCATTTGACTATGGTACAATGAGAGTTATCTTCAGTGATCCTTATTACATTTCCAAAGGAGTAGAAGATACAGTTGACGAGTTCAAACAATATTTCAGTCAGTTTAAAGGAAAAAATCCAGAAGACGGAGTAAAATGGCCAGAATGAAAATAGCACTGCCAAATAATTGGCAGTATAAAACAGAAATCATAGTACGTATTTCTGATTTAAACTATGGTAATCACTTAGGGAATGAGAAATTCTTGTCCTACGCTCAAGAGGCTAGGGTTAGGTTTTTTGATACTTATGGATTTACCGAATTAGATTTTGGTGGAGTATCATTGATACAAGCAGATGCTGCCATTACATATAAAGGTGAGGGACACTTAGGAGATGTGGTGGAGATTAGTCTTGCACTTGAACAAACAGGAGGTTCATCTTTCAATGTCTTTTATTTATTCTTTAATAAAACTAAGCAAGTAGAAATGGCTCATTTGAGAACGGCAATTGTCTGTTTTGACTATGAAAAGGGTCGTCCTGTGCCTATAAGTAGCGTGGTGTTAGAATCAGGCATTTTTACAATAAGCTAAAGTTTTTAGTCAGGTTGTTTCACTTTTTTATAAATCTTATATCATTTAACTAATATTGCTGCCGATTTCCATGTGGTTCAGTTTCTCAACTAATATTCTAACTTTCATAGTATCTCTAGTCATCTGTATATCAATGGCTAAACAGATAAAGTCGAAATATTTTATATGGTTTATTTTACTCTCAGGTATTTCTTCACTTATTGCGGCGTTTGGTCATCTTGAAATTCTAGATATTTCGCTTCAAAATAATCTACTTATGGCGTCTAGAGTTATTAATATGCTCGCGATTTACTCATTCGCGACTGGAGCTTTAATACACTTTGAATATTATGAGAATAGTTGGCTCAGAATTCTAAATGTTTCAATGATTGTAATTGCTTTAGGTTGGCTTACGTGGAGCAAAGTATTTACACCGGTAATGCTTTATGGTGTTGTTGGCATGATCTTCATAGGTCTAATGAGCTTTGTTCTTAATTTTGGCAAACAAGTAAAACCTCATACTTACATTACTGTAGGCGTAGGACTTATTGGTATATCAGCTCTTATATTCGCCTTGTTCAAACACAGCACCACATTTGTTGTGACTGATATCAGCCATATTCTGATTGCAACTTCACTCTTTGTTATGGCTTTAGGATTTAAAAAACTTACAACTCATGAAATCAATTCTTAGTTTTATTGCCTGTGTCATTTTGTTAAGCAGTAACTGTATTGCACAAAAGTCTTACACAACTTCAGATTCACTTGTTGTCAGATCTATTTTTGATGAGGCACTGGTCAATGGAAAGAGTTACAATCAACTCAACTACCTATGTAAAAACATCGGACACCGACTTACAGGAAGTCCTGAGGCAGAAAAGGCACTACAGTGGGCAAAGAAGGAAGTTTCCACTTACAATCCAGACAGAATTGAGGAGCAAAAAGTTGAAGCGACTAATTGGTTACGAGGTACTACTGAGTCAGTTGTTATCAAGGTAGATGACAACGAAGTGCTTCACTCCTGTGCTTTAGGAGGTTCTATAGGCACCAATGGGCCACTTACTGCTCAGGTAATTGAAATAGATGGGATGAAGGATTTGGAAAATTACGCTGAAGGTGATTTTGAAGGAAAAATTGTGTTTTACAATGAACCAATGGATCCTAAGAAGATAAATACATTTGATGCTTATGGGGCTTGTGCTTCACAGCGATATTACGGAGCCGTGCAGGCCGCCAAGTTTGGTGCCGTAGGTGTTTTGGTTCGCTCTCTAACGACGCTCAAAGATCTTAAAGCTCATACGGGTAGTATGGCTTATAAAGACGATGTAAAAAAGATTCCGGCAGCCGCTATTAGTACGACTGACGCCGACAGATTGCATAGTTATTTAAAAGATGCTAAAGTAGTTCAAGCTACGATGAATCTTTCTTGTTATACCGCAAATGAAAATGCTTACACTCACAATCTTATCGCTGAGATAACAGGTTCAGAAAACCCTGAGCAAATTATTGTTTTTGGTGCTCATATGGATAGTTGGGACAAGGGAGAAGGTGCACACGACGATGGGGCAGGAGTAGTGCAGTGTATGGAAGTGCTTCGATTGTTTAAACAACAAGGTATTCAACCTAAGAATACCATACGAATGGTACTTTATATCAATGAAGAAAATGGGAATAAAGGCGGATTGACTTATGCGGAGGTTGCTCAAGAGAAAGGAGAAAATCACATTTTTGCTTTCGAAACTGACCGAGGTGGATTTTCTCCAAGGGGTTTCAGTATTGACGCTGCTAATGACCAAATAGCTCTTGCTGGACAATGGGAGCAATTGCTAGAGCCTTACGGCTTACATTACTTTAAAAAAGGATACGGTGGAGTAGATATTGGTCCTTTAAAAAGGGATGAATTCAGAGTCAATGATCGAATGATGCTTTTTGGGTTATATCCTGACTCACAGCGTTATTTTGACTATCACCATTCGGATGATGATGTTTTTGAAAACGTAAATCAGCGTGAACTTGAACTGGGAGGGGCTAGCCTAGCTAGTATGATTTTTCTTGTAGATAAATATTGGGCACAGTTCAAATAAATCAATATTTCCAGACTACATCTTTAGTTTTAAGAAAATGTGGTTGATTTATTTTTTCATTCCACTTTCGGGTTACATATTCACTTACTTGTATACGTGAATCTACTTTGCTGAAAACAGGATTTATGTTCCACATGGGTTGAGAAGTCCAGTCACAATTGATATAACTGAATGCTTTAATCACATCCCGATTTTCTTCAATTGTTTTGAAAAACGATTCGAACCATTGATCCCAAATAGTTGAGTCTAATCCTTCTGATTTTAGGTCGGTATTAAAGTATAATCCTTCAATCTCTCTTACGGGGGTGGCTTCAGCTATAAAAACTGGCTTGTTATGATTCCGAGCGAAGTCTAGCATGGTTTTGTCTGGATTACCAAAATATGAATAGGCACACCAATCTATAATACTATCCCCAGGATACCATTCTTCGAGCGTCTCAATCTCGGTACCAGTACCTTTAGACTGCCAGACAAAAGCTACATTGTCAACCTTCTTCTTTTCGAATAAGCAGTAGATTCTATTCCAAGAAGCTAAATAGTGCTTTCTGTTATAATGGTTCCATTCCCAACCGTCAAATTCATACCCAATGCGAAGGAATATGGGTCTGTCGGCCATTTTAATCCAATCCGCCAGCTCTAATATTTGATTATCAAGTTTACCACGTGCAATTTCTTTTTCATGATTCACAAATGATAAACCAATAGCTATAGCCGAATTACTAAAACTGGAGTCTTGTAAGTATAGACTGGCATTGGATTCACCAGCTCCCCAATTTGCCGATGATTTCAACCCATCTAATCCTTCAAAAAAATGTCCAAAGGAATTATCACCCGGACTCAGATTATGGTATACCGTAATGCCAGCCGGAATAGTGAAGTAGTCACAATACCCTTGATTGAAGTTTTCTAACCCACCTACTGCTTCTAAGTCTTGCCCGATAAAAACCATACAGCCGTCACCAGGAGGAGTAATCTTTTGAGCTTTTGAATAGGCAATCAAGAGCAGGAAAAGAAGAGGCAGCAGCATTCTCATAAGACGTGTACTACGAAGTTACAAGTGCAAGAGAAAAATCAAGGAAAAAAAAGGAGGCGTCTATTGACGCCTCCTTCACAACATTACTTAAATTTATAAAAAAACCTCTATTGACCGTCGTACTTAGTCCAGTCTATTTTACCCATGAACTTCTCCTCTAGACAAGTCCAAGTATCTGGTGTACGCCAGTGTCCTCTTCCGTAAGCAAACCTTGCTTTCTTCCAAGAGCCATATTTATTGTGTAGACTTTTTAAATAGTAGATACCTACTTTCAAATAGTTTCTTCTAGTCTTACCTCCTTCTAAATCTAATTTGTCGTACCAGTACCAATAAGTTTCATCGATAACTTGTAAATCTCCGTGATCTGTACCGCCGTTAGTATTGGTGATGTATCTCCAGCCACTTTCATTGTTCCCTATCTCTTTTACCAGTTCAAAAGGAACATCCGCTGCCTGACAAATAGAATCAGCTACTTCAAATACGGACTTAGACTTTACTTCTTCGATTTTTGTGGCTTCCATAGCTAGTAGTTCTGCCTGTCTTGCCATCTCTTCATTCTTCTTGTTTTGTCTGTTCACAAAACTAGTTGCTACTACTGCTACAAGCAGGAGTGCACCCACGATCATGTGCTTGCTCAAATTTTTCATAAGAATTTTTGTTTGGATTGAATTATTAATTTACACGAATACCTTGTAGAGAAAGATATTTTGATATTTTTGTTGCTTTTTGCATCGTGTAATTCTACCGCAAAGGTAATACCAAATTTATTAGGGAATCATCGTTAAGTTACTAACAAGGTATAAATAATGCCTATACCTGTAGCTAAAAGGGTTCATTTCTGGGGTTTACAAACCTATTTTTTCTTAAAAATCTTACTTTCTTACGATTTCTTGACGTAATAATTCACAATTTCGTGTCTAATTGATAGCCTCAAAAAGCATAGAGAATGTGTTGGACAGGGATAGAGTCCTTAAACCATTCAATTGAAGGTTGTTTGATTAATAACTTATTCTTAATGATGGGTACAATGGATATACATCAAGGACTAGTATGTTCATTCTTGACACCTTTACTCGGTTCTATGATCATTCTGAAGTATTGGTCTTTATAGATGTAGTACCCAATCCAATTGTAAAACATCTTCACTCGGTTTTTGAAATTCATCAAACCCATAATGTGTACGAAAATCCAGATGAACCATGCTATGAATCCACCGATGGAATATTTCTGCTTCGGTAAATCAAGTAAAGCCTTATTTCTTCCGATGATGGCTAGGGAACCTTTGTCGGTATATTGGAATTGTTTCCAATCAGAAATGTCCTTTTTCAGATTAGCGGCTAGATTATTGGCTTGCTGCAATGCCGGTTGTACTAGTTGTGGATGTCCCTTTGGATAATCAGAGTCTCCTTCTATGATGGCACAGTCTCCCAAGGCATAAATATTCTCATAACCCGCAACACGATTAAATCTATCAGATCTCATTCGTCTTCCAGGGCCTAATTCGTCTTTATTTAATCCTTCAAAAGTTTTGGCAGATACTCGTGCCGCCCAGATAAGGTTATGAGATTCTATTTGCGTACCGTTGGAAAGAGAGACTGTCTCTCCGTCAAAGTCTTTTACCAAGGTATTCATTTTTATTTTGACACCCAGTTCGGTCAACTGTTTGGCGGTGTAATCTTGAGACTTCTCAGACATAGCGGCTATAACCGAATCTTGTCCATCTATGAGGTAGATATCTCCTAGCTCGGATTCTTTCAACTCAGGATAATCCTTAGTGATAATGGAAGCTTTCATTTCTGCCAAAATACCAGATAGTTCCACTCCCGTAAGACCAGCTCCAGCAATCACGAAGGTGAGGTGCCTCTTCCTTTTTTCTAGATCCTTCAACCTTGTTGCTCTGTCCAGTCTATTCAGTATTTTGTTTCTAAGCAATAAAGCATCGCTGATGGTCTTCATCGGAAGACTTTTCTCTGCTATGTTCTGGTTTCCAAAGAAGTTCGTCTCTGTCCCAGTAGCCATAACTAATATATCATACTCTAGCTCACCATTATTGAGCACGACCTTATTCTCCTCGGGAACTACTTTTTCCAAAGCACCCAGCCTAAAACCCACGTTTTTCATTTTTCTCAGAATTTTCCTGAACGGATAGCTGATAGCCGAAGGTTCCATAAATCCTGTAGATACTTGATAAATGAGTGGAGGGAAGAAGTTGTAGTTATTACTGTCTACCAAGGTGATTTGGTAGGCCGGTGAATTGCTGAGTTGTTTGACGAATTCTATGCCGGCGAATCCTCCACCGATAACTACAATTTTTTTAGGGTTTTTCATACGTCAATTTCGATTAGTGAGGTCCTTACAAAAGAAACACTTTAACCACTAGTTTTGATGTTGACTATCAATCCATTCTTTTACTACTTCAGAATATTCTCCGTAGTCAGGATGACTTCCAAAAAAGGAAACTCCTTTATCAAAGATGACTACATCAAAATATCGATAAAGGAAGTACATATCATTCAGTTCGATGGATTGAAAGACAAATGCTATGGCCAGAAAGCTAGATAAAATTAAGAAAAAGTTAGTCAGCTTTTTAGGCAGGTGTAGGTTCCAAACGCAGGAAAGTAAATACGCCACAAGAGTCCAAAAGCTCAGATAAATTAAGAAGTTGATGATGGCTTCCGATATAAAATACTGAGTGGAGAGAGAAGTGTGAAAACCCCGACATTTATAGATGAAGGGAAATCCGTAAAGAAATTCATCTGTACCATCTATCACTATACCGTAGCTCCACATAGTTATGCTCCAAAAGCTAAGGAAGGCTAAAAGTAGAGAAAAGGGGAGTAGTTTGAGGAGTTTACTTTTCATCCAGAAGATTGTAATAGCTCTTTAGTTCCAATGCTCTTGTGCGTATGATGTCCATCCTTCTTTCTGAAGCTACAACTCTCCACATACTTCCATTTTTTTGGTAATACAAGTAGTTGATGTAATCGAATTCCTTATCCCGGAAGGAAAGCCAAGAGCGTTGTGCTTTTTGTAGGTTACTGAAAGAGGCAGAGTCCAGCAGATTTCTCAGTTCGGTATACTGAAGATTGAGTTCTAGATCCCATGATTGCCGAGCCTCGTAGTAGCAGCCCATCATTCCTTGTGTGGTAAAATTGGAATCTGCAGAAGGGCAACTTTCTAGCGAGACATCTATGGGATAAGTAACTTCCTCCTGCTCGTGCCCTAAAGAGAACAAAGGAGTACTCATAAAACTGAGGAGCAGAAATAGAGGAAGTAGATTTTTCAAAGGTTTGAGTTGGAGCATAGACATAGGCTGAAGCTTTCTAAATTAAGAGGTGGTAATTGTTCCAAAGTTACTTAAAGGTGAGAAAACTTGAAGAGTAGCTACCAGTTGTCCTCTATTTTCAGCATAACTTATTGTTATAGTTCCAAAACCAAAAAAGGTCCAAAGCATTACTGCTCCAGACCTTTTCAAAATTGTTTATTCTTAGAGTTGTCCTATGAAGTAGCTACTCCACGAGCACTCAAGTACCTTTCGGCATCAAGAGCAGCCATACATCCAGTACCTGCAGCTGTGACTGCTTGTCTGTAAGTAAAGTCTTGAGCATCACCACTCACAAATACTCCATGAATATCTGTTTTGGTACTATCAGGATGCGTTACTATATATCCTGCTTCATTCATTTCAAGATAGTCTTTGAATATATCTGTGTTTGGTTTGTGACCTATTGCCACAAAGAAACCGTGTATAGGAAGTTCCTTTTTATCTCCAGTAATGTTATTGACAACCCTCACACCTTCTACTGCATGTTCACCAAGGACTTCATCTGTTTCGGTGTTGTATAAGATTTCTATATTATCCAAACTGTTCACTCTGTGCTGCATTGCCTTAGATGCTCTCATCTCATCTCTACGAACCAGCATATACACTTTATTACATATTTTAGATAGGTAACTAGCTTCCTCAGCTGCAGTATCTCCTGCTCCAACTATTGCAACGTCTTTACCTCTGTAGAAGAATCCGTCACATACTGCACAGGCACTTACTCCACTTCCGTTTAGTCTTTGCTCAGATTCTATACCTAACCATTTAGCACTAGCTCCAGTTGAGATAATTACTGATTCACACTCTATTTCAGTTTGGCCGTCAACCGTTACCTTGTGGTTTCCGCCGTTTTTATCAAATTCTACTGCTGTAATCATTCCAAAGCGAACATCAGCTCCTAATCTGACAGCTTGCTTTTTGAAATTTTCCATCATTTCAGGTCCCATTATCCCGTCTGGGTATCCAGGGTAGTTCTCTACGTCCGTAGTTATGGTCAATTGACCTCCAGGTTGTAAACCTTCATAAACTACTGGTTTCATATCAGCTCGAGCAGCATATATAGCTGCAGTATATCCTGCTGGTCCTGATCCTATAATTAGGCATTCTACTTTTTCCATTTCTTTGCTTTTTAATTCTTAACGGCAAAGTAAATATAAACTGACATGTTAAGCTATCGGCATTAAAAATTTGGGTATAAGTAATAGGAATGAGATTTGCCAATCAGCTGATGTACTTAACCAATTGACTTAAATGACAAATCAGATTCTAATTATACCACAGTGTTTTCCTTACTTCGTAGCTTTATGTATTCAAGAACTACCTTTTCAATAACCCTAAGTTTTTTATTTCTTGTACTTTTTGCGGTAACTGCAGAGGCACAGCAACCTCCACATAAGGATATGATGGATGATTACAGCGTTAATTTTTATGAAGTCGTGGATAGTGCTGAACAGTATTTCAGTGAAAACGGTACTGGAAAAGGAAGCGGTTTCAAAGGGTATAATAGATGGAAAAATGAAAACGAAAGTAAGTTTGCTCCAAGCGGGGACAGAAGTGAAGTTGATTTATTTCTCATAGACAAAGCTTATAGTACTTTGTATCAAGAAAGTAGATTAAGTCAAAAAACCTCATTTGCTAACGGCTGGGTTGAATTAGGTCCTTGGGATGCAAATAATGTCACATCGCACTATTCGCCAGGTATAGGAAGAGTAGAAACCTTCTGGGTAAACCCAGATAATGACAATCAAATATTTTTAGGAAGTAGAAGTGGTGGATTCTGGAGAACCGATGATGGCGGAAAGAATTGGGAAAATACAACCGACTATTTAGTCGCGTCAGGAGTACCTGCATTAGCTGTGAACCCAAATGATTTTAAGGAAATTCTAATTTCTGTACAACACGGTGGAGCTAGCTATACACACGGCATATATAGAAGCACTGATGGTGGTACTACGTGGCAAGAGTCAAACTTCAATCCTGATAATTTGAATTGGGGTGGTTTGGGTGACAATGAAAGAATTTATAAGATAGCTTATCATCCTACGGTTGCTAATAAGATATTCATTTGCTCTACTAAAGGATTGTACGTTTCTGAAGATAATCTAAAAACTTGGCAACAAGCTTTTAGTGGAAATACGACAGATGTTGCTTTTCACCCTTCGGATGACCAAATAATTTATGCCTACCGAAATACAGGTACTGATCGAAACTATTTGAAGAGATCCTCAAACGGAGGATCCTCTTTTAGTAACTCTGGGCAGTTTTTAGACAATAGTAATGCACGTATTTTTTTATCAACTTCTAAGTCGCAGCCTGGTCATATCTATGCAGCTTCAAAAAACAATATATATAAATCCTCAAATACAGGCGTATTCTTTACTAAGCTGACTAATCCTGATGAGGACTGTCAAGGATTTGCAGTATCTGATTTAGACGTAAATAATATGATTTATGGATATGTTGACTTGCAAGCTTCTACCGATAATGGTTCTACGTTTAAGAAAGTCACGCAATGGGCAGTCCAAGATAATGCGTATGTTCACGCAGATCTGAGAACAGCACAATGTATTAATGGTGTGTTTTATGTAGGTACAGATGGCTATTTAGCCAAAAGTTCTGATAATGGGAATACGTGGACTACATTAAATGATGGTACCGCTATACGTGAGTTTTACGCATTAGGTTTATCGCAAGGAAACTATGATGTAAATATGGCGGGCTCTCAAGACAATGGAACCAGTATCCTAAATGAGACTGGTTGGGTGGAATGGAACGGTGGAGATGGAATGGAAGCTCTTGTTCATCCTCTCAATGCGAATTGGATGATTGGTAGCTGGCAATTTGGAACTCGGAATTATACTCGAAATGGAGGATTGACTAGAACGTCAGCTTCTAATCCGGAGGGAGGATCCAATAATGCAAACTGGGAAGCACCAATGTTATTTAATCCATTAAATTCTATGCAGGTATGGCACTTTTCAGAAAATTGGTTTAAAGGTGATGCGTTTGGAACTGTTTGGATGAAACAGAGTGAGCCTGGGATTGGACAAATAAAAGAGGCTGCTGTTTCAGACTTGGATTCTAACGTTGCAATAGTTTCAAGAAACGCAAGTATTTTACTTACTGAAGATGGAGGTAGCAATTGGAAGAGTATTTCTAGTGGATTGCCTGGATACACAGTCACTGATATTGCTTTTGATCCAAAAGATGATAATACAATCTTGGTTACCTATAACAGATATCAAGGAGACAATAAGAAGATTTATATATCAAATGATAGAGGTACTACCTGGAGAAACATTACGTACAATCTTGGGGAAATGCCCTTAAGAACGGTAGTTGTAGATCATTCAGACTCTTCTTATATCTATGTTGGAGGAGAAATTGGAGTTTATTATAAGTCTATGGATGGTACAGAATGGATTCTCTATGACAATGAACTACCAAATGTAACGGTTAAGGACTTAGAGATTCACTATGGAAGTAATACCCTAAGAGCAGCAAGCTGGGGTAGAGGACTGTGGGAATATACCTTAGTAGGGAGAAATGATTTTCCCTCTATTACACATACTTCGATTTCTAATACTCCAACGATAAGCAGTCCAAAGGCTACTGTTCCTCAATATATTACATCAACAATTGAGTATGAAGGAAATTTGTCAGAGGTGAAGGTTCTTTGGTCTTCAAATGAAACTCTGCTTGATAAAGAAATAAAGATGCAAAATGCAGGAGGAAACGTGTGGGAGAGTATATCTCCAATTTCAGAGACTACATTAGGTGCGATGATTTACTTTAAAGTAGTGGCTACTGGGAACTCGGATGAAGTTTCTGAAACATCGGTATTCAACTACAAAGTAAACGAAGCAAAATATTGTAGTGGTGCAGGTTCACCGGGAACAGGTAGTGATTACATTTCATCTGTCGCTTTGAATGACTATACCAACACTAGTGGACAGGAGTATTATGGAGACTTTACCAATGATATCATCGAATTAAATACAAATAATCAATACACCTTGGAAGTTGAATTGAGAACACATTTTGACACTGATTCCGTAACAGCTTGGATTGACTACAATGGGGACTTAGAATTCACTGAAGAAGAACAGTTGATAATGTCAAAACTAAATTTCCGAAGTACGTCTAGCGTAGACTTTGTAGTGCCTGATGGGGCTGTAACGGACAGAATGGTTAGGATGAGGGTTCGCTCTCAGTATTATAGTAATTTTATGACTCCTTGCGATGTTACAGCAGGAGAAGTAGAAGACTACAGCATAAAAATAGAAGAAGGAGTGAGTGATGTTTCAATTAAGGAGAGTATTGAAGGTAAAATTCTTCCCAATCCAAGTAAGGGAGAGTTTATCGTAAATCTAGTTTCAGCAGTATCTAATGCAAAGTACAGCATTGTTGATATACAAGGAAAAGTGGTAGAGAGTGGTCTATTCCCAGACGGTAGTGCTATGTCCATCAGAACCCATCTACCTACAGGATTTTACACCCTTCAAATAGAATCAGACAAGGGCAATTTTGCTCAAAAGCTGATTTTGGAATAGGAATTTTACTGATTAAAAAAAGGAGAGGCAGCTTTCTCAGCTAGTCCTTTCCATTCTTCTTGGTGTTCGTAAGGTACTTGCACCCAAGCCCAGATTACATCCCCTTTTTCACTTTTTTTCATTGTAGCATCTTTCATAGGTCGACCTTTACCAGAAGGGTTAAATAGTTTTGCTCCCGTGAGACCTATTGCCGTGGCATGAGCATCTCCTTCCAGTTTAAATACAATTTCATCTTGAGAGAAACACAAGAATGCTTTGCTATTCAATTTAAAACACGGTTTGCCAAACATCTGGCTTTCTGTAGCTCCGATGCTGTGACCTATTTCTAAGTATAATTCGTATGAGGGACTACTTTCCATGAACAATTTGTCGTTTGATCCTACAGATAAAGCCTCTAGTTTTTAGTTCTAGTTGGTAGATGCCACTAGGAAATGCCTCATTCTCGTAAAGGTACAATTGTTTTCCCGACATATCTGTGATCGTTAATTCCCTCGCCATACAAACGTTGTAATGTCGTCAACGACTCTGATGTTAGTTGCTCACAATCAGATTGAAAATGTTTATCCCTCACATTGGTAAGTTGCTCAACTTCAAACTTTTGTTCAGCTATTTTGGTATTGTTTCTGTTAAGGACAACTGTCCATTCTCCTTCAGCTAAGTTCTCGTGATTAATAAAGGTCCAATACTAATAATACCAGTAGTCTTGGTCAATAGTTGTAGAAAAACTAAACCATTCTATGTTACTAGGAGTCAACCACTGTATTCTGAGCTCATCATTGGTTCTAAGTCCATATAGATGTGACCAAAAATTGAGCGAAGAGTTTGACGACGGAGGGATTTGCAAACTGGAGGTATAACTGCTATCTCTAAAACGTAGGTCATTAATAGTTAACTGGGTTTTTAATTTGAATCCAGATTCAAATACACCAAAAGATGTATCGTATGGTAAGTCATCTAGCCAAAGAGACTGTGGATTGCCGCAAGGCCCGGTGAATGGATCTACGACGTATAAGCTATCATACCATAGCTCAAAATGCAAATGAGGGTCAGTATTATTGCCGCTGCTGCCTACCTGAGCAATAATATCTCCAGCTTTCACCGAATCTCCCTCTTTTACGACAAGGCTATTTTTTTTCAAGTGTCCATAGTAAGAATAGTATTTGTTCGGATAACTAATAGCTATATAATTTCCAAGAAGCTTGGAGACATCGCCTTCAGTCTCTTTGTCGAACAGACCGTCTTGAGTAAAGGTAACAACACCGTCTGCTGCTGCTAGAATATTGACGCCACTATCCATTTGAGCAAAGCTTTCTAAGGTAAAATCAGTTCCTTGATGTCCATCGTAGCTCTTGCTGCCGCAATTATGATCTAAATGTCCGTCAAGTTCCCAGTCCACGTAGTTTACTATAATCCAATCAATTCCGTGATTGCCATCGATAGGAGTAGATAAAAAAGCCTGAGCCGTACTAAAGTGGTGAGATAGCAAAAGTCCTAAAGATAGTTTTTCTCAAACTAAACTTAATTCAAATTTCTTGGGTGTGATTCCGTATTTCTTTTTGAAGGCATCTATAAAGTGACTTACGTTGGTATAACCCAATTGATCTGCAATTTCGGCTATCTGATACTCCTTTTTCAGAATAAGCTCTCTTGCTTTAGCCATTTTATATTCCTTCAAGTAGCTATGGATTGTTTTTCCATATATTTCCTTGAAACCGGTTTTAAGGTTATATTCATTCAATGCCACCTCTTTTGCTAAACTTTTAATCGTAGGAGACTCCTGTAAATCTTTTATCAAATAGTCCTTAGCGGCCCTCACTTTTTCTACATTCTCTTTTTGATTCAGAAAAGGACATTTATAGGTCATTTTCAGAGATTTATTGTTGAAATAGTCATCAAGGATAGCAAACTTCTTTGCCTCAATAAGCAAATGATTGTTTTGATTAGTGACAATCTCGTGAACACATCTTTTAACAGTAGTACTTGCGGGCTCAAAGTGATGATAGCTATCTTTTTGAAATATAGCCGACTGTGAAAAGTTAAGTTCATCTGTGCCTTGTGCAATAATGTGATGCAGCGTATCTATGGTCATTGATATGATAACCAATGATGCCTCTTGACTTGCCTGAAAATTGAAAGTGAAATCCCTTTTTTCATCATAAAATATGTAAACGGAGTGAGGAGGAAGTGGTACAGACCTTGGTCCCATTGGTATTTCCAGAGCCTGTTGGTCTGAAAGCAACACGTTTATACTTCCACTAGGAAAAAATCGAGCTACTGATTTATTCTCCCTTACAGAATGTATATCGATACTTATGTTATTATCAGAAATCACGATTTTTGGGTTATTTATAAGGAACAACAAAGTTAGTAGTTTGATTGACTTATATTTAAATTACTGATATTGAGCGTATTTAATTCTGACAGTAATCAGATGCTTATTATTAAATCGGGTATTTTTATTTCTTATTTGAGCATTTAAGAAAAACTCTTCACTGCACTTTTGCGGCATAATTAAGAATAAATACATGAAAAATATTTTTACTTCAATCGCATTAGTGTTTTCAATAGCAGCATTTGCTCAACAAGCAGATTCAGTACAAACACGAGGAGGAAACTTTGAGATTTACTATGATTTTGAAACGCAATCCAAATATAGTATTTCAAGCAGTGCTTGGGATATCGGTCTGACGACGGATATGCGTGATGCTAGTATATTAATCAATGAGAACGCAGGTGTAGAACTTTACTTATATAGTACTGATACTTCTCAGTGGTCCACTTTAGATACAACAGGATTTGCCTTTGATAATATCTACAATTCGGAAGATAACTGGGCTGAAGGTGCTTTTGCAAATCAGGGCACTAGGCATCCAGATTATGGATGGGGTATCTACAATATGAATTCTCATGATATAAACGGCAACAGATTGTTCATCTTGAAGAATAGAGAGGGTGCTTACCTTAAAGTTGTAGTGGACAAGATGTCAAGCCGTGGAGATTTTACTATCCGTACAGCAAATTTAGACGGATCAAATGCTCAAACCCATTCTTATTCAAAGATGAATCCTATTACGAAAGACAGAAACTTTGCATTATTAGATATAGCATCAAATGGTGTTACTGCTGAGAATCCAAATACAGGAGACTGGGATGTGAAGTTCACCAGATATGTGACTACTATAATGCAAGGGCCTATATCTCAGGATATGGCAGTAAGTGGTCTTAAAGTAAATAAAGGATATGAAGTAGCAGAGAGAACAGGTGTAGATGTGATAAGTAATGATACATCAGCACTTTCTTGGTCAACATCAATTACTGAGATAGGGTACGACTGGAAATCATTTGACAGAGGTACATTCCAGTACAATATGACACCAGATTTGACTTATTTCGTCAGAACTACTAACGGAGCTATTTGGAAAATATACTTTACAAACTACCAAGGTGGTGCAGTTGGTCAATCTAACTTTACCATTGAAGAAATAAAGGCAGGAGTGACCAGTGCATCTAACACGATAGCAGCAAACACTACTATATATCCTAACCCTGTAAGAGATGTCCTGAATATAAATAATGAAGAGGCTATAAACTTAGATATAGTTTTAACCGATATTCAAGGAACGACAGTGGCTAATTCTGTAGTTCAAGCATTTGGAACTGCTATAATCAATACAAGTGATCTTACTTCAGGAATATACTTCCTAGAAATGAAGTCTGAAACTGCTTCTTATACTAAAAGAGTTCTAGTTGATTAAACTAGTAAGTACCATATCATTTTTGTTTGCCTTCACGCTTACGTGGGGGCAAACTCGTATTTATGTCACTGATGGAGATACTAAGCTACCTATCAATTTTGAGGTGGCTTATAAATCAAGCACAGGCGAAATGGCTATAGTAGAGTCTGTGAATGAGGTGGTTTCTCTAAACCTTGAAAATTCTCAAAAGGTAACAGTCTTTCAAAAAGACTACGAACCTCTCTTCCTTATTGCTTATCCGAATAGGACTTACAAGGTTGAGTTAAGGAAGTACTACGATGAAATAGATCAGGTGATTATTACTGATATTCACTCGAGAAAAAATTTAAACAATACGGTACTCAACATCTCGAAGATTACAGCAGAAAAGATTGAAGAACTTGGAGCTGTGGATCTACGTGATGCACTTACGTTTGAAAATAACATTAGACTAAGCAGAGACAATGCTATTGGTTCTGCCGGAATGACAATGATGGGCATCGGCGGAGATAATGTTAAGCTATTGATTGACGGTGTCCCTGTGATTGGAAGATTATTTAATCAGTTAGACTTGGAAAAGTTCAATTTGGAGAATATGAAGCAGATAGAAGTCATTCAAGGACCGATGTCTGTAATCTATGGAAGTAATGCTTTAGCTGGTACTATAAATCTAGTAACGAATAATAGCAATACGAAACCTAGAGCTAATCTAAACGCAAACTACGAGTCCGATGGTCAGTACAATCTAACTGGGACTTATTCTCTGCTATTAGCAGAAAGGCACTATGTGACTTTGAGTGGCGGTCGTACTATGTTTACTGGTTGGAGTGCGAATGACATTGACAGAACATTTGACTGGATTCCCAAAGAACAATACACCGGAAGGGTGCAGTATACCTATAGACACGATGATGCGACTGTTAATGTCAGAAGTGAGCTTATAAGGTCTAGACTACTTGATAGGGGAACTCCTCTAGCACCTTATCGTGAAACGGCTATAGACCAAAAATATATCAATCAAAGATTTGATAATAGCATAAGCTACAACAACAAAATAGGGAAGACTTCTCTTCAACTTATGGCTGGAAACAATAGTTTCAGTAGGATAAAGAATAAGTACTTCAAAAACTTAGTCTCTCTTGATGAGAACTTAGTTCCTGGAGAGACATCGCAAGACACTCAGACCTTCAATGCAACGGTATTACGAGCGATTGTAGGTTTTAATAAAGCAAAAACATTTGGTACTGAAACACTAATAGGATTTGATGGTAATACAGAAAAAGGTACTGGAGGAAGAATCAAAGATGGTCTTCAATCACAACTAGACGCTGCATTATTTGCTAGTGCCGAGAAACAAGTAAATAACCATTTATTACTTCGAGGTGGTATTAGATATGCTTATAATTCTGCATTTGAAGCTCCATTGCTTTATTCACTACAAAGTAGAGTGACCTTGCCCAACTCACAAGTACTGAAATTGGCCTACGGGAAAGGTTTTAGGGCTCCGTCACTTAAGGAGTTATACCTCGACTTTAATGATAGTAGACACGAGGTGTTTGGGAATGCAGATTTGCTGTCAGAGACCTCCCATTCAATCACAGGAAGCTATACCAATTACTGGAGAACAAATGATTTAGAATTAGCTACAACAGTTGAAGGTTTTTATAACGACATTGAAAATAAAATAGAGCTTATCGTCACTGGGCCAATATCTGCACAATATGGAAACATTGGTGTTTTCAAAAGTGTGGGTGGCGGTATTAGTCAAAAAATCAAGGGGGAAGACCTGTCACTTAATGCTTCTTTCAATTATACCGGTATCTATAATGGAGTAGACGAAAGTGGTGGAGATTTCTTTTTCTCACCTCAATTAGTACTTAATCCTTCCTATGAGTTAAAAAAAATAAACACAACTATCAATGTGTTCTATAATTATTTTGGAGCTATTTCCAGGGTATTTTCAGATACGGCGAGTACTGCAGTAAACATAATGGAGCAGGATGCCTATTCTATGTTTGATATTACATTGAACAAATCATTTCTCAATAAACGCCTAAGAATAGGGGTAGGAGCAAGAAATATCTTGAATGTGATAAATATTAACAGCAATACCACGGAGATAGGGGCACACACACCAAGCACAGATTTTGTGTCCATTAGTCCAGGTAGAACTTTCTTTATAAACGTACGATATGAATTTTTTAAAAATAAATAGCTTATTAGGTTTACTGCTGTTAGCGGCTTGCTTTCCTAAAGAGGAGGCCATTCCTGCGGTAGAAAGAGTAAATCTTTCTCAGTTCGTCGATGCTGGAGAATATAAAAATACCGTAACCTTCTATTCATTAGAAACCAGTGAAATAGTAGCTGAAGCTGATCCGATGCAATGGGATTTGTACATTGATAATGAGGTAATAAGGCTTAATTATTTCCGCAGTATGCGTGT
Organism: Bacteroidia bacterium; assembly: GCA_965655315.1. Taxonomy (GTDB): domain Bacteria; phylum Bacteroidota; class Bacteroidia; order NS11-12g; family UBA9320; genus UBA9320. Next base: position 84,589 of record CBFHGJ010000005.1, read on the forward strand.
GGCTAAGGTAGATAAAGCTTGGCACGAAATAGAAGACACGGTAGGACTTGATTTTGTATTCTTGACCGACGAAACATTTGAAGGATTAACGCAATGGGAGCTAGATACCAATCAGATTTATGTCGTTGACTATGGCTTTGACAATGATTATAACCCAATGGGATTACAGGTCATTCGAGTGGAACGAACTGAAGATGCAGTTAGAGTTTGGAATACGGACATAGGTGTTGATTACGAAGTGTTCACAGAGCTAAATGCTCAAGAAACGTACTATAATATTCGTGAGAAAAAAGAAGTAGAGTTACCTATAGAAGCAGAATACGATGTGGCTTTTGGTAAGTATACCGAGTTTATCACTATAGATGATGAATCTCAAGACTATAATATATATGGAGCGATACTTGGTAATGCTTTAGCTTATCAAGTGATTGAACCTTTTGATAGCGTGGGAAGTGAAATATTTGAAACGGCGAGATTATTATCAAACAAAAATGTCATTGGTTGGGACTGGAAGACCTTTCGATTAGACAAGAATGCTTATGAAATAGAGGAGAATCAAACCTATTTGATTTCAAGTGGAGCAGGCTTTAAGTACAAACTCAGATTTGTGAATTTTTATAATTTTTCTGGGGATTCAGGTCACCCGACTTTTGAGTACTCACTTCTTTAATTACTTACCAAATTCTTCAAAATAAAGAGTTAGCTTTCTTACGTTTTGTCTCTTGCTTTTGTAGAAATATTTATCAAAATATCGTTAGTAATCTAAGTTATAGGTCTTATCTCCCAAAGTAATATAGTTTGCACCCGGGAAAGACCAAGTCTTATATGTATTACCTTCCGATAGTGTTTTTGCATAATCTACTACTATTGTTTTTATCTCGTGTCTCAGAATTTCTTTTTCTATTAATTCTGCAGTTTCATTATGATATTCAAACTTATTTGAATTTGCGATGAAAAATGATGATAGAAAACATACCGATTATAAATATTTCATAACACAAATTTAATGAGATAATCTTCACTTTCGTATCATTATTAACACTCCTTATAATTGCACTCATATTACTAAAAACTAAAATGAATAAAATAACTATAGTATTAAGCATAGCGGTATTACTTGCATCGTGTAGTAAAAAACAGAAAGATTACTCAGAAGAATCTGATGGATATAGTGAAGCTACTGAATGGGTAGATTCACTTTCATATGAAGGTGAGGACCATATAGCCAATATCAGACAAATCACTTTTGGAGGAGATAATGCAGAAGCTTATTTCAGTTTTGCTGGCGATAAATTGGTTTTTCAAGCGAAGAATCCAGCTTGGAATGCTCCCTGTGATCAGATATATGTTACAGGTATAAATGAGACGTGGAAAGACAGTGTCATTCCACCATTGGTAAGTACTGGTCTTGGAAGGACTACTTGCAGTTACTTTATGCCAGGTGATAGTACCATCATTTATGCCAGCACCCACGAAGGTGATGAGGCTTGTCCTCCTGAACCACCGAGAGGAGCTAAGTACGTATGGCCTATTTACCCAGATTTTGAAATATATGTGGCGGATTTAGATGGAAACATCGTCCATAAGATGACTGATAGAGCAGGATATGATGCTGAGGCTACTGTGAGCCCTACAGGAGATAAAATTGTATTCACGAGTACAAGAACTGGTGACCTGGAACTATTTACTATGGACATCGACGGTAGCAATGTTCAGCAGGTGACCAAAGAGCTTGGTTACGACGGTGGAGCGTTTTTCTCACCAGATGGAACAAAATTGATATTTAGATCATCAAGACCAAAGACTGAAGAAGAAATCAAAGAATATAAAGATCTATTGGCTCAAAATTTAGTACAGCCTACTAATATGGAATTGTATGTGTGCAACGTAGACGGCTCTGACTTGAGGAAAATTACAGACTTAGGTAGTGCCAACTGGGCCCCATTCTTTCACCCAAGTGGGGAGAAGGTGATTTTCTGCAGCAACCATCACAGTGCTCAGGGAGGCAGACCTCAATTCAATCTGTTTATGGTAAATCTTGATGGAACAGGGCTGGAGCAGATTACCTATGATAAAGTATTCGATAGCTTCCCTATGTTTTCCCCTGACGGTAAGAAGTTAGTATTTTCAAGTAATCGAAACAACGGCGGTACACGTGAGACCAATATGTTTATAGCCGACTGGGTGGAGTAAGAAATCTAAATGACTAAAGGAAAAGGCTACTTTCATTGAAAGTGGCCTTTTTTTATGATGACTAAATTATTCTGATTACCACCAGCTCAATACACCACCTATTTTTATTCCAATGCTACTCATAGTTATATTTGGTTGCGGAGTATCAATCAAGTACTGAGGAATTTCACTATCACCTATGGCTTTATAATTGTTTAGTGTTTGAAATCTGTAATCTGTAATAGGCCTCTGCATATAATCCTTTGAAGGCACCGTTATCTGCATCGGTATATGCTCTTACCGAAAGGACAGACTCTAGTCCTTTTCTTCTGATGTGGGGCTGCCCATCTATCAACTTAGAAAGACGATTTACCTCCAAGCTTGCTAAAGTAGGACCAAATGGACTGTCAAAACTCTTTTTGATTGATAAACCTAAATGTTGAATCACATTTTGTTCTTCATTATAAGCAATTGAACCTCCAACAACATCGGTGACTCCCCATAACGAGTATTCCCATATAAGTCCACCGTACCAACCACTGCCACCTGCAGCCATATCTATCATAAATATAGGTGCATTAAGTCCAATCCCCTCAGCATTGTCCTTTCCAGTATTCTCATCTATCTTTCTTAGTTTACCAGAATTAGGAAGATAAGTCGTGTTATATTTTTCTCCGATTGACCAGATGCCTGGAATGGCACTCATGAATATGGAAACCTCATTGTCTACGTAATAATCTTCTGTCCATTTAGATACTTTAAACATCCAACTGGAGTGATTAAAGCGATCGTTTAGATAATCCTTAGGAGGTGCTGTAGTCCCTTGAGAATTAGAGGAAGTGGAGTACGCATTTTTGATGCCAGTAGACCCGACTCCATAACCTAGGATTAAGTGCGTTCCCATATCCAGTTGAGCGTTTGATGTAGTAAAGATGATTAACTTGGTAAAGAGTAAAGTGAATTGTTTCACAGTGTTACAAGTTTATAAGTACAAAATTGCAGGGTCTTAGGTAGGTGAGAAATACGTATATGCAGGTATTTTACTACGTAGATCTACGTAGTTAGCTAATGATTTCTAAAATCCATAAGGTACTTTAGCTCGTATCATCAGATACAGCAGCAAACAATTATTATTCGACTTATCGAATCAAAAAACTTAGAATTATGTTAATTCATATTCTGGTTGCTGGAAAGGGGGCGAAAGCCTCCTTTTTATTTCAAAGCTAAAGAAGTTAGTATTATTGAGTCTGTATTAGTGTGGTTCTGTTCCTAGTATAAAATCACTAAGAGAAGACCAATAACAACCAGCTGAATACCAAAGAGCAGGCCTCCAAAAACCAAACCTTTTTTACCTGATGAAATCAGTTGTTTTAGGCTTACTTTCAGTCCAATAGCCGCCATAGCTATAGTTAGTAAAATTTGACTTATCTGCTTGGTAGACGTCAATACTTCTTTGGGTAGAGGGATGAAAGAAACCAATAAAGTAACCACTATAAACGAAATGAGGTACCACGGAAGTTTAATCCTAGCTTTTTCATTAGTTTTATCAGAAGCATTTACAAATTGGCCAAATATCAAAAGGGCAGGAGTGAGCAGAGCAACTCTACCTAACTTCACCGTAACCGCTAGTTCCCCGATACTCTCACTCATAGCAAAACCGGCACCGGCTACATTTCCTACTGCATGAAGACTTGCCCCTAGGAGTACTCCATTTTGAACATCACTCAGCCAGTTTTCGGCGACTAGTGGCAAAAGAATCATTCCAATAAGACCATACAGATTTACCACAGCAAGTGCTATACCCATATCTGACTTACTACTCCGTATGACAGGGGTAAGAGCAGCTATGGCTGATGAACCGCAAATAGCTGTGCCAAAACCAGCTAATAATCCTGCACTACTCGGGCAATTCAATTTTTTGGAAAGCAATACGGTACTCGATAGTACCACTACTATACTGACAATAATGATAAGTATGGTTTCCCATCCTAATTTAAGAAAACTAGCAAAGTTGATTCCAAAGGCCATCAATACAATGGAAAGCTCTAAAAGTAACCCACTAGAAAATTTAACTCCTCGGTTCCACGATGCGGGCAGAGATAAACTGTTTCCGACTAATATACCCAGCAAAAGAGCAAGTACGATAGAATGAAGTCCTAAAAAGGACTGAAGAATATAAGATACAAGGCAAATACTTGCCGTGATGGCCAGTCCAGGCCAAATCTTAGAGTTGGAAGATGCCTGCAAAGAGTTATTTTTTCAACTCTTCTGTATAGTTAAGAATACCGCCTTCTAGATTATAAACATCTGAAAATCCAGCATTGATCAAGTAACTAGCAGCTCTGCCGCTTCGTGCACCACTTCTACAGTACATGATGTACGTCTTTTCCTTATCCAATTTAGCTACTTCAGCCTCAAAGTTTGATCCATTAATATCAATGAAATAATCTGCTTCAGATATGTAACCCGCAGAAACTTCTCTCGGTGTACGAACATCTACTACGACTACATTCTCTTGATTAGAAAGCTGTTCAAAATCATTTTGTTTTAGGATCTTGACACCGGAATCTTGTGCATTACAAGCAGCAAACGAAATGATAGATACTAAGGCGATGAAGTAATGTTTCATATGATATTTTTTTGCAAAGGTAAAAAGAGAAACACAACGAAGTGTAACCATAGTTGCTATTCTACCTAGAACTTAGAAAAATGTATTGAAAGGATATGAATACCAATTCTTACAGCAGCTCTTTTAATTTGCCAATCGCATAATCCACATCCTCTTGAGTAGTGAATTTACTGAATGAAAAGCGAATTGCAGATCTATTCTCTGGGTGTTTTATTCCTTCTAGTACATGACTTGAACTGACTGCACCACTGTTGCAAGCTGAACCTCCACTTGCGTATATTCCACTCATATCTAGTTGGAATAATAAGGTAGAAGCATTGTCTGATGGAGGTAATGAAACGTTGAGAACTGTGTAAAGGCCACCCTCTTTTGAAGTGTCACCATTAAAACATACTCCTGGGATCTGTTTCATTAATTGATTCTTGAAGTATTCCTTGATGCGATACACCGTATCAATTTTTACATCAATATTTCTGTTGGCAATTTCCAGTGCTTTTGCAAGGCCAGCTATTCCAGTAACATTTTCTGTACCTGGCCTCATTTTTCTTTCTTGTCCTCCTCCAGTAATAATCGGCTTGATATGAAGATTCTTATTCTTGTATAAAAAACCACAACCTTTAGGTCCGTGAAACTTATGAGCTGAACAAGCGATGAAGTCAGCATCTATTTCTTTTAAATCTACCTGATAATGCCCGACAGTCTGCACGGTATCCGTATGAAAGAAACAATTGTTTTCTCGTGCAATTTTGCTGATAGCTGAAATATCATTTAACGTACCTATTTCATTATTTGCGTGCATTAAGCTAATAAGGGAGCCAGGATATTTTTGAGCTAGTTGGGTGAGGCTAGCTAATTCTGCTCTACCATAAATATCTAGGTCTACATAGTGTATGCTTGCTATGCCCTTAGCATCTAGTTCTTTAGCTGTATCTAATACTGCTTTGTGCTCTATTTTACTGGTGATGATATGCTTGACATTCAGGTCATTTGTAGCACAACGCAGGGCCATATTATCTGCTTCAGTTCCGCTACCTGTAAACACAATTTCTGAACCTTCACAGTTTAACAACCTAGCAATAGACTTTCGAGCAAGTTCTACTTCTGCTCGAGCTTTTCTTCCCATAGCGTGTATCGCAGAGGCATTCCCATATACATCGTGCATCACTTCAGTCATTTTTTCAATGACTTGCACATCCATAGGAGTGGTGGCAGCATTGTCAAGATATACTTGCATAGTTAATCATTTTAGGATGTGGCAAATAAAACTAAAAATATAAAATTTATAGGCAGTACTTATATCCTATCAATTTGTAACATAATTGTGCCATAGTATAGGCTGTGCCATCATCTTCAGACTTAGGATTTAGCTCTACAATGTCAAATCCTTTTACGTCGCATTTAAGGAAAACCTTTCTTAAGAATTTTAGCGTAGAATACCATAGAAGTCCACCTGGTTCTGGGGTTCCTACGCTTGGACAAATACTTGGGTCAAATCCATCTGTATCGATAGTTATATACAGTCTCTTAGGTAGTTTCGAGATGAGTTGATCCATCCATTCTTCACTATCCCATATATTATGAGCATACCAAGTTTGTATGTTTCTAGATGCTTTTATTAACGATGCTTCTTCTGCACTATGAGCCCTTATTCCTACTTGAAAAATCTTGGGGTTAAGCTCATTTATTCTAGCCATTACGGAGGCATGAGACCATTTGTTACCTTCATACCCTTCTCTAAGATCACTGTGTGCATCAATTTGTAGAATGGCAATATCATCCCATTTCTCTTTAAATGCTTTAAAAACACCGTAAGTGATAGTATGCTCAGCACCAAGGCTCACGGTAAATTTTTCGTTTTCTAGATGTTTTTTTGTTTCCAGATAGATTTTATGCATTGCATCTTCATCTATCAAACCCTCAAAATCTACTTCTCGGATGGCAGCTATACCACATTGTTTATAAGCCTCTGAATCTATCTCTGGGTCATAATACTCTACAAAATGGGAGTTTTGAAGTATTGCAGATGGTCCGCGAGAAGAGCCTAGTTTATAGCTTGAGGTATACTCATAAGGCAATTGCTGAATAATACATTTACAAGCTTTGTATTTGTATAACTCAGGCTCAGTAATTCCTAAAAAGTTGGATGATGGATTTAAAACTTTCATGTAATAGACAGATACAAAAATAGCCTAGAGTGCAAACGCTAGGCTATTAAGATTATTTCGGTTACTAAAAACTAGTCTCTGACTCTTTCTACGTATTCACCTGTTCGGGTATCTACTTTTATTTTTTCTCCAGTATCTACAAATAGGGGAACACTTACTTCCGCTCCAGTTTCTAAAGTTGCTGGTTTTAGTGGGTTGTTTGCGGTATCACCTTTTACACCAGGTTCAGAATAAGTTATTTCCAATACTACGTGATTTGGGGCGTCTGCCATAATAGGGTTTCCATCATCAAAGTATACGTTTAGAATCATCTCTTCTTTGATAAATTTCATTTGATCTCCAAGCATAGATTCTGGAACCGCTACTTGCTCGTAGGTTTCAGTATTCATTAGCATTAGATTATCACCGTCCTTGTACAGATACTGCATTTCGATTTGATCTACGCGTACATCATCTATGGTTTCACCACTTCTGAATCGGTTTTCCATCGATTTGCCTGTGATGGCATTTTTCATTTTAACTTGATAAAATGCTCCACCTTTACCAGGCATAGTGTGTTGGTAATCTATTACTTGGCATAGTTGTCCGTTATACCGGAGAAACATGCCTCTTGATAAGTCTTGTGTTGTTGCCATTGGCAGCAAATATAGGATTAGGAAGCTTGACTTACTCGCTTAAATGCATCGTAAGTCAAATCAAAAGTTTCTTGGGCAGCTGTAATAGCCTCATTTACCCGTTCCTCATCGGTGATTTGTGTAAGATGATCCAAGAAATCTTTCCATAACTTTCCAATCATTGGCCCATAACAGTTATAGAAATTAAAGTCTAAACCAGATAATGTCTCATTTTTAGCAAGTTGTTTTGCTATGATGGCTCCACCAAGCGTACTTCCTTCAAACACATAAAGTGCACCCATAAACTGCTCAAAACTATCTACAGGAAAAATTATATCAGTATTAACATCTGTTTCTATACCCAGTTGTTTCGCATCTTTTTCCAGTGCAGCAGTTTTTCTTCTGTGTTCTAGAGCTAAGCTTGTTGGTACGTCAAAGCTTAGACTACTCCATTGCTTTTCAAATGCCTTATTTAAGGCTAAATTAGTAGATATTAAGTTTTTATAATCTCCTTTAGTAAGTCGACCACTCATTATTTGAGCACTGTATCCCACAGACTCTACATTCCTATGTTGTTCTGCTGTTTCGGATTTAATTCGTTCCCTTATCATTATTTAGACTAATTAAAAATAGTGATACAAATAAAATACAATTCTTTTCAACACCAAAACCTGTTCTCAATTAAATCAGCTAATGTTGCATTGCACTTTAAGCTAAGGGAAGAGAGGTGAGATTCCTCCACTGTACCCGCAGCTGTATTGCCCGTTAAAGGTTTGAGTATCTTGTAACCACTGTTAGCACTGACTAATGGGAAGGTTTTCAACTCTTTGGGCGTAGTCAGAAGACCTGCTTTGAGTGATTAGTTTTTCCACGTGCTCTCGGGAATAAGAGTAGGAATAGATAGAATAAATATACTCTGTTTATATTTCCTAGTGCCGTGTATCTGCTATAGCTGTGAATAAGGCTTTATTGCTCATATCGATTATATGTCTAGGCACATTTTCTTCTGCTCAGGAGGTAGTTGATTCGTCCTATTTGGATAAAACCATCCCGCTAGGTCCTATAGCTATAGTAGCTGAGTTACAAGACGCAAATAAATCTATTGTTTCTCAAGAACTTCAAAAAGCTAATCCTGTAATGGCCTTGCCGTCAATGCTGGCCAAACAAAGTGGAGTCTACGTGAGAAGCAACGGACGGTCTGGTTTAAGTACTTCGTCATATAAAGGACTTGGTAGTTTACAAACCCCTGTAACTATTAATGGGGTGAATATGCAAAGTCCAATGAACGGGACTATAGATCTTACCTTAATTAACGGATTTCATTTTAACACATTAAGTCTAGGGCACCAATATAATGACCAAGTTGGATCTTCGAATATGGGTAACAGTATTGATCTTCGTTCGAGCATTCAAGAACCTACAATTGACTATAATTTAGGATTTAACTCATTGCTAGGCAGGACACTAGGTCTAAAGTATAGTGGTGAAAAAGAACGTTGGAGATATGGAATTTCTGTTCTAGCTGATAATAGTTTAAATGCTATAGACTTATCTATATATGGACTTGATGAAAAACAAGAGAATGCGAATTACAGCAGGTACAGCCTTTTATTTCAGAATGACTTACGATTAAAGAACAATAATCAATGGAACAGTATATTTTACTTTGTATCAGGCGAATCTGGAGTTCCGCAAACGCTTGTAGATAGAAATCAAAATAGACAGCAAGATGTGCTAGGATCCTTGAGCAACAGGTATGTTCATCGCATCACATCTACAGGGTTACTAGAGCTTAATAACCAAATTGCCTTTCAGAATATAAGATTCGACAACAAACTAGTTGGAGTTACCGAGAGTCAAGCTGTTTCTGTAAACACTACTCTTCGTTATTGGGAAAATATATGGGAGAATTGGAATACAGCCATAGGTCTAGCAAATGAAAATACGATTTACAACTCTGACGCATTGGAAACACCTACTAGCTGGAATCGATATAGAGCTTTTTTACAAGTAAATAGAAGAGGTCGAAAATCACAATTTGATGCCGACTTAGGTGGGCAGTTGTATAGCCAAACACTACATCCTAATTTTAGAATTCAACATGCTAGTGTTTACAGACAACGATTGAGACTTAAAACATCCGTAGAGCGAGTATTTCGATTACCCACGCTCAATGAACTTTACTGGTATGAACCAGGAAGAGCTTTTGGAAACAGCAATATAGAGCCAGAACAAGGGTATAAAGCCGATGTGATTGCATCATATACTAGCACTCGGTTTAGCCTCAGCTTAAATCCACACGCTGGAAGGTATGACAACTGGGTAGAATGGAGAGGATTCCCAATCATCAGACCAGTAAATGTAAGAAATGTTAGTGTGATAGGCACTGAAATACAAGGCTCATACAGAATCTCATTGGGACAGGCTTCCATCATTTCTCAAGTAACTTATCACTGGGTCAGATCAAGGTATGCAGGGTTAAACTGGTTTGAGTCGAATATCAACCAACTCATTTTCACCCCCGAGCATACAGGGAATACCACAATTACGTATTTGACGTCTACTTTTTCAGCATACATCAACGCTCAATTTATCGGTAAAAATTATGTTACCTCTGACAACAGTAGATTTTTAGAACCGTTTACTCAACTCGAAGTAGGAGGCTCTTATCAGATGAAAAACTGGAGATTTGGTACGACTATATCCAACATCTTAAATCAACCCTATTTTACTCAACCTAACTCTCCGATGCCGGGGAGGTTGCTCACACTAAACATTAACTACAACATTCCATTGAAAAAAACATGAAAAGAAAGACTCTACTCTCTGTACTTATTTATACTTGCCTTTTAACTCTAGCTCAATTTGAGCATTCTAGAGTTTATTCCACTTTCGATAATTTGGATTTGCCAAAGTCGGATACCTTCAACAATGGAGCTGATGGAGCGGGTGGATTTACTCACTATGGACGATTTTTTAATAACAGCTATGACGATACGTGGGGTAGCTGGAGTGGATGGGCACTGAGTAATATGCAGGATGACACCACAGCAGGTTTTGGGAATCAGTATAGTGCAGTTACAGGTCATGGCTTGAGCCATACTGATAATTATATGGTTTCGACTGGAGATGGAGCCTATATCAAGTTTGATCAACCTACCAATATCAAAGGTGCTTACTTTACTAACTCTACCTATGCAGCTTTGGATATGAAAAATGGAAGTGGTTTTAGTAAAAAGTTCGGAGGTGAGAGTGGTGATGATGAAGACTACTTTCGAGTTGAAGTAAAATCGTATTTGGAGGGATCTGAAGTAGCGTCAACCAAGTTTTACTTGGCAGATTTTCGATTTGAGGATAATTCCAAAGACTTCATACTAGATGATTGGAGGTACATCCATCTTACGAATAATATTGAAGGCCTAGACATAGATAGTATGGTATTTTCTTATGAAAGTAGCGACGAAGGAGAGTTTGGCGTAAATACACCGAAGTATTTTTGCGTGGATGATTTTAATAGTTTCGAACCTTCAACTTTCACCACTTCTGATAAAGCAAATATTGATAATGATACGTTTTATAACGGATCTGATTTAGCAGGTGGGTTTTATTCCAAGAACTTATTCTTTAATAGCAGCTTTAATACTGAATGGAATAGTTGGAGTGGATGGTCAATTAGCTCAAAACTAGATAGAGAAACTCCTGGATTTCAGAATCAGTACAGTTGTATAGGCACAGGACGAGATAATTTTTATCTTTCTGGCGGTCAATTCAATGAAATTAGAGGTCAATACTTTAGCAAAACATCTAATGTTTTACACAAAACCATAGCTCCTTCTACACTTTTAGAGTTCTATATCACCAACTCTACTTACGCTGCCCTTGACATGAGAGATGGTAGTGGGTTTAGTAAAAAATTCGGAGGCAAAAGCGGTGATGATCCTGATTTTTTCAGATTATTAGTTTCTTTCGTGGATGCACAGAATATAGTTCTAAAAACTGACACGGTTTATCTCGCTGACTATAGGTTTGAGGATAACAGTCTCGATTATATACTAACTAGTTGGGTTAAAATTAAAACTTACGATGACGATGATGTAAACTTTCATAAAATTAAATTTGAACTACAGAGTTCTGATGTGGGCCAATTCGGGATGAATACTCCAGCTTACTTTTGTTTAGATTACAACTTTCGTGTTGTCAATGTAAATGAGTTTGAGTTCAATACAGAAATAAATCTTTATCCCAATCCAGCAATAAATATGGTAACTCTAGATGCCGAAATTCAAATGCAGGAAATAACCATTTACAATATCCAAGGTACTGAACTGATGAACGAGCAGGTTTCTGGCACAACTACCAATCTTGATATTTCTGTCTTGCCCTCGGGGCTATATTTTGCTGAAATTCAAACTCAGAAAGGCAGTTTGACAAAAAGATTTATTAAAGAATGAGATATCTAACTCTATTTGTTTTTTGCCTTAGTATAGTTGCTAAAGCACAATTTGATCCGGCAGGCGGTGAATTGGGCAGTAAGTCGATCCATAAGGATCACAGTTCAATTACAGCTTGGGCTTCAGCCGCTCAGATAAGTAGAGGCTACCAGCAGATAGATGACACTGCTTTAGGTAAAACTACGGTAGGTGAGGAGGCAGATGCGATTGGTCCAGCCAATGGGACTGTCATAAGTTTGGGTGATGGAGGGCAAATAATTCTGACGTTTGAGAACCCTATCCTGAATACTGTAGGATATGATTTTGCTGTATTTGAAAATGGATTTAAAGTAGGCTTATCGTATTATCTTGAACTTGCACACGTTGAAGTGAGTTCGAATGGTATAGATTATATCAGATTTCCAAGTGAAGCTGCAATGGATACCTCCTATCAAATAAATAATTTCAGTTACCTAAATCCTGAAGAGATTTATAATTTGGCAGGTAAACATCAAGCTCCCTATGGTACCTTGTTTGATTTAGAAGAAGTAGGACTAGACCAAATAACGCATATTAGACTAATTGACGTAGTAGGAACTATAGAAGACACCTTAGGTTCTAGAGATTCTAAAGGGAGAATAATCAATGATCCTTGGCCTAGCCCTTTTGAAAGTAGTGGCTTTGATTTGGATGCGGTGGCAGTTTTTGATGGTTCAACGCTCGGTACCGACAAGATTGGAAAAGATAGATTTACGTTGTACCCGACTGTAGCTCGGCCATTTCAACAGATTAAAACTTCATTCCCGAGTCATTCAAAACTAGAAGTCTTTGATGTATCGGGTAAACTTGTTCTTACCAATATGGATAGCAAGTTTCACTTAGAACAGTCTGGAATCTATTTCCTGAGAGCTTTGGTACACGGAGAGGTTATTAACAAAAGAATAATTATTCAGTAGAATGAGGAATAAACTCTTGCTACGGTCTTTGATACTAACATTTTTGTTAACGGCGTTCTTTTCCAGTTGCAGAGAAGATGACGATAAGCCAGATGACCTAGTCTCCACAGATTCTAATAGTTTAGTTCTGATAGCTAATCAGGGGAATTTTGGATGGGGTGAGGGTACCTTAAGCATCTACGACAAAGAGACTAAGACAGTACGGAATGATGTCTACAGCGAAGTAAACAAGGAATCTTTAGGAAATGTATTTCAGTCAATAAATCGTGTAGGAGACAATTACTATTTTGTCATTAATAATTCTGAGAAGATTATTGTCACTGATAGTTCTTTTGTCAAGACGGCAGAGATAACAGGACTTACATCTCCAAGGTTTTTTTATCTAGTAGGCAGCAACAAAGCGTTCGTAACGGACCTTTATGCTGATGCTATAAGTGTCGTAGATTTAAACGAGAATACAATTGTAAATGAAATTGATATAGGTGGATCTACTGAAAATGGAGTAGTAGTTGATGGACAGTTTTGGTGTTTTTCTCAAGACACTGATTCTATTTACGCAATTGATATAATGACAGAAGCTGTTTCATTTACAGCTTATATTGGAGCAAAACCTAATAGCCTTTCACTTACTGAAGAAGGTGAGTTAGCCGTGCTGTGTGCAGGAGATATAGAAAGAAACAAAGCCCCTAGTCTAGCATTTTTCAACATTGATGAATTAAAATTTCAACTGCGAGTGCCACTTTCTGAAGATTCTGAGCCCTCACATTTGAAGTACTCTAAAAGCCAAAATGAATTTCTTTATATGGATCAAGGGAAATTGATGTCAATACAAAATAATGAGCCGTACCAATCTACTGATGTATATGATTTTAATGGAGGCACGATGTACGCTTTAGACATAGATGAAGAGACAGGGGATATCTACGCGGCAGATGCTCAAGATTTTGTTTCTAGAAGTAAAATCTATCGATTATCAAACGATTATCAGTTGTTAGACGAGTTTTCGGCAGGTATTATCTCTGGAGATTTCTTTTTTAAGTAGGATAGCTACTGAGCTATTATCTTCGCAGCCTTGATTCAATTCAAAGATATATTTAAGCTAGCGAAGGCTTATCGATCACAACTGTATCAGTTTTTTGGTTTTAATGTACTTACCTCTATTTTTAATGTGGTAAGCATCGGAATGATAATTCCTTTCCTTAAAGTTATTTTCAGGAGTGATGAGGAGCTTATTCCTGCTGCATTTTCTACAAATCCTTCTGACTTCCTAAAGTACTTAGATTATGAAATAAGTCAAAAAATACTTGAACTAGGACAGTTTAAATCGCTCGTATATTTCTCAGGAGGTATAATTATAGCCTTTCTGCTAAAGAATCTATTTCTTTACCTTTCCTTTTTCAATTTGGCTTACATCAGAAGTGCGGTGGTAAGAGATATCCGCGAACGCATTTACAATCATATTCTTCGACTACCTTTAGGATACTTTAATAAGGAGAAAAGGGGGGATACTATTTCTCGATTTACCAATGATGTAAAAGAGGTGGAATGGAGCTTACTTGGGGTTATTGAGCTTTATTTTAAGCATCCAATCGCGATTGTTATACCTATAGTTGCCTTATTTTCTATCAGTTATAAACTCACTTTTTTTGTGTTATTGGTTTTACCGGTTAGCGGTTATTTGATAAGCAGAATAGGGAAAAAACTAAAACACGCTGCTCAAGCGGGACAGGAAAAGATGGCCGAGGTACTTTCACATTTAGAGGAAAGCCTTCACGGCATCAAGATCATTAAAGCTTTTAGTGCTTCTAAGGATAAGAACGAACGATTTAAAACCTTAAATGATGATCACTTTAAGTTGATGGTGAAGTTACACCGTAAGGAGTTTATGGCTTCTCCACTTAGTGAGTTTATGGGAAGTGTAGTCATGAGTGCTATTTTAGTCTACAGCGGTTACTTGATTCTGATGACTGATTCTGCACTTACTCCAGAATTTCTGATTGGATATATTGCTATGTTCTCACAACTTCTTCCGCCAGCTAAGGCTATATCTGAGGCGTTTTTCAGATTGAAGAAAGGAGCAGCATCATTAGAACGCATCAATCATGTTCTAGCTACAGAACAAGAGAAAGATAAAAATGGACTGACAGAAATACCATTTGAAAAAAGCATCCAGCTCAATGATTTGAATTTTGGCTACGGTGATCAACTGGTACTTAAGAATATCAATTTAGAAATCAAAAAAGGAGAATCTGTAGCTCTAGTAGGTCCGAGTGGAGGTGGTAAGTCTACTTTAGTAGATCTAATTCCTCGTTATCACGAGCTTAATTCTGGCAGCATCTCAATAGATGGTAGAGACATCAATGATATCGATCTTTCAGCATTACGAGGAATGATGGGCATCGTGACACAAGATGCAATTTTGTTTAATGATACCGCTGCGAATAATATAAAGATGGGGGATTACTACCTGAGTGGTCATCAGATAATGAATGCCGCTAAAGTAGCTAACGCACACCAGTTTATACGAGAGATGCCCGATAGTTATAATACGAATTTGGGTGAAAAAGGGAGTAACCTCAGCGGAGGCCAACGCCAACGAATGAGCATAGCAAGAGCAGTGGCCAAAGAGCCACCTATTTTGATACTTGATGAAGCAACAAGTGCACTTGATACTGAAAGTGAGAAGATGGTACAGGATGCTCTTGAACGTGTGATGAAAAATCGTACTAGTATTGTAATAGCACATAGGCTGAGCACTATACAAAACGCGGATAAAATTGTGGTCCTAGATAGAGGAGAGATTGCAGAGCAAGGCACTCACAATGAGCTACTAGCTAAAGATGGGATTTACAAGAAGTTGGTGGATTTGCAGACGTTTGAATAGCAAATGGTCAATTGTTAATTATTAATTAATAATTACTAGCCTGTCATTGCTTTTCTAAATTGACATTGCTATTTAAAAGGATAAATTTGCCGACCAATTAAGTCAAACAATATGAGTCATACAATAAAACCAGGAGTAGCAACTGGAGACGAAGTTCAAGCTATTTTTCAGCACGCAAAAGAAAATGGATATGCTTTACCCGCAGTCAACGTTACGAGCACAAGTACGGTTAACGGAGTTCTAGAAACTGCAGCTAAATTAAAATCACCAGTTATCATTCAGTTTTCAAATGGTGGTGCTCAGTTTTTTGCAGGAAAAGGATTAAGCAATGAGAATCAGCAAGCAGCGATATTAGGGGGTGTTTCTGGAGCAAAACACGTGCATACCATGGCAGAAGCATATGGTGCTACTGTAATACTGCACACGGATCACGCTGCAAAGAAGCTGCTTCCGTGGATTGATGGATTATTAGATGCTAGTGAAAAGCATTACGCTGAGACGGGAAAACCGTTGTACAGTTCACATATGATTGATCTTTCTGAGGAGCCAATAGAGGAAAACATAGAAATCTGTAAGACCTACCTTGAGCGTATGGCCAAAATGGGCATGACACTTGAGATAGAATTGGGAATCACTGGAGGAGAAGAAGATGGTGTAGATAATACAGATGTAGACAGCAGTAAACTATACACACAGCCAAGTGAAGTTGCTTATGCTTATGAGGAACTTATGAAAGTAAGTCCAAGATTTACCGTGGCAGCAGCATTTGGTAATGTACACGGAGTTTACAAGCCAGGAAATGTGAAATTAACTCCAGCTATTTTAAAGAATTCTCAAGACCACGTGCAAGAGAGGTTTAACACAGGACACAACCCGGTAGACTTTGTTTTTCACGGTGGAAGCGGTTCTACTCTTGAGGAAATAAGAGAAGGAATTTCATATGGTGTTATCAAGATGAATATAGATACCGATACTCAGTATGCATTCACTGTAGGTGTAAGAGACTATATGCTTAATAAAAAGGACTATGTAAGCTCTCAAATAGGCAATCCAGACGGAGATGATATCCCAAACAAAAAATACTACGACCCTCGTAAATGGGTTAGGGAAGGGGAATTAACCTTCAATACAAGATTGGAACAAGCATTTTCAGATCTGAATAATGTAAATTCTCTTTAAAGACGTTTTTTAGTTCGAGTGTTCCGCAATATCGGGATGTATCGGAAACATAAAAAGGGCCATCTGCTATGCAAATGGCCCTTTTTATGTCATGGTATTAGTAGACTTACCAATATACCAGAAGGATTGTGTTTCTTTGATTAGGAATATATTTATTATGGACTTCAAGTGCCTGTATACTTTTCTAATTTTAGTATCATCTCAAAGCATTTTTGCTCAACAAATGCCATTAGATTTCTCATCAACCAAAGATGATTTTACTGCCTTTTCGGGAAGTCAGTTTTCTTTTACTACAGATCCAGATAGTGTATCAAATGATGTTGGTCAATTCTTTAATGATGGTACATCTCCTTGGCAAGGTTTTACCATAGACTTAGTTCGAGCTATTGATTTAGATTTTCAAAAAACGATATCTCTTTCTTTTTATGGTTTTGATCCTAATACACATCAGATACTTCTAAAACTAGAAAATGGTGCAAATACTGATGTAGAAGTTTCTGCCAATATTCCTGTTGGGGGAGGATGGACTAAAAACGTCGAATTTGACTTTGCTAATGCCAAACTAAGCTCGGATGGGAATACAGCTATCAATGCTACCGGGACCTACAATAGACTTACCTTATTTGTTGATGGTGGACAAACCATAGCTGGAACTTATTTGGTTGATGATATCGATGATGGAAGTGAAGAAGTAGATCCCAATACTCTAGACGTGGTATATGAAGAGCTTGTTTGGGAAGATAATTTTGATGTAGCGGGAAGCTTAGATGACGAGAAATGGCACCACCAAACTCAAGTAATTGTCCCTGGCGTAGGATGGGCAAATGGCGAAGAACAGCATTACACAGATAGATCGGAAAATTCATTTGTGGATTCAGATGGGTTTTTACATATTGTGGCAAAGAAAGAAACCTTTACGGATCAAAACTTAACTAAAGATTATACCTCTGCACGCCTAAATTCGAAGTTTGCATTCACTTATGGTAGAGTAGATATCCGTGCAAAAATGCCTATTGAAAAAGGCACCTGGCCGGCACTTTGGATGCTCGGGAAAAATATAAATGAAGATGGAGCATTTTGGGATGAAAATCACGGAACTACCAACTGGCCTGCCTGTGGTGAGATAGACATTATGGAGCATGGGATTTTCCCTAACGAGGATATAAATTACATCGCTAGTGCATTACATACCCCTTGCTGTCATGGAGGAAATCCAAACAAAGGAGGAACACTAGCTAATAATCTTGGAACTGATTTCCACGTATATTCTGTGAACTGGTCCCCAGATCAAATCACTTTTCTACTAGACGGAGTGGGTTTCTATACTTATAATCCTACGGTTAAAGATGCGAGCACTTGGCCCTTTAACCAAGATCAATTCTTACTGCTAAATGTTGCTATGGGTGGAATAGCCGGAGATGTAGCATCAAGTTTCACGGAAGAAAGGATGCTGGTAGACTATGTAAGAGTTTATCAAGAAGAAAAGACAACCAGGGTAGCTAATTCTAACTTATTAACTAATATTTCGATTTACCCGAATCCAACCAAAAGGATATTAAATATATCTTCGGATATACCGGTAGAATCGGTAGTTGTATTTGATCTCTATGGAAAAATCGTATTGAGGGAAGAGGTTAATACCTTTCAGATAGATTTAAATGATATTACTAAAGGCACTTATTTTGTAGCGTTCTATACGGGGGAGAGTAAAGTAGTGAAGCGATTAGTAGTGAACTAGGCTAAAACTTTAATAAATTACTTCAGAAGTAAATACAGATTAAGTGATTACAATCCCACTATGCTGGAGCAATCCTGAAAGGTTTTCCCGAGAAAATACGGCACCTTTTAGTCGATTTTTATCTGGATTTATGACATAGTTAGTTGCCATAGAAAAGTCTGCCTTTTCTAAATTGCTATTATCAAAAATAGCTCCATTCAAATTACAGTTTTTGAGTAAAGAAGAGCTTAGATTAGCTTCAGAAAAATCAACTTCTTGAAGTTGGCAGTTTATCAATTGAGTTGACCTCATGGATATACCATAGAAACTAGAATGATTGAGTATCGAGTCGTTGAATTCAAAGGATAGGTTAAAAGGATTGCACAAGTCAAACTGAAGACCGATCATTTTACAGCTTATAAATGCGGCATTTTGAAAAGTTACTTTGTTCAGTTTTGCATTACTCCAATTGCACTCGATAAACTCGCAATCAATGAACTTACTTCCTTTGAATTCTGAATTTTCAAAACTGCAATTTTGGAAAGTGCAAGCTTCAAATTCTATATGTGCAATTCCAGATGAGAAGTCTTGGTTTTCGAATGTTTTGTCATAGTGAGAACTCATTTCAAAACAATACTCAATAAATTAACTACTTAAAGCTCCAATCAGATCATACTTGGTCAAGATATGAACCGTACCACTTAGTTCTTTTACCAGTACCGCAGGATTTTCTTTATTGATAAGACTAGATACTTGATCTATTTCCGTAGAAGCAGATATCATAGGAAATGGTGCTTGCATCACTTCACTAACTTTATGATCTGCTAGACTAGGGTTTTTTAGCAGTTGACTGAGTAACTGATTGTCGTTTATAGAACCTACATATTCTCCTTCACTATTCTGAACAGGAAGCTGGGAGATTTGGTGTTTTTCCATCAAATCAAATGCAGCTTTTACGTGATCGCTATCCTGTACTGTGAGCATAGGCAGATGCTTGTGGTTACTAATCATATCTTCTGCAGTTTTTGGCCTGCTGTCTAGGAAACCTCTTTCCTTCATCCACTCATCATTAAAAGCCTTTCCCATATAACGTGTAGCGTGATCGTGAAAGAGCACTACTACTACATCTGTGGGTTTTAGCATATGTGCACACTGTAAGATTCCTTTCACAGCACTACCGGCACTGTTCCCAACAAGCATTCCTTCCTCTTTAGCTAGTTGTCGCTGCCACAAGAGTCCATCCTTGTCAGTTACTTTTTCAAAGTGATCTATGATATCAAAATTCACATTTTCGGGAAGTATGTCTTCTCCTATTCCTTCTGTGATATACGGATATATTTCTTTCTCATCAAACTCGCCAGTTTCCTTATATTTTTTGAAAACAGAACCGTAAGTATCGATACCCCAACATTGAATGGCTGGATTTTTTTCTTTTAAATATTTTCCAACTCCGCTTATCGTTCCACCTGTACCGACACCAACTACGAAATGAGTGACTTTACCTTCTGTTTGTTCCCAGATTTCTGGTCCTGTACTCTCATAGTGTGCAATGGCATTACTTGGATTATCATATTGATTCACATACCATGCATTTGGGATTTCGCTCCCTAAACGTTTAGATACGGAGTAGTAAGATCTTGCATCTTTTGGATCTACATCGGTAGGGCAGACGATTACTTCTGCTCCTACTGCTTTTAATGCATCTACCTTTTCTTTACTCTGCTTATCTGTAGTTACAAATATGCATTTGTACCCCTTTACTACAGCAGCTATTGCTAGTCCCATGCCTGTATTTCCACTGGTGCCTTCTACAATCGTTCCACCTGGTTTTAGTCTGCCGTCAGCTTCAGCATCCTCTATCATTTTAAGAGCCATTCGATCCTTTACAGAATTCCCAGGATTTGTAGTTTCTATTTTAGCTAAGACTTTGCAAGGGAGATCAGCTACTATCTTATTTAGTTTAACAAGAGGTGTGTTTCCAATAGTCTCCAGAATGTCGTTGTAATACATGGCCTGCAAAGGTAATGAACTCTTTATCCAAACTGTATTTTGTACTGCCAATTAATACTCCGTATTTTGTCCACTACGGTATTAAGATGAAAACCATTCTCAAAATATGCTCGAGCTATAAGTTTTGGGTAGGATTCTGTTTCATTTATTCAATAGTCTTTGCCTTTTTTTTTAGGTTTTCTAATCCAGAAAAGAGACACAACATAGTTATTTCAGATGCGAAAGGATACTACGCTTATTTTTCTGGATTTTTCATTCATGATGATTTGAATTTTAACTTCAACCAAACGGTAGAACTGAAAGATCATCCAGAAACACAATATACCGATTATAGATACAAACTAGATAAAGATAGAGTTTACACAAAGTACTACATAGGAACGGCTATTGCCTATACACCCATATTATTATCAGCACACGCAATATCCGTTGGTCTTGGTTGGCCATCAGACGGATATACACTTTGGTACCATTATGCAGTTGTAGTAGCCTCACTTATTTACCTTACGCTAGCTATGATTTTTATGAGTAGTGTTTTTGATTTTTTTAATATCAAATCTTGGGTGAAAAATCTAATTGTAGTTGGGGTATATTTAGGTACCAACTGGTTTTTTTATACGACTTGGGAGTCAGGTTTATCGCACTCTTATTCCGCTGCGGTTATTGCTTGTTTTCTTGCCCTATTTATAAAGTACAAACAAAGTCTTACCCCAAGACGCATGGCTATCTTGGGAGCCTTGCTAGGTTTTATCATACTGCTAAGACCTACTAATTTATTCGTAGTGGCTTTTTTACCCATTTTTTTCCCTTCTTGAGCCCAATTTACCGTATTCTTCAGAAATTCAATACTTAGGAATAAAGCCTCTATAGCTGGATTATTGACCGTATTTAGTGTGGTATTTATTCAATTGATATGCTACAAAGTTCAAATAGATCAATGGTATATCTATGCATATGAAGGTGAGGGGTTTAACTTCCTTAAACCTAACATTCAAAAATTCTTATTCAGTATTCGAAAAGGATTTTTCATCTATACGCCTATTATGATTTTTAGTCTTTTCGGGTTGTACCATTGGTATAAGAAATCAAAATTTCAAGTGAGCTATTGGTTACTTATAATGTTAGCTCATATTTACATTTTATCCTGCTGGCATATGTGGTGGTATGGAGGTACATTTGGTACGAGAGTGATGGTAGAATATTATATCTTTTGGATGATTCCAATAGGTGTTTTCTTTTCATCCATTTCAAGAAAGTATGTCTATTTGAGTATCCCGCTGTTTTTGTTCTTTATTCTTAATGGACAGCTACAAACCTATTCATACATTCACGGTATGCTACTCTGGGATAATATGACCTGGAAACTCTTTAAAGATGTATTCTTATTTCCAATGGTACCGTACGGTACATTTTAGAATAGTCTTAACAAACCATATCTTCATCTAGAACATTAGGATAATATCTCAGAAAATCGAGATTTGTGCCAGATTTTAAATATTATGAAAAGAATTTTTACTCTAGTTTTAGGTTTAGCCACCATGCTAAGCAGTTTTTTTGTAAAGGCAGATGAAGGTATGTGGATACCTGCACTGTTGACCGATAATTACTCTGAGATGAAGCGTCTGGGTCTGAAAATGACTCCAGAGCAGATATACAGCATCAATAATAACAGTATGAAGGATGCTATCGTAAGACTTGGACAAGGATTTTGTACTGGTGAAATCATTAGTGATCAAGGACTAATACTTACAAATCACCATTGCGGTTATAGTGCTATTCAAAAATTAAGTACAACAACTGCAAATCACTTGAAAAATGGATTTTGGGCTAAAACTAAGGCAGATGAATTAGACGCTGGATTTAGCGTATCATTTTTAGTGAAAATAGTAGATATCACAGAAGATATATTGGCAGAAGTTACTGACGAGAACAGACGTAAGAAAGTTGCAGAAAATTCGTCTGAGATCAGAAAACAGTATGCTGAAGATGGAAAATATGCAGTAGATGTAAAGGAAATGTTTAGTGGCAATAAGTATTTTGCTTATATCTACGAAACTTTTGGCGATGTGAGACTAGTAGGTACACCTCCTGAGAGTGTAGGTAAATACGGTGGCGATACAGATAACTGGATGTGGCCTCGTCATACTGGAGACTTTTCTATGTTTAGAGTCTACGCAGATAAAGATAACAATGCTACCAAAGGATATGATCCAGAGAATAAGCCTTATACTCCAAAACACCATCTTCCAGTAAGTGTAAAAGGAGTGGAGCAAGGTGATTTTGCTATGATCTGGGGTTTCCCGGGAAGTACGGATAGATATTTATCTTCTTATGGAGTGCGTAATGCTACTGATATGGATCAGCCAGCCAGAGTTCAGATTAGAAGAAAGAAACTTGATATCTATGAAAAGTACCAACAACAAGACGAAGCTGTAGACTTGATGTATGCTGCTAAGCATGCTCAGGTAGCAAACTACTGGAAGTACTTTATGGGACAAACTAGAGGTCTAAAAAGACTAGACATAGAGGGTAAGAAAAAATCTGAGGAGCAAGCATTTGCTACTTGGGTAAATGAAGGAGATGAGGCTCGAAAAGCAAAGTACGGCGAGGTGATAGGTATGTACGAGAAGGCGTATAAGATTTATGATGAAAAACTTTTAGCAAAAACCTACTGGATGGAGGCCATTTATGGGATAGAGTTCGTAAAAACTGGATTTAGCTTTTCAAGGCTAAAAGGTGCGTATGATGCATTAGGCAATAAAGAGAATGCCGAAAAGAAAGATGAAATTCAGAAGCAAATAGATGGAACGGTTGAAAGATTGAAGTCAAGCCTAGATGGCTCTTTTAAAGACTATTTTATGCCTATAGATAAAGAAGTTACCGAGGCTATGCTTGCAATGTATGTTAGAGACATTCCAGCGGACTTAAGACCGGCTGAGTTTAATAAACTACTTGGTAAGTGTAAAGGAAGTACTTCAGAATTGGCAGAGGATATTTTTAAAAAATCTATTTTGGTAGATAAAGACAGAGCAGCAGCATTTTTGGAGAATCCAAGTGGCAAGAAATTGTCTAAAGATTTAGGAGTGAAATTCTCTGGAATTATGTTGAACTTTTATTTAGGTGATATCCAGGCGATGTTTGGTGAAGCTGATGCTATGAGAGCTGAAGCAGATAGATTGTATAAGGCTGCTTTATTTGAAATGCACCCTGATAAAGCCTTCGCTCCAAATGCAAATAGTTCAATGCGTTTTTCTTATGGGCAGGTCTTGAACTATTCTCCAGCTGACGCTGTAAAATACAAACATTATACTACGATGGCTGGGGTTATGGAAAAGTACCAGCCAGGAGATCACGAGTTCGATTTACCATCTGATTATTTGACTAAAGCATCAGCTAAAGACTATGGGATGTATGCTAAGGAAGAAGAAGACTTAAGAATCTGCTTCTTAAGTAACAATGATATCACCGGAGGTAACTCTGGTAGTCCTGTGATTAATGGAAACGGGGAACTAATAGGTTTAGCCTTTGATGGTAACTGGGAAGCGATGAGTGGAGATATCGCATTTGAACCAGAATTACAACGTACAATCTCAGTTGATATACGCTACGTACTATGGTGTATAGATAAGCTTGCAGGAGCTAAGCACATTGTAGATGAAATGACGTTAGTAAAGTAACAATCACTGTAAAATATAATCTAAGGCCTTTCGAGAAATCGAAGGGCTTTTTTTTACCTAGAATTTATTGCGTAATAGACACTACACCTAGGATAGTAGTATAAACACTTCATAGGATTCTTAAGAAACGTTTTTATAATCTGACTGCCGAGTAGTATAAAAAGTCTAACTCTATGCATTAAGGTGATTTTAAGATTAATTCTGTTAGCATGAATATCTTTCTTGACGTCCAAGAAATCATCTCCTAGATTAAGAATTTGCTCAAAATCAGTTAACAAGTCTATGGTCTGATTCAGGGATTTAATATTAGCTGTAAATTGGATGAGATTAGATTCAAGTAGACCAATGACAAGTTTCCCTTCTTGCTTCAATAACGCTGCTATTTCAGAAGATGTTGACGCTAATTCTTGTCTTATAGAAATGCTAATGATGTTTTTACCAAAAGAATTCAGGTGTTCCAACAGATTGTATTTTTTCTGAAACTGAATGAAAGTTCTCAAGGACTGCAGTTCATCTACGGTTGGTCTAATTACCACTGAATACTGATCTATAATTCTGAATATTAAAGAATTAAATTCTAATTGATTCTCGGATGCAGTTAGCTGTGTAAATATGCGATCAAAATCCTCTAAAAATCTGGCTTTCTGTGTAAGCTTAAGTGAATCTAAAGCTCGATCTATGAAGCTTGCAACCTTGCCTAAGTTTTCATAGTAATCTCGATTTAGGATGACTCCCAATTCTTTATTAACTACTAATTCTACAAGATGAAGACAAGTGATGTACTTTTTATCTCTTGCTAAAATTTCATCATTTACATTTATCTCTTTTTTCGCTCTCAAAATATCTAATAGCTGTAAGTTAAACGCTTAAATTCATTAAAATGACATAACCAAAGAATAAGTCATAGGAATTTTGTTGCCTAAATGAGCGATGATATATTCTCCGGGAGCTTGTTCGGACATTCCTTTAAAACAATTGTGAGGTGAGTAATTATACTCTTCAAAGTGAGTAAGTTTTAATTGTTTAGAAGTCAAAGCTTGAAATACTTCTGAAAGCGGATGGTTCCATCCAATTTCTTCCATTTCTATTTCAGCTTGTTGATTTGCGTAAGTGCCTGGAGTAGTTTCGATGATTGGATTTTCATTGAAATAGGGGAATTCGATGGCCGAGAAGTTCTCGTTAAACATCCACACCACAGGATGAAGTTCTACGAACACAAACTTACCGGTCGGTTTTAAGAAGTAACTTACTATATCTGCCAATTTGTTCATGTCTGGCAGCCAGCCAATCGTTCCATAACTAGTAAATACAATATCAAATTTCTTATCGATATGTTTCTTTGCACTGTACACATCACAGCATACGAATTCTGCGTCTAACCCTAAGTCATTGTTCAGTTCTTTGGCTTTAGTAATTGAAGCATCTGATATATCTAATCCTGTAACTTTTGCTCCCATCCGAGCAAGACTGAGTGAATCCTGTCCGAAATGGCATTGTAAATGAAGTATACTTTTGCCTTTTACATCTCCTAACAGTCCAAGTTCTATAGACTTTAGTGATGTTTTACCTGCTAAGAAACTTGGAACGTCATAGAACTCACTTTCTACGTGAATTTCAGTTTTTTTGTTCCAAAGAGCTTGATTTATCTCGAAATATTTGTCTTCTGCCACAGATGCAAAAGAAACTTATTTAAATAATCTTCTGATTCCACTTGGTAGAAAAATGAATATTGGGGTACTCCACATAATCTTTAATTCTTGCCAAAAAGTGCTTTCGTTCCCTAAAAAGGTCAATAGTGTTTCAGGATTGTTTTTCTTAAATAACAAACTAAAAATATACTTACCCGATAGCTTCTTTTTGATCATGATATCAAGTAAAGTTCGGTCATACCAATTGAACATCTTATCTCTGTAGCTAAATGGAATTAATGGAGATTTATCAGCTAATAAGTTGTCAACTATCTCACTTGTGTGTTTTTGAATAAACTGGAATGTATATCCACTACTAGCCTTTGTGCTGCCACCTGCAGTACCGAGATGAATAATACGATCAGAGTCTGAATGAACTCTATTAAACGATTGAGTAGACATAGGAATTATTCCATATTCCTCGTGTACTAGATCGTATGTTTCTATGCCAAGATTATCTTTTATGTAATTTGATAAAGCAGTTTCGTAGTCTTTCTGATCTATTGTTTTTTCAGTGAATAAAGTATATTCTATGAGTGCTTCCTTATTTGAAGTAGGTAAAACATACATAAACGTATCTCCGTGTTCTTGACTTACAGTAAAGTCCATTAATGTTCCAACTTTAGGATTGAAAACCTCTGTTTCAGTTTTTATGACCCACCCCTTAAAATGCTGTAGCAAGGTTGTTGCCTTTGACAGTTCAGGATAATAAATAGGAGTTGAGTTAAACACATAGTTTCCTAAGTATGTGTTTATGTCAGTTTCTATTTGAACTGCATCATTGGTTGGATCAAATGAAATAACCTTTTCAGTCTTAAAAGTGACATTATCAAATTTCTTAGCATAGTCCAACACGTACTTATAGAAATCATCACCTTTAATCATTTTGTAGGAATAATCTTTTAGGCTAAACTGGTTGTGAACAGTTTCTGATTTGAAGATTAGTTCATTCCATTGATGATGCACAATGGGTTGAAAAAGACCGGGATGTTTCTCCCAAAAACACCAGGTTCTATCATTTTTATGTTTTTTTACAGAGTCTAATACAAGAATACGTTTATTCTGGAGGAAGTCCTGCTGAAGTATACGGTAAAGCAACGAAAGACCTGCACATCCAGCACCTGCTATTATATAGTCGTATTTTGGTATTCCGCTACTACTCATTCAAGAGAAAGTCTTTCAAATGTACGTTTATCCGAGCTAAAGGTTTTGTATCTATTGAAAAAGCCAATTCAGCACTGCGTCATTTCCTTTAGAAAGGACAAAGAAAGTCAGATATAACATCTATATCCTGTTTTTAATTTTCTACTTTTGAGAATGCTGAATCGTGTAGTACTGATCTTATTAAGTTGTTTCTTTTCTCTCTCAGCTGCTTTTGCTCAATATACTCAAATAGGAAACGGAGCTTTTACACGAACCAATATTGGACCTATTGTATCTGATAGCAGCACATCTGGTTATTACAGCAGGATGGCTTACATATGGCCAGAAGCCACTTTAAATGGACTAGAGCATGGTGATACCATAACTGCTTTGTCTTTTAAGAGTTTTGTCTTTGACACCCTTAGAGGAACTTGCAACATGAAGATTTACATCAAGGGGACATCCCAAGCGGATTTTGGAGCTGGATCTCTAAATTGGGCTGCGGAAAGCAGAGATAGTATGACTTTGGTCTATGATGATAATCCTTCAAAAATTATTGGAAATAAACCTAGTTATGTCCCATTCATTTTTAATCAAACTAAGGGTTATGAATGGGATACTACAAACGGGAGAAAGAATTTAGAAGTCCTGATTCAATTTACGCAGAATACAAATCAAGTAGAACCTCTGCAATGGTATGTAGAGACGAACGGTACTGTCATTGGATTTTCTAGTTCAAATGAAGGTAAATTTCTCTACGATAGTAGTTCAAGTGGTATAGATAGTATTACAAACAGACAGTCTATTTTTAAGCCAACATTAAGAGTCCACTACCCGAAACACGACAAAGAGGTAGAAATACAAGACTTATATTCCTTGGGTAAGTTGCCGTTGCTCATGAAGCAACCAGATAGCATCAAAGTGGCTTTATATAACTCCGGAAAACAAAGTATAACAAATGGCAAGGTTTATTTAAGAGTAGCTGGAGCAAATGAGTATGAGGATACTCTAACTATTACTAACTTAAATCCATTGGAGAGAAAATTTGTCTATTTTGATCAATATAATCCTGAAAATCAAGGAGTTGATTCACTTATTGTTTCATTACCTAGTGATGGTGTTTCAGGCAATAATGAAGCAACCAAGCTAGTAGAGGTAAACTACAATGTTTACTCGCATACTAACCCATTTTTGCCAAATAGCGGAGGTGTTGGCTTCAATGGTCAGACAGGTGATTTTGTAGCTAAGTTTTATGTAGAAGGTTCTTCGTACATCAACCAAATTCGTGTAGATTTTAGCTTTGGTGGACAACACTTTCAATTGGGTATTTGGGAGGATGATGGTCCTGGAGGCACTCCCGGAACTGAGCTTTTTATGTCTGATACGAATACGGGTATTGCAGGTACTTATATTCTCCCAGTGCTACCTAGAGTAAAAGTGTCTGGAGGTTATTTTGTAGGAATTAGACAAGCCTCAGGTACCAATGTAGGGTTCAGTTTCCAATATGAAAGACCAGTGCGTCCGAATACTTTTTATTTTACTGCTCCTGCGGGAGATTCAACTTGGACACCTTTCTCACCAGGTTTTGATTTTAATGTTAATATTCAACCTCGATTGCAGGTTGCTAATGATTTAGCAGTTTTAGGAATAACATCTCCAGTAGAGAATGATACTATTCGATACAGTTTGACTGATTCTTTACCACTACAAGCAGAATTAATTAATTATGGGTATCTGAATCAGGGTTTGTTTATTGCAAAATTTGAAGTCTTAAATCGTTTTGGTCAGTCCATTTTTTCAAAAGATAAGTTCGTGTCCTTAGATGCAGGTGATTCTACCTTGGTTCATTTTGGTAAATTGGGGTTATTTAATCTAGGTGAGTTTACCGCACGAGCATCTATAGCATTAAATACGGATAGCGTAGTTGATAATAATTCTGCATCAAATACTTTTTACTTGGTTAAAGATCACGATGTAGCGGTAGATAGATTCTTCGCACCGAGTAACAATGACACCTTTTCGCTCAATCGAGAATCAGTATTTCCTACTGTGAGAATAGCAAATTATGGAGTGCAAACACAAACTGACTTTAATGTAGTATGTGAATTAATCGGTGAAAGTGGAAATATTTTAAGTAGACAGGTTACAACAGAAAGTCTAACACCAGAAGGCAGTAAAATAGTATCCTTTGATTCTGTTAGAATAGAAGAAGAGGGACGTATTACACTTAGATCGTATACTGAGTTGTTTAGAGATTCATTTCCTATAAATGATACCTCTTCTTTATCTTTAATATCTGTTAAAATTGAAGATATAGAGGTCACAGATATTGATATTCCTGAAGACGGTGCGAAATACGCTGAAAGAGAAACTCTCCGACCATTTGTTGATTTCAGGAATGACGGTAGGTTGAGTTATGATACAGTGTATTTTTATGCCACTATTTACGGTCAGGATAGTAGTATTCTATATGAAGATACTGCTATAAGTCAGAGTAGCTTTTTCAGTACAAGTCAGATCATTTTTAAACCTTTCATTTCTGATTCAGTAGGGGAGTACAGATTTCTTGTAGAAGCCTTTATCGCAGGAGATCAGAAGCAAGAAAATGATACTATGAGTTCTGATTTCAGTATTGTTACTGCAAATGATTTGCAGATTATAGGTTTATTGTATCCAGAACCGGTGAACCTCAAAAAAGCAGGGAAAGAAAATGTAGAGTTGATAATCAATAACAATGGATTAAATACTGCTGAAGGTGCAGGTATTTTATTGCAAATAATTGATAATCAGAATCAACAGGTGTTAAGAGATACGAAGTCAATAACCTTAAACTCGTTCACTTTAGATACTGTTTCATTTGGAGAGATAGATATGAATGTAATAGGGGACTATTATGTCGAGGCTAAAAACTTATGGGTTGGAGAAGATGAGGTAGATATGGAGGACTCATTCAAAACCACCTTCATTATTCGACCAAGGAATGATTTGGCTTTGATAAAGGTAACTACTCCTGTAAATAATGCAATCTTAGAATTCAATACGTCTGTGACACTAGCGATTCAAATACTAAGTGCAGGTTTGGAAGATGTTACTGATATTGCAGTTAGTATTAAGCTACTCAATCCTGATGGGACTAGGGCACTAATAGACACACTACGCAGTGATATGTTGGGTTCTGGTAGAGCAGACTTGCTTATTCTTCCTTATGATGTGAGTTTAAATAATAAAGGAGTTTATACTTTAGAATATACATCCTTAAACCAGGATGATGTGGCAGAGAATAATACGTTAACCAGCACGTTCACAGTGGTACTTAGAAATGACATTGCCATCTCAGAAGCAATCTTACCTGTTTCGGCGGATAGGCTTCCGAGCAAGCAGATACATAGACCCCGGGTGAAAGTGAGTAACAATGGTGTTAATGCATATCAGAGCATACCAGTCTATAGCAGAATATATGTCGGAGAGACTATGATTTTTGATGATACTCGATTCATTGATTTAATCGCTGGCGAGACTATTGAAGTTACTTTTGATAGCACACTAAAATATGAAAGTATCGTTGACGCAAGAGGTCAGTTCATAGTGTCAGCATTAGATGATCAGATTAGTGCCAATGATACCTTGAATGTTGATTTTGAGTTTGTGCAAGGTGCAAATGTTGTTGGCACAGAGAATTTGGATACCAGAATTTATCCTAATCCTTTTAGCAGTCAGTTTACCATATCGGCAGATTATCCTATTGAAAGACTGCGATTAAGAGACCTGTCTGGAAAACTACTTCTGGAAAGCTATCCTAATAGGAGCGAGGTGATACTAAATCCTAGTCTTACTTCAGGCACCTATTTAATAGAGATTACTATAAACGACAATACACAACAGTATAGTCTGGTAAAGACAGAATAAAAAAAGGGAAAGAACAAATGCCCTTTCCCTAATTCATTAATTAACTAAACCTTATTATCTTTTTAAAGATGGGATAAACCTAAGTTCTTTACCAAGATAATCCACTGAAAGTGAGAGGGCTAATTCCCACAGTTTTAGGATAAATCAACCTAAGTGTATAGTTTTTAGACCGTTTATTTCTTGTTTTCTCGTTTAAATGTATGCGATAGAGCTGAGATACAGAGCTAGTGTTATCAGATTGCACTTTTTGCTTGACTTTAATAAACCCGAACAGCTTTTTATGGCTGTATAGTTTATAGGATATACTACTATTTCTAATTCCATATATCACAATTTGACTGCTATCAAATTTTAGAATATCCGTTTTTGTTTGATTTTGTTGAATAGCAGATTGGTAGGCATAGGCTATATCAAATTGAGCCACTCCATAACCTATAAGAGAATCAGGATTTTGAGATTGAGTTGCTGATAGACGAACAAGGTTACCTATCTCTTTCGGTTCTAGTTCAGGGAATGCTTGTAAAAGACAAGCTACTCCGCCAGCAGCTATAGGTGTAGCATAACTCGTTCCATATCCTTTGTAATATTCACCTCCAGGACTTGCGACAGCTGCTAGAACTCCACAGGCACTAATATCTGGTTTTACTCTTCCAGTGGCATTATACCCTTGACTAGTAAATCTTCCTGGGTTTCCTTTTAAATCCACTGCACCAACTGTAATCACAGCTGGAGCATCAGCGGGAGTTCCTATTTTTCGCCATTTATTATCCCCTTCATTTCCGGCACTATTTATTACAACAATACCTTTTTCTACAGCAAGTGTAGCGGATTGAGCTATATATGATGTTTTGCCATCTAAATCACTGTGTTGATAGCTTAATTCTGCATCATCGTATCTGTTATAACCTAGTGAAGACGTAATCATATCTACTCCTAGGCTATCTGCAAGTTCTGCTGCTTTACACCAATTCAATTCTTCTATTGGGTATTCTGTAGCAGCAAATTCAGTTCTAAATAAAGTAATATTAACTTGTGGTGAAGAGCCAATGTATTTTCCTTTTTCATAAGCTCCAAAACAAGATGCACAAGCCGTACCGTGGTTGTCATTTATATTTAGCTCGTTATCTAATCCAGCAACATCATAGCCATATTTTAGTAGACCATTAGCCTGGTGTTTTAAGAAGGATTGTATAGTATGAATGTTTTTAAAGCCGGCATCAAAAATAGCTATTGATACTCCTTTACCATCTAGTCCCTTATTGTGAAGGTCAGTAATTCCTATTTGTTTCAATTGCTCGTAAGCAGCTCCATAATCAGCTGGTTTGAGATCTTGAGTTGACATGTTTATGTCTTTTAGCTTCATTACAGGAGAATGAAACAAAGGTTTTTGAGGATCAAGTGATTCCTTGACTTTTCCTACGTATTTGACATCTTTGATAAATGCATTGCTCAATAAACTAGCTAGGTCATTGTCGCTAGATACTACAATTGCGTTATACCATTTAAGAGTATATCTTAGATGAACAGAGGTATCAGATAGTACTTTCTCAACATAGTCTCTATTCACTGGATAGTCTGAATAGCTAATGGGTATTTGATATTTTGCCCTACGTTCTAACCCTTTTTTACTTATAAGATTTACGCTCACGGTAGTATCTTTATCTGTGAATTGTACGAAGTACGCCTTTGTATTTTGAGCGTATGAAATAGTTGATATAGAAATGAAAAAGATAGCTATCCAGCTACCAATTGCTTTCGTTAAAAGTTCTAACATATTCTGATCCTTGTAAGTATTTATCTGGTTGTTGTTCTAAATCTTGAAAAAATTGCTTGATCAAACCAATATCTTTTGCATAAACTTCATACTCTATATTGGTAAAGAATTGATCTTCCTGTATTCCCAAGTCAATGAATACAGTTTCTTTAAAAATACTATCTGCTAAGATATAATCTTCTCCTAAGTCTCTAATAACCGTACTTGTGCTATCATATTCACTGCTCCCGATAGTAAAAGGCTGATGAATATCTTCATAATAAGACTCTGAACGATCGTCTGTATTGAAGATATTACTATCCCATTCTTTGTTTTGAGCTATTGGAAATGAAATCACGACTTCCTTTCTATCATTTCGATTGCGGATAACAGATTCACTGTTTACCATTTCATTATATGAATGTTGGTAGGTCCATTTACTCAAGCTATCTGATTTGTAATACTGGTAAATTACAAAGACTTTCTCATCTTGATCGTTTAAGAAGGTATCTTGTACTTCTCTTCGTATGAAATACTGAAAGGTATCTACAGGTCGTCCTATATCTCCATTATACACTATACTGTCCATCTGGTAGGTCCACTTATTCCCTAACTCAATTGGGAAATACATTGAACTACTATCTTGAATAATTTTTAATTCATCTTTTCTACAAGCAGATATAATCAGTGTGAATATAAGAAATGTATATAATACTCTCAACTCTAACTTAGACTTAACAAAAATACCCATTACTTATGTTTGAATGTTTAGGATAGCGATATTATTCTATATTTTTGACCGCTTATGATGACAATCTTAGACGGGAAGTCTTTAGCTCTAAAATTGAGAGAGCGAGTGAGAGATGAGGTACAGAGCATGAGAGATGCTGGACATCGGGCACCACATCTTGCTGCCATTCTTGTAGGTGAAGACGGTGCAAGTAAAACATACGTAAATAGTAAAGAGAGAGATTGTGAGTTTGTTGGTTTTGGATCGAGTGTTCACAGACTTTCTGCGGATACTAGAGAAGAATCCCTTTTAGCATTGATAGATACTATAAATAAAAATGAAAATATTGATGGTTTGATTGTGCAACTCCCTGTGCCCAAACATATCGACGCTACAAAAATTATAGAAGCTATAGACCCTGAAATTGATGTTGATGGGTTTCATACGTTGAATGTAGGAAAACTCACTATTAATGAAGATACCTATGTTTCGGCGACTCCGTTTGGAGTGATAAAAATGCTTGAAGAATATGGCATTGATACTAAAGGAAAACATTGTGTAGTAGTAGGTAGAAGTAATATAGTAGGTAGACCTATGAGTATACTTATGAGCCAGGGTGGAAGAGATGCTACGGTAACGGTATGTCACAGATACACAACAGATGTTGGTAGGTTTACAAGAGAAGCAGATATCATCATCGTGGCTGTCGGTATTCCTGATTTTTTGAAAGCAGACATGATAAAACCTGGAGCTACTGTGATAGATGTAGGAATCACTCGAGTAGAAGCAGATAACAAAAGAGGGTATAAGCTAAAAGGAGATGTTGATTACGAAGCCGTTAAAGATATTGCAGGAGCAATTACTCCCGTACCCGGAGGTGTAGGTCCAATGACACGTTACGGATTGCTTTTCAATACTTTAAAAAGTTACAAGAAAAAACTAGATCTATGAGAGAGTTTCCAGTAATGGAATATTTCTACTCGGTGCAAGGTGAAGGTGTATATGCCGGTCAGGCTGCATTTTTTATTAGACTAGGAGGTTGTGATGTTGGTTGTGTTTGGTGCGATGTGAAAGAGAGTTGGGATGCCGATAAACATCCATTAACTTCAATCGATTTTTTACTAGATCAGGCCTTAAGTCATCCTTCAAGAATATTGATACTAACAGGAGGTGAGCCAGCTATGTATGATTTGACCGAAATTACAAAACGATTTTCTGATGCTGGATTTAGGGTGCACATAGAAACTAGTGGAGCATATCCGTTGATTGGTAAGTTTGATTGGGTCACATTTTCGCCTAAAAAATTTAAAGCTCCAATTAAAGAAGTAGCTAGACAAGCTGATGAATTAAAGGTTGTGGTGTTCAATAAAAGTGATTTTGACTGGGCTCAGACACACGCCGTAGATGTACCGGAAGAATGCAAGTTGTATTTACAACCAGAATGGGACAAGCGAGAAGCTATGGAATCGTTAGTTTTTGACTTCGTTCTAAAACATCCCAAATGGCAAATTAGCCTTCAGACGCACAAGTATCTCGGAGTAGACTAGTGTGTAGTGAATTAAGAATTTAGCAAGTCTTCGAGAGCCGGACCTAGTTCACGAAATTTCCATTTGAATCCACTTTCTGCAAGTTTTTTAGAAGAGACTCTACTCCCTTCTAGAACTACCGTAGACATTTCCCCAAAGACTACTTTTAGTATAGCAGCTGGAACCGCGGGTAAGAAGTACGGCTTTTTCAAAGTCTCTGCTATGGATTTGGTTAGCTCTTTATTTGTAATGTGTTCAGGAGCAACGGCATTATAACTACCTGTAATACTAGGAGTGTTAATAGCGTGGTCAATGAGTTGACAAACATCTAATTCATGTATCCAAGGTACATATTGCTTTCCAAATCCTAGTGCTGAACCTAAACAATATTGTGTAGGTAGTTTAATACGATCTATAACTCCACTATTTTCTGATAATATTACACCAAGTCGAAGACATACTACACTGTTAGTAAGTTCATTAGACTTAAAAAGTGCTGCACTTTCTTCCCATTCTTTACACAATTGACCTAGAAAATCTTTAGCTGCAGAATTGTCTTCGTTATAGATGTGTTCTGAAGTGTGTGAACCATAATATCCAACAGCTGAAGCAGAAATCACTTTTTTAAATTTGATGTTGTTTTTAGCCGCTTCTTCTGCAAGTATTTTAGCTGCTTCAATTCGGCTGTCACACAGTTCTTTTTTTCTACTTACAGTCCATCTAGATCCAGCTATATTGGCACCTGCCAAGTGTACAATTACATCTACTCCTTGCATTGCTTCTATATCAAGTTCCCTCTTGGTGATGTCCCATTTATATTCTGCCGGACCATTTGGTCTGCGTGTCAGGAACTTGAAATTATATTTATCCTGAAAGGTTGCGGTGAAGAGTTTGGCCAAAGAGCCACTTGCTCCTGTGATTAAAATCGTTTGTTTCACTTGCCTCTATAAATCTTGAAGTATTTGCGTGGCACCCATAGCATACCAAAGCATTCTCCGTCTTCTTTTCCCAAGTGCTTGTGATGCACTTTGTGGGCTTTTCTCAAACCGATTAGATACCTGTTTTTTGTATTTCTAAACCATTTGAATCGTTGATGGATTAAGACGTCGTGAATCAAAAAGTAGGTAAGACCATAGAGTAAAATACCAAGTCCAATGAAAAAACGATAGTCTAACCCGTCGGTCGTGCCATAAATAATTAAAAGACTGCTCGGAATAGCGAATACGACAAAGAACGCATCATTTTTTTCAAAGACATTTTGATATCTCGGTTGATGATGATCTTCGTGTAAGACCCACAAAAAACCATGCATAACATACTTGTGAGTGCACCACGTTGCTACTTCCATAAGCAAGTAGGTTACAAGTGTTAGTAACACATAAGTGATAATCGTCATAATGAAGTAGTCTTATAAATGTATTTATCTAAGTAATCCGTATCATCTTTGGCAGAAATCATTTTTTTCAAAAAGGCTTTGTCAGCTGCAATATCATCTTTATAACCTAGAAAAGATGGAGTTTCCTCTTGAATCAGAAGTCGTACATATCTCACGTGAACATTCGAACTATGTTTATTCGCTAAGTCTTGTAATTCAGTTTTATAATCAGAAAACAAGCTCATCTGCTTGATAGGATTGTACATATATTCAAGTTGCTTCATTTTGATTGCAACTACATACGCTTTTATGGCAGGATCAGAAGAGGAAGAGTAGAGCTTAATAAATGCTAATTCCTCTTTCTCACCATCTAACTTATGAAATTCCTCAACTACCTGAAGTGTAGAAGATTGTATCAATGTGAAAAATAAAAAAACAAACGTTTTCATCGCTTATACAAATCTAGCTTTGAACGCAAAAAACAAGAACAAAGTATTCTACTTTTTCTTAGATTAGAAACTCTAATTCGTTTTTCTTTCAATACTGCAGTTGGAGTATTTTCGATATTACCCATAAGTTGAACATAGTATCTGTAAGCTAAATAAACACCTAGTTTGGCATTTTTAGGAAGTTTTTTGATACCCTCGTAAGCTTCGTCAAACTCAGCTCTGATTTCTTTTAGAATCTCCTTTTTATCGTTGTCGGTAATATTACCTGACTTTAATCTAGGAAAATAAATTCTATCCAGTTCTTGCAAATCGTGTCGTAAGTCTCTTAGAAAGTTAATTTTCTGAAAAGCCGACCCTAGTTTCATTGCAGTAGGTTTCAACTCTTCATATTGCTTTTGATCTCCGTTTACGAAAATTTTAAGACACATTAATCCTACCACATCTGCAGAACCATAAATATACTCTGCTATCTCTTCAGCTGTCTCATACTTTTTCTTATCGAGATCTGCTCTCATGCTTTTAAGAAAAGCATCAACTAGATCTAAATCTATATCGTATTTCCTAATGGTATGTTGGAAAGCATTGATAATAAGATCTGTACTAATTCCGTGTTTTAGAGCATACCTATATTCATCCTCAAACCTATCCAACATTTCACGTTGTGGATGACCTTCAAAAGTATCAACTATCTCATCGGCCACTCGTACAAAGCCATAAATATTATATACATCTTGACGAATACTAGGATCTAAAAGACGAACTGCACTAGAGAATGAAGTACTATACTGCCTGGTGGTCAGTTCAGCACTTTTAAATGACGTTTGATCAAATAGCGATTTCATTAGTTCAGTTGTTTCGAGATCAATTCAGCTGATAACTTACCAGAAATTAGGGCAGGAGGTACACCAGGTCCTGGTACTGTTAATTGACCGGTGAAATATAGGTTTTTTACCTTTTTACTCCTGAGATTAGGGCGTAAAAATGCTGTTTGAGTTAAAATGTTGGCTAAACCATATGCATTTCCTTTATACGAGTTATAATCTTCTATAAAGTCATTGACACAAAATGATTCTTTAAAAATAATACTGTCCTTTACAGACTGATTAGTAAGAGTTTCGAGTCTTTTGATAATAATATCAAAATACTTCTCTCTTAGCTCTTGTGTATCTTCTAAATCTGGGGCAATAGGGACTAGGAAAAATCCTGTTTCACAATCTTCAGGTGCCATACTTTTATCAGTAACAGACGGGAAGTTGACATAAAATAAAGGATTTGTAGGCCAGCTTGGATTGTCATAGATTTCCTCAGCATGTCTTTCAAAATCAGTATCAAAAAACAGGTTGTGGTGTTCAATATCTTTTAATTTTTTGTTGAATCCAACATAGAAAAGCAGAGAAGAGGGAGCGAACGTTCGTTTATCCCAATAATACTCACTGTACTGTCTGTGTGGTTTATCTAGAAGAGTTTCTGAATGATGATAATCCGCTCCGCTTAGCACAACGTCTGACTTAATATTTTCACCATTCACCACTATACCTACAGCTTTACCACCTTCAACATTGATTTTTTCAATCGGACTGTTGGTGTGGAATTTTACGCCAAGGCTTTCGGCCAAAGAAGACATTCCTTTCACGATTTCATACATACCACCTTTAGGGTGCCAAGTTCCTAATCCAAAATCAGCAAAGTTCATAAAACTATAGAAAGAAGGGGTATTGCTCGGTTTTGCTCCTAGAAATAATACAGGGAATTCTAACGTTGAAATAAGTTTTGGATTCTTGAAGTTCTTTCTTACCTGAGAACTGATCGTCTTGAAAAACTGATCTACTCTAGTTACGGTTTCCTTCGTGACTAGTTCAAAAGGAGAAATCCCTGGCTTCAAGACTACCTTGTTGATGGCTATATCATAATGCTCCTGAGCTCGTTTTATAAACTTACGTAAGGGTATTGAACTACCTTTTTCGATTCGCTCAAATTCCTCACATATTTTATCCATATGATCACCTATGGTGATTACGTCGTCTTCAAAGAAGATTTTGTAGGCAGGACTTAACTTGTCTAATTGATAGAAGTCAGAAGTGCTTTTACCAAAGTCATTAAAGAACTTTTCAAAGATATCTGGCATCCAGTACCAACTTGGACCTATGTCAAACGTGAAACCGTCTTTTTTGAGCTGTCTTGCACGACCGCCTAGAGTAGCATTTTTTTCATATACGTTCACTTCGTGACCAGCCTTGGCCAAGTAGCACGCTGAGGACAGAGAGGAGAACCCTGAACCGATAATAGAGATTTTCATTTTCATATGTCTAGTCAAACATAGTATTGGTTAAACAAACCAATATCCTGCACTAAAAGTTCAGGAACGACTCAAAATTTGGGTATAAATTTATGTTATCTGCAACATTAAATCTTTCGGGATGATTTGCTAAATAACCGATAACTGAACAGTTGTTATGAGTATGTTCCATTAAACTCTCCATTTTATTTAAAAAACCCTGAACCTTTTCTGGACGCTGAGTCATCACTAGACTAGACACCCAATGAATATTGGTAAATTGAGTACTTATTTCAAACAAATCTTCAACCGGTATGCTTTGTCCAAGATGAATGGTTTTCTTTCCTTCAGTTCTGAGACAGTAATTTAGAAATAGTAATCCGATTTCATGTATTTCATTTTCTGGTAAGAACAGAATGTGTACAGGCCCATCATCGTCTTTTGGCACACCTACCTTGGCTATTTCAATAGATATCTTCTGGTAGATTAAAGCACTAATGAAATGTTCGTGAGCTGGTTTTATGCTGTCAGCTTGCCACAACATACCAATCCTCCTCAACAAGGGAACAAATGTGTTAATATATATGTCAGTGAAGAGTCTATACTTCATCTGTCGATTATAAACAGAGTTAAACAACGATTCGTCTAAGGTGAACATAGATATAATCATACTATTGATATCTATACTGTATGATAATTCCTTGAGACTGTGATTTTTACACTCTAGACTGAGATCTTTATCAGACATTGTGGCTATCTCTGAGATTTTATAGCCATTCTCCTGTAAATATGCGGTGTTAAGCATTTTTCTCAAATCATCAACACTGTATTTTCTTACATTTCTTGCTAGTCTTTCTGGGTTTAAGAAGTCATAGCGTTTTTCCCATATTCTAATCGTATGTGCCTTGATACCACTGAGTATTTCAAGGTCATTTATGGAGAAAGATGTTTTTAAATTACTATCCAACGTATTATGCTTAAACTATTGTATGAATTTTTCAATCACTCGGAGTAGTACAGTTTGTATCTACCTACGAGTTGCATGTATGAACACATAGATGCTTATAATGTTCTATTCACATTTAGCTGGACGGCGAAAAATGTCTACTTAACTGACACAAACAGTAAAACTTGAATGTAAAATAAGTTTAGGATATCTGGGATTATAAAGGTTCTACCTTTTTATAACCAATGCAGGTGATAGTCCTTAATCTCTACATCTAGTGCAGCTTTTGTCACTCGCAGTGGTTTGAAAGTATCTATCATCACAGCGAGTTCTTCAGTTCCCTTTTTCCCAATGCTTTTTTCAGCCGCACCAGGGGTTGGTCCGTGAGGAATGCCTCCTGGATGTAAACTCATCTGACCAGGCTCTACGTGTCCTTTACTCATAAACTGTCCATCAACATAATACATCACCTCATCGCTGTCAATATTACTATGCCAATACGGAGCAGGGATACTCAACGGATGATAGTCGTAAAGTCTAGGAACAAAACTGCAGATAACAAAGTTATGCCCTTCAAATGTCTGATGGATCGGAGGTGGAAGGTGTATTCTACCTGTAATAGGTTCAAAATCGTGAATACTGAATATAAAAGGATAGTGAGTACCATCCCATCCGATAAGACAAAACGGATGGTATTTATAAATGTACGGATATAGTTTATCTTCTTTTTTAGTCTTAATCAAGAATTCTCCTTCCTCTACAATGGTCTGTAAGTTTTCAGGTTGCTTTATATCTCTTTCACAAAATGGAGAATGCTCTAACAGCTGACCACCTTTACTTACATAATTTCTAGGGTATACCACTGGACTATGGCTTTCTGTGATTAAAAGTTTATTATCTTCTGTATCAAACTCCATTTGATAAATAATACCCCTCGGAACAATTAAATAGTCGCCATATTTGAACTTGAGCTCCCCATAGTTAGTTCTGCAAGTACCGCTGCCCTTGTGTACAAATATTACTTCATCGCTATCTCCATTTTTGTAGAAGTAATCAGTCATACTTTTTCGAGGTCTTGACATACAGATTTGTAAGTCACTATTGGTGAGTAAAATTACCCTACTGTCTAGATAGTCATCCTGTGGTTCCACATCAAAGCTGTTAAAACTGCGATGAAGCATTTCCATTTCTCCTGCTAATTCAGGTTTTAAGTCGATAGGTTTTTCAACACGAAGTATGGCGGTAGGCGGATTATGATGATATAATAAGCTATAACTATTTGAAAAGCCTTCGGTAGAAAATAATTCTTCCTTATATAATTCACCGTCTGGTCTTCTAAATTGAGTGTGTCGTTTTGGAGGTATTTGACCTAATTTATGGTAATGTGGCATAGTCGTAATATATATTACTAAATAATGATGCGTCAAAGATATGAATTATAAAAACTCTGAAGAGTTAGAAACGGTAGGATTAAATATGATATGAATCACATCAGTACTAAATTGAAAACGGTAGTTTGAGAATCGGTAGTTTCATTATGTTCATTTGGAGATTAACTTTGCAGTACCTTGAAAAAAGCAACATTTGTTTTCATTTTTACAGTAGGAATACTATCATTTTTTCACACCAGCTGTGAGCTAGCTTCAGATCCAAATGAGGCAATGGTCTCCGACACTACACTTAGCCTAGAAGTTCGTGAATGGAGTAAAAAGATAGTAGCAAATCCTAAGCAAGTAGATTATTATACTCAAAGGGCAGAGGTTTTAGCATCAGAAAAACGTTTTAACCTTGCTGTAAGTGATTATGAAACAGCTATCTCCTTGGATTCCGATAATCCTTCGATATACCACGAGTTAGGAGATATTTACTTTGCAAATGATGAGACTTCAAAAGCCTTAGAGTATTACAAGAAGGCAGAGGAAGTTAGTCCAAATGACGTAGAATCAATATTTAAACATGCTCAGTTTTTGTACTTTGTTAGGCAATTTGATAAAAGCGAAATTAAATTCGGAAAACTTCTCAATCTCAACCCGGAACATAGCAAAGGGACCTTTTTTTTAGCTATGCTGCAAAAGGAAAACGGTGATACAGTAAAGTCTATTTCTTCGTTCGAAAGGGTAATAAGCTTGCTAGGTTCTGATTACAATAGTAGTATGCAGCTTGCCTTGCTTCACGACAAACTAGGAGATAATGAGCAGGCTTTGATCTATTATGAAAAAGCTATAAATGCAGATCCATCGAGTGACGAAGCATACTACTCCAGAGGACTACATTATCAGAAAATGGGTGATGATGACAAAGCTATGCGTGATTATCAGCAGACGATAGACCTCAATGCTACTAATTATTTAGCTTACTATAATGCAGGGAATATTTTAGCCAAATTGGGCAACTATACGAAGGCAATAGATCACTTCGAAATTTGCATCAGACTGAAAGAAAACTATTCAAAAGCATACAATAGAATAGGTCAATGTTTTGAATTATTAGGCAACCCTGAGAAAGCTTTGGAAAATTATAAAAAATGTTTGCAAATTGACCCTAATTTTGCACTCGCAAAAGAGGGCTTAGAAAGGCTAAGCTAAACAGTAATTCGTTAGATTAAGAGACATAAGTGAACATAAATATTACATTACCAGATGGGTCTATCCGTGAGGTTCTCAAAGGTAGCTCAGCACTAGACGTAGCAAAGAGTATTTCAGAAGGACTAGCCAGAGTAGTGGTAAGTGCAAAAGTGAATGGTGAAGTCTGGGATAAAACCAGACCGATAAACGAAGACGCTACATTAAGCTTACTGAAGTTTGATGATTTAGATGGTAAAAAAACATTTTGGCATAGCAGTTCCCATCTATTAGCCGAGGCTCTAGAAGCACTTTATCCTGGCGTGAAGCTCGGTATAGGTCCTGCAATAGACAATGGATTTTACTATGATGTTGACTTCGGAGATCATAGCTTTTCTTCTGATGAGTTCGAAAAAGTTGAGAATAAAATGAAAGAACTTGCTAAACAAGCAAGTAAATATGAGCGTAAAGAAGTAAGTAAAGCAGATGCAGTTGCATATTTCACCGAGAAGGGGGATGAGTATAAGCTAGAGTTGATAGAAGGTCTAGAAGATGGAGATATTTCCTTCTACACTCAAGGTAATTTTACAGATCTGTGTAAAGGTCCACATATAGAAGATACTTCAACCATTAAGGCTGTGAAGCTGCTCAATGTGGCTGCAGCTTATTGGAGAGGAGATGAAAATAATAAATCACTTACACGTATCTATGGAGTGTCTTTTCCAAAGGCAAAAATGCTCACGGAGTATCTAGAACTTTTGGAAGAAGCGAAACGAAGAGATCATAGAAAATTGGGTAAGGAGCTTGAGCTCTTTACTTTTAGTGACAAGGTGGGAGCGGGACTTCCACTTTGGTTACC
Organism: Bacteroidia bacterium; assembly: GCA_965655315.1. Lineage (GTDB taxonomy): Bacteria > Bacteroidota > Bacteroidia > NS11-12g > UBA9320 > UBA9320. Next base: position 128,233 of record CBFHGJ010000005.1, read on the forward strand.
AAAAGGTACTGCTATTCGTGAAAGACTTGAAAACTTTATGCGTCAGGCTCAAGTGGATAGAGGCTATCATCAAGTAGTAACTCCGCATATTGGTAATAAAGAACTTTATATCACTTCTGGTCACTACGAAAAATATGGTGAAGATTCTTTCCAACCAATAAAGACACCAAAAGAGGATGAGGAGTTTTTGTTGAAACCAATGAATTGCCCGCATCACTGCGAGATTTTTAAATTTAAACCAAAGAGCTACAAGGAATTACCTTATCGTGTTGCAGAATTTGGTACAGTGTATAGATATGAGCAAAGTGGTGAGTTGAATGGGCTTACTCGTGTACGAGGTTTTACCCAGGATGATGCCCATATTTTCTGTACTGCGGATCAGCTGAAAGAAGAATTTGTAGATGTAGTTGACCTTGTAATGGAGGTATTTGGAAAGCTTGGATTTGAAGAATTCACTGCACAGATATCTTTACGAGATCCTGAGAATAAAGAAAAATACATTGGTTCAGATGAAGTTTGGGAAAAAGCTGAAAAGGCAATCATTGAAGCTACGGCTGAAAGAGATTTAGAGACTGTAACTGAGCTTGGAGAAGCCGCATTTTATGGTCCGAAGCTTGATTTTATGGTAAAAGATGCACTAGGTAGAAGCTGGCAGCTTGGTACGATACAAGTAGATTATACCTTGCCAGAACGTTTCGAATTAGAATATGTAGGTGCTGATAATGAGAAACATAGACCGGTAATGATACATCGTGCTCCTTTTGGGAGTATGGAGCGTTTTATAGGTATACTTATAGAGCACACCGCAGGTAATTTTCCTTTGTGGTTAAGCCCTGAGCAGGTGGCGATTTTACCTATCAGTGAAAAGTACCATGATTACTCAGATAAAGTTTTAAAATTCCTGAATAAAAACGATATTCGCGGCCTCGTAGACGAGCGAGCTGAGAAGATTGGTCGAAAAATCCGAGATGCTTGGGCTTCTAAAATCCCTGTTATGTTGATAGTAGGTGAGGAAGAGTCTGAAAATGAGGAGGTTTCGGTTCGTGTTCAAGGTGAGGGAGATGTCGGGAAATTTAAGTTGCAAGATTTTGTGACTTATTTTAACACATTGTTAACTGACAATAAATAGTATTTGAAGAGAAAAAGAAGACCGTTTAGGGGGAGGGTAAAAGATCCTCACCGCATCAATGAGCACATACAGGCAGATCCTGTACGTTTAGTAGGAGATAATGTAGAACAAGGAATTGTTTCGTTATCTGATGCTATAGCTATTTCCAAAGACCAAGAATTAGACCTTGTAGAGGTTTCGCCTAATGCTAAGCCTCCAGTAGTGAAGGTATTGGATTACCGAAAGTTCTTGTACGAGCAGAAGAAGAAAGCTAAGGAACTAAAAGCTACTCAGGCAAAAACGGATATCAAAGAGATTCGCTTCGGACCAAATACAGACGAGCACGATGTGAATTTCAAGTTGAAACACGCAGAGAAGTTCATAGAGGAAGGACATAAAGTGCGAGCTTATGTGTTTTTCAGAGGTAGATCTATTGTGTTCAAGGAGAGAGGAGAACTTCTACTTTTACAATTTGCTGAGAAGCTACAGGAAGTAGCAAAACTCGAGCAGATGCCAAAGATGGAAGGGAAGAAAATGATTATAGTTTTAGCACCTAAATAAATTTTAAAGAGAGAGAAATGCCAAAGATGAAAACCAACTCTAGTGCGAAGAAGAGATTCAGAATTACTGGAACAGGTAAAATTAAAAGAAAGCACGCTTACAAGCGTCACATCTTGACAAAGAAGTCTAAGAAGAGAAAATTAGCTCTTAGACACAGCGGATTAGTACATCCTGCTGATGAGAGTAACATCAAATTCTTGTTAAGAATCGGAAAGTAATTCGCAGTAGCGAAAAGTTTAACCATTATTCGGGCCAAAAAAGAGCAGTCAAATGACTGACGCCTAGTTTAAAAAAGAAAAAACAAAATGCCAAGATCAGTAAACGCAGTAGCCTCAAGGAGGAGACGCAAAAAAATGATGAAACACGCCAAAGGATACTTTGGTAGAAGAAAAAATGTATGGACTGTAGCTAAAAATGCCGTTGAAAAAGGATGGCAGTATGCTTACAGAGACCGTAAGAATAAAAAACGTAATTTCCGTAGACTATGGATCACTAGAATCAATGCTGGTGCTCGTCTTCACGGAATGAGCTATTCTCAGTTTATGGGAGGTGTTCACAAGCAAGGGATAGAGCTGAATAGAAAAGTTCTTGCTGACCTAGCGATGAACCACCCAGAGGCTTTCGAAGCGATAGTGAAAAAAGTAAAATAGAATTTAAAGAGCTAAAACTAGGAATCCTTCTCGAGAAATCGGGAAGGATTTTTTTTGGTTTAGTTTAAACTAAATACGGTGGAAATTATCTTTATAAAAGGAGTTGAGAACCGCATAAGGTATGACAAAACAGCGTGATATGAGGTGACTAGAGTTACTAATCAGAGGCTATGACTTATCTAACTTTGGTTATCTAATTAATAGAAGTCAGAATAACTGAAAAATAGTGAGTAAAATGTATTCCGAAGTCTAATTTAAATTTAGAAGGCAGTTCTAACCTATTTAAGTTTTTCTTTCCGAAAACCCATATAGTGCTGATATAGTGTATTGATGAAACTAAGGATAATACCAATACCTAATATGATATAGAAAATGGTAAATAGCTTTCCTTCATCTGTCTGAGGAGAAAAGTCTCCATAACCTACTGTAGTAAGCGTGACTTCTCAAAAGTAAATAGCATCTACCCAGGACCAATCTTCTAAATAGTGATAAACTGCACTTCCAATCGATATTACGATGAAAGTGGTCAGCAATAACTCTCGGTACTCTTTATCCTGTAGGAAAGAAAGCAGTGTTCTGAATACATTATTTATTTATTGTTCAATTATTATTATATGAAAAAGCTCTAATGCATCCTATCCCCTCTAATCTCGAGTGTTTTCAACATCTGAGCCTCATATGCTACCCATTCTTCCCAGCGTTTCATTACATACTCTTCTGATTCAAATTGCTTTGCAAGTTTAAGGAAGGCTTTATAATGCCCTGCTTCACTTACCATAAAATCGTGGTAAAAGCTTTTTAGGTCATTATCTGTAATATAAATGCTTAGAAGCCTAAATCTCTCACAGCTACGAGCTTCGATCATAGCAAATGCAAGAAGGTATTCTACCAATTGTTTATGTATGTGATCTCCTCGCTTTACAAATTCATTCAGCTTATTCACATATTCATCCTTACGCTGATGTCCTAGTTCAAAGCCTCTTTTTTTAAGTTCTTTAAGAACCTTTCTGAAATGTCCCCATTCTTCTGCAACTATAGGAGCAATAACTTCTACTACCTCCGGGTATCGGCTAAATCGACTGATAATACTGATACCGTGAGTTGCAGCTTTCTGCTCGCACCAAGCGTGATCAGTTAGGATAAACTCAATACTTTTTTCAGCTATATCTACCCACCTTGGGTCTGTCGCCATTTCAAGTCCTAATGTAGTCTTGTTTTGTGTTAAAGACATAAGTCAAAGGTAATCATATTCCAAGTTAGAAAAGAGTTAACCTAGGGTCTTCAGTAGTTATTTTTAACTTTAAGTTTTCGAAGTGAGGAGTTAATTTAGAAGTAAAGTCATTAATATCTATTTTATGGTTGAGCCATTGCTGTCCTAGTTTATAATCCAAAACGACTGGCATTCTTTTTTTATGATTATTTATCGCTGCTAGTTCCTTCGTAGCTTCTTTGGTCAAAACAGAAAATGTAGCTACTTCTTGGTTTTGTTTTTCACCTTGCCAGTTGTTATATAGACAAGCTAGAAAGATAGGGTCTCCATTTTCATTAGAAATGAAGTGTTTTTTGCTTGTTTTTCCATCAGGGTGGGGGAGTCCATTTTTATCCACTTTCTGACCCTCATAGTATCCTGATATAGGTAGAAGTGCCCTTTTTTCTTGGAATTGCTCGCACACGCTTCCAGGTTTATTTTGGTTTTCTATTCTAGTATTGAGGCATAGATAACCACTTGGTTTCCAATCTTTTTGCCAATCTTGCATCAGCCACCAGTTTCCGTTGGTAAGCTGTGTTGGCTCACTATCTAAGAGTATTGGTAGTGCAGGAAAGTCAAACCCGTTTACGTCTTGATCAGAAGCTACGTTTGTATCATCTAGAGAAGATGTGAGTTCATATTTACGGATGAACTTCCTTAGGTCTGATAATCGTTTAGCAGTGTAACACATCAATTACAAAGATAAGCTACCTCTAAATCATGTTCAATTATCTGTTTCTATGGGTACTAAACTCTTGCATTAGCTTCCCTTTCAAACCAGGTTCGTCCTTAAGTCTTTGGTAGTAGTCTTTATCCTTCATTTTTTTGGCATGCTTAACCAAACGATTTGCAGTATCTAATGGGATATCTTCTATCAAAAAGAAAGTCTCCCAATCAGTTGCCTCAGTTTTGAATCCCTTTGGAAAGTGTCCTTTTTGGTGTTGACGCAGTTGCATAGGAAAATCTGTAGAACTTCCGACAAAAAATTTATCAATTGATTGGGATTGAAGGATATAGAATGTTGCCATTAGGTTTTTAGAATAAAAGAAGTACGAAGATGCGTAGATACTTTAGTATGGCAAGATTAGTGGGAAAGAAAACTTGATCTAATAGCTAAAAAGGTTCAAAAAAAAGCCTCAACTGGACCAGTTGAGGCTTTTACTTGTACTCGAGGCCAATCAAATATCTAACTTTTTAAAAGAGGATATTCAATTCGTTTTAAGCATTATTTAAGATCCTTATCCTCGGTTTTGAAGCATTAATTATTTTCCGACCGTTTTTCATTAAATTCCTTGAATGTTTAAAAAGTTAACTGGCATTAATTTAACGGCTTATGATTTTTCGTTTTGCATGAATTAGGCTTCAAATAGTGATTTTTTAGTTAATGCGACAGAACCTTAGGCGCTGTCATGCTTATTCAAGAATTGTCAATGACCACTCTCCGTTTAACTTGAACTTTTGTTTTACTGATAAAACTAATCCTGTTACTAGCCCAACCGGAGTATAAATTAGAAGTGCTGTTCCGGCTTTATTAGTCCATTCACCTCCAGAACCTAAATACCAGAAACCGAAACCAATTGCACCGGCAAAGCTGATTGGAGCGCTCAATAGGAAAGTATTTCTTTTTTTTCTTTTTTTTATTGGAATAAATTTAATGATCTCTATTTCACTCTTGACAATCGCACTTCCATTAATAAATAAATGGTCTTGATTAACGGAGTCAAGAATTCCCTTGAACTTTGAGGTATTAGTTTTAACTGTAATTTTTTCTTTAACAGGGATTAAGAATGACTCTTCATCATTTGTGAGATTAATACCACTAAACAACTCTGTTGTATCAGAAGTTTGGGCATGTACATTACTAATAAATACAATAGTTAATATGCTTAGGGCGAATTTGTTGAATATCATTTTTGCAAGGTTTAATTTTCTGTAATTTACAATAGTTTATTAACGAACACTTCCCTTTTCCCGCATGTCAAAAGACACTACTTTCGATTTTCGCAAATAATTCTTTGGATTGCGTGCATTAAGCATAACGGTTAGTAT
>CBFHGJ010000006.1:0-113616 GCA_965655315.1 Bacteroidia bacterium
CTTGGTAGTCAATGGCAAACACATTACCTCGTTCACACAGGTGTGTCGTATCAGTTGTAAATTGAGCTACGGGCATTGGATGAATGGTTACAGCCTTGGTTAAGCTATCAAAACATCCTTGATCAGAAGATGCTATAAGTGTGATTGTCTTCCTCCCAATGCTATTAAAGGTGAAGGTGGGATCTACTAATGTCAAGGTATCTATATGTCCAAGCTTCCAGCGGTAATTTATAGTCCCACTTGTTATTGTACTTAGATTATTAATACTAAACTGATTATGAAGCAAACACATGCCCGGAGTGTCTACTATGAATTTAGCCTCAGGTTGTGGAAACACCACAAGGTCTTTAAAAGAAGTATCACTACATCCAAAAGCACTTGTCGAAGTTAAACGAACTTTAAAGGTGTCCGCTTTATCATAGGTATAATCGAAGGAAATCTTATCACTAGAGTCTTTGTTACCAAGGTCCCAAGTTGAAGTTAGAACGGTACTGTCAGCTATGTAACTACTATCTGTAAAAACGTACTTATTTCTTGGAAGACATTTCTCCAGTTCATCAATGTGGAAACGTGAGGTTGGTTTCGGTCTTGCAATAATAGAAGTGTATGATGTGTCCTTACAATTATTTGAAAATGTGACAATTAATTTTATAACAAAGGTATCTGCTTTTAAAAATCGGTAGGTAAATAGAGTATCGGTACTTACTTGACTGCCCTCAATATACCACCCTCTACCTAAGATTTTATTCCCAAAATTTGATTTGGTTAAATCCAGAAATATTACCGGCTCATCTTGAGAGCATATCTCTTTTGAAGATTTACTTATGAACGTATTTGGCGATTCTAAGACTGATAGTTGCCTAGAGAAAGTATCCTTACACCCCTCATTTGATATTGATATTAAGGCAGCATCAAAAGAACCTACAGTATCCGAAACATACTGATAGGCATAAATCGTGTCTGTTATTGAGTCATTGATAGTCCATAGTTGGCTAGCAATTGCGCCTTCTTCCAAGGTAGAGTTATTTTTAAATTCAAAGGTGTTACCGGATAAACATTGTGTGTCATTGTTCACAAAAAATGAAGATTTGGGCAAATTAAAAACCTTGGTTAAATGGGTAGAAGAGTCTTTGCAACCGTTGTTTGTGGTTACGACTAATTTTGTTTCAAATTCACCTGCATTACTATACAAATGCCTTATCTTTTTTTCTGAACTTTTAGTACCGTCTCCAATTTCCCAGTAGGCTAAAAGAGTGTCTGCATTGCTATAGCTCGTGCTTTCAAAAGTGAAGCTATCATATAAACAAAGACTGTCAGATTGAAAGATAGCTGTGGGTGTATCATAAACCTCTACTACTTGTGATATGGTATCGGAGCATCCTGCTCGGTTGGTGACGGCAAGAGAAACAACATAGACACTGTCTTGATCAAACAGATGTTGTGGTTCTTGTATAGATGAAAAGGATTTATCTCCAAAGTCCCAATTCCACCTGTAGATACGGTCATTGAAGGCTTCAGTTTTATCTGCTAAGTTCGTGAACGCACCTTCGCAAACATTGTCAAATGAAAAGTCAGCAATAGGATCTGGAGATATAATAATGTTTCTTTTTATCTCTTGTTCACACCCGTTTCCAGAAAGCGTTCTCATGGTCACTCTATATACTCCTGTGTCTGCATAGCGGTGAGTAGGACTTAAAAGAGTACTTGAGTCCCCGTCCCCAAATAGCCAGAGAACACGCTGAATAGTATCTGTAAGCAACTTGGTTCTATTTCTAAAGGTGGTTGTTTGCGTTTTACAGTTAGTACTGAAGGAGAATCTATTTACGGGACGTTCGAACACGCGTATTTTTGGTTTTGACGCGGCACTTTGATACTCAGGAAAAGTGTCGTAACAAGAATATTTTATACCATTTCTCCTAAAACTGAATTCTGCGATTAGCTCAGGATAAAACAGACCATACTCCTTATACTCATAAGGTACTTCCTGCTTTATACTGTTGATGACATTATTCCCATTATCTCTTAAGAACCAGGTGTAGTTGTTGGCATTCAAACTGGTGTTTTTAAAAAGCGTTTGATGCGGTTGACATCCTTGAGTATCCCCTATAACTTCAAAATTCGCTTTTGGAATAGTAAGATAAGTGGAGTCAATTAAGGTGTCTACACAACCTCTTGTATTTTCAACTCGGAGTCTGTAAACATTCATGCCGACATTGAAAAACTTAGTTGGGTTTTTTAAGCTACTTGAACCCGTACCTTGATTAAACGTCCACAGCTGCTCTTGCAAACTATCGTCTTGGTGATAAAAATTGGTTGTAGAGTCGAATACGGATGAAGTATTATAGAGTTGAATCACTTGAGGGCATACCAAGGTGTCCGGTAATTCTATCCAGCTAGGGAAAACACTAAATACTCTAGCATTGATTGGGATATCAAAGGTGTCTTTACATCCAAGAGAGTCTTCCATATAGAGTTGTATGGGATAATCTCCTATTCTGGAATAGTTGAGATATATGCTTCGCCCAGATTTTATTGGGACCAGGGAATCTCCTGTATCCCAAAAGGTCTTCCCGGCGTGATTAGCGGCACCAAATGGTTTCCCACCCCAATAGGTACTTACATTCCTGATTTGTATGGAGTCTCCAAGGCATACTTCGCTCTCTTGAAAGCGGTATTGTTTGTTTATACCTACTGAAACGATCATATCATAAGTGGCCACACAACCATTATTATGAGATAGAACTACTTGTACGAGGTAGGACCCGGAGTTTAAATACGTATGTGATACGGTATTGAAATTGTCAGTAGTGTCAAAGGTTCCGTCTCCAAAATTCCAAATCACTTGCTGGGTGGTATCCTGTATCGTATCAGTAAAATAAAAGTCAAAGCTACTATTTCTACAGTAGATAGAGTCTGAGTTGTAGGTGCTCTTAAAGGAAGGATTTTGGTGAGGTAGTGTTAGAAAATGATGATAGAATGCTGTGTCGGTACAAATATTCCCTAATAAGTCCTTTCCATTTTGTAAGATGAGACCAATAGTCACCCTGCCAGTGCTATCGCAAGACGATTCTGCATAAGAATAATTATGACGGTTATCGTTTAAGACCCAGTTGCTATCAAAATTGCCAGACTTTTCAGCACATAACGAATCCCACATGACATACCACTTTTCCTGAGTGCAGCCGGGTTTAGTTTGACTCAAGTCTAGTTGTATAGTTTTAACTTCCTCAGGTCCAGGACAAGGAGAGGTGGTGCTAAAAACAATCCGAAGACCGGTATCTGCAGAAGGAGGCATCAGCGGAATAGACCGTACCACGCTATCTGCACAACCTGTAAGGGTATCTACCAGGACTAACTTGCTGTAAAAGCATCTCTCTGTGCCGGGGGTAAACCAGTGGTTAAAGGTTAAGGAGTCTAAGGATCTATTGCAGTTTGAGCCCACATTTAAACTATTTTTAGTGTCTATGGTACAGTTCGGAGCAAAAGGGTCGAAAACTTGCCAGCTTACTTGAAGAGGGCCATTTTCGAAAACCTCAGAAGTGTTAATAAAAGTGACCGTGTCTTGGATTATGCATTGAAACCTGTTTCTGATATCAAAACGCGCTACAGGTCCATACACGGTAATCGTATCTAAGATAGCGGTATCTTTGCACCCTTTTTTTGTTATCGTTGCGACGGGTACATATTTGCCAAAGGTTTTATATTGATGAGTATTTTTATATAATGAGCTTGATTCTCCATCTCCAAAGTTCCATCGGATTACAGCCCCTGGTATTCTGGTCTGACTGAAAATAAAATTGTTGTTATTCTGGCAAAAATTTAGTGTAGTATCTAGCTTTGCATCTACTGCGAAGTAGACATTCTCCACAGGATTTTTACTTTGAAAGGTGTCTACACATCCAAAAGTATCTCTCAAGGAGAGAGTAGTGCTAAAAATACCATTGCTTGTGTAGAGTTGCTGAGCAGAATCCCAGTTTACAGAGTCTAAAATGCCATTTCCAAAATCCCATAAGTAATGTGCAATGGCAGGAGGAGAAGTGTTGCTGGTATTTTGAACGGTTATAGTCGCACCAAAACAACCACCTGTAGAGGATTGATCAAAAGAAGCAATGATATCCTCTCTTATTAATACCTGTTCTGCGGAGGAATAACTAGACGCACAGCCATAGATATCTCTAAGCTCACACGAAATGAAATAGCTGCCGCCAAAAGCGTCTGAATACGTGTAGCACGCTGTGGTATCCGAAGGGTTAGGTTCGCTGGTTCCCCCATTGTCCCAAATTACTCTTCGGTACTGCAGCTCTGCTTGATTTGGAGAAAAACTTAAGCATACTTTATTTCCCTTAAAGCACTGTTGAGTATCTGTAGTTAAGATAAATTCTGCGTCTGGTACTGGACGAACGTATATGCTGTCACCTGAGTATAGGCACTTGTCTCCGTCGGAATACGTTACCTCTAAGCTTACCTTCATTTCTCTTGGTGATTGGTAGGTATGTTGTGGAGATTGTAAATTGGACGAAGTGCTATCACCAAAGTTCCAATTCCAATTTGTTGGGGTTTCATTTTGAGTAGAGGCAGTGAATTTTATTAAGTCAAATTGACAAAGGGTGTCCTCATCTGAAGTTATACTAACCGAATCTTTAATTCTTACTGTTTTTTGGATAGAATCTAAACAGCCAGCTTTTGTGGTTACGAACAGTGTTATGGCTTTATTAGTTGCAGTAGAAAAGTAGTAGCTTGTCATAGAACCAGTTTTTGTCAAGTTTGAGTCAAGATTCCAGCTTACTGCTTGTATGGAATCAGTAGGGTCTAAAGTAATGCTACTTTGGAATGAGGTAGTGAGACCTAGACAAGTGTTAGAAGAAGAAAAACTGAGTATCGGTCGATTTGCTACAGTTAGATTGAAGTACGAGGTATCAGCACAATTGGAGTCTGAAGCGATACACGTGATAGTATAGTTTCCAGATCCTGTATATATGTGATTTCCGTTTCTATTAGTATCTATATTTGAGGGTCCTGAGAGTGAATCTCCAAAATCCCACTTTACAGTGCTTGCTGTACCTGTAAAAGTAAAACTAATTGTATCTTCTTCGCATAAATCCTCACTAACTCGAAAGTTTGAATTACATTGGGCAAAAGCAGTTTCAGACTGCAAGCACGCAATGGTGATTAACCAGAATAGTAGTAATTTGGACCAATGAATCATATTCTCGAAGGTAATTTTAAAGGTCTGATATTTTTCCACATATTTCAGTTAAATGTTATTTACAGAAATTTGTAATCTCATTTTCAAATAGGTAAATATTCTCACTTGTAAATAATTATCTCCAAACAATAATTAATTCACCCTATAACCAACCATTAAATACCAAATTTGCTGGAAAACATCACTAGCTGCTTTCGTTTACTAATGTCCAATCAAAGATATTGGGATAAATAATACGGTACCCTCGAAGCTACTTGTAAGAATACTCTACCCAAAAAGAATTGTAGTGGATCGAGAAAAAACACTTTATCGAACCCAAAATCACAATGTATTTATTGGGTACATCCAAGATATGACGGGCAACTACGGACAAACAAAAAAGCGGAATAGTGAACTAAAATTCAACTATTCCGCTCTGGTAGCCTCGGCAAGAATCGAACTTGCATCTAAAGTTTAGGAAACTTCTATTCTATCCATTGAACTACGAGGCCATATGTTAGGCTATTACACTCCCAGGTGTTGTTGCTTCATCTGGAGATACAAAGACTAACTTGCCATCCGTGTCTTCAGCCATTAATATCATACCGCTACTTTCTATTCCTCTCAGCTTTCGTGGTGCTAGGTTGGCTAAATATGTGACTTGCTTACCGATGATATCTTCTGGTGCATAATGCTCTGCAATACCACTCACTACATCCCTTATTTCGTCGCCTACCTCTAACGTAATGTGAAGTAAACGATCCGCTTTTTTTACTTTCTCTGCTGTCTTTATAGTCCCTACACGTAGGTCTAGTTTGGTGAAATCATCGTATTGAATCATTGGTTTTTCAAGTTTTGGAACTGCAGTTTCACTTACTACTTGTTCATTTTCTGGTTTTTTTAGTTTTTCTACTTGAGAAGTTATTAGCTCGTCCTCAATCTTTTCAAACAGTAACGTAGGTTTATTGATTGTATGACCGGGATGTATCTCCTGATCGTAAGAAGATATTGCTAATATATCAGCAAGTGTGCATGAAGTTGCTGGTAAGAAGATTTGTGCGTATTTACCAAGCTCTTTTACTATCTGTATGCAAGTGAACAAACAATCAGCAACAACCTGAGTATTGGCTTCATCTTTTATCAACTTCCACGGTTCCGAGTCTTGCAGGTACTTATTTCCTATTCTTGCTATCTCCATAAAAGCCTCTAAGCCTTGACGCTGATTAAATTTGTCAAGTGAAGACTCAATTTTTTCAATAGTCTCTGATAGTGATACTTTTAGCTCTCCATTTGGGACTGCTCCATCGTGGTATTTATGTGTAAGTACAGTAACTCTATTTACAAAGTTTCCAAGAATAGCTACTAACTCATTATTTATCTTAGCTTGAAAATCAGCCCATGTGAAATCTGCATCTTTTGACTCAGGCAGAATAGATGTTAACGCGTACCTCAATTCATCTGTTTTGTCAGGCAAGTCGTCCAAATATTCGTGCAACCAGATGGCGTGATTTCTACTTGTAGAAATCTTATCCCCTTCCAGGTTTAGAAATTCATTTGCAGGAACATGAGCGGGCAATATAAAATCACCATGGCTATGTAGCATGGATGGGAAAATAATCGTGTGAAATACGATATTGTCTTTTCCTAAAAAATGAGTGAGCTCAGTATCTTTATCCTGCCACCAAGTGGTCCAATTCTCTCCTACAGCTTCTTTTGTAGCAGTTATATAACCTATAGGTGCATCAAACCATACATACATAACTTTTCCATCAGCACCTTCTACTGGCACTTTCACTCCCCAGTCCAGATCTCTAGTCATAGCCCTAGGTTTTAAACCATCTGTTAGCCAGCTATTACATTGACCATAAACATTTGATTTCCAGTTTGTTTTTTTATTTGCTACCCAGCTATTTAGAAATTCATCTTGAATTTTGTCCAAAGGCAGGTACCAGTTTTTAGTTTCCTTCAGTACTGGGATATTACCAGTGAGTGCAGATTTAGGATTAATCAAATCTTGCGGATTGTTATTTCTATTGCATTGCTCGCATTGGTCTCCATAAGCATTCTCATTCCCACAATTTGGGCAAGTGCCTACGATGTATCTATCAGCTAAAAATTCCTTTGCCTCTTGATCATAAAACTGTTCAGAAACCTCTTCTATAAAAATTCCTTTGTCATACAGGGTTTTAAAGAATTCTTGAGCCGTTTCGTGATGAAGTTGGTTTGTAGTTCTACTGAACGTATCAAAATTTATCCCAAAAGACTTTAAAGCATCTGAAATGATGGTGTGATTTTCGTCTACCACCTGTTGCGGGGTTTTACCTTCCTTCTTAGCTTTTAAGGTAATAGGAACTCCGTGTTCATCTGTACCGCATACAAAAAGCACCTCTTTTCCCTTCATTCTTAGATATCGATTGTAGATATCTGAAGGTAAGAAACATCCTGCTAAGTGACCAATGTGGACAGGTCCATTTGCATAGGGCAACGCACAAGTAATTAGGTGTCTTTTGGGCATGGTTTGCAAAGGTAATGTGAGAAATTTATACTTATAGGAACTTACTGCCTCTGTTTCAGAATTCTTGTAAAAATGGGGTGCAACAGCACAGCTCCAAGAATGATCCCTGTGCCTATGTAAAAGTCTTGGTTAAGATCGGCATCTTCATTTAATAGCCATATGGCCAATAATATTCCATAAACAGGTTCCAGATTAATACTTAAGTTTGAAATGAACGCAGAAATTGATTTCAGAGCGTTTAAAGCTAAGGCAAATGCTAGACTAGTACATAACAATCCAAGTACAACAATCCACGCCCAATCTTTCATAGTGTCAGGAATCCACTGCGGTTGTGGTAGTAGATAGTCGTGCAGTGGATAAGTGAGTGTAATAAATACAAAGCCAGCACCTAATTCTATGGTGCTAACTGAAAGAGAGTTTTGACCAGTGATGTACTTTTTATTTAAAGAGGAAAATAACGCTGCAAGAAAAGCAGAGATTATACCTATAACTATAGCAGGGAAATAGCTATCTCCTACACCGCTCAAAAAGTAAATTCCAACCACAACCAATATTCCTAAAAACAACTCCAATAATTGAAACTTAGATTTTGTGATTAGAGGCTCTAAAAATGAAGTGAAAAGTGAAGCCGTAGCCAAACAGGCAAGTGTGACTGAGGCACTATTCCCAACTTTTATGCTACCATAAAATGTTAACCAGTGTAGTGCTACGAGTACACCAATACCACAAAAAATCCAAAGGTTCTTTTTACTGATGGATTTGATGCCGGCATAAACACCAGGGATGAAAATCAGCCCTAAAACGGCTATCCACAAGCGATTCCATACCAATGCGGTCTGTTCTAGCGTTATTAACTTACCTAAAATAGCAGTAAATCCAAAGAGGAATACTGCCAAGTGTAATTGGAGGTACGCTTTTTGTATATTTTTGGGTGTTGCCAATAAGGTGACAATTATACTTCAATTAAATTATTGCATACAAAATGAAAATCAAATCACTTCAAAGAGCTATTCAAGTAGCCAAACAAATATTTCAGAATAAAGACTTAGCGAAAGACCTATTCAATCAAGCCACGCAAAAAGCATCAGACAATAAAGGAAATATGGAAACTGGATTTTGGTATGATATTAAGATGTTAAGAAAAATGATGAAAGCTTGGCAAGTTGGAACGTTTAAGTTTTCTAAAACTGCTATTATCTATGTCATAGCCGGATTAGTATATTTTGTGAGTCCCATAGACTTAGTTCCAGACTTTATAGTTGGTCTAGGTTTCGTAGATGATGCAGCTGTAGTTACACTAGTTTTCAAAAAGATCAAAAAAGAGCTAGAAAAATTCAAAGCAGAGACTAGATTCCAAGATGCTGAAGTATTTTCGTAACGCATGGGCCATAAACATAAGTTAGAAGAATTATTTGACGAAAAAGGTAACCTAATAAGTCCTCAACTGCCGGAGGAAGTTAAAAATTATCTAATAGATATTGATGGGACAATAACAGAGGATGTTCCAAATGAAGAGCCAGAACGAATGGCGACGTGTGAACCCTTCCCCGATGCTCTAGAAACATTAAATAGATGGTATGACCAAGGGCACATCATCACTTTTTTTACATCTAGAACTGTTGATCACAAGGAAGTTACTGAGACTTGGCTAGATAAACATGGTTTCAAGTATCATGGAGTTCTCTATGGAAAGCCTAGAGGGGGAAATTACCATTGGATAGATAATCACATCGTAAGAGCAACTAAATATAAAGGTAAGTTTACAGACCTTACCACTCAGATGAAGAAGGTCCAGCTGTTTGAGGATTAGTCGGTAATTAAAAAAGCACCACTCTCCAGTGATGCTTTAAATTTACTTATATCAAAAATTTACGCTTGTGCTATTTTTTTACGCTAAGGGATATATCAATCTTAACATCATCACCCAAAACAAATCCACTCTCTCCTACTTCAAAATCAAGTCTATCTAGTTTAAGATTTCCCTTGAACTTTCCTGTAGATCCTTGATTATCAAAAGTAAATGGCACAGATATATTCTTGGTCTTACCTTTTATAGTTACGTCAAATTGGCCATTAAATCCCTTCGCAGTTTTAGTAAATGAGGTTGATCTCATTTCTATCTTTGGATATTTGTCTACGTGAAAGTATTCTTCTTTACGTAAGTGTTCGTCTCGTTTTCCTATTCCTGTGTTAACTGTAGTTGCCTTCACTGAAGCATATATACTAGAGTTTTCTAGGTCGTTCTCGTCAAATTTTATGGCAGCTGCAATCCCGGAAAACTTTCCGTCTACGGTGATTCCAGCATTTTTTATATGGAATATTACAGATCCTGTTGTTGGTGTCCAGCTTGTTGCGGCTAAAGCAATTAGGGCAACGAAACTGAAGGCTATTATGAAGTTGATTTTTTTCATTTCTTGTGTTATTTGAATGGTTTATAGTTTATGCCTATCATACCCAACAATGACTTCCTTCTAAAACGGTTATTGTCAAAATTGTAGACGATTTCATTTTCGGTAGTATACTCTGTGAATAGAAACGATAATCCTAAATTTACTGACAAGTTTTTATTGAAATTGTAGGTTCCATACAGCTCACTGTTGAGCATACCTATGTCATTATCACTTACAAGTAATACGTTATATGCTGTCGGTGAAGCTTTTTCTTTTGCTGATGTATTTGGATCTCTTAAACTACTATTCATGGTTCTTGATACACTCGGTCCAAATGCTATGCCAGCAGCGTCTATATTGAATCCAACCCCTATTTTATCAGTAATATCGTACTCTATATAGATTACAGCATTAATAGAATGGTGTCTTGCTTTAGCTACACTTAAGGTGTCTAGATTTTCTTCAATATTCTCAATGAAGAATACCTGTGGCCCTTTTTCATCACTAGTTAGCTCTGCAGGTGCTGTTATGTAGTTTTGATTATTTGAGCTATACCCGTTGTATCTTATTCCATAGCCCAATTGAAATTTTTTGTTCTTAGAAATATCGTGAACTTGTTTCCAAGAAAGTGCGATCAGACTTTCTCTATTGAAATGGCTCAGGTTTAGTCCGAAGTCATGGTTAGACCTAAAAACCTCTTGTCCTAGAACAGGGGTTATTAAGAGTATGAGTGCTGATAAAAGTACGTTTTTCATATATGAAGTGTTAGAAGCATTCCCCAAATACAATCCATCACTGTCTCGTGTTCGGCCATAGTCTAATCTGATATTTGCCTCGGAGTGTTTATTCAGCTTAAATCTCAAGCCCGCACCATAGTTGTAGTGGAGCCTATTTACATCAAATTCAGAAGTATTCGAATACACTTGTGCAGCTCCAGAAAATGCGGCTAAACCTATACTCCATAAGACATGCCTTCTGAACTCTATTTGAGCTAATGCCATATTGTTATCTCTAAATCTGCCAGCGTAGTAGCCACGTAAGAATCTAGCCCCTCCTATAGCAGGCATTAGTCTAAAAGGCACAGTGCCAGAATTGTGAACCATATACAGGTTAGAGTTAAAAATAGTCTCATTAAATTTATTGTAGTACCTGGCGTCTAGACTATGATTCTGAAAACCTCCCGTCCCCTTAGTATGATCTAAGTACTTTGAGATGCTGAATTCAAAATAATATCCTGTTGAAGGATTGAGCAGGTTATTCCTTTTGTCAATCAAGAATGAAACACCACCTCCAGTCATGAAATAGCCCATATCCCCGACTTGGAACTCTTCCTAGCCAATGGTCTTATCCTTAGAAGAAAGATGCTGCATGTGCAGTGTTGGTCCTAAGTAGAAGCTATTTTTAACTGCCCATACAAAGTTCCTTTTAAGTTGGCGTATTTTATATCTATGTGACAATAATCTTCAGGTCCATTCTCATTACCTATTCCGTAATAGAACTCTGGAAACCTACTTAAGTCAGTTGATCCAATAATAAAATGCTTGTTTTTAGCTGTATAGAAGTTAAAGTCGGTTTGAAATGATGCTTGATTCATTAACGTAGCATCTAAAAAGACTTGAAAGTTAGATTTACTTGTTAAGCTATCCTTTGGCTTTATATACCCTAAAAGTGTAACACCAAAACCCCAGCTTGTCTCTGGAGTATTAAAAATACTAGGTAGAGGTTCTAATCTCAAATTCTTACTACTATCCTTTGGAGTGCCTAGTCCGTAGCTTTGGATTAGGATAAATGTAGAAATGAGTAAAAGGTAAAACCGCACAATCAATACTAGATTTTATAAAAAATCTAACGAGTCAGTTTCGTAGTCCTTACAAATGGTTTCCCTTGCATATCATTAATCACAGTAGTTTTTAAAGGCCCTATAGCTTTGAGTATTCTCAGTATGACATCATGTCTTATTGGATTTAGCATGATTTGATTTAGTAGCTTCGCTCTGGAGATTTTACCAGCAAATGATCTTTCCCATTCAGTTTCGTAAGTAGCCATGAGCCTATTTTTATCTGTTGAGTTGTATATCTGGTATAACAAAAGGGCTGATCTAGCCGCAATGCTCATCCCGTTTCCACTGAGCGGACTTATTGATCCTGCAGCATCACCACAAAACAATATTCCGTTTTCAGAAATTATCTGCTTGTCAAATTGAATATTACTTATGATTTTAGGCTTGTCCCAAAGGAATGCTGCTGTTTCAAATATGTGTTTTAGGTCCTTGTTTTTAGCAAGAATGTTAAGTTCTAGTTTTTTAAAATCACTAGAGTTCCGCTTAAGTAGTTCTGCATCAACTAAGTAGCACAGGCAGAATTTTTGATCTTCAATCTGACTTATACCACAATATCCTCCTTCAAAAGAGTGCAGAGCTATTTCAGTTGGGTCAAAATTGCCTTTTATATGATACTTAACTCCAACATAATTCTTCAGCTGACTGCTGTTCTTGGTAAAGAAATTAGGCTTATATTTTCCAAATCCGCCAATAACCGTCTTGGCTTGGAAAGTTTGTTTATTGGTTGTTATGGAATCCTTTGTAGCTTGAATTACCTTAGTGTTGTCCAAAACTGTAGCTCCAGACTTCTGTGCAAGACTTACTAAAGCCTTGTCAAGCTTATGCCTGCTAATTCCAAAACCTCCAACTTGCATATCACTGATTAGTGTGGTCCCCTTTTGAGATGTTAATCTGAGTTTTTTTATTATTGGGAGATTCCATTTATCTAATTCGAGTCCAAGAGATATAAAGAATGGATAAGATTCCAGAGATATGAACTCACCACATACTTTGTGGTGAGGCAGCTTATTTTTTTCTATAAGAAGAACCTTTTTCCCATCTTGAGCAAATAGAATAGCCAAAGTACTTCCAGCTATTCCTGCTCCTATAATAGCTATATCGTACTTATCCATAGATTATGATTTGATGCCTAAAGGCCCATTTCCATTTAATTGAGTAATTAGTTGCTCCAGCAGACTGAATTAAATTTTTCCATTCCTTTTTTGTAAATCCTCGCAATACACTCAACGGTGCATCGTGCTTAACCAGATGAGATTTTGAAAAAACCCGTGTTAAAAGTTTTATACCGTAATAGGCAATTGAATTTCTATTTAAATCGTTGATAATCAATACACTGTTTTTATTTTTAGCGAGTTCTATTAGTTCAGTAATTTCATCATTGGTAAGGT
Source organism: Bacteroidia bacterium (assembly GCA_965655315.1). Classification (GTDB taxonomy): domain Bacteria; phylum Bacteroidota; class Bacteroidia; order NS11-12g; family UBA9320; genus UBA9320. The sequence goes on from CBFHGJ010000006.1 coordinate 13,319, forward strand.
GGTGAGTAAATAAACAGGCATGAATGATGTCCACATTAGATAGGTGAGCGCCAATGTTACGATAATCATCTTCTATAAATGTTAGTGACTTATTCAAGTGAGATTTTGAGTATTCTACACAGTCAGCTTTAAGATCAATCCCTATTAAAGTCATAGTCTGTTTTTGACTGACAGACCATTTTCTGATTTCTTCTAGAGTATCTCCACCGCCAGAGCCTATATCAACAAGTACTTTATTTTGGGTGTCTATTGTTTTAAGTGCAGATAGTGAAATGTTGTACCCCCCAAGTAGTTTATTTATTTCATGGAGTTCTTTAAGGTTTTGAACAAGGTCTTCTCTTTCAACCTTGCCATCCAATAGCTCTTTTTGTTTACTTCGTTGCTTAAACATTTCGCAACAAAACGGCTTCTAATGTAAGTCCCGGGCCAAATGCACAACCAACCATGTCTTTATACTTATTCTTGTTAACGTTTGATAACGCTTCTTTGAGAACAAAATAAATGGTCGAAGAAGACATATTTCCGTAATTCGCCAAGACATTTCTAGCAACTGCTGTCTCACCAGAATCGATATTTAGAATGTCCTGCAAGCTGTCAAGTATTTGTTTGCCCCCTGGATGTATGGACCAATGCACCGTATTACTATCCAAATTGAATAATTTTTGTTTTTCCAATGATTGACTAATAGACTTTGGTACTTCGCTGGATAAGGTCATTAAAAACCCGTCAGGGGAAATCTTCCAACTCATTTCATCAAGTGTGGAAGGGATTAACCTGGATTCAAAATCTACTGTCTTCATTTTACTATTTTTCTGATCAGAACTCATAATGACAGATGAAGCTCCATCTGCAAATAAGGAGTTTGAAAGCAGATAGTCGTCATTAAACTTATTTTGAAAATGAAGTGTACATAGTTCAACGGATACTATTAGTATATTTCTATTCGGATTCTTACACAGTTCATGTGCTAAACGTAAACCAGTAATGCCAGCATAGCAACCCATCAGATTGATATTATAACGCTTTATCTGAGTAGGCAGACCCAACCTGTTTATCAGGTCTATTTCAACACCTGGAGCTTGCATCCCTGTACAGCTTATAGTAATAATATCTGTCAACTTATCTTTATGTGCGAGGAAACTCGAATTGTTTATGATTGCTTCTTCAGCTAATTGAACTGCATTTATGTGATAAATGTCTAACTTTTCTGATAGACTGATCTGCGATAGCTTTCTAATGTCCGGCTCAACACAGTGTCTTTTGTTAATTGCACTTCGAGCAGTCAAAAACTTGATTTTTCGACTAATGTCTTGGGAAGGGGCAAGACTACTGTAGAGTTCGGCAAATTCTGATTGATAAATGTGATTTTTAGGCACGGCTGAACCTATATCTTGAATGAAGGCCAAAGTTTAACTAATTACTAGATATAGAAATATAATATTTAAGCAAGTCGCAGCAAGAATATTCATAAGCATAGTGTGTCTATAATCAGCGTTCCTACGGTTTTTTAATACACGTAGAAACCAAATAATAAAATACAGCATTACAGGTAGCTGAGCGGCTATTATCAGATAGAACGATTCAAGGCTAATTTCCTTAAAATGTAGATAGTAAAACCAATTTGCAAAACCAAACATAATTGCAGAAAACAGAAACGTGCCGAGATACCCCAACTTATAACTTAGTGTAACAACTCCATCGTTTAAGTCGCTCTTGTGCTGATATATCTGGGTCAATGGATATACAGCACCAATTTGAAATGAAGTGGCTAGTGCAGCAAAAGTTAGGTATCCAAGTTCGTGATGGTTATTGTATAAATGGTGGCTATCAAAATAGGATACGATACCAAATTTGCAGAGCATGAACGTAAAGCCTCCTTGAAAAACGAAAATGACAAGAAATCCAAGAAACGGAAATTTCTTCAACCTGATATATTCATAGCTATATAGTCTAGAAAATAATATGTAAATCGCAGCTAGAATAGCGAAGGCTGAACTAATAAAGAAAGATAGTATTAACGCTGTTAAATCCATCCAATTAGCTAATGAAAGCATTTTTTCATTGGCAGGTGGTGGGTTTTTCAATCCACCAACACTTCCTTCATCTTTGTCATAGTAACTATTAAAAAGGTTACTTGACGGATAAATTAAAAAATGTAAAATAATGAAGGACGTGACTGCATTGAAAACATCTATCTCCGAAGCTTGAGATAGTGCAAACAGGTAAACAGGTAAAAGTAAAAATGAAAAATGAACTCGCAGATGGGTCAAAGCATCTCTCCATTCTTTACTTATATTCTTCATTAATTTTTATTAGTTTTTGATAATGCTAAACCAGCATTAATTCAATCTCAAATGTAGGTAGTACTCAAGTAATATTCGCACTGCTTCAGGCAATATTTTCAGGTCAACTTGATTAATCTGGTTTTCAGAATCAGCACAAGATATTTCAGCTAGGTGGGTTAATGGATGATTAACAATAATCTACTAGTCGCAAAAAAAATCCCTTCTGATAGCAAAAGGGATTCTCTATTAGCTTTTTCAACTTCTACCAATCATCGTCATCCACAAAAGGAGTATGTGCACAAGTAGCTTTTAAATCTTCAATTAATCGATTTACTTGATTATTACATGCAATTAGTATTTTATCGTTGTCTATGACATCTCGTTTTGAGGTCATATAATATTCCATGTAAGTAGCGTCAGGCTTTTGACCCTTAGGGCTGTAATTCTCTACGTGAACGAAGTTTTCAAACTTATATCTGTAACGCTCATCTTTAAAACGTAGCTCCAAGTCAAATTCCAAAATTCCATTTTCAGTCGTTTTATACTTATTGACTTGCAGTTTTAGAGGCATAGAAACATATGCATTTATAGTGCTTCCTTCTCTTCCTTTTTCATCTATACCCGCGTCATCAATCATTTGCTTAGCCTTACGCTTCCCAAATTCTTTTTCCATCCAACTCATAGCTCTAGCGTACAATGAATCCGCTAGTGAATAATCTTCACCTCCAAGGTCAAGAAATCTATCTGGAGGTATTACCTCTATAATCTCAGAGTAAGTAATCAGCATTGCTGTGCTATCATAAGGCATGCCAGTGAACCTTTCATAAGGTCTAGCTTCTACTTTAGGACGGGCACTTCTAACATAGTCTTGACCTCCGCCTCCAAAATCGAAACCACCATCATCATCACCCCAAGAGTCATCACCCCATCCATCATCAGTCGAAGAAGAGTCGTCGGCCAAACCGGCAGTACTGCCTGAGCCAGGATCGTAATCATAGGAACCGTCGTCATCTGAAGAACCATCGTTTGTTCCCCATCCGTCTCCAGAATTGTCCCAAGAATCATCTCCCCAACCTTGACCAAACGTCACAGCTGCAAAGCCTAAAACAAGTAGTGTTAAAATTGTTTTTTTCATTTTATGATGTTGTAATTTTATGATGTTGTAATTATATGTTGATTATGAACGCAAAGTTCATACCCCTCCGTAAAAGGTGAACGAAAATAGCCTTTAATATATTTTAAACAAGTGAACCACACCATTGGAAATTAAAAAAAGGTATTATGAGTTTGGGATTACAAAGTTTATCTCTCTCTTTGCTTTTAACTTATTACGACATGAAAATTAACTATCTGATTATAAATGTTCTACTGTCTTTAATCGTATCTTGTACATTTGATACGAAATCTCGTGAACCACTAGCTTCAGACTTAGCTGAAGATGTACATTCTTATGCAAATTTTAATGATGTAAGAGTCCATCATATTGAACTGGATTTAAGTACAGATTTTGACAATAAGACATTAGATGGAACGGCTAAGTTGTATATAAAAAACTACACACAGGCAAAAAATCTTGTTTTGGATAGTAGGGATCTTAAGATTTCTAAAATATTGTTATCTGATGGATCGCAAACAAAATACTCGTTAGGAGAAAAGAATCCCACTTTTGGATCGGCCTTAGATATAGATATTCTGCCTAATACGGAATGGGTAAGTGTTCACTATGAGACTTCTCCAGAAGCTGCTGCCCTGCAGTGGTTGTCTCCACAACAAACATTAGGGAAAAAGCACCCGTTTTTATTTAGTCAATCTCAAGCTATTCTGGCGAGAACATGGGTTCCATGTCAGGATGGTCCTGGAGTAAAATTTACTTACGAAGCAACCATTAGAACAAACCCAGAACTTATTGCTTTGATGAGTGCTGAAAATGGAACTGAAAAAAAGGATAATGGAATTTATACCTTCAAAATGACTCAACCCATTAGCTCTTATTTATTGGCTATAGTTGTAGGTGATTTAGCATATGAATCTACAGGGAGGAATTCTGGCGTTTTTGCAGAACCTGCAATGTTAGAAAAGTCCGTTTGGGAACTTGAAAGTATGCAAGGAATGATAGATAGTGCCGAACAACTCTATGGACCCTATGCTTGGGACCAATACGATGTTGTGATTCTGCCTCCTAGTTTCCCATTTGGAGGAATGGAGAATCCAAGACTAACCTTTGCTACTCCTACTATAATAGCTGGAGATAGAAGCCTTGTATCACTTATAGCTCACGAATTAGCTCACAGCTGGAGTGGAAATCTAGTTACCAATGAAACTTGGGACGATTTCTGGCTGAATGAAGGATTCACTGTCTATTTTGAGCAAAGGATTATGGAGAAGATTTTTGGGAAACCATATGAAGAAATGTTAACTAAACTTGGCATGGGAGACTTAGTGCGTACCATTTCAGAACTAGAAGAGGAAGGGAATTCAGAAGACACGCATTTGTATCTCGATTTAGCTGACAGAGACCCTGATGACGGATTAACTGATGTTGCTTACGAAAAAGGAAGATTTTTTCTACAAACAGTCGAAAAACAAGTTGGCAGAGAAAGATTTGATTCTTTCCTAAAGGAATACTTTGAAGTAAATAAGTTTAAAGCAATGAGTACAGAGAGATTCGTTGATTATTTATATGAGCACTTGTTAGTTACCGACGAGGAACGTTCATCAGTTGATGTGGAAGCTTGGATATATGGTCCAGGTTTACCAAGCAATGCTCCAGTTCCTTATTCAAAAGAGCTGGATAGAGTAGAAGAGGACATTGCAAATTTTAGTAATAATCGTATTGGAGCATTAGATATAGATACTGCTGGATATACGACACATCATTGGCTTTATCTCTTAAGAGGACTACAGAATATGAGTTATGATAAAGTTAAAGAACTAGATGACGTGTTTGGCTTAACAGATGTAGGCAATAGTGAAATAGCCTGCGATTGGTTTAAACACGCAATCGAACAAAACTATAAACCGGCTTATCCCGCATTGGAATCATTTTTAGTAAATGTTGGGAGAAGGAAGTTTTTATCTCCTCTATATGAGCGACTGGCGGTTACAGATCAGAATAAGAAATGGGCTCAGGAAGTTTATAAAAAAGCTAGGCCAGGTTATCACGCCGTTAGCTATAATTCAATTGACAAGGTGCTTGGGCTATGATTTGTGCTATTCTCGCAGTTAAAATTTAAAATCAATTAAATGAAAAAAATCACAAAACTTGGAGTTTAGAGTCTGCATAAATTGCTGAAATGGATAACGTTACTGCTGCAGCAATGAATGAGCAGGGCATTGAATTCTCTTTTGAAAAGGGCGGAAAATTTGAAATGTCAGGTGCATTGTCTGGAACTGGTACATTTGAAATTAACGATGAAGCCACTTCAATATCAACAACAGTGGATGGTAACACATCTATGTATGAAGTTGCACTTACTGAAGGTACTTTGCAGTTAAAAGATGGAAAAGATAAATGACATTCACAGCAAAAAAATAAAGATATAGGACTATTTGACATGTTTAAAAAGAAAGTAGAGGAGAAGTCTGAAGAGATTAACCCACTACAGGGTTATTTGACTCAAGCTGGATTGCCGGTTGAGAACCTACAGGTAATCGAGAATGATGGTAACGTCACTGTAACTGGAGTTTCTCAAACTGGAGAAGCTGTAGCTAAAGTAACAGAGCTATTGACTATCAAAGGAATTGCCGCTGCAAGTATTAGCAATAATATTAGCATCGCAGACCTTACCAGTCTTAATCTACAATATAAAGTAGCAACTAACTCTAGCAACTTAAATTGCAGAAAAGGGCCAAGTACCGACAATGAAATTGTATGCAAGTTTCCTAAGGGAGCAGTGGTTACTCTAACTCAGAAATATAACGATACGTGGCACAAAGTTAAAAATGATGAAATCAAAGGATTTTGCCATACGGACTACTTAGAGCAAGTAGCTAGCACTTAACTGGCACACAAAAGTTTACTATTAAAAAGATGGCTTCGGCCATCTTTTTTTTGTTGGTTAAGATAAATATGCAATTATTTTTGCATCCGCTTAATTCAAGCCGGGCCTATAGCTCAGTTGGTTAGAGCACCTGACTCATAATCAGGTGGTCCCTGGTTCGAGTCCAGGTGGGCCCACTCACTTATAATCAAGGGGTTACGTTTTCGTAGCCCTTTTTCATTTTACTCGTTGTAACACATTTGAGAGTTAAGCCATTTTATCTTACCTATAGTTTCCTTTAGTTTCGTAATCTTAAAAAATCTACCTGAATATGAATAACATTATCAAATCGTCATTGATACTAGTTTTCTTATTTTCCCTTTTTTCTTGTGAAAAAGAAGAAATGTATATCGAACCAGTACAACCCACGTACAAGAGTATTTCAGATTCAGTGGATGAATATGGAGATTCTGAATTAGGGTTGAACATATACCTCAACTCTAAAGACAACAACGGTCGTTCTTGTGTTAACTGTCATCTTTCACCAACAGGTGTGGATATCGTACAGTTTGGTAAGATTAACATTAAAGAACAAGATTCTATCGTAGTTACTCGTGCTATAACACACATTAGTAAAGAAGAAGCTTATCACATCGCAGCATACCTTAAAACATTAAATGTAACACCTAACAATAATAGTTCTCTTGCTAATATGATAGGTATTGATAATTCTAATGGGGTTGAACCGAATCAACTATGGGACGGTAGTACTTCACTTACCTCATCAGTAATTAATAGTTGGGATTTCCGTAACGGAGTGACATATGATTTTGAGTTCCCGCGTTGGTTCAAAGGTGATGAAACAAACACACTCTACGATGATAATTTAGACTGGTTACCTGAGTTAGACTTACAAACAGAAAAAGACTTACAGGGTAAGTACGAAGACTACTTGGAGAATCCAACTAAAGAAAATTTAGAGTCACTATTATACGTATCACACCATTCTATGACTGAAGGTGAACGTAACCCAGGAGAACACGGATTTAATGACTTCGAAACTTCTTTCGATTACCAAAGATGGATGGCAACACTATACATGCAACACGTAATCAAACCAAATAGTGATTTATCATTTGGAGAGGAATTAGGTAACTATAACATAGCATATTTCTCAATCGGTGATGGTATATGGGATGTCGGTAATATCGCCCGTAGAAGTCAGGACAATGGTTCTAATGTGGGTAACGGAGCTGAGATTAATAATCGATTACTTAATGAAGTTCAATGGTTATACTTAGGTTGGTTAACAAACTACGGGAAACGTAATTCATTTGAATCTCAATACATCGGAACGGCACTTAAAGATTACGGTGAGGTAGATTTAGCGTCATTAGTCATCTTAAAATGTTTAGTATCTCGTTCAGACAATAGTCAACGTATGTATGATGACGTATTCACAATGGGATACATCACGGGAGACGATATGTTTTACGAATCAGTAATCTTTGGATTGAATCATTTAATTAACGGTAATTTAAATAACCCTAACCGTTTTAAGTTAAACTACCAACAGTCAATCGATATATCTATGGGGTATTTGAAGAACGACACTAACGCACCTGACCTTAAAGAGTTTGTTGAGTCAAAGAACTTTTTAACACAATCAGAGAAAAATACTATCGTAAGTAAAATCAATACCCTTTACGCCCAATTAGATAATATGTAATCTATAAGCCCTCTTCGGAGGGTTTATTAGATAACCATCTTCATTATTGTAGCAAGGATTTGATATATGAAAACGTAGTGTTTATAAGGGTTACAGAAGATATCTAAAAAACGTCTTTCAATACTCATAATCAGGTGGTCCCTGGTTTGAGTCCAGGTGGACCCACTGATATTCAAGGGGTTATGACTTTCAACAGTTGTGACCTTTTTTGTTAAAAGGTTTTTGCAAGCCCGGGTATACCAGTTATCATTTGTTATCACGGTTTGACAGGTCCTGTAAGATTGGTGGGGGTTATGTACTTGGACGACGAATCTTCAGGGGAGTTGTTCGATTCCGCTACCCACTACCAGAGCGGAATAGTGGAATTTTAGTTCACTATTCCGCTTTTTTGTTTGTCCGTAATTGCTCATTATATCTAGAGAAAGATTAGGCTATTTAATATGATCAATATTTTCTTTTTTACAGCTAACTACTATTAAGCTTAGTAAAATCATTAGAACAAAACCTTTTTTATAACTCAAACTTATTAATTCCATCGTATTATTGTGTTAGAATTATAAATCATTAAAATGAAAAAATTAAACTTTTTACTGCTTGCCGGTTTTTTTCTGGCACTCTCATCTTCTTGTAGAATCCAGTCACGAGTGATTGGTGAGAAAAATCAAAAATCACCAGAGATAAACGTTAATACTCCAGATGTATTGATAAGACCAATGGTTGCTGATCTCGATATCTCTCAGGAGAAGAAAGAATCTATTTACGAAGCAGATTTAAATTTGAATATGAGCGAAATTAAACAAAATGCTCAAGCTAAATTTATGGAGGAACACGGCTGTGATGTTATTATCAATCCAGTTTATAGAAAAATAACGACTTTAGAAAATTCTAACGTTTCAAAAATTAATTATGAGGTTACGGGCTTTCCAGCTACCATAATCAAAATTAAACAAACTGACACGTTGTCTAGATCAGTTTACGATTACAATCAAATGGCTTTTGATATTAAGCGTGATGAATTTATCTATAAAGATATAGATGACATTAAAGGGTCTGAATTATTTTTATCACTAGGCTCTGGGAATTATAGCGGTATTGAAATAGGATATTTCCCTTATATAAGCGATGGGATATGGTATTACGGTTCAGTTGAAAATTACAATACAGATGAAAACACAATAGATTTGACAGCGAATTTTAATGATGTTTTTGAAATTCCTAGTAATAATTTACCCTTTAGTATGACTTCATTTAGTTTAGGTTCTGGATATAGAGCTAATCTAAACAAAAGAATATCATCTAATATATTTGGAGGTGTGAACTACAGTATGCTAACTCTAGAAAACGCATTTAGAAATCAGAATAATCCGGGAGGCGATTACATTTTAAGTGGAGTTAATACCTTGGGTATAAGAGCAGGTATTGGTATTGATTATGTTCTCTTCAGAAATCTTCAAGTTTTCGCAAAAGGATTTTCCAATATAAACCTTTATAATATGTCAGATGATGTGATCACGGATGGTGATGATGTTAACAGCACATTCAATCTTGATAACTTACCAAGATTGAATTATGCGGTCGGTTGTAAATTTCGATTCTAAGATCCATAGCTTAGTAGTATTTGACCTTCAGTAATTATCTGAAGCAGGACTAGCAAGATAAGGCCTTTCACAAATTGTGAAAGGCTTTCTGTATATTCTACAAATAAGAATATTGCTCAATGCGATTTATCGAATTGATTAATTTATTTGGTCTAGATTTATAGATTAAAGTTTAGACAAGAGAAGCGAACCTCTGTTAAATGTGATTTATCGAACCAAGTGATTTGATTGGACTAGATTCTTAGTCTAAAGATTCCATAACAGTCTCAACGACTCTACTTAACGGAAAAATATCAGTATGTGGTTTACTGGACAAATATAAGAGTTGATAGAACTATGAAGGGAAGAAAGAAAATTCTATCTCAAATTTATAATCTGTTCAGTCTTGAAAGCAAAGTCACATATACCAAAACGGGAACCGAAACGGTTAAGATTAAAGCGACAGGTATAGAGATACTTAATGACGAGGAGTTTGAAGAATTTAAAACGTCTCCTAACTACCAAGAAAATCTTTATAAACCAGATTTGAGAGGTTTGTAAATTGAGTCATTAGCAGCCCTCTGATTACTCCCAACCGCGACGGTTTGAATGATGTGTTTAATGTCGTAGGTCTTAGATATGCAAATATGTATAACCGCTGGGGAGAACTCCTATTTGAAAGTAATAAGATTTCGTAAGGTTGGGATGGACGGTTTATGGGTGAGATCGTGCAAAACGGGGGTTTAGATATACCTTGTAACCTTCAAATATAGGCTCAAAGAAAAAAATATTTAAAGGTAGGCCCACATTAATAGAGAGTTGCTTTTGCAGCTCTCTTTTTTTATACCTTTTTTTTCTATACTTGTATCATGCTTTCTAAAAGTGCATTTCGTTATACAGGGGCATATGTTTTCATTTTTCTTGGTTATTTTTCATTCAATTCTACCGGTATTTGGGCTTATAGTTCAGTTCTATTTTCTTTTGGTATAATACCGATAATAGAATTGCTAGTTTCTCCAGACAGTACTAATTCAGAACCTCAAAAGGATTTATGGTACGATATTATCTTATACAGTCTTGTAGTCCTTTATGCTGCACTTTGGATTTACTTTTTAAACCAAATCAGCCAAATAAAAGACTCCACTACGTTGATTGGTCAGATCTCAGCAATGGGTATGCTTCACGGCATATTTGGAATAAACATGGCACACGAACTAGGTCACAGGAAGAGACGGCTTGATAGATGGCTTGCACAGTTTCTACTTTGGACGAGTCAGTATGCTCACTTTTTTATAGAGCATAATAGGGGACATCATAAGAGAGTTGCAACCCCTCAAGATCCTGCCACCGCTAGGCAAGGTGAAAACGTATACAGCTTTTGGATTAGAACGGTAAGAGACTCTTACCTCTCTGCTTGGAACCTTGAGAATGATAGATTGAGAAGACATAGTTCGAGCGTCCTCTCTTGGCAAAATGATATGGTCAAGTATTCCATATTTCAGCTGGCTCTTCTAGTAATGATTAGTTTAATATTTGGGTGGTTTACGCTCCTTTGCTATATCAGTGCTGCTGTTTTTGGGATTTTACTTTTAGAAACTATAAACTATATAGAGCACTATGGTCTCGTGAGAAAAAAGATTAGTGAATCTGCATATGAACGTGTGCAACACAAGCACTCTTGGAATTCAGATCATATTCTAGGAAGGTTTCTGCTATTTGAACTAACTAGACATTCTCATCACCATGAAAATAGCACGATCAAATATCCAAGATTACAGAGTAAACGTGAAAGCCCTCAGCTCCCTACTGGATATCCTGGAATGATGTTATTGAGTTTTCTGCCTCCATTATTTTTTAAGGTTATAGATCGCAGAATTTCGGAATAACCTAAAACTGATAGCTAAATCCAGCAGATACCGTTGCAAAGTGCAACCAGTTCTTCTGATATCCATCTCCTGGACCTTCTTGATTCTCAGGGTCTGACTCTCCGACTGCTCCTCCGCCTAAATATCTTAGGTTAAGGAAACCATTTACTTCTTTGGTTAATTCTAAGCCTCCACGAAGACTTGCATCAAGGATAGCCCCAACTACTTCATTATCGCTTCCATTCAAGTAACTTACAGGAGCGTAAATACCATCTGCTTCCAATTCTAAAAATGATCGCTCATTGACCCTATACTTACTTCTAAACTTCAGAGTGGGTACGATACCGATATCTCGATTTGTTCTGAATAATTCTCCGTCTGTTGAGCGGAAAGAAATCGTAGCATTTCTTATCTGAACAGTTCCCCTAAATTCCACTCCCATTTATCATTGGAAGCGTTAAGCCTTCTTAGATAACTGAATCTATAAAAAGGAAATCCATAGAGTAAGTCAACTGTGCTCGTGGCTGGGAAAGTAACATCATTTACGATCAAATCATCTTTTAAATATACCGTAGACTCCAAATCCAAAGGTTGGATTAAAAAGATATAGGTGTTTCGCTCATTTACTTGGAGTTCCAGAGATGGTCTTACAAAATTGAAAAGCACATCTTGCCCGCCGTCTTGCACGTAATCAAAATAAGTCCCATTATACCCAAACTGAATCTTGTGGCTAAGCGCACCTAGAAATCCTAGCTCAGCAACTGCTTTGAGCTTATAATTTCCCTTTTCAGTAGTCTCATTTGTTTGTGCAAAGTTCTGAAGGTGAGAGAACAAAAAGATGTTTATTAGTAATGAAGCAAAGAGTTTTTTCATACCCACGCAACACGCAAATCGAAGGTTTGTTTAGCCGCTAGAGTTTTGTTGAGCATCTAGCTTGGTTAAAAAAGCTTCTGCTTTTTCTAGATGTGTATCCATCTTAGGCCCCTCCATTTTCTTAGCAAGATTGACCATCATACCCATCCGTCTGTTTTTGCCAAACTCCTCTCGGTTCACGTAGATAAATCGCCAATACAATGCATTCCATATTTCGGCCCACTCACCTTTTTTGAAATCACTCATTTTTAAAACGTAGTTACTTCCACTGCAATAAGGTTTGGTAGTTGTCAACCCACCATCGGCATACTGGGTCATTCCATATACGTTTGGAACCATTACCCAATCATACGCATCCACGTACATTTCCATAAACCACCGATGAACTTCATCTGGATCGAATTCACATAATAGCATAAAGTTTCCAAAGAGCATAAGTCGCTCAATATGATGATTATAACCTGTTTCTAAGAGTTTCTTTATAGTACTATCTATAGGCTCAATTCCTGTATTTCCCGTCCAAAATGACCTGGGTATTTTCCTGGTATAGCCAAAGTGATTTGATGTACGTTGCTTGACACCTTCTAGCGAGTATATACCTCGAATAAACTCTCTCCACCCCAATATCTGTCTTATGAACCCCTCTAAACTATTTAGGGGAAAGTTCTTTTCTTTATGAGCTTTTAGTACTTCATTGATTACTTGCTTAGGATTAAGCAATCCAATATTTAGCATAGGCGTAAGTACCGAATGCCACAACCATTTTTCTTCACTGACCATAGCATCCTCATAGTCGCCAAATAGTTCAAATCGTTGACTTATAAATGTTTGAAGATGATTTTTGGCATCTTTATGAGTTACTGGGTAGTAGAAATTCTCTAGGTTTCCATAATTTTCATTAAAGTTCTTTTCTACATAGTCGATTGCTTCAACAACGTATTTATTATGCTCAGGAAATTTGATTTTAGGTATAGATGTTCCCTTAGGTACTTTCTTTCTGTTTTCAGCATCAAAACTCCATTTGCCCCCTACCGGTTTATCTCCATCTTCTAGGAGGATTTTATATTTTTTTCGTGATTCAGTATAAAAACTAGCCATAAAATAGTTCTTCTGTGAACTTAGCATCTCTCTAACTTCTTCCTCAGTATTAATGAAATTGTCGTTGGCATATCGAATCAAAGGAATATTACATTCTTTAGAGTATCGTCTCAGTCTTCGCTCAAGTAGGTAGTCATCAGTATAGTAGCAGTGTACTTCCGCAACTCTTAGCTTTGAAAGTAGCGTTTTTATTCCTTCATAATCAGACGATTCTATATAGTTTACTTTGATATCACTTGAGATGATATCAGCATAGTACTTCATACTAGCATGATGAAGCACTAGTTTTTGTTTATGAAAGTTGTATTGATTAAAATAAAGATCTTCTTCTATAAGGTATACTTCATCACAAGCATCTACAACCTTAGATTCTTTAAAAAGTTGATGTGGAAATATGAGTCCTATCTTTTTCATATGAGTATAATTCCTTCTTTTATATTGCCGATTTCTTGATGTCTATTCTCTTGATGTCTTGTGCCAATAAGCAGAGCTAGTAAGGAGTCCACCTGATGCCAATTTGTTGGATTTCCCAGTAGATTAAATTTTTCTTTTTCTTTTAAATCAGCTAAAAATAGACTTATATCTTTCTTGTAATGAATACTTTGCACTATTTCTGATTGGTAATATGAAGGATATATTTCGAAGAACGTATATTTCTTTAATTTATATTTTAGGGACATTGCTCTGGCGGTAAGGCCTCCTAAAAACATTGGAGACATGGCCTTAGTTATTCGATCAGCTTCTCTGTAGTGATAACTGTCACCTTGGCCATAGTATGCGGCAGGAAGACTTAATGGGGCATCAATGTATATCGTGTCTATTTCTAATTGTGTTAGAATTCTAGTTAACCAAGCATCTGAGTCTTCTTTCTTTTTCACTTGAGAAAAAACCACTTGGCTATCTTGGTAATAAGCTATTACCGTATTGCCGCTAAGCTTTGCACCGTAGTCTATTCCTACTATTTTAGCCATAAATCTCTATATGTTCTGTCAGGATCATATCGTTCTGCTTGACCTACCGTGTTAAATTTTCTAAATGGTCGAGGATCGTGACCTACTCCAGCGATGTACATCCAGTTTCCCCAATTACTTGCAGGATCATAATCTACTAGTTGACTTTCCAAATATGCAGCTCCCCATCTCCAGTGAACTCTCATGTCGTGAATGAGATAACTAGCCACATTTTGTCTACCTCTATTACTCATCCAGCCGGTACAGTTTAGTTCTTTCATATTGGCATCTACGAGGTCATCACCAGTTTCTCCATTTGCCCATTTCCAGAATACTTTTGTATTCCTAAGGAACTTTGCTTCCTTCTGTTGAACTCCACCAGCTTTGAAAAAGAGTGAACCGTGAAGTTGTAGTTGCAATTGAAAGAAGTCTCTCCATAGTAGCTCAAATTTCAACCAATAAGTAGATGAATTTGATATATATATATCCTCAAAATCTTCTATATATTTAAAAACAGTACTCGCACTTATATTGCCTAAAGCCAACCATGGACTTAGTCTACTACTATAGTCTGTACCTACCATGCCATTTCGAGTTTCTTTGTAAGTTGCTAGATTTTTACTTTCATCAAAGTAGTGTTTGATGCGATTGAGTGCCTGTGATTCACCACCTCTCATTTTATATGGAAAAGAGTTTTGAGGTAAAGGCGGCAGAGTAACAGGCTCATTATAATTCCCGTACTTTTCTATTTTTTTACGAAAGGATGTAAATACTTGAGGTAGCTGATGCAATGTGAAAGGAAGTTTTTCAGTATTTGCAAGTGTGAAATCTTGAATTTTCATTTTCTCAAAGCTGAATATTGATAGGATCTTTTCTTCTTCCTCTAGCTCCTCCGTGCCATATAATTTTTGATAAGTTAGTACATCTGCTTTTAGGTTCAATTTCTTTAATTCTCCAATAGAATTTATGATGATTAGTTCTATTCCACGATCAGCCAATTTTTGTTTCATTTCTTTAAGTGACTGCTCAAGAAACGCCTTTCTTTTTTCATTTATATAGTCAAAACCTAGGAAGTGTTGGTCATTGTATTTATCACTCTTTAAATAGAATACAGAAGTCGATGAGAATAGATTCAGATTTGAAAAAATAGAGTGATCTTGTATGCGTTGATCGTTTCTCAACCAATGGAGAATTTTCCTGTTCTTGTAATCTTTATTAATAATGCTTCCTACCTTCAAAACGCTATGACAGTAAAACACTTCATCATTTTGATAGTTTTCATTATCGCAATTAAAACCGCTATTTTTGTTTAGGTGCCTAGAATAGTAGAAATTCCTGAGACTAAAGTTCTAGTTGATTTGGACGAAGAGCTACTTGCTGAGTTAGAAGAAGAAGGACAAGTGATAGTCCACTGTTCTTTGTATAATGACCCTACAATTTATGCTGAAGAAATTGGTGTCCGAGTATGGAAAGAGACCTTTTTAATTGACGAGCAAACTGGTGTGATGAATCAAATGGTAAGAGCATTTGGTATTGTATATCAACCAGATTGGCATTATGTAAAATCGGGTCAAACAAAAAAGTTTACAATGATATTTGATGCTTTACCAAAGCACTGTAGGACATTTACTTTAGCAGAGATTATTCCTCAATCAGGAGCTTTTATTGTTAAAGGTATAAAGCGAAATAATTCTGATATTTATTCTATAAAATTAGACTAGTCGTACGAAGTTTCGGTATAATTAAATAATTTTCTACTTCAACCGGGTGAAGAAAGTCTACTCTATTCACAGATTCGGTAACGCAGTAGTTTCCACTATGTTTACTCGCACAAGCAAAAACTACTTGATCCATGAGATTTAGAATATGGCCACCGTGTATCTTTCCACTAAAGTTGGAGTGGGAAGGGAGCATTAATTCTGAAAGTGTAATAGACGATTCTTGACTTGTTTTAAATGGAATGATTTCACACCTAATTCAAATCTTCGATGATTTGTAGAGCTTCGTAAATATAAGGGTCCTTTTTAATCCCTTTTATCCATTCTGCATTTCGTTTTTTTCTTGATTCTTCCGCCTCCAGATAATTAATTTCAGATGGGATATTTGAAACCACAAATCCATCAAGTTTGGCATTCTTTAATACGTCAAATTTTTTGCTTTCCTCTTTTTCCTTTGCTTTTTCAGCTGTGTAAGCCTCTAAACTAAGAGGGTGTATTTTATCCTCACGCTGCTGTTCCCACCTTCTAGCATTTTGCTCAATAAGTTGGAAAGTTTCACTTGATTTGACTCTGTTTTGACTTCGTTTAATGACTTTTTCAGATAGTTTAAACTGTTTTGCATCATAGGCGGAGCTTTCTATCTGATCCCATGCCATCGCGTTCTCGTGCTCTTTCTCTCCTGTTTTGATATACATATAATTATCTGGCAGAAGGATGTCAGAGCTCACACCTTTCAGTTGAGTTGCATCTCCATTTATTCTGTAAAATTTCTGTATGGTCAGTTTTATACTTCCTAAATCAGGTAATTCTTTACTTCTTAGTGCTCTGTTTAGTGGCAAGAATCGCTGCACGGTGCCTTTACCGTGTGTGCTAGAACTTCCAACAATTATAGCTCTATTATAGTCTTGCATAGCTGCGGCCATAATTTCGGATGCGGAAGCACTGAACTCATTAACCATAATAACCAATGCACCGTCCCA
The DNA here is from genome assembly GCA_965655315.1 of Bacteroidia bacterium. Taxonomy (GTDB): domain Bacteria; phylum Bacteroidota; class Bacteroidia; order NS11-12g; family UBA9320; genus UBA9320. Next base: position 30,374 of record CBFHGJ010000006.1, read on the forward strand.
TTCTGTGCCAGCATATCTATCTTCTAAAACTTGAGGTTTACGTCCTTTTTCTTTTACTTGAACTATTGGGCCTTCATCTATAAATAACCCACCCATTTTAACCACGTCATCAAGTGAACCTCCACCATTATTACGCAGATCGAGAATGATACCTTGAACTTCAGCCTCCTTCAGTTTTTCTATTTCAGCCTTCACATCTTTCCAACTAAATCTTCCATTTGGATTACGGAAATCAGCATAAAAGCTTGGTAAGTAGATATATCCCGAAGCCAATTTGTCTTTATCTTTTACGATAAGCGACTTAGCATAGGTTTCTTCGAGCACCACAACATCTCTGGTAATAGTAATGTCTTTAATTGAACCGTCTATTTTTCTTACAGTAAGTGTGACTTTAGTACCTTTTTTACCTCTAATAATTTTAACAGCATCGTTAATTCTCCAGTCAATTATATCTACAGGTTCTTCGTTTTCTTGAGCTACTTTCAATATGAGGTCACTTGCTTCCAATTCTCCTTGAAGAGAAGATGGTCCCCCAGGAATAATCTTTGTTATTTTGATATAGCCATCTTTTTCCTGTAGCTGGGCGCCTATTCCTTCAAGCTTCCCACTCATTTGTATATCAAAGTTCTCTTTCTCTGCAGGTGGATAATAGTTGGTATGTGGATCATAAACAGCAGTTATACTGTTTGCATACATAGAGAGTCTATCTTTTCTCTCTAATCTCTTCAGACGAGTATACCAATCTCTATGGGTTTTTAAAACACTCTTTCTTGCTTTAACCTCTAGTGAGTCTAGGCTTATTGGTTTTACAGTGTCAGATTCTTCTTGAGCTTTCTTATTGGATTGTTGATCAGAATACACGCGAGTTAAAACACTGTATTTCAAGTATTTTCTCCATCTATCCTTGAGCTCCTCTTGCGTACTAGCAAATTCAAGATCATCCTGGAAACTTACTTCCTCATCTTTGGTAAAGTCAAATGGTTTAGCGAGAATTTCCTCATAATACTGTTCTGTGACTACCATCTGTTTTTCTATTATCTCTACAGATCGATTAAATAGGTCATAGGTACCTGCTTTAGTTTCGTCATCTATTTTAAGCTGATAATTAGTAAGTTCATCAACATCAGAATGTAGCAGAAAACGTTTGTTTCCATCTATATTGTCTAGGTATAGTTCAAATGCTTTTTTAGAAAAGTCATCGTCTATAGAGACAGGGTCATAATGTGCTGATTGTAATGCACCATTTATAGCTCTAAGTAAAATATCCTCTCCTGTATTTTGACTTTTTAGGTAGAAGCCAAAAGCTACAAAAACAAAAGGAGCGAGTATGAAAAATGTATTTCTCTTATTCATTTAATTCTTTCTTATCAATTCTGGAGCAATAAGCAGACCATAATTCGTCCTTCTGATTTACTCTTATCACCAAAGTAACGAAATTATACTTCTACTATTTTATGGCACTACTAAGAGCAGGGATTTTTAGATTAATAATTAATCAGTTCTATAACCCGGAACAAAGCAGTACGCCGTATAAAACAAAAAACCCAATCGTTTGGATCGGGTTTTATTGATATTTTTTGGTTCTTATGTTAAAACATTTCAAACTCAGAGAAGAAGAAAGAAGCTTCTATCTGAGCATTTTCATCGCTATCGCTTCCGTGTATTGCATTCGCGTCAATTGATTTTGCATATTTAGCTCTTATGGTGCCTTCAGCAGCTTCAGCTGGGTTTGTAGCTCCAATAAGGGTTCTAAAATCTGCCACTGCGTTGTCTTTACTAAAAACTGCAGCAACTATAGGACCTGAAGACATGAAACTTACTAGGTCATTGAAAAAAGGACGCTCGCGGTGAATACCATAAAACGCTTCTGCTTTTTCCTTTGATAAATGTAAATACTTCATTGCTTTTAGTGAAAATCCGCCTTCCAGGATATCGTTAATTACTTTACCAGTATGACCATTAGCCACTGCGTCTGGCTTTATCATTGTGAATGTGATGTTTGACATTACTTTTTCTTTTCTAATTTGGGCGGCAAAAATAGAAATATCTCATTCTTTTTACGAGTTTTGTCTTAAAATATGACCGTGTTTGACACTATAGCTCACACTCTAGATGAGCTAAAATCTGCTTCTGAAAATATTATAATTACAGCCCATCAAAAACCAGATGGTGATGCTATGGGATCTAGTTTGGCTCTTTATAATTATTTGAAAGCTGCAGGTATAGCCTCACAGGTAATCATGCCTACAGACTATGCAGCATTTTTGAAATGGCTCCCAGGAGATGAAGATGTTCTTATTTACACGGAAGAAAAGACAAAATGTGACTCACTTCTAAGCAAGGCTAAATACATATTCTGCCTCGATTTCAATGCTATCGGTAGGGTATATGAAATGGCAAATTCGATAAAAAATAGCGGAGCTAAAGTAGTCATGATTGATCACCATAGAGATCCTCAAGATTTTGATGATGAACGCTTTTTAGAAATAGGAGCAAGTTCTACTTGCGAACTTATTTACAAATATATTTCCAAGTACCTAGATGCTAGCTTATTAGATAAAGTGGCTGGGGAATGTATCTACACCGGACTAATTACGGATACGGGCTCATTCAGATTTGGAAGTACGACAAGTGACACCTTAAGAACCGCCTCTGACCTAATGAGTTTGGGTGTGGTCCCGGACAAGATATATCGTTCACTTTTTGATCAAAATAGGTTAGAAAGACTTCAACTTCTAGGTTACTATTTGTCAAATCGTGTGGAAGTAATTGAAAATGGCTCTGTAGCATTAGGCTATTTATCAACTGAAGAATTAGAACGATACAATGTGATAACAGGAGATACTGAAGGTTTTGTAAACTACGGATTAGGTATCAAAGGTGTTCAATTAAGTGCTTTGATCATAGATAGAGGTTCATTAGTGAAAATGAGTTTCAGGAGTGCTGACAAGTTCCCTTGTAATGAGTTTAGTTCTGAATTTTTTAATGGCGGAGGTCATAAGAATGCCGCCGGAGGAGCAAGCACACAATCATTAGAAGAGACTATTTCTAAGTTTAAATCTTCGATAAAAACGTATAAAGAATTCTTGTGATGAGCCGCATAAATTATATTGTGGTCGTGCTAATAGGTTTTATGTTTTCTTGTGCTGACAAACCTTTCCAGCAGACGGACGGAATTAGTTTTAAACGTGGAGGTGAATCGTGTAACGATAGTAAGAAACATTGGCTTCTTGATATTGTTGCCAGTAGGGAGGATGATTCAGTTTATTTAAACACGATGGACTTGAATAGAAAAGTAGAAGTACATATAAGCCAACTAGATACTACATCTACTTTAGTAAAGCTTTTAGCACAAACTTGCGAAGGAGATAGTTTGGATTTAAGGTTAACCGCAGGTAAGTTTTATACCTCACTAAATGGTTCAGTTCCTTCAAATCTGAAGACGACGGACGGCATACAAGTTAAGGTCAACGTACGGGGAAAATTGGATGATTTAGAGCACATTGCCTACAAAAAAGCCTTTGAAAATACTATGATTCAGCGTTTTCTGGAGCAGAATAGGTGGAATACCGTTTTGGATACTGCAAGTCAAATCAACTATGAAAGGCTAAAAACAAAATCAGGAGGAAACTACGAGTATTCAAAAGTAAAAGTGAAATATCAAATGTCAACTCTCACTGAAAAGATTATTGCTTTTAGTAAAGACGAAGATCCTCTCCTCTATGACAAGAAAGATAGCGGAATACTTGGAGGCATACACTTCCTGGTATCTAAGCTCAAGGTTGGCGAAAGTATAAGAGCGGTAGTGCCTTCTCAGTTGGCATTTGGAGAAAAAGGGAATTCAAAGGTGCCCGGATATATGCCTGTGATTATGGAATTGGAAGTGTTAGAGGCAATCGATTGAAAGCAGTATTTTCTATATTCAAGGTATGGAATAGAGTAACTGAACTCTTTGACAAATCTGAAAACAGAAAGTATCGATATATCATTTTATTAAGCTTTTTCGGGGCCATTCTTGAATTGTTAGGAATTTCAGTATTACTACACACAGTTCTATCAATTTTACATCCTGGATTTATTGATCATAACATCAGTACCTCATTCCTGAAAAAAGCCTCAGGTTTTCAAAGTGATAGCGAGTTTATTTTAGCATTGGCTATTTTACTTCTGTTAGTGTATGTGATAAAAAACGTTTGCCTGATTTACATCAACAAGATGCAAATTCGAATTGCATTTGAAATTTCTAATGGAGTGTCTGGTAGATTTTTTAGTAAGGTGGCAAACAAAGAGCTCCTTTATTTCAAAGACAGGAAATCAACGGATATTATAAATTCACTGATGGTAACCTCAGTATCTTTTCCTGAGAATATAGTTCTTCCAAGTATACTATTGTGGTCCGAATATGCAGTTATTCTTTTGCTCCTGACTGCTATTTTTTGGTACAACCCAGTGTTGTGTCTCTTTACTATTATTATCATGTTACCTGCGGCTTTTATTTTAATTCGCTCAAATAGGAAACGCCTGTTGAAAGATGGAGAAGCTTTTAATGCGGTTCACCCAAAACTCTATGAAACTATCTCTGAAATGATTTATGGCATAGCAAACATCAAACTATGGAATGGTATTCGATATTTTGAGAGACGCTATACTGAATTCAAAAGAGAAGCACATAGGCTAAAGGAGAACTTGTATGTCTACACTCAATTTGTGCCTTTGAGAATCTATGAAGTAATTGGTATATCTGGAATCTTATGTATTGTCTTATTTGGTATTTTGGGCGGTTATGATATTCCCACGATTATTTCATTTATATCAATCTATGCAGGTGTTTCATTTAGGTTACTTCCTAGTATAAATCGAGTAATAGGGAGCTCTAATATGATAACTTCTCATGAATATATTCTTGGCTTTTTCTATGGTGAAGGAGAGTTGATAGAAGACAGAGTTTTATCGAAAGAAATTGAGTATACAACAGGGCTAACGCTTCAGGATATTTCGTTTTCCTATGGGAATAAGGTGATATTGGAAGATATTACATTGAACATAAATAAAGGCGATACCATAGGTATAATAGGTAAGAGTGGAGAAGGTAAGTCTACACTTTTGAATATACTTTCATCTTTGACGAGGTTACCAACAATTTGGACGAGCAAAGTAAGACTCAAACTATAGATGCTATTGAAACGTTAAAGAAGAACGGAAAAACGGTTATACTCATAACACATAAAGAGGAAGAATTAGCTATATGTGATGACGTTTATCGTCTAGACAACAGCAAACTTGCAAAACAGGAATTTTAAACTATTTATAGTTCTATCAATACTTTGGGTAGGTTGCCAAAGTTGTCTTCAGTTTAGAAAGTCGGATAAAAAGCAATTAAAAGTTCTAAGCATTTTACCTGAAGAATTCACGATATACATAGGTCATAAAAGTGCCTTAGGTAGAGATATTCACTTTACTCATATCAGTTCGTCGAAGGGATTGCCATTGGCTATATTTATACATGGTTCTCCGGGATCAAGCAGTAATTTTTTACACTTTGGAACAGATACTGCTTTGCTGAATAATTACGATGTTCTCTTGTTAGACCGTCCAGGTTTTGGGTATTCTGATTTTGGTAATTCTGAGCCTAGTATTTTGCGACAAGCTGATATTTTGAATGAAATAGTAGCTCAGTTTTCTGCCAAGAAAAAAGTTCTTATAGGTCACTCTCTTGGAGGGCCAATTATAGCCAATATGGCAATGAAAAAACCTGAAGAATACAAAGGGCTGCTAATACTAGCTGGTTCTGTATCTCCAGAACTTGAGCCTGAAGAGAATTGGAGAAAGCCACTAAATTCACCGTTAGTCCGATGGATTATTCCTAGAAGTTTTTGTGTGAGTAATCAAGAAATCCTACCTGCTAAAGAGGAGTTACTAAAAATGGAGGAATATTGGAATCAGATAATTGCTGATGTTCAAATAATTCAAGGAGAGGAAGATAAGTTAGTCCCTGCTGGAAATGCAAATTATGCTAAAGATAAGCTTGTAAGTGCCGGAAATGTTGAAATGTTCATTCTACCCAAGGAAGATCACTTTATTCCGTTTACTAAACCTAAATTGGTGACAGAGGCCCTACTCAGGTTTTTGTCTTTCTATTAATACCGACATCTACCAAGAATCTATTCGCTAGAAATTTACGACCGAGTAAGATCGGATATCGCATTTTGCTGCGTTTACTCAGGTTAAATGTGGTTTTAAACTCTTCACCTTTAAGTTGAACTTTTAATTTTACTTGATAGCGATTAGTAGAAGTACCATTAGAACTGCGTACTAATTTTCGTTTAAATTTTTTTGTTCTATGTACCTTACCGGTATACTTTGGGTTATTAGGGTTTAGGAGAATATATCGTAATACCTCATTGCCCTTACTATTTGTGATTACCTCTGTAAAACTGCAGTCGATTGAACTATTATATGCACCAGTATCCGTTTTGGAAGGTATATCAGTCATATTAGCTTTTGTTAAGGTCACTGCTTCATGAATGCCAATTATTTGCTTCACTTTAGATTTCCTTTCGCTCATTGTTGTGATAATAAGAGTAGATGTCGTAATAAACTCACAATTCACTGCTAAAATTGGTGAAACATTCAATCCTTAGGGATGAGGTATACGCGGTGTACCCAGTTACCACCTTATTAGTGCACTTGCCCAAGTAAAGCCACTACCAAAAGCAGCAAGACAAACTAGATCTCCATCTTTTACCAGTCCTTTTTCCTTAGCTTCAGCTAAGGCAATAGGGATAGAAGCTGCAGTAGTATTTCCATACTTCTGGATATTATTAAATACCTGATCATCTTTTAGTCCCATTTTCTTTTGAACGTACTGGGAGATTCTCAGATTAGCTTGATGAGGAATCAGCATATCTATATCTGTAGATTCTAAATTATTCTTATCTAACGCCTCTCCAATCACTTGAGGAAACCTTGTAACCGCATGTTTAAAAACAAAGGTCCCGTTCATATAAGGGAAAATAGCTTCATCTTCTTTACCACCATTATCTATTACTTCTGGAACCCACCTTCGAGTACTAGGGCCTATTAATGTTAGTTCTTCTGCATGTTCACCTTGTGAATGAAGATGAGTAGACAATATCCCTCTATCAGCACTTGGAGATTTACTGAGAATAGCTGCACCTGCTCCATCGCCAAAAATTACAGAAACACCTCTACCTCTTGTTGTTTTATCCAAACCACCACTGTGATACTCGGAGCCCACCACAAGTATGTTTTCATACATACCTGTTTTGATATATTGGTCGGCAACTGAAAGGGCATATACAAATCCACTACACTGGTTTCTAACATCTAGTGCCCCCACAGTATCTATTCCTAGTTCTTTTTGCAGAGTAACTCCAGGCCCTGGGAAATAGTAATCAGGGCTTAGTGTTGCAAAAACTATAAAGTCTATATCATTCTTATCTATTCCAGCATCTGCGATCGCATTCTTCGCTGCTTCCAGCCCCATCGATGAAGTACTTTCATCGTTATTGATCCAACGTCTTTCTTTGATACCTGTTCTTTCCTGAATCCACTCATCGTTAGTATCCATTAATTTAGAAAGGTCATCATTTGTTACCACGTTATCAGGCACATAGTAGCCCATACCTTTGATTATTGCACTGTTCATTGGGTGCAATGTAGTTAGAAAAAAGTGAAAATAGTAGACCCTAAAGTCTATTGAATTATTTAAGTTTTCTGGCTACTTCTACTTCTCGGAAGCCTTCGATTAAATCGTATTCTTGAATGTCATTATAGTTCTTAATCTGAATACCACATTCGTATCCCTTATTTACTTCTTTGACATCGTCTTTAAAACGTTTCAGCGTATCTATCTCGCCAGTGTATATTACTACACCTTCTCTGATAAGTCTAACCTTATTGTCTCGGTACATTTTACCTTCGGTAATCATACAACCAGCAACGGTTCCGACTTTAGTGATTTTGAACGTTTCTCTTATCTCAGCTGTACCTGTAACTTCTTCTACCAAGTCTGGAACAAGCATACCTTCCATAGCGGCCTTTATCTCTTCTATAGCTTGGTATATAATTGAGTATTGTTTTATTTCTACTCCTTCAGACTCAGCTAGTTTCTTAGCTGAAGGCATTGGTCGCACTTGGAATCCAATGATAATAGCATCAGATGCTTTTGCCAATAGAACATCGTTGTCTGTTATAGGCCCAACCGATTTTTGAATAATCTTAACTTCTATTTCTTCAGTAGAAAGTCTCAATAGCGAATCTGAAAGTGCCTCGCTACTACCGTCAACATCTGCTTTTATGATAAGTTTAAGCTCTTGGAAGTTTCCTATTGCCAAACGCTTACCAATTGTATCAAGTGTAAGCATCGACGTTGTACGAATCGATTGCTCACGCTGAAGCTGCTCACGCTTATTAGCTATTTCTTTGGCTTGAGATTCATCAGACATAACTTGGAAAGTTTCTCCGGCTGCAGGAGCATCTGAAAAACCAAGTATAGAAACTGGCGAAGCTGGTCCAGCAATTTTCATTGACTGACCTCTTTCATTAAACATAGCTTTGACCCTCGCAAAATGTTGGCCTGCAACTAATGCATCTCCAACACGAAGAGTTCCTTCCCCTACAAGCATAGAAGCGACAACACCTCTTCCTTTTTCTATCTTAGCTTCTAGAACAGCACCCTTAGCATTCTTATCAGAATTTGCTTGCAGTTCAAGAAGTTCAGCCTCTAATGCTACTTTCTCTAAAAGCTCGTCTATGTTAAGTCCTTTTTTAGCTGATATTTCTTGAGCCTGGAATTTCCCACCCCATTCTTCTACAAGTATGTTCATTGCAGAAAGTGCCTCACGAACTCGATCAGGATTTGCTCCGTCTTTATCAATTTTATTAATCGCAAAAACGATAGGAACTCCTGCAGCTTGAGCATGACTGATTGCCTCTTTGGTTTGCGGCATCACTGTGTCATCTGCCGCAATAACAATAATTGCAACATCTGTAACTTGAGCACCACGTGCACGCATAGCAGTAAACGCCTCGTGACCAGGAGTATCAATGAAGGTCATTTTTTCTCCATTCTTCAACTGTACTTCATAAGAAGCAACGTGCTGGGTTATTCCTCCGGCTTCACCTGCAATTACATTTGCGTTTCGGATATAATCTAGAAGAGAAGTCTTACCGTGATCTACGTGACCCATAACAGTTACGATTGGATGACGTGGTTTAAGATCTTCAACTTTGTCTTCTTCTTCCTCTATTTCTATAGTTTCATCTGCATCTACAAAATTCACTTCATAGCCAAATTCTTCGGCTACTATTTGGATTGTTTCAGCATCTAAACGTTGATTTATAGATACCATCATACCTAATGAAAAACAGGCACTAATTACCTCGTTTACATTGATATCCATCATATTAGAAAGGTCATTAGCAGTAACAAACTCAGTTACATCTAAAGTCTTAGACTCTTCAATTTCCTGAAGTTGTTTTTCTTCCCACTTCTTCTTGTGTTCTTGTCTTCTGAACTTTCTAGCCTTTTGTCTGACTTTACCACCGTGTGAAGGAGTCTGTTTGCCCGATTGCATACGAGCAAGCGTCTTTTTGATTTTATCCTGAATTTCCTTTTCAGTGACTTCAGTTTTTTCTCCTGGACGACCAGTTTTATTTCGACGCTCGTTTCGTAGTTTTTCTGCTGTTACTTTCTCACCGCGTATACGTTTACGTTTAGGTTTTTTATCCTCTTTGCTACGTGTTTTCTTAACCGGTTTTTTGATTTCAACTTTTCCGAGAACTTTAGTTCCTTCTAGTTTCTTATACTCCGTTTCTATTTTTTCAGTTTCTTCCGCAGGAGCTTCTTCAGCTGGCTTTTCTTTCTTTTTTGCCGCTGGCTGTTCTTCTTTCTCTGGCTCTTTTACACTATCTTTTTTCGTGTTTTTCGGAGATTTTTTAGAGGGGATTTCTATAGTACCCAATACTTTCAGCCTAGAATCTTCAGCGTCTTTGTTGTCAGTAGGTTTTATCTCTACCTCAGCAGTTTCTGCTTTTACCTCTTTAGAGTCTTCTTCTTTGCTAGCCGCAGGTTTTTCTTCAACTTCCGTCTTTGGATCTTCTTTAGGAACAGTTTTTTCTGATTCTACTTCATTTTGAATTTCCTTCGGCTTACTTGATGTGTCCTTAATGAAGATTGTTGGCTCAGGAGCAAATTCAGGAATATCAACAATAGGATTTTCCTTTTGCTTAGTTATTTCTTTCGTCTTCGCATCTTTTCGAATGTTAATCTCTAATTGTTGAGATTCTTCTTTTGCTTGCTTATCTTTTTGATAAAAACTAAGCAATTCTTGATACATTGGCTCATCGAGCTTAGCGGTAATCTTAGCCTCTACTTCAAAACCCTTCTCGGTAAGGTGTTCTACAATAGTCTTCCAACTTACGTTAAATTCTGTAGCTACCTTGTTTATTCTATATGTCTTTTTCTTTTCAGCCATGTAATGCTTACGCAGCGTTCGAAAATAATACTTTAACTCGGATTAAGAAGTGGTGTATCTCCTACATACCGAGGTTATTAGTCGTTAAACTCATATTATTCAAACTCTGCTTCTAATATTTTCTTAATTTCTTCTATCGTCTCCTGTTCTAACTCAGTTCTAGCTATTAGATCTTCATCTGTCATGTCTAAAACGCTCTTTGCTGTATCTAAACCTATGCCTTTCAATTCATCGATGATCCAGGTATCTATTTCATCTGCAAACTCGTTCAAGTCTACATCTAGATCTTCTTCATCGTTATTTTCTCTATAAACATCTATGCTATATCCTACCAACTTGCCAGCTAACTTGATATTATGACCACCCTTACCTATTGCAAGAGATACTTGATCCGCAGGCAGGAATACCTCTGCTTTACTTTCATCTTCATCTATTGCGATGGATGAAACCTTTGCTGGACTCAAGCTACGCTGTATTAGTAATTGTAGATTTGAAGTGAAGTTAATGACATCAATATTTTCATTTTTTAACTCACGAACAATGCCGTGAATACGGCTACCTTTCATTCCTACACAAGCACCTACAGGATCTATCCTGTCATCATAGCTTTCTACAGCTACTTTAGCTCTTTCTCCAGGTTCGCGTACAATCTTTTTAACTGTAATAAGACCATCTAATATCTCTGGGACTTCTAATTCGAACAACCTTTCCAGGAATTCTGAAGCGGTTCTAGACATTATTACTTTAGGATTAGAGTTGTACATTTCAACTCTAAGGACAACAGCTCTAACTGAATCTCCCTTCTTAAAAAAATCTCGTGGTATCATTTCGCGTTTCGGTAATATCAACTCATTACCTTCATCGTCTAATACCATTATTTCATTTTTCCAGATTTGGTATACTTCGCCTACTACTATTTCTCCTACTCGATCTTTGTATTTCTTGTAAAACTCATCTTTCTCTAATTCAAGTACCTTAGATAGTAGAGTTTGCCTTGCAGTTAAGATAGTTCTTCTCCCAAAAGATTCCATACCAATCTCCTCGATAGCCTCTTCTCCTATTTCATAATCATCTTCGAGCAGTTTAGCTTCGTCTATGGAAATCTCTTTGTTTGAGTCTTCTACTTCACCGTTGTCTACTATTTCTCGATTTCTGTAGATTTCTAAGTCACCATTGTCGGTATTTACTATGACATCAAAGTTTTCGTCTGACCCATATTTTCTGCTAATCATAGTTCTGAATACGTCTTCTAAAACACGCATCATTGTAGCACGATCGATGTTTTTGAATTCTTTGAATTCCGAGAATGATTCTACTAGTTGTAAGCTCATTTTTTTCTTGGTTTAAAGGATACTTTTACAATACTTGATTTAATATTTTCGAACGCTATTTCGCGTTTTTCTTTTTTGTTTTTAGAAATCTTGATTTCTAGCAATATCGAAGAATTTGAAACTTTCAGTAACTCTCCTTCCACTTGGTTTTCCTCAATATCTGTTACAGCTAAATTTCTCCCTATGTGCTGAGTATATTGCCGTTGGTCCACTAGTGGTTCGTCAACTCCCGGTGAGGAAATCTCATACCTTATAGGGTGATCTTCAGTATATTCTTCATCCAAAATTCGAGATATATTTCTACTTAACTTTGTACATATCTGAACACTAACCCCCTGCAAACCATCAATAAAGAATTTCAAGTCAGTTTCTGCCTGATTAGTATCAACACCTACCAAAAAATTATCAGAACCTTCTAATTCTTCCTGAATGATGTTAGTTATGAGTTCTTTTACGTTCAAAATTTTATGTATTAAAAAAGGGGTTAACACCCCTCCCAATTCGTTTATTTTGCTGCAAATTTAATATATTTGAAGGTAACTCACAAACTATTCACAAATTGGGGGGTGTTAAACAATTATTACTAAACAACAATCTATGAAAAGAATCTTACCTACTGTTCAAATCACACTTTTAATTGCTACGGCATTGGTATTTATGTCAAATAGAGGAGGATCTCCAGGAGGCAGAACTGGTTCTCCAAATGATGGAAGCTCATGTGGTACTAGTGGTGGATGTCATGGTAGTAGTCAAGGAGCAATTGTACAAGACTTTATCTCTACAGATATGCCATCTTCTGGCTATGAGCCGGGTAAATCACATACGATTACCTTAAGCCCAGCACTTAATGGAAGATCTACGTGGGGTTTTGAAATAGTGGCGGAAGACGTGAACGGAAATAAAGTAGGAGAGTTTATAAGTAATGATGACGGAAATGCGTTACAAAGTGGCACACGTGCAACCCATAAATTTGCTAGTAGTACTGGTACTGATGGCCGTACTTGGAACTTGACGTGGAAGGCACCAGCTGAAGGAACAGGAGAAGTCACTTTTTATGCTGCATCCCTAGCTGCGAATGGTAATGGTAATACAGGAGGCGACCGTGTAATCTTAGACGATTTATCTGTTGATGAAGGGGTAGTCAATAACGTTTCGATGGTAGAGAATATATCCGTTGTACTATATCCTAACCCTACGACAAGTGAATTACATATAGAAGGTGAAACAGCTGGTTTAGAGAGAATTTATATTTTTAACGCTCAATGTGTTGCGGTACTAGATTTGCCTTTCAGCAACGTCGTAAAGGTTGATGAACTTACATCTGGCAATTATTTCATAAAACTGCTAAAAGGGAATAAGTCAATCACAAAGTCTTTTCTAAAACATTAGACTTAGGCTTTTTTAAACACATAAAAAAGCGAACTTGATTTGTTCAGGTTCCCTAGTGATACCATCCAAGCCCAAAAAGCCTTTAACATGGTAATAGGCAAGAAGGTAAAAGATTCCTTATAGCTTGCACTTACCATCGCATTGAAAAAAGGATCTAATGGTAGGCGATACTTCTTATCTAAAATGAAACCTCTTCGTTTAGCAAACTGTTCTATCATTTCTGGTGTAAAATGCCATAAATGTCTGGGTGTATCATATGCTGCCCAATGCTCATTGTATAGCTGTGCATCTGTGCTATTACAATTTGGCAATGCAAGAATTAATCTCCCACTCTCAGATAGTGAGTAGTTAAACAATTCAAAAAATTCTTCGTAGGTATAAACGTGCTCAAAAACATGCCACAGGGTGATTAAATCGTAGTTTGTTCCTAGCGTTTTATTGAGAAAAGCTGATGGTTCATTGGTCTCAATACCAAAATTATCCATACAAAGCTGCCGTGCTTTTTCACTTATTTCGACGCCGGTCGTTTCGTAACCTTTATTCTTAAGGAAATTAATAAAGTAACCTGAACCTGAACCAACATCAAGTAATTTTTTGCCAACACCCAAAGCTTGTATTTTTTTGAATTTATACTTCAGCATAAGTTCACGAGCAATATGATACAAACTGTAAGTCAGCCCCTTTTTTGTATCACTGTGCTCCACATATTCGTCGCTATCATAATAGGGCCCGATATCTTTAGGAAGTGGAGCATTGCTTGTAAATTTAAATCCACAAGAATCACACTGTTTTAATCTAAATATTTCCTTTGATACTAGCCAGTCAGGCACTTTTTTGAAGTCCGAGAATTCTTGTTCACCACAAACAGGACAATTATTTATTTGGAAATAGTCGTTCAATTAGTTGATTGATTTTGTTCTCGCAAATAACTAGCTTAATCGAGCATTCAGCAAACAGATAAAGTTTTTTTTATGCTGAGCGAACTAAAACATTAGTTTTTATCGTCTACTTCAGTGAAATCTAACCGTGCGGTTTCTGAACTAAATATTTATTTTCGCCCGTATTTTCAATTTACATAGAAAAGTAAGAACAATTCGCCTTTATGAATAACTTCAAAAGAATAAACACAATTTTTGGATGGATCACTTTTGCCATAGCTTTAGTAGTATACATCCTTACTTTAGAGCAGTCAGTAAGCCTTTGGGACTGTGGAGAATTTATTTCTGCATCCTACCGCCTACAAGTAGTTCACCCTCCAGGTGCTCCTTTATTCTTGATGTTAGGTAGATTGTTTTCCATATTTGCTACTCCGGATACTGCTGAGGTAGCTATAGCTGTCAATATGCTTAGTGCTGTTGCTAGTGCTGCTACCGTCATGTTTACCTTTTGGATTACCGTACACTTTGCGAAAAAAATTCTGAAAGTTGATTTGAACGAGACAAAAGTAGATCTTGGAAATACCATAGCAATACTAGGTTCTGGACTTGTCGCTGCTATGTCAGTTACATTTATGGATACTTTTTGGTTTAGTGCTGTAGAAGCAGAAGTATATGCTGCTTCTTCTTGCTTTATGGCTTTAGCATTTTGGGCAATACTAAGATGGGAACGAGTAAAAGAGGAGCATACCTCCGATAGATGGATTGTTTTTATCGCTTACGTAGTTGGACTAGGTATAGGTCTTCACCTATTGAACTTACTTGTAGTTCCTGCTATCATTCTGTACTATTTTGTGAATAAATTTGGAGCTAGTCGATCCAATTTAATAAAGGCGTTTGCAATTGGGTTGGGCTCTATTGGAGTTCTTCAATGGATTGTTATTCCAAAGACTCCAGCCATAGCTGCTTTTTTTGATAGGATTTTTGTAAATTCATTTGGACTACCGTTTAATTCAGGTGTTGTGTTCTTTATGATATTGTTAACTGGAGCTATTGCTTATGGTTTGTATTACACAACAAAGAATAACAAGCCTATTGCTAACCTAGTCATCTTGTGCTATGCATTTATAATGCTTGGATTCTCTTCGTACTCTATGGTTGTTATTCGTTCTATCGCTGAGCCAGCAATAGATATGAACGATCCACAAGACGCTCAAAGCCTATTAAGTTATATAAACAGAGAGCAATATGGTTCTAGACCTTTGGTCAAAGGTCCATATTGGAATGCTAGGCTTACGGCTATAGACGAAGGAAACACTATTTACAGACGTGGTGTAGATGAAGATGGAGCGGGCTATTATGAAGAAGTTGGAACAAAGCAAGAGCCAGTTTACGATCCGAAGTATTCTACTATTTTACCTAGAATGGGTGACATGACTGAGAAGTCAACCTACTATCCGATTTGGTGTGGTATGGAAGACATGTTTTTTGAGATAAATAGCTTAGAACAACGAGTAAAAGCTGACCCGAGTAATCAAGAGCTAAAGCAACAGCTTGAAGCTGCAAAAGTGAAGAAGCCTACTTTTAGAAATAATATGACGTTCCTATTTAAGTATCAGCTAGGTTGGATGTACTGGAGATACTTTATGTGGAATTTTGTAGGAAGACAGAATGATATACAGAACGTAACTGGAAATAGTCTAAATGGTAATTGGATATCAGGTATAAGTGCAATTGACGAGGCAAGATTAAATGCACCTCAAGACATTCCAGATTATCTGGATTACAATAAGGCCAAAAACACCTACTATTTCTTACCGCTCATTTTAGGTTTGCTTGGTGTGGTTGTTATGTACAAAAAGAGTAAGATGGATTTCTATACCGTTTTGGTAATGTTTGTCTTTACGGGTTTATTGGTGGTGATCTACCTAAATCAGCCTCCTATGGAGCCTAGAGAGAGAGATTACACTTTTGCAGGGTCGTTCCAAACTTTTGGTATTTGGATTGGTTTGAGTGTATTGTTCTTTGTGGACCTGCTTAAGAAAGCAATAGGAAAACCAACTGCGGCGATAGCAGCTACAGCTGTAGCTTTATTTGTGGCTCCTGTGTTAATGGGTTCTCAAAATTGGGATGATCATGATAGATCAGATAGATATTTGGGTATATCCTTCGCTAAAAACTATTTAAACAGTTGTAAAGAGAATGCTATTCTATTTACAAATGGCGACAATGACACCTATCCACTATGGTACGCTCAGAATGTTGAAGGTATCAGAACGGATGTTAGAATCATAAACTTAAGCTTATTACCAACGGAATGGTATAGTAGTGCACTTAGAAGAAAAGTGTTTGAATCAGAAGAATTGCCGCTAAGCATACCTGAGGAGAAAATTAAGTCTGGAACTAGAGATTATGTTCGTTACTTCAATAATAATTCAGTGGACCCTTCTAAGTTTTATCCATTAGAGCAGGTACTTAACTATATCACCGATGACGGCAAGAGACAACGGACAAATGATGGAAAGTTGGTTAGTGTCTATCCAGCTAAAAAGTATAGTTTAGATGTGGACAAGCAAGCTATTTTAGATATGGACTTTTTGCCTGCAAGAGATACCGGGAAGATCGTAGATAAAATGTACTGGGATATAGGTAGGAATGGATTGTCTAAAGGTGACTTGATAGTGTTAGATATTATTTCTACAAACGCAAAAACAGGTTGGAAAAGACCAATTTATTGGACTACTACTACTGGAAGTTCAGTCTACTTAGGACTCCAGAAATACTTACGTAACAATGGTTTAACTTATCAGTTGCTACCAGTTGAAGCCAATACAAGAATGAGAGGCATGGACGACATGGATTTATTGCAGGATAAATTGATGAACGTTTACGAATGGGGTAATATGGAAAAAGGAGAAATGTTCTTAGATGACAAGGCTCAATTAGTTCCAAAAAATCTTCGTTCGCTCTTTATCCAGGTTGCTGATTTCAAGTCTCGTAGAAATGAGGTTGATACTGCAGCTGCATTATTAGATAAATGCTTTGCTTCTATGCCAGAGTCCTTGCTTCCTATGAATCTAAGACTAAAAGCCGCGGCAGCAGATATCTACTATAGAGCGGATCAAATAGAGAAAGCAGACAAAGTGTTGCAGGAAGTGGGAGATGATGCATTCGATTTAGTGAATTACTATGATAAGTTTAAGACTAAAGGCATACAAAGTGCCTCTGGTGATCGTAATGAGAATGCTGAAGTACTTAAAAATGTAGGTCTATTGGCAAATAGATATGAGCGAACAGAATTAGGTGAAAAATACGCTGAACTGTACAATCAAATTAAAATTGCCTACTAGTATATTTTAGTGGCAAGAGAAGGGTTAGTAATCGGATTTCATGCAGTAGAGGACCTTCTCAACAGTGGCGTTACTGTAGGTAAGGTCTTTGTAAATGCTAAGGCTGAAAGGCAAAAAATTGGACTGTTAAGGCGTCTTTCAAAAGAAAGTGAGACGCCATTTCAAATGGTTCCTATTGATAAACTAAATAGGATAACAAGAGCAAACCATCAAGGTGTAATTGCAATTAAAAGTCCTATTGACTTTGCTCCTCTAGAAGAAACAATAACGCGATTTTTTGAAGAAGGAAGGCCTCCTAAGATCTTGGTGGCTGACGGTATTCAAGATATTCGAAACATAGGTGCTATGGCAAGGTCTTGTCTTGCTTTTGGCGTGGACTTGCTGATAGTAGGAACAAAAGCAAATGCTGAAATAGGCGAAGGGGCTATTAAATCTTCTGCGGGTGCACTTTTACAATTACCTGTAGCACGAGTAAGCAGTTTGGCGACTACTTTGACTTACCTAAAAAGTTGGGGTCTTAAACAGATAGCCGCTACAGAAAAATCAGACAATATTTTAGATGGTAATAGCTTCTCTGATATGGACGGATGGGTACTTTGGATGGGTAATGAAGATAACGGACTGTCCAGAGAAAGGTTGGCTCTTATGGACTATACAGTTCGTATCCACATGCCAGGTAAAATAGATTCGCTCAATGTTTCTGTAGCTTCTGGGATCATGTTACACCGCTTAAGTAGCTCATAGTCAATAAATTAATCTACAATTAAATTCTAGTTGCTTTTTTTAAGCAAAATTATATTTTTGCAGAAAGCTAGAAGGCAAACAATTTGCTTTCCCATAAGTAAAATTATTTAAAAAATATAACTGAATGTATTGGACTTTAGAACTTGCATCTTATTTAGATGACGCACCTTGGCCTGCGACTAAGGATGAGCTAATTGACTTTGCTATCAGAACTGGTGCACCTTTAGAGGTGGTAGAAAATCTGCAGGAGCTAGAAGATGATGGAGAGCCTTTTGAAACGATTGAAGAAATTTGGTCAGAGTATCCGTCCACGGACGATTACTTTTTTAATCAAGACGAGCTCTAGTTAAATATAGAATTACGACTTACAAGCCTCACTATTCATTTAGTGGGGCTTTTATTTTGTACGTTTTTTTCTTCACTGTAAGACTGTTGCTTCGAAGCCAAGGGTTTAAGGTCTTTATGACGTGATAATTTGTACCAATAGACTGAGCAAAATCTGCGATATTTTCAATAGAACTATCTATATAAAGCTGTTGTACCGGTTGATCAGCATAGTAGTCTTTAGATTCTAATATAAACCCATATTGATCTGGAGATTCAAGGATATTTTTCAAAGCTATTATTCTAAATAGGTATCTAGCGGTTTCGTTATTTAAGTGTAAGTCATAATAACTTTTTACGTGTTGTTTATTTAAGTCTCGCTGGATTCCAGCTTTTCCTCTGTTGTATGCTACCAACTTCCAAATAGGTTGTATGCTTCCTGTAAATACTTACACGCAGCTTCAGTACTTTTTTCTAGATGATAACGTTCATCTACCTCACTATTTATTTCTAAACCGTATGGTTTAGCAGAAGCAGTCATAAACTGCCAGTACCCTTTTGCTCCTGCAGAGGATGAGACATTTTGAAGTCCACTTTCAGCGACTGCCAGGTATTTGAAGTCTTCTGGAATATTGTTTTCTAGTAGTATTGGTTCTATGGTTTTGAAAGCTTGTTTACTCCTCTTTATTAGTAGTAAAGTATTACTTTGCCAATAGGTATTTACTAGAAGCTCACGATCTAATCGTACCTTTATACCCAGTTTGTTCAATGGTACGGTTTCTCCAGCAAATTCTAAAGTTGAAGGTACAGGTACAGGGAATACTTTTTGTCCATTGGACATCCTATTAACTTGATCCTCAGTTTGTGAAGATTTGTACGACATAACTCCTATCGCAACAATCACCAATATAAGGAAGTATATATAACCTGTTTGTTTTTTCAAGTTTAGTTAAAAAAGTAGTCCTATTTCGAAACTTAGGTTTGTTATACTGCCTCCGTTACCTGTTTCAGGAAAATAACCTTCAAAATTTACAGAGTCATTGACATCCAGTATTCCTACTTTTACTCCAAATTGATAAATGACTAGTTTTTTATGAATATGATAATAGGTCGCAAGTCCGGCATCAAAAGGTGCTATCCCGATATCATTGAGTTCTGATTTCCGTTGATCTCCCACAAAAAGTGAGGATAGTCCCAGAAACGAACCATATGGTCCGAAACTTACAGAGCTGTTATCATTAGGTTTATAAGTAGGCAAAAAGGCAGCGTCCACATAAAATGAAGCTATTTTAGAGTAACCGGTATCTCCATTATTAAACCGAGCTCCGCGAAAACTAGCTACGGCTTCAGCATAATAGGTCCAATTTTTTTTATTTTGTTTAATAAGATATGCCCCTGCTGTATAACCATATTTAGGCCTAGGGTTTTCAAGTTCACTACCGAGCATGGTGGATAGATTGATACTTGTCTTTATTCCTAACTTGTACGGAGAATTTGCACCGTTCTGAGCTATTGCCACACCACAGATCAGCAATAGTCCAACAAAGAATATGTATGTTTTAGTACTCAATCTATTTTATTTCCTGCCAGAGCTTTTGTTATATTAATATCCATAGCCTGTTCAGCAAATGGTCTACTATAGGCATTTAACTTATCCATTGCAATAACGATTAAATCTTTGTTTTTAGCATCTATTGCTTGGTGGATATTATGGCATAGGACATTAATTTCCTCAATATTTTCTTTAGAAAGAAGGCTAGCGTTATCCTTTTTAAATTTCTCTGTCGCGTAGATTAGTTGCTCTGCCTCGGCTTTTGCCTCTGCAAAAGAACGTTGAGCCATATCTTCTTCAGCATGATCTATGCTTGCTTTTAGCATTCTCTTTATTTCTTCATCTGAAATACCATATTGAGGTTTCATTTTAACAGACTGTTTTACACCTGATCGTTTTTCTTCAGCACTTACTTCTAATATCCCATCTGCGTTTAACATAAAAGTCATCTCAATCTTAGGAAGACCTGCTGGCATTGCAGGAATACCTGATAGAATAAACTCTCCTAATTTCCTGTTATCCTCTACCATCTCGCGTTCACCTTGATATACACCTATTTTCAGATTTACCTGACCATCCACAGAGGTGCTATATTCATTTTTAAACTTAGCTGGAATTTTTGTGTTTCTTGGAATCAAGACGTCCATCATGCCACCAACTGTTTCTATCCCTAGTGAAAGTGGAGTAATGTCTAATAGAAGCATATCAGTTCTATTGCCTGCAAGAATATCTGCCTCGATTGCTGCACCCATTGCTACGACTTCATCGGGGTTTATAGTATTGTTTATGCTTGCTTTAGAAAATATGGACTGCACCATTGACTTGACAATTGGAGATTTAGTGCTACCTCCAACTAATACAACTTCATGGATTTCTTCGGCATTTAGCTCAGCATCCTTCAAAGCTTGGGTACAGCAGCTCATAGTCTTGGTTAGTAGAGGGCTAATAAGCTTATTTAGTTGCTCGGTATCAAGAACAAGTTCTATTGTTTTACCACTTAATTCTACTTGTGTCTTAAACTCTGTATTTGTGCTTAATTCTTTTTTTGCTTTTTCCGCCTGAATTCGAAGTAACTGTTTACTTTTAGGAGTAAGGTTTGCAAGCTTAAGTTGATCCATCCAATAGGATACGATAGCTTTATCTATATCATCCCCACCGAGGTAGGTATCTCCGTTGGTAGATAAGACTTCATAAATACCGTTTTCTATATTCAGAACAGAAATGTCAAATGTCCCACCTCCTAGATCGTATACAGCTACTGTTTTAGCATCATCTGATTCATTTCCTAGTCCATAGGCTAGACTAGCAGCTGTGGGCTCATTAATTATCCTTAGCACGTCTAATCCGGCTAATTTACCGGCATCTCGAGTGGCTTGTCGTTGAGAATCATTGAAATAGGCAGGTACAGTTATCACGACTTGACTGATTGTTGCATTTAAAGAATCTTCAGCAACAGATTTTAACTCTTTGAGGATGTAAGATGATAATTCAATTGGGGAATACTGTTTTTCGCCTACTTTAACTTTAACTAAAGCTTGAGTCTCATCATCTACGATGGTGTAGTTGAGTTCATGCCCAAGGCTGTCTAAGTCAGTATAGCTTTTACCTAGTAATCGTTTTACCGAGTATATGGTATTTTCTGGTTGATCAATTATCTTTTCAATTGCTTCTTTCCCAACTTTCATAGATTGATCTTGAAATAATATGGCACTTGGAACAATGTTATCTCCATTTTTACTTATGCAGTAAGGAGATCGGTCTTCTTCGTTTATAGTGGCGATAAGACTATTGGTGGTACCCAAATCAATTCCAATAACGGCCTTGTTTTCGGTTACTGTTCCTGATGATAAGTCTATAGATATTTTGGCCATAGTGCAAAGGTATTTAACAATTAACTTTAATCCGATAAATTTGCAGTACATCGAAATGAAAAATGTAGATCTTTTTTCTTTAAGAAAACCTGTGGTATTATTCGATGGAGTCTGCAATCTTTGTAATTCTTCAGTTGATTTTTTAGTTCGAAATGAAAAAGGTAATCAGCTTCGATTTGCATCCTTGCAATCTGAAATAGGACAGGAGATTATTGCTACCTCAAAGTTGGATACGATCCCAGATAGCATTTTACTCTACCACAAAGGAGAGTTGAAATATAAATCTCAAGCCATACTTTCTATCTGTGAGTACCTAAAATTCCCTTGGAGTTTTGGAATCATTTTTAAAATAGTACCATCTTTTATTTCTGACTTAGTATATGACTGGGTAGCTAGAAACAGATATAGCTGGTTTGGAAAGAAGGAATCGTGCAGAATACCTACCCAAGAGGAGAGAGGTAAATTTTTAGGCTAGTTTATTTGCAAGCTGACCGCATGCCGCGTCAATGTCTTTTCCTCTACTGCGTCTAACACTAACTATTACTTTATTTTTCTCAAGAAACTGAGCAAAGCGTTCAATTTTTTCTTCGGAGCTAGATATAAATTCAGCTAAATCTATAGGATTATACTCTATCAAGTTCACCTTACATTTGATTCTGCGGCAGAATGCAACAAGTTCTTCTGCTTCAAATGGATCATCATTAATATCATTTATAACACAATACTCTAAAGTAATTCTGGTGCCTGTTTTGTCATAAAAATAGTTGATAGCCTCTACTAAGTCATCTAGAGAATTACTGTCATTAATCGGCATTATCTTACTACGCTGCTCATTGTTTGCTGAGTGAAGCGAGAGTGCGAGATTAAATCTCACTCCATCATCTCCTAGCTTTTTAATCATCTTTGCTATACCAGCAGTTGACAAAGTGATTCTCTGTGGAGACATGCCTAAGCCATCAGGAGCAGTAATACGCTCTATACCTGCAAGCACATTAGCATAGTTTAGTAAAGGCTCTCCCATCCCCATGAGAACAATATTACTCAGGTTTATACCGTATTCCTTTTGAGCTTCTTCTCTGAGAATAGCAACTTGATCATACATTTCGTCGCTTCTTAGGTTTCTTTCTCTTTTGAGAAAACCCGTAGCACAAAATGTACAACTCAAACTGCAACCTACTTGAGATGAAATACAAGCCGTCACTCTCTCAGAAGTAGGAATAAGCACTCCTTCTACTAGGTGACCGTCATTTAGTCGAAAGGCATATTTTACGGTTCCATCTTTACTTCGTTGACTATTAGCAATCGTCATCACGTTGAACGTGAATTCCTCTGCTAATCTAGCTCTAAATGAGAGAGATAAGTTTGTCATTTCATCAAATGACCTGGCACTTTTTGTCCATAACCATTCCCATACTTGCTTAGCCCTGAACTTCTTTTCGCCTAATTCTTGACAAGCTAGGGCCAGTTCTTCTTTTGATAAGGAACGAATATCTTTCACTAAAGCAAAGGTAGCATTGAAAAATTAGATCAAAAAAAACCCTCGCTTTTGCGAGGGTTTTAATTTTTTAAGCTGAGTAGATTAGTCTACTTTATTTCCTTTAGCAAGGTTTACAAAGCTATATCCACCTATTTCTTTATCATAAATAACTGCGTAGATACCAATATTGTCAGCATCCCAGTCACTTTCCATATCGATTGTCATTTCACCAGATACATCAGTACCTACAGCAAGACCTTCAATTGGTGATCCATATCCTTCACCTGCAGTAAACTCTCCTCTGAACACATTTTTGTGTAAAGCGTTTGGACCTTCAGAATGACCTGCTTGGTTACCTTTCACTTTATCTTCAAAAACATAGATAGCTAAATAAGGAGCATTGATTGCAGACCAAGCAGTTGTTTTATACTTCAACTTGATTTCATCACCTTCTATTTTGTAATTAAGACCAGTGTTAGCAACAACTTCTGCGTCCATATGAGTGTTAGCTCTATCATAAATCTCTTGCTTTTCAGCAGCAGTATTTACGCCACTAGATCTATCAACTGTAGTTACACTTCCATTAGCACCAAAGTGAGGATAACCCGTAGCACCCCAAGCATCTTGTAATGTAGTTGCTTCAGGAATAATAAATAACTCTGCAACGAAGTTTTGACCGTAAACAGTCATAAAACCGCCCGCTGCATCAACACCGTCTTTGATTTCAGAAGCCATTAACCAACCCCATCCACCACAAGGAGGACAGTTTGTACCACTAAATTTAATTGCTAAAGATTGATTTTCTTTTTTAACAGTTGTTACTGCTAAATTGTCTGTAGGTTCTGGAGTTCCGCCACCGTTTCCAGTGTCATCAGAACAACCAAACATGAACATTGAAGCTATTAAGCTAAATAATAAAACTTTTTTCATTTTTTGTTTATACATTAATTTTAAGAATCCCAAAGGTAAACTTTTTTCTAAAAAATACTCTTGATGAGAGAATTATGACAGTATTAATGGAAATTAATAGTCTATGCCGTCTATTGTAAGCATTTTTTCTGTACTTGGGGTGCACTTTCCAACTACTTGTGCATCTATATTGAAGGAGTTAGATATAGCAATCAGTTCATCTGCAACTGAAGCTGGGCAGTATATTTCTAATCGGTGACCACAATTAAATACTTCGTACATTTCTTTCCAAGTTGTTTCGGTGGTGTCCTTAATTGTCTGGAACAACGGTGGCACCGTAAGTAGATTATCTTTAATGATGTGAAGTGGCTTATCAAGAAATTTCATCACCTTTGTTTGGGCACCTCCTGTACAATGTATTATCCCATTTATAGCAGATTTCAGCTCAGAATTTTCTACTATTTTGTTTAAAAGTGGAGCATACGTTCTTGTAGGAGATAATAATGCTTTACCAATATCTACTGGTGTACCTTCTAGTTGGTCTGTAAGCTTATACTTACCAGAATAAATATAGTCCTCTGCTGTATTTATATCAAAGGTTTCAGGATATTTGGAATAGTAGGAATGGTCCAACAAATCATGTCTACCTGAAGTTAATCCATTAGAACCAATTCCGGAATTATATTCTTTTTCATAAGACGCCAATCCGTATGATGCGAATCCGACGATAACATCATTATCTTGAATATCTACTTCAAGTATTTCGTCTCTTCTTGGTCTGCAAGCAACTGTACTATCAACTATTAGTGTTTTAACTAAGTCGCCGACGTCAGCTGTTTCTCCTCCTGTGAATTTAATGTTTACACCGTAGTCACCCATTGTAGAGATACATTCTTCAAAACCATCTATGATAGCTTTTATAACTTCCCCAGGAATTAGATGTTTATTCCTTCCTACAGTATTTGATAACAAGAATGGTCCAGTTGCCCCAGTACAAATGATGTCATCCAAGTTCATCACTATGGCATCTTGAGCTATGCCTTTCCAAACACTCAGATCTCCTGTTTCTCTCCAATATAAATAAGCCAGAGATGATTTAGTTCCGGCTCCATCGGCGTGAACGATATTACAATACTCATCATTCCCACCCATGTAGTCTTTTACTATTTTACAAAATGCATTCGGATAGATACCCTTATCAATATTAGTAATAGCTTTGTGGACGTCTTCTTTTTGAGAGGAAACTCCTCTTTTTTCGTATCTGCTCAATTGATTGTTTACTCAGTAGAAAGTGATTAGCGACTATTCTTCTTCGTCTTTGAGAAGCCAGATTTTATTTTCCTTTATCTCAAAATCTACATATTCACGATCAAATATGTTGTAACCTAAGATAGTCTCTCTGCCTTCTCCCATTTTACACTTCACTTTGGTGTAAACCTTATCATTTATTTTCAGTTCAGCCAGTGTAAATGAAGTTCCAAAAATCTTTGTACCATCTGACAGCTTTATTTTTTTATTCTGATCTCTAAAGTCATTTGGACTGAGTTTTTTAGCTTTAATGAGTTGCTCAACTAAGGTCTGAGGCAAGATAGTTCTACGCTCTTCGCCATTGTAAGTGAATTTAATTTTCTTACGTCCAACATAACCATAAAGAGTATAGTCATCACCTCTTCCTTTGGTCAATGGAATAAAGTCGTATTTAGCAATTAATTCTTCTTCTGCTTTTTTCACAAGAAGTAGGCTGTCCTCTACTGCTTTTGCTCTTAAGAAGCTATCGATGTCACCTTTAGTTTCAACTAGGAAATCACGTTGTTTTTCTAATAGATAAGGACTATAGATTGAACCTTTACCATTTAGGGCTTCATCGTTTCTCTGTTTATAATCGACACCTATGGATAACACGTCAAAATTACAGTTTACAACTTTCACAGTTGTACGTCTGTTCTTTTGATGTTCTTCCTCACTACACGGAGTAACTTCTGCTCCTTCACAAGCACAGTGATTCACAAGCTGTGATTCACCATATCCTCGAGCTTCTAGTCTAAATGGATTTATTTCTCCAGCACTTAAAATATACGCGATAGCAGAATCAGCTCTACGCTGTGATAACTCTCGGTTATACTCATAACTTGCTCTACAATCTGTATGAGAACCAAGCTCTACAGCCATTCTAGGATATTTCTTGAGTGTTTTTATTAAATCATCCAAAACAGGTTTTGCGTCTGACCTGATAAAAGCTTTATTCAAATCATAATAAATAGGAAGTACGAATACATCATTACACGTGTTTTTCATACAGAAATCTTTCACGTGCTGACAATCAATAGAATTTTCAACACCTACTGTACTTACATATTGTGGTTTTGCATCATAATAATAAGCACTTCTTTTGGAAACTTCAATGGTGTACTCTCTATTAATACCCAAAGGTGTTTCATAGTATCCTCTATTATCCGTTCTCAATCTTATTTTACTAGAGTCTACATTATTACTAATGAGGACTAAAGCGTTAGTAATTGCAGTTCCACTATCACAATCAGTCACTTGTCCTTTCAACTTACACTCTATAGGCTCCATTACAAAATGGAAAATATCATCTTGACTTTTTATTCTGTTTGAGGTAAAGTAACCCTCCTCTTTTGTAGGTGTCATAATAATACCGAAGTCATCTCCAGAAGAATTGATTGGACTCTTCATATTACTAGGTACTTCCCAATCCGTTGGTCCTTCACCATCTTTTCTAGCCTCTAAAATATCAAGTCCTCCCATTCCTGGATGACCATCAGAAGAAAAGTATAAAGACCCATCATCGTGTATGTAAGGAAACATCTCGTTTCCTTCTGTATTAATATTTGGGCCAAGATTTATTGGCTCACTCCAAGTTCGGCCTCTTCTCACAAAGGTTACCATCCAGATGTCTTTTGACTTCTCTAATTCAGCAGTGTCGCCATACCCACCTGGTCGATCAGATGCAAAGTACATAACCTTATCATTGTTTCCTAAGGTAGGGTGACCATAGTTCCATCGCGTATTTTCTAAACCCGAGCAAAAGCTTAGTGGCTCAGGATTCATTTGCCAACCTTTCCCAGCCTTACGTGCTTCATATATTTTACACTTTGGCTCTTTTCCACTAGGACTATTACATTGAGTAAGATACATTTTAGACTTACGTTTATTGAAGGATACAGTCCCGTCATTGTACTTTGTATTTAGACCTTCTACCACAGATGCAGGCCCCCATTTAAGCTTACCTCGAGATCCTTCTAGCTTGACTTGCCAAACGTCTGAGTGCATACGTAGCGTTCTATCATAATCTAGTTTACTTACTCCTCCTTCTCTATCTGAGGTAAACATGATACTTTTATTCTTTCGGTCTGCCCACATAGGTGAGAAGTCGTCTGATTCTTTTTCGTTAGCTGGTTTAAATGCATCTACAGTATATCGAGTATTTGCTTCTTTCCAAGTTAAAGCTCTTTCACAACCTGTAATCATTGCTTCTATTCTTTCATCGCCAGGTGCTTGCTTTTCATATTCTTTAAATGCAGCTATTGCTAATTCATACTCTCCTAGCTGCTTGTGCATTTGAGCTTTTCGAAAAGTTACTATTGGGTCAGTTGCTCCGTATTTTATAGCTCTTTCGTACATCTTAAGAGCTCTTTTTGGTTCGTGATTGTATCTATAACTTTCGGCACCTCGGAAGGAGGCAGTTTGTCTATCTTCTTTCGGCAACTCAGTATCTCGAGCTAAACTTTCGTACATATCAGCAGATATGGCAAAGTTCTTTTTAGTCATTGCATCGTTTGCTTTTTTCATTGTAGCTTTAGAACAGCTGGCTAGCATGGATACAACACAAAGCATTGTGCTGAGATTTAGATAGTATTTTGAATTCCAGTTCATAGTATGATTAGAACGTCAAAAGTCAAAAATTATATGTCTAAAAACAAATTTATAATTGGTTATCAACAAAAAACTCCCTGTATCGGCAGGCCGATACAGGGAGTTGATGATCTTTATTGATAGAGTATAACTATTTAATAAATAGAAGTTCTCTGTATTTAGGTAGTGTCCATAACTCGTCAGACACTAACAATTCAAGTTTATCTGCGTGATATCGTATCGAATCAAAACTATCTTTCACTGTTTTATTGTAAGCTATTGCCATCTCTTCGGTGTCTTCTATCTTATTTGCTTTTTTTCTTGCTTCAGTCATTTCATCTACTCCGCTTTTTAATTCGTCGATATGTACAGATATTCTGTTGATTAAATGTCGTTGAGCATCACCTACTTCTAGTCCAGCTTCTTTAAGGGTTTTTACATTTATTGCAAGTGAAGAAAGGTATTTAATAGCTGGAGGAATAATGTAAGTATAAGCCAATTCACCAAGCACTCTTCCTTCTATTTGGATTTTTTTAATATACTCTTCGAGCATAATTTCGAATCGAGCGTGTAATTCTTCTTTAGTAAATATTCCAGTTTTCACAAAGGTATTTCCTGCTTGATCACTAAGATAAGCTCTAAGGGCCTCAGCAGTGTTCTTCACATTACTTAATCCTCGTTTCTCTGCTTCCTGTGCCCATTCATCACTATAGTTGTTGCCTTCGAAAAGGATATTCTTAGAACTTCTTAAAGCTTTTTTCAGCTCAGCAGTAATTGCTGTCTTCTGATCTTTTCCTTTAGCAACTGCAGAATCTACAGCTTTTTTAAATGCTATAAGTTGAGTAGCCACAGCTGAATTTAGAACTGTCATTGGTTGTGCTGAGTTTGTAGATGAACCTACAGCTCTAAGCTCAAATTTATTACCCGTAAATGCAAATGGAGACGTTCTGTTTCTATCTGTATTATCTCTTTCAATATCTGGAATAGTTTCTATCTGAATAGATTTTACATCTTCATCTAAAGCTGTTTTGTCCTTCAAGAATGCATTCAACACATCAGTCAAATTACTACCAATAAAAGCAGATATGATTGCGGGAGGAGCTTCATTTGCTCCTAGTCTGTGGTCATTTGAAGCAGAAGCAATGCTTGCTCTAAGTAAGTCAGCATTGTCGTTAACAGCTTTGATCGTATTAATAAAAAAGGTCAGGAATAATAAATTGTTGCTAGGATCATTTCCTGGTGACAAGAGGTTGACTCCTGTATTGGTTATTAGCGACCAATTATTATGCTTCCCAGAACCATTAATACCTGCAAATGGCTTCTCGTGTAGTAATACTCTAAAATGGTGTTTATGAGCTATTTCGTCCATTAGATCCATCAACAACTGGTTGTGATCTACTGCTAGATTTACATCTTCAAACATCGGTGCACACTCATATTGACCTGGAGCTACTTCGTTGTGTCTAGTTTTTAGAGGAATACCAAGTTTAGCTGCTTCAATCTCTAAGTCATACATATAGTTAAACACACGATCTGGAATAGATCCAAAATAGTGATCATCCATTTGCTGTCCTTTGGCAGGAGCATGACCTACTAATGTACGCCCACAAAGCAATAAGTCTGGTCTAGCGTTGAATAGGGCTTCGTCGACTAAAAAGTATTCTTGTTCTATTCCTAAAGAAGCTGTGCACGAAGACACTTTTTTAAGGAAGTACTTACAAATATCAGTAGCTGCTTTATCTACTAGATTTACAGATTTTAGAAGTGGAGCTTTATAGTCTAAAGCTTCTCCATTGTAGGATACAAATACAGTAGGGATACAAAGTGTTTTTCCACTTGTATTTTCGTGAATAAATGCAGGAGATGACGGATCCCAAGCAGTGTAGCCTCGAGCTTCAAAAGTATTTCTAAGTCCACCGTTAGGTAAGCTAGATGCATCTGGTTCTTGTTGAACAAGTGACCCAGCGGAGAACTTTTCTACGGCCTTGCCATTTTTTGGTTCCCAAAAAGAATCATGCTTTTCAGCAGTTGAACCAGTAAGCGGCTGAAACCAATGTGTATAGTGAGAAGCACCTTTGCTTATTGCCCAGCGTTTCATTCCTGCAGCTACGTGCTCGGCCATTTTTCTGTTTATGGTTTTGCCGTCTTTGATTGATTTGCTGACTGAGTCATAGGCTTCCGGACTTAAAAAGTCCCGCATTGCTATGTCATCAAAAACATTGGAATTATAGAGCTTAGTAAAATTAACTTTCCCCTTACTGTGTGATTTAGTTTTTCTGCCAACGGCAGTTTTTAGAGCTTCAAAACGCATATTTTTCTACTTTTTACGCAGCAAAAATATATTTTGCATAGAGAAATGCGACTTTTGATGCCTTTTTGTGAATAAATATTGGAAAACGCTAATCTTAACCTTAAGATTTAAAGACCTCCTTCTTTGAGCTTTTCAGCATTTTCTGCGATTTTTAGTTTTTCGATAATTTCACCTATATCACCATTCATGACACCATTCAAGTTGTACAACGTAAGGTTGATACGGTGGTCTGTAACCCTACCTTGAGGGTAATTGTAAGTTCTAATTTTCGCAGATCGGTCTCCGGTGGATACCATGGTTTTACGCTTAGCTGCTATATCTCCATTTCGTTTTACTAATTCGATGTCATAGAGTTTTGCACGAATCATATCCATAGCAATTTCTCTATTAGCTAGCTGTGAACGAGCCTGAGAACATACAACCACAATGCCTGAAGGTTTATGTGTAAGCTGCACTTTAGTTTCAACCTTGTTTACGTTCTGTCCACCTGCACCACCTGATCGAGAGGTTTGCATTTCTATATCACCAGGATTAAGTTGAATATCCACATCTTCTACTTCTGGTAGGACCGCTACAGTTGCAGCAGAAGTGTGTACCCTTCCTTGAGTTTCCGTCTCTGGAACTCGCTGAACACGGTGCACTCCAGCTTCAAACTTAAGTGTTCCGAAAATTTCCGTCCCTTCTACTTTCACTACTATTTCTTTGTAACCTCCAGATGTTCCTTCAGTCAAATCCATAATCTCATGTTTCCAACCTTGAGCGTCAAAAAACTTAGAATACATACGAAATAAGTCCCCTGCAAAAATACTGGCCTCGTCTCCTCCAGCTCCAGCACGAATCTCCACCATGGCATTTTTATCATCCTCAGGATCCTTTGGAATGAGGAGCATCTTGATTTCTTCTTCTAGCGGACTTTGTCTCTCGCTCAAGCTATCTATTTCCTCTTTCGCCATTTCTTTCATCTCAGGATCATCAGAAATTTCAAGCATTTCTTTTGCTTCAGAAAGGTTACTAAGTAGGTTTCGATACTCGAAATAGCGTTCTACTATCTGCTTGAGGTCACTATACTCCTTATTAAGTTTAGTGAATTTCTTCATGTCAGAAGCAACTTCTGGACTACTTAAAAGAATCTCAACTTCTTTGAATCTGGCATGTATTCCTTCTAAAGTTTCAAGCATAATTGTTGAAAGCAAAAATATCTATAAGTCAGCAGGGTATGAAATAATTTTATTTCTGAAACTGCAGAATAAACTATCTTGCGAATAACAAAGGTTGTTAAACTTTGCTCGTTTCCGTTTAAGCTTTATCGGTTCACGAGTCATCATTCGATAGGCATATAGATGATCTGAAGAATGATAATAAAGCAAACCACCGTCTTGAGTTATTTCATCTATACCGTTAATATAGTAAGTTGAAGCGTAGGTTCCCATTATATCAAATTGATAAAGTCCATTTAGCGAATCAGCAACGTAAATCTTGTTATTGTATTCCCATATCTTGAAGGGGTAAATTTCATTGTTTAAGATGTTATTTAAGTATGGGGTTTCTATTAAAACGTCTCCTTTTTTGTTGATTTTTAGCATTTTATACTCTGTCATATCAACAAGCCAAATGTGGTTATCAAAAGATCTAGCAACACAGGCTACATTAAAATAGTAGTCATTTAGCCTGAGCTCTCCTCGGATATTAAGCATGTTATCATAAAACACTAATATGTTTTGATCTTGATAATAAACATATAGTTCAAATGGGTTGGAACAATCTATAGACGATAATTCTCCATAGGTTTTAATATTTACATTAGTAATAAGATTGCCACGACTATCATACTTGTACAAAGAAAAATCATCATCTGCTACATAAAAATTACCCTTCGCATCTACTTCCATTACGTTTATGTTTCCGGCCAAGGGTAAGCTAAGCGTATCTTGAGCAATAGCTTTTGAACTTAGAAAGAGACTAATCGTTATAGCTATGAAGTGTGATGTCTGTGTTATCCCAAACGGCATATGTATATTTTGTTACCCAATCTCCAAGATTTATTAAGCGTGCATCTTTACTTAGTTCAACATTCATTGGCTTATGTCTATGACCAAAGATGTAGAAGTCTATATCGTTGGTTTTCAGATGCTCTTTAGCAAATAAATACTGATGTTCCTTTTCTAAGGGTATAGTTAATTCATCTTTGACACTGTTTTTTTTGCGACTAGATTTTGATAGATAATTGGCAAGACTTATGCCAAAATTTGGATGTAATCTATGAAATAACCAGGTGGCCCAGTTGCTACGAAATATTTTCCTTATAAATTTATAACCTGACTCGCCTTTCCAAAGAGCATCACCGTGATGAAGATAAAATGTCTTGTCCCCAATCTTGCCTACCCATTCTTCTTCTACTATTTCGGCACCTATTTCTTTTTCTAGATAATCAAAAGTCCACATATCGTGATTTCCTTTAAAAAAATAAATTTTAGTACCGTTATCTGATAGTTCAGCTAGCTTTCCTAATAATCTAGTATGATATCTAGGCACTACAGCCTTATACTCAAACCAAAAATCAAATACATCTCCTAGCAGAAATAACTGTGAGCAGTCATTTTTGATGCTCTCAAGCCATTGGACTACTTTTTTTTCACGCGGTAGAGATTCCTCATATGAAGGAGTACCAAGATGAAAATCAGATGCGAAGTAGGCTTTACCCATTTATGATGACAAAGTTAAGGTATTAGTATCTAAGCATTAATGAGCTAAAAGCCAATTTGCTCCATGCCCAGCCTCAGCAATAATCGGCACCTTGAGTGGCATTGCCATTTCCATTTCTTGCTTGATGATTTCAGTAATCTCTTCAAGCTCTGTTTTTGGGACATCAAAAAGAAGTTCATCGTGTACTTGAAGTATCATTTTAGTTCCCACATTCATATTTGAGAGACGCTGATGGATGTTGATCATTGCAAGTTTGATCATGTCAGCAGCACTTCCTTGTATAGGGGCATTTATTGCATTTCGCTCAGCGAAGCCAACTACTGTTCTATTATTTGAGTTTATATCTGGAATGAATCTTTTTCTACCCATAAGTGTTTTTACGTAGCCATTTTCTCTACAATAGTTTATAGTGTCATCCATATATTTTTTCACTCCTCCAAATTGCTCAAAATAAGCATCAATAAGCTCAGTAGCTTCACTTCTTTTTATACCTAAATTTTGAGATAGTCCAAAAGCTCCTTGTCCATAAATTAGTCCAAAGTTCACGCTTTTTGCCTTATATCGCTGATCTTTTGTTACTTCATTCACAGCTACGCCAAATACTTTTGAAGCTGTAGCAGTATGAATATCTAAACCTGCATTAAACGCTTCTATCATTCCTTCATCCTCCGCTATAGATGCCACAATTCTGAGTTCTATTTGAGAATAATCTACAGCAAGCAACGTGTGATCATCATTTCTTGGAACAAAGGCTTTCCTTATCTCTTTACCTAAATCCGTACGAATTGGAATATTTTGAAGGTTTGGGTTTGTGCTACTCAATCTTCCAGTCGCAGCTACCGCTTGGGAAAAATTAGTATGTACTCTGCCTGTACTTGGGTGTATTAGCTTAGGAAGTGCATCCACATAAGTGGATCTTAGTTTATTTACCTTACGATATTCTAATATCGTGTTTACTATATCGTGTTCTGCTGCCAGTTTTGTTAATGTTGCTTCATCGGTTTTGTACTGCCCAGTTTTTGTCTTTTTTGCCTTAGGGTCTAACTTCATTACATCAAACAGAACTTCACCCATTTGTTTTGGACTACCAATGTTAAACTTAGCACCTGAAGTTTCATAGATTTTGGTTTCAAGTTTATCCGACATTCCTTGCAGCTCCGTAGAGTAATCGGCTAAAAAGGCATCATCTACTCGAATTCCTTCCATTTCAATATCCGCTAAAACTGGAACAAGAGGCATTTCTAATCGCTGTAATAAATGAGCTACTTGTTTGTCCATCAGCTCCTTATTCAATTTTTGTTTCAGCTGATAAGTAATGTCCGCATCCTCTGCGGCATACTCAGTTGCCTTATCTAATGGGACGTCTTTGAAGCTTAATTGATTTTTTCCTTTTTTCCCGATTAGATCAGTGATAGAAACTGGTTTATAGTTTAAATATTTTTCAGATAAAATATCCATATTATGCCTTCCATCAGGGTTCACTAAATAGTGAGCTAGCATTGTATCAAACTGATTACCAATGATTTTAATACCGTATTTTAATAATACTTTTAAGTCATACTTTAAATTCTGAGCTATTTTTTCTATGCTCTTAGATTCAAAAAGAGGCTTAAATTCACTTAAGATAGCTGCCGTCTGTTCAAAGTCTTCTGGCATATTTATATAGTATGCTTTTCCTTTTTCATAAGAGATAGCAAGGCCTAACACTAAGGCATCCATTTCTTCTAATGAAGTGGTCTCGGTATCAAAGCAAAAAGAATTTTGTTTTTTAAGCTCTGAAATGAGGTTCGCTCGTTTTTCAACGGTATCAACAAGTAGGTACTCATGTTCTGTAGTGGTAATATCTTTTAGTTCTACCAGAGTTTCTTCAGATTGGCTGACCGCTGCACTCGGTTCTGAACTACTACTGGCAAATAAATCACCTTGCACAGATACAGGAGCGGTCATTTTTTCTTTGAAGACTCTTTTACTTAGAGTCCTAAATTCTAACTCTGTGAACAATTGATCTATTTGTTCCTTATTCGGATCTTCTCTAGTTAGGTTTTTCTCACTGAATTCTACTGGAACATCTGTAATTATGGTTGCAAGATGTTTTGACAAATAGGCTTGGTCTTTATTATTGGCGATTTTTTCTCCTAGTTTCCCTTTTATCTCACTAACATTTTCATAAATACCATCCATGCTTCCGTATTGCTTTAGCAGCTTAGATGCGGTTTTAGCACCCACTCCAGGCACTCCTGGGATGTTATCTACTTTGTCACCCATAAGACCCAAATAATCAATTATTTGTTGTGTGCGATCTAATCCGAATTTTTCACATACTTCCTCAGGCCCCATAATCTCTGGTGGATTTCCACCACGAGCTGGTTTGAACATCAGTATTTTATCCGTAACGGCTTGCCCAAAATCTTTATCTGGTGTCATCATGTAGGTTGTATAACCTTCTTTTTCGGCCCGGGTGGCTAAAGTTACAATTACGTCATCTGCTTCATATCCCTCTTTTTCTAAAATTGGGATATTGAATGCCTCTATAATCTGTCGGATAAAGGGCTCTGATCGTTTTATATCTTCTGGGGTCTCATCTCTATTTGCCTTATACAAAGGATATTCTTGTTTTCTCACATTTTCTGATTTGTGATCAAAGCATACCGCAATATGAGTAGGGTTATACTTTTCCAATACTTCAAGTAATGTAGTAGTAAAACCAAAAATCGCATTGGTGTTTAAACCGTATGAGGTAATCCTTGGATTTTTGATGAATGCGTAGTAAGATCTGAAGATTAGTGCATATGCGTCTAATAGAAATAATTTTTTTTCTGCAGCCATGGTGATCGGTCAAAAGTAGGAGAAAAATGGAGTATTCATAAACCTAATAGCTCCTACATTTTTCTACCTTTGTCTTCTATTAATAAAACAATGTCCTTCACATCAAAATATAACCTAGTAGAAGAACTTAAATGGCGCGGCCTGTATCATCAAGATATGCCAGGAACCGAAGAATTGCTAATGAAAGAGATGGTGAGTGGGTATATAGGTTTTGACCCCACAGCAGATTCGCTTCATATAGGCAATATGGTTCCTATTATCTTATTGGTGCACTTACAAAAAGCTGGGCACAAGCCTTATGCTCTAGTTGGTGGTGCTACTGGAATGGTGGGGGATCCAAGTGGTAAAAAGGCAGAGAGAAGCCTTTTAGATCTCGATACTTTGAATTATAATGTCTCGTGCGTTCACAAGCAATTGCAGCAATTTTTAGATTTTGATTGTGGAGCAAATAGTGCCGAGATGGTGAATAACTACGATTGGTTTAAAGATTTTAATTTTTTAGACTTCATACGTGACGTCGGGAAACACATATCTGTAAACTATATGATGGCTAAAGATTCTGTAAAAAATAGACTTGAGGACGGGATGAGTTTTACTGAATTCAGTTATCAGCTCGTACAGGGTTATGATTTTTACCATCTCTGGAAAGAAAAAGATGTAAAACTCCAAATGGGAGGCAGTGACCAATGGGGTAATATAGTGACTGGTACTGAACTGATAAGAAGAAAAGGAAATGTCGACGGAAGTGAAGAAAATAAAGGATATTCATTAACCGCTCCATTAATTACGAAAGCTGACGGAAGTAAGTTTGGAAAAAGTGAGGGAGGCAATGTGTGGATAGACCCAGACAAGACTAGCCCTTACGAATTCTACCAATTTTGGATGAATACCAGTGACGAAGATGCGGAAAGGTATATCAAGATATTTACGCTTCATAATAAAGAAACTATCGATAGTTTGATAAACGAGCACAAAGAAGCACCGCACGCTAGAGCTCTGCAAAAAGAATTGGCCAGATATGTTACTACCTGGGTGCACGGTGAAGAGGGATGCAAAACTGCTATTGAAGCAACTCAAATACTATTTGGGAAAGGTACAGCAGATAGTTTGAGAAGTCTTTCTGAAAAAGACTTCCTTTCTATTTTCAAGGGTGTAAAAAAATCAGAAGTAGAAGATATTGAGGGGATTAACATTGTAGATATGTGTGGGGACATTGGGTTTTTAGCCAGCAAAAGTGAAGCTAGACGAGCATTAAAGGAAAACTCTGTGTCTGTAAACAGTGAGAAAGTGAAAGATGACTTCGTCTTCTCTAACAAGGACTTAATTAATGGTAAATACATTCTTTTACAGCGTGGAAAGAAAAATAAGTTTTTAGTTGTTAAGAAATAAAAATGTTAACCATCAATCCAAAGGAAATTCCAGTACCAAAACTCCATCATTACTTGTTGGGTAGTGTTGGACCAAGACCTATTGCATTTGCTAGTACGATAGATAAAGAAGGAAATCGAAATTTGGCACCTTTTAGCTTTTTTAATGTGTTTAGTGCAAACCCTCCAATTTTGGTTTTTTCTCCAGCACGTAGTGGAAGAACGAATACAACTAAAAACACATATGATAATGTGAAGGAAGTATCAGAGGTAGTGATTAATGTGGTGAGCTATGATATGGTTCATCAAATGAGTTTGACAAGTTCTCCTTTTGAGGCAGGAGTAGATGAATTCATTAAATCTGGTTTTACCCCAATTTCTTCAGAAACCATTCGACCATTTCGAGTAAAAGAGTCTCCTGTACAAATAGAATGTGAAGTTTTAGAAGTAAAAGAATTAGGACAAAATGGAGGGGCTGGAAATTTGGTCATATGCGAAGTGAAACGTATCCACATTTCGGAATCTGTACTAGATGAAAGTAATATGGTAGATCAGAAGAAGATAGATTTAGTTAGTCGAATGGGAGGAAATTGGTATTGCAGAGCAGACGGAAACAGTATGTTTGAGGTTGACAAACCAATTACTACTATTGGAATAGGAGTTGACGCACTGCCAGAAAAAATTAGACTTAGTAATAGTCTTACAGGAAATGACTTAGGCATACTAGGTAATATGCAAGAATTGCCTGGCGAAGAATTACAAAATAAGTATTTAGATGAGATATCCGAAAACCTGGATTTGCATTTAGCAAAATCCTTTCTGCACAAAAATCAAGTGGAAAAGGCCTACGCAATTTTAGAGAAGGTATTATAAATGAATTTATCAAAAGCGTTATTTAAGTTTTTTGTTGTAGTGACCTATGTTTTTAGGTTGATGCTTATCATTTTACCACTTGCTTGGTTAATTGTACAAACTAAAGAAGGTGGATGGAAATATGGGTTTACTTTTATTCAAAATAATTTTGAAGTTGCCTTATTTGTAGCATTTGCCATTTCATTTCTTATTTCATTGTATCACGCTTTAAGCTTTGACGTAATAGAGGGTGCTCCAGCTGAGAATTACCTAAAAACTACGCAGAATGTAAAAGTCTCTGGTAATGCTGAACTGGAGAATCTCGCTAAACATATGAAAGCAAATGAAAAGAGATACAAAAATGTGCAGTTAGAGGATAAGCTTATTGCGGAACGAAAAGTGATTTTTCTACCTCCAGATAAGATAGAAATATCTAGTAAAGGAGATATGTTTCAGATTCAAAGTAAGCCATTCTCAAAGTTGTGGTTCATTGATTTTGGACGTAATTTTCTAAATGTAAAGGAAATAGCCCAACTTATAAAAGCTAAAAACCACTAGATGAAGATAGGAATTATTTCAGGATCTGCCAGAAAGGGAAACAATACCCTAAGGGTTGCTAAGGCTATTCAGAGAATAGCTGGTGAGGCGATAATATTGGATCTACAGGAGTACGATCTTCCTAATTTTACCGGAGATCCATTGCCGCTAGGTAAAGAGTCTGTTTTTCAGAAAAAGTTTATAAGTCTAATGGAAGAAGCTAATTTAGTTTTTTTTCTAACCCCTGAATATAATTGGTTTCCTTCTGCTGAGATAATAAATATTATTCACACTTTTGGAAGTAATTCCTATAAACACCTTTTTGATAATAAGGTGATTGCGACAGTTGGAGTAAGTGTAGGACGTGGTGGAAGAATGCCGGCTGTACAACTTGGGTATGTTTTGAATAAACTAATTAGTTTTCTTAATCTGGATAGTGTTGTTAGTCCAAAACATTTTGAGGCTCAAGAGGTGACATCTTGTATTAGTTTAGAAGGAGAACTTCAAGAAAACCAAGCCTTTAATAAGGGGATTGAATCTTTTGTTTCTTACTCCTTGAAACTTGCTAAAAGATGGCAGGAGACTGCTTGAAAAGAATTATCTTGCGGCTCTTAATAAAAAATACGATTTATGAAATACTGCTTTTCTATTTTACTCTCAATATCATGCTTGTTTTCCTTCGGTCAAGAGTCTAGTTTCTTTAAAATAATTGATAACGATTCTGCGGATGCCTTAGTTGATGCAGTTCAACTAAGTTCAGGAGATTATTTTATCCTATCTAATACAGAAACAAGCAATGGCTCTGATTTCCAAGTCACAAAGGCTGATGGATTAGGAAATACCGATTGGGCATATACTTATGGTACTTCAGATGCTGATTTTGCATCTAGCATGACTTCAACAAGTGATGGTGGCTTGTTAGTTTCAGGATATACTGAAGGAGTACTTGGAAGTACATACGAAGATGGCTTTATTCTAAAACTAAATTCTTCAGGAACAGTACAATGGACAAGGTTTGTAAGGATGGATAGTAATTCCAGATTAATGGATGTAATACAGACAAGAGCTGGAGATATATTTGTTACGGGATATGTACAAACAGATTCTTTAGATAAAGATATGGTTGTTGCTCAGTTTTCGTCAGTAGGATCCGAAAGATGGGTCAGAACTATTGGTGGCAAAGGAGACTTCCTGGGAGAGGCTTTAGGGCAAGACTCGCGTGGAAACATAATTGTAGCAGGAAGTACTACAAGTGATTCGATTAATGCAGGTACTAACGGAGATATGGATGCATACATAGCTATCATAGATGGATTGGGTACTGTTGTTACCGCAAAAAGTTTTGGTACCAGTAGCGATGATGAAGCAAAATTTTTGGTTACGGATAATCAAAAAATATATGTAGGGGGTAACACAGATGGAGGAAATTTAGGTGGGCAAGACCTTTTTTTATTGGAACTTGACACAAATCTCAACGAACAGAATTCAGCTGGATTTGGATCATTTCAAGATGACGAGATTAAGGACTTATATCTCAATGATAACAATAACCCATTCATAGTTTTTTCAGGTGGTTCAAATCAATCATTGTCTGACATTTCAATATTTGAAAGTTCATTTAGCTTTTTTGGAGGAATCAATGGTAGTATTTTCGGTGGGATAAGTCAGGACGGAACAAGCGGGGCGAAGCTTACCGGAAATCAGTTTTTAGGATATTCAATGATTGGGTCGGGTAATTCATTTGTGAGAAATAATAATGAAGGAATTTTTATAGCTAAGACAGATGAATTTTTAGCAACAACCTGTAATTTTAATTTTGATTTAGTAAGTGATGGGAATATTTCTATGCAAGCTAGTAATTATAGTCAAATAGAGTTAAATGGTTTCACAAGCACATTCAATTTCACAAGAACCTCTGTGACAAATACCGATACTATGAACTGCTGTCAACTTGAAGCATTGGTGCTAAGAGACTCAGTGACAATATGTACTGGCGAAAGTGTTAGAATCGGTAGAAGTAGTATTACTGGATATACTTATTCTTGGAGTACTCTTTCTGGAGACGTATTTACGAATGGCTCAGCAAATCCAGAAGTTTTTCCAACCCAAAGCACCTTTTATAAGCTTGTGGTTTCTGATGCAGATGGTGAATGTATTTCAGAC
This sequence comes from Bacteroidia bacterium, assembly GCA_965655315.1. Classification (GTDB taxonomy): domain Bacteria; phylum Bacteroidota; class Bacteroidia; order NS11-12g; family UBA9320; genus UBA9320. The sequence continues at coordinate 71,330 of CBFHGJ010000006.1, forward strand.
TCAGCTTTTATCTATGTTACTGTAAATCAAAGAATGCAGGTAGATCAAATAGCAGACACATTCTCATGTGAAGGAGATAGTCTTACCTTAATCGCTCAATCAGGAATGAATTTTTATGAATGGACTTCTGGAGCTCAGAAGTTTAATTCAGCCTCTATAATAATCAAAGATTCAGCAGAATTAACACTTCAAATGATTGATAATAACTCTTGTATATATCTAGATACAGTAGTAGTAGATTTCAAAGAAATACCAGTTTTCAGCTTGGGTTCAGATACTACTATATGTGATAATGCAGAGCTTAATATTGTAGGTCCTGCAGATATGGATGAGTATAGATGGAATGGAACAATTGGTTCACAATCATTGACTATTTCTACGGCAAATACATATGAATTAATTGCGACAGACTCATTTGGGTGTACTGGTTTTGATGAAATTCAGGTGCTTACAAATCCTTCCTCTCCTTTTTCTTTAGGAGCGGATACAACGATATGCGACAATCAAGAGTTGGTGATATTTATACCAAGTGCACTCTCCAATTACACGTGGAATGGACAAGCTTCTAACGATTTTGAATTCACTGTTTCAGCAGCAGGAACATACATAGGAGCAGCTCAAAACAGTTTTGGTTGTATTACTGCAGATACTATAGTAATAGCGGAGCACCCTGGTTCAGCGTTTAGTCTAGGGAATGATACTAGTTTTTGTGACGCAATTACTTTTCAACTTTCTGGCCCAATTGGGATGAGTGATTACGAGTGGAGTGATAATTCTGCTTTACCTATTCTTAATATAAATGCTGCGGGTACTTATTGGTTGAAAATTGAAGATGTAAATGGTTGTGTTTACTCCGATAGTATTGATATTGATTTAAACACCAGCCCTACTATTGATTTGGGGGATGATAGAAATATCCCACTCAGCGGAGTACTGGTTCTTAGTCCAGGCGAAGATTTCTCCAATTACGATTGGAGTACCGGTGAATCCAGTTCATCAATACAAGTAACTGATACTGGCAGATATTCTGTTACTGTTACAGATGAGAACGGTTGTACAGCATTTGATGAGGTATATGTTCCTGGGAAAGCTGCAAGTATTCAGACTTTAAATGGTATTCAATATAAATTGTTCCCAAATCCTGCTCAGAACGCTCTGTTTATAACAACTGAGAGACAGTGGAATGAAGCAGGAGTAAGTTTACTTGATGCTACAGGTAGAGTGATTCAATCACAACTTGTCAATGGTTCAAGATGTGTATTGGATGTTTCGGATTTAAGTAATGGGATATATAAAGTTATACTCCAAGAAGAAGAAAACACGTTATTCTTTAACGTAGTTATAGCACACTAAGAGTATGTCTATCGTAGTAGATAATCTAACCAAAATATATGGTACACAAAAGGCTATAGATGGGGTTAGTTTTTCTATTAATTCAGGTGAAATAGTAGGATTTCTTGGTCCAAATGGTGCTGGAAAGAGCACTACTATGAAGATACTTACAGGGTTCTTATCACCTAATTCAGGTAGTGCCAAGGTTGCAGGTTTGGAGGTTAGCGAGAATCCTTTGATTACAAAAGGAAAGATAGGATACCTTCCGGAATTGAATCCTTTGTATCCCGAAATGTATGTTAAGGAGTACCTACATTTCAGTGCTGAGTCTTACGGTTTAAAAAATGTGAAGCCAAGAGTAAAGAAGGTAATAGAAACAACTGGATTACTCTTAGAACAGAATAAGAAGATCGGTCAACTTTCTAAAGGTTATAAGCAGCGAGTGGGATTGGCTCAGGCATTGCTCAATAATCCTGAAGTACTCATATTGGATGAGCCTACCTCTGGATTAGACCCAAACCAAATGACTGATATCCGTAAACTAATCAAACAACTTGGCCAGGATAAAACTATCCTGCTATCTTCTCATATAATGCAGGAGGTAGAAGCGATGTGTGATCGGGTCATTATTATCAATAAAGGTAAGATAGTGGCTGATGATTTGGTAGAAAACATGAAGTCTGAAATGTCAGCTAATCATAGAATCACTAAAGTAAGTTTCCGGGATGATATAGATAAAGAAAAGCTTGAATCTAAAAAAGATATTATATCGCTCAAAGATTTAGGTCCAGGAACATATGAATTGGTAACTGATGAATCAGTTGATCTAGCACAAATTTTATTTGATTTTGCTATTCAGTCCAATACCATTATTCTAGAACAACGAGAAATAGAAAAGTCTTTAGAGTCTGTTTTTCAACAGCTTACTAAGAATGTATAGTATATTTAAGAAAGAAATACGAGGCTTTTTAAGTTCACTTATTGCTTATGTGGTGATAATTGTTTTTTTATTGCTAATAGGGCTTTTTACTTGGGTTTTTGCCGGTACCAACGTACTTAGTTTGGGGTATTCGAATCTGGATACGCTATTCTTGATGGCCCCTTGGATTTTTATTTTTTTGATATCCGCTATAACAATGAGGTCGTTTTCTGAGGAAATAAAGCAAGGAACTTTTGAAATATTAAGGACTAAACCAATAACCTCTTACCAAATAATTTTAGGCAAGTATCTAGCTGCAGTTGTTCTTGTCGTATTTTCAATTTTGCCCACTCTATTGTATTTCTATTCTATCTATCAACTTGGACTTCCTGAAGGTAATATTGATATGGGTGCTACTTGGGGTTCTTATTTAGGACTCCTGCTTCTAGGGTCAGGCTATGCTGCGATTGGTGTTTTTAGTTCTGCCATTACACCAAATCAAATCGTTGCATTTATTGTAAGTATGTTTATTTGCTTTTTCTTTTTTCTTGGTTTTGAGCAGATGAGCCAACTATCTCTTTTTGGAGGTCTAGACAGTTTAGTTCAATCCTTAGGCATACAATTTCATTATGAGAGTATTAGCCGTGGAGTAATTGATACTCGTGATGTTTTGTATTTTCTTTCATTGATTGTTTTGTTTTTAGTTCTTACTCAGTTTGTATTGGATAAAAAGAAATGGTAGGGAGAAAGGAAAATACAAATCGAAATATTCTGCTAAAGGGTATAGTTCTCTTTGTTCTAATAGCAGCAGTTAATTTTATTGGAGATAGGTACTATGCTAGAATAGACTTAACTAAAGAAAAACGTTATACACTCTCAGAATCTTCAACTAACATCATTTCCCAACTAGAGGATGATGTTTTAGTCACCATATTTTTAGATGGTGAGTTACCATTAGATTACAAACGGCTGCAATCAGCAACTAGAGATATGTTAAATGAGTTTCGATTAGCTTCTGATGGCAAGATTACATTTGATTTTGAAGACATTCTTGCCGATAAAGAGGTAAAAGAAAAAGAGGCCATTTTACAAGAGATTTACCAGAAAGGGCTAAAAATAGAAAGGCCTGAGGTAAAACCTGATGAAGCTCCAACAGATAAGTTTATTATTCCAGCAGGCACAGTATTTTATAATGGCCAAGAATATGCCTTAAATTTACTAAAAAGAGAATTCGGAAAACCCATTGAGGAGGAGATTAATGGTTCGATAGAACTCTTAGAATATGAGATTAGCAATGTACTTAGAAAAGGTCTCAAAGGAAAAACAACTAAACTTGCTTTTACAGCTGGACACGGTGAACTTTCAGATGTAGAAACAGCAGATATTGCATCAGAATTGAATGGGTATTATGATTTAGAACGAATAAACCTATACCTTCAAGACTCAAACTGCTATAAGATCTTTGCTAAGGATGTAGTTAATAATCCAGATAAACCTGTGTTTTCAGTTTTAGTTGAAGGTTTAATCCGTGAGCTCAAAAAATACAGTGGAATCATTGTTGCTAAGCCTACAAAGCCATTCTCAGAACCTGAGAAATTTATTCTTGACCAATACGTAATGAATGGTGGGAAGGTTATCTTTTTGGTGGAAGATTTAGTTGCAGAAATGGATAGCGTAGCAAAATATGGTCAAGTGATGACTGTGAACCATAATCATAACTTGGGTGATATGCTGTTTAATTACGGTGTTAAAGTACAACCTACTTTGATACAGGATATGCAGAGTCACGGAATACCTGCTATAAATCAACAGAACAATAGACCTGGTTTTTGGCCCTGGTTATTTTATCCTCTGTTTAATGCTTTAGATGATAATCCAGTTTCAAAGAACCTAGAAAATGTCTGGGGTAGGTATAGTAGTTCATTAGATACTACGGCAAGAAAAACACTTAAGAAAACGGTATTACTTCGTTCTTCATCGCAGTCCAGGCTTGCACACAACCCCGTTTTGATTTCGCTAGACTTATTAAAAGTAAAAAATGATCCGTCTAACTTTAGAAAAGGGAATCAGATAGGAGCAGTTCTGGTAGAAGGTAAGTTTTCAAGTCCTTTTAGGTTTAGAGATGGAGTCAAAAGAGCATTTGACATACCATTTGTAGAAAGTATTAAATCTAACGCTATGATAGTGATTGGTGATGGGGATTTAATCCGAAATCAGGTACTAAGTTCTGGAGAGGTATTACCATTAGGCTACGATAAATATGGGTCAAGTCATTTTGGAACCAATGTCGAGTTCGCAAATAAGAAGTTTTTTGTCAATTGCGTTGATTATCTATGTGATCAAAACAACTTAATAGAAGTCAGGAATAGGGAAGTAGAGCTTCGTTTACTCGATAAGGCTCGTGTGAAAACTGAAAGACTATTTTGGCAATCTTTGAATATGATTGTTCCAATTCTTTTAGTTGTTCTGTTTGGACTAATCAATGCTTTCTACAGGAGAAAAAGATGGACTAGCTGATAATGAGGTCCTGTTTATCAATAGGTTTAATCTGTCTTATTTTAGGGGTGTTTGCTCAGAACCAAAGGTGGGTGTCTGGTCGCTATATGCCAGGGTTTTTATTAGCACATAGAGCAGACATAAAAAATCTATCTGCTCACAACTATGGGTTGCAAATGGATTATGAAATTGACCAAGCAAATACGGCCTGGGGATCGCACTATTGTAAACCTGTCATAGGGTTCAGTGTACTTTACTATAATTTAGGAAAAGAGATAACTGGACATGCTATTGGTGGTCTAGCATCTGTAAAATTAGTCTTGGCTTCTGGATCTAAATCTGATTTATATTTTACAATGGCTGGAGGTTTAGGGTATCTAACTAAAACTTTTGACTTGGTAGAGAATAAACGAAACCAAGCTATAGGAAGTCACTTAAATGGAAGCATGCAATTTGGGGTTTTGGCTCATTCACCAATAGGGTCTGGTATTAACTATTTAGAATATGGGTTATCAATTTCTCATTACTCCAATGCTGCCTATAAAGTCCCTAATCTAGGCTATAATATGCCTTCTATAAGTATAAGATACGGTTTTGGGCTAACAAATATGGAGGAACAAAGTACTAAAACACTTACTCAGAACCAGAAGAGTTTAAATTGGACGGCAACGCTTTTTTATGGTCGGAAACAAGTGAATCTGGCAAGTCCAATTGATTTCACTAACTATGGATTACAACTAAGAGGAATATGGAATAGAAGTGCTGTTAGTGCTTGGAGGTTGGGAGTGGATTACACTTTGGATAAAACGTATGCCTACTCTCAAGATAATCAAATAGACTTAGCTAAAATTGGAATTGCTGAGCAATCAGAAGTTGCAATCGCTGCAGGGTATCAATGGAGATTTAGTCAAGTTGATGTCTTAGCGGAATTAGGAGCATATATTTATCAGCCAAGTGCTTTGAAATCTGTTATAAATCAACGTGTAGGAGTTGTTTATCACACAACGGAGTCTATAGGATTACAAGGTACTCTTAGGTTTCACGAAGGTGTTGCTGATTTTTTTGAAATAGGAGTGGGATATACATTATGAAAGGTTTAGTTTATTATATATCAATCCTTTGTATTGTTGCCTGTTCTAAGCAACAAAGAGATGATTGTTTTACTGCTCTAGGTGATCAAGTCAATATTACGAGGCAGCTGGCATCAGATTTTGACAAGTTATTAGTAAATGACAGAATTCATTTAGTAATACTGCAAGACAGCACAAAAGCAGGAGAGCTTCAGTTGACAGCTCCAGAAGGGCTAATAAAACAGATATCTTCGGATGTAAACAATGGTAAGTTAAGCCTAGTCAATGATAATACCTGTAATTTTGTAAGAAATTACGATTACTCTATTACAGGAGTACTTTATATCAATCAACTTAGTGAGATAACAATCGAATCTATTGCTAGTATAGATATACCAGATACTATTATAATTTCTGATCTTACTTTAAATAATTCAGCACTTTCGGACAATTTTTTACGCTTAAAAGGAAATAGTATTCTCGTAGAATCAAGTAATTCTGCTTCTACTTATTTAGAAGGTGAGCTTTCTATACTTCGAGGAAACATCGAAGAGATTTCCGAACTTGAGGCTAGTAGTTTAGTTGCTGAGGAGGTTATTTTAGATACGCATACTCCATTTGATACTTACGTGAATGCTTCTGATGGCATCTATGTGAAGATTTACAATTCTGGGAATGTCATCTATGATACAGAGCCAAAGGAATACAAAATAGTAGCTGAAAGAACTGGCACAGGAAATCTATTAAAAAAATAAGCGAAAGACCCCTAGGGCCCTTCGCTTAATGATGTTTATTAATGTAAATCTTTATTTAATTTCAATCACCTTGGGCTGGTCTTCCTTTTTCTTTTCAATAGTTAGATTAAGTAGACCGTTTTCATATTCTGCTTTTATTTTAGAGACATCCGCATTTCTTGGAAGCTTTACGGTACGAGAGTAGTGACCAAATCTTATTTCTTGTATATGCTTTTTCTCATCTTCTGCTTTTATAGGCTTCCTTTCAGCATTCAGAGTAAGACGATTTCCATCGAGCTTAATTTCTATATCTTTTTTATTGAGACCTGGTAATGATGCTCTGAGGAGGTAAGATCTATCTTTTTCAATAAAGTCAATAGCAGGTAATAATGGATTTGACCTTAAGCTCCTGTCTTGAGCAAAGAACTCGTTCACAACTTCACCAAAGTTGCTGGCTAAAACGTCTGAAATCAATGTTGGGTGTGTTTTTGTAATCATTTTGTATTTCTTATTTGCTGATACTAGATTCAAGTTCTATTCCGTCTAGATATATGAGACAAAAAGTCATTATATTGAATTTTTCCAGCAGATATAATGTCAAATTGGCTTATTTTGTCCCAATTACAACTGAATTAAGGTCATTGACATCAATTTTTTGTACTTGCTTTAGTATTAAGGATAAAGTCACCATTAGATCTCCTATCAAGTATTGGTCTTCTGAATTAAGTGCGATGACATTGATAACGATTGTGCCTGTTGGATTTAAGAGTTTAATGGCTCCATTTAAGAACTCAGGAGTATAAACACAAGGTGCTACTTTCAAGTCTAAGAATAGATCTACCAAGATAAGATCATATTTTTCTTGACTTTGGTTTACATAAGTATTTGCATCTTGAATTGCGATGTTTAATTGACTTCTGACATGTGATTTAAAGTACCTGTTGTAAAGATCTATTATCTTATCATCGAATTCAATCCCTTTTACCTTGCCTATAAAATTGAATTTGTCTTCGAGTACTTTTATTATTCCGCCGCAAGCGAAACCTAGTATAAGCAAGTTTCTTGTTTTATTTATTTTAGAAGTAATTTCATTAAATGCTGCTTCGAACACTTCCGAATCGGTCCCAAAAGAGTAGTTTGCATTTTTTGTATTGAGTACTTTTTTGCCTTGGCTCCAGACTAGCTCCAAGTACTCATTTCTTCCAGAAGACAGTTTTTCTATAGGAATGTCCCAGAAAAAGGATAATGCTCTATAAATATATTTAGACATAAAAAAACCCTAACACAAGGTTAGGGTTTCTAAATCTTATTCTAATAATTTTAGTGTTGAACAATAAGTTTTGATACAGCTTTGGCATCTCTACCTATTACTTCTACAAAGTAATTTCCATTAACTAGACTTTCAACGGAAATTGAAATGGTTCCATTATTAGCTCCTGTAGTATTAAGTACTTGCTGGCCACTCATGTTATATACTGTTAAAGTGTAGTCACCTTTAATATCTGTGTTTAAACGCACTACATCTTTTGCTGGATTAGGATAAGCAACCATACCTATCTTCTTGTCAACTGTAGCAGTAGGTTCTTCTCGAACATTGGTCAAAAGAGATGTACTTTCCCATATACCCATTCCGTGAGTACCTGCATATATAGAAGGGCCAGACCAGGTTTTACTTTTTACCTGAACCACGTCAAATACTGGACATCTTGGTAGAGGCTCATCTGAGTTTACCCCCTCTAATGATTCTGCCCAAGTCGGAGTAGCGGATGAACCATTACTTGTGGCCCATACTCCAAACTCAGTTCCTAGAATGATTACGTCAGGATCATCAGAGCTTATCACAGCGTGGTAAACAGGAAACCTTGGTAAATTACCCTGGATACTTCTCCATGTTGGAGCAACGTCTAGTGCATTTTCTGTGATGTATACGTAGTTTGTATTATTATAATTTCCTACAGTTGCTACTACTCTGTTTGGATCATTTGCATCTTTAGCAACCGAGGTTACTGTCCTAGATCCTACACTTAAGCCGTCTGTAATTTCAGTTTGTCTTAAAGTAGGAGATATTTGATTTGCATCCGGAAGTGTTAAAGTATCAAACTGAGCAGTTAACAAACTATCTATTCTGAAAACGTTTCCGTTTGTTGTTGTGATAAACAGAGAATTACCATCTAAAGTTGTTTCAAGGCTATGTACACTTCTAACAGTGGAAACTCTAAACCATCTGACCATTGATGTATCATCAGGACTTACAGGATCAAATCGCTCACCGAAAGCATTCTTACACATCCATACTCCATTATTTGTTGCGAAGTATATTCTACCATCTACCAGGATTTCATCACCTTCATTCGCTCCTCTAGTAGTTACGCTATCAACTACGTTGGGATTTTCCCATAGGTCGAAAGCGTTACTAAAGTATCCTGTAGGTCTATTTGATGATGCAAACGAAGAGCTAATTCTATTATCCCAAATGGATAGCATATCGTCACCGCCATTAACAGATCGTCTCAGATTTCCATACTGACTTTCTGCAAACATAATTTCAGGGTCGAATTGTGATATTTCACAATGAAATCCATCACCACCTAAAACAGTACGTGCTCTTTTTCTTGGGAATGACTCATTTTCTAGGTACATAGTACTTTGATCTTGTGTCCCTCCTAGCACTTTTCCATTTATATCGGCTGCTATACCATAGAACTGAGTTGTGATGAGGCCTCTACTAATATCTGTATAGTTAGTCAATTCATCATTTGTTGTTTTTGAAATACCACCATCGTTACAGATGTACATAATTGGCACATCTCCAGAATTGTCAAACGTGATATAATGCTTATCTGAGTGTATTCCGAAAGGATTTGTCGGAGAATCAAATCTATTACCCACAATCTTAGGGCCTGCATCAGCGGTCCATTCTGCAAAGTCTATTCCTCCAATAAATACTCTATCTTTATCTCTTGGATGAACAGCAATAGCTAAATTATACGTTCCTTGTGATTGTAACCCAATAATGGTGAATGGTGGAAAGAATCTACTAATTTGATTTACTTCTTTCGTCCAAGTAACTCCTGCATCTGATGACTTCCAAAGTCCAGACAAGGCACTGTTATATGTTTGACCATCAAAGGTGATACTCGCAACCGAAACCACATAACAGAAATCTGGATCTGAATCTGACCAAGCTATTCCGGATCTAGAACTGCCACCAAGAGCTGTTAGTATCTCATATGAGTTTGCTGTTGTAGCGTCAGCAGACCTATAAATTACACCACCGATATAAGCAAGCGTAATCCCATCTTTGTTGAATTTAACATCTCTACAATTTCCTGGTCTTATTAAGTCCCAAGATTCTCCATTGTCAGTGCTTCTTCTTAAACCTCCTGAAGTACCAGCATACAAATCACCACTTACTGGGTGTCTTTCCATAACATTTATGTTGCCGAAACCAGTAGAACCAGCAATAGGGGCAAAAGTCTCTCCATCTGTAGATTTAAACATTCCAAAACCATTAAAGCCAGGTGTCCCATTTTCGCCACCAGTTACACCTACATAACTACCTTCTCCAGTACCGTAGATAATACTTCCATCTGAAGCTTGAACCATACTTACGATACCAAAATTGTCATCATTTATGGTCAAGGGTCTCCAAGAAGCTCCTTTGTTCGTGGTTTTAAATGCCGCTCCGGAAACACCTCCAGTATACATCACATTTGGGTCATCTTTATCGATTACAAGACATCTAGTCCTACCACCAAAGTTATCTGGTCCTTTAAACTCCCATTTCAAGGGCCAATCTACCTTTTGCTTAAGACTACTTTGTTCCTTTATTTCATCCAAGACTGCTAATACGTCCTCCTGAGCAACTGTTCCAGTATGCTCATTCCCTCTTACAGTAGCTAGGTAATGTGCGTAACCTGATGCACCTTCTACTTCAGTTACACGCGGTGTGTATACTCGGTCTTCATTTAAGCTGATAAAAGCAAATGAACCCAGCAGCAGAAGTGAAAATGCTGAAAGTGTAAGTAATAATTTTTTATTCATGATAATTCTTTAACATCTAGATTTTTAAAACACACAAATTTAGTTTTTGATTTAACACTATCAAGTATTAGTTCAGCAACCAAGGATTCTACTTAACAAACGACTTCTTCATTCTTAATTATTCCCAAATGAGTAGTGAGTGAAAAGACCTACAAAGCTTTGAGAAGAACGATTATTTAATATTTTAAAATCATTGAAAAAATAGTCCATTTGACAACCAATTTCCCAACTCTTGAAGCTGTAAGAATGTATCCATTCTATGTCTAAACTGATGGAGGTGTGTATTCCCATCTGTGTTTGTATTTCATTTAATCCCCTTGTCCAATTTGCGGGCCCTGTGATATTCCCTTGATACTTTCGTGTTCTTTCGTCTTGTTGTACAATTAAGATATTGTTTTGATCGTCGTCTGGATTTTCAAATCGCACATAGTACGGCTTTAAGAATCCGATGTTTGGCCCCCCAGCAAAAACTAAAGAAAGTAATGGTTTTTCGACAGCTCTATTGGAAAATGTATTTCTAAATCCATATCCTATTCGAGCTGTAGCTCCACTATTGATCTTTTCAAAAACGTAAGGTTTAGGAGCAGTATAATTGGTGTTTTGAACTTTAGCCTCATTATGGTGTCTGAGCATTTGTAATCCTATTCTTAAACTGTGGTTATTGGTTTCCTTTTCTTCACCTATGATAGTCCTACCACAAAACCCGAGACCATTTGTGCTGGCCAAAATTCCAACACTACTTCTGTTAAAGCTATTGGATTGAGCAAAAGTAGGACACGTTGAAACTAACGCAATCAAGACTAATCCAATTCTATGAATTTGGAAAACTCTACTTATTGCCTGTCTTTGAAACACAAGGTAAAAGTATTGGAAATATTTATAAATTGCCACAGTAAAGAATGGAAATGACATCTAACATACAGTATACCGGTGATTTAAGTACAAGTTGTAATCATTTAAAATCTGGAACTTCGATATCTACAGATGCCCCTTTAGATAATAACGGAAAAGGGGAGACTTTTTCACCAACAGATCTTGTAGCAACAGCTTTAGCAAGTTGTATGATTACGGTAATGGGGATAAAAGCAGAACAGGATAGCATACCCTTCAAACAAGTCTCCGCTCATGTATTAAAAGTTATGAGCAGTGGTCCTAGAAGGATTTCTAAGATTGAAGTAGAGGTGGTTGTGTCAGAAAAATGGACAGAAAAACAAAGAGTTATAATGGAAAGAACTGGACTGAATTGTCCAGTTGCGAAAAGTCTACATCAGGACCTAGAGCAAGCAATAAAATTTACTTACAAATAAGATAGAATGGTTTGTGGGTTGATGTTAAAATGAGACGCATCATAGACAACTTTACCATCCTGAATAATTATAATTTGCGGAGATTCATGTCTGACACCTAGGTGGTCGGCTACTTCTAATGAGAGATTTCTGTTTGCCTTTACGTCTATCAGATATACTACTGCCTTACTTTCAATTTCCTCTTGAGCCTTTAGTGTCCGGCTTAATGCCATGCTACTGATGGAACAGCTATTACTGTGTTTAAATATAATAGCGGCATCATTGCTTTCGAGCAATTCATTCAGATTAACTTCTTGGCTATATTGCCACATATCAGTATTAACTTGCTACTTCAACAGGAGTCTTATCTGAAATTTGACCAACTCCGGGACAAGCATCTCTAGATCTACAAGAGGAAAACAATGCAGTAATAAATAATGCTACGATGAATATTGAAAAGATTTTTTTGGTGTTCATGATTGTACTCTATTATTGTGATTGTCTGTGTATATAACGAACCTAACTTTATTTCTAGTGCAAAGTAAAGCCATTATTGATGTATTAAACAATTCGGAAGCGACGAGTTTCATTCATAAACATATGAATGGAAGAGTATCTGAGTTGGCATTACAATTTGCTGGAAAAGTAGATTTTAATCTTGGAGAGGTTCTTCAGCTTATTAAGTTGTATAAAAAGGCAAAGTCTAAACTGCCACTGTTTGTAGAGCATACGCTTGCTTTAGAAATACGAGCATATGAACAAAGTACTTCTCAGGAAGTAGCATCATACAAAGCTAGGCTTTTGTCAGGGAACACCTTAGTGGATTTTACAGGTGGAATTGGGGTTGACAGCATGTTTTTATCTAAGTCGTTTGAAACTATAGATGTTTTTGAAACTAATATAGAGTTACACTTACTAGCGTGCTATAATCTGAATAAGCTCGGCATTACAAACGTGAATAGGATTGCTGAATCGTCAGAAAAAGCGATTAGGAAGTTCTATGACTGGGGCTACATAGACCCAGATAGAAGAGTAAAGACTAACAAAGCTGTAGCATTAAGCAATATGGAACCTGATGTTATGGCTATGATGCCGGTATTCCAAAAGCATTGCAAGCAACTTTATATTAAGCTTTCTCCTTTATTTGATCTAGCTGAGATTTGGAAGGTTTTTTCTAATGTGAAAGAAGTAATTGTTATCGCTGAGAGAGACGAGGTGAAAGAGGTTGGAGTAGTACTCAGTTGGGGTGATAATTCAAAGAAACTTAAGCTATATGATGTTTATTCTCACTTCAAGCGAGAATATTCATTTGAGAATTCATCAAGTCCAGAGCCTTTGATTCAAGATGAGAGATTAAACTGGACATACCTGCATTTAGCGAACTCATTATTGACCAAAACACGTATGGCAAAATATGAACTTTTGAATAAAAATGTCAAAAAACATCCCGATTTCCTAATGTACTTTTCTGAACAATCATCTATAGATGGGTTTAGGACTTTTAGAATAAAAGAAAGATCAAAAGCTAGTATAAAGTCTATTAAAAAACTACTAAAAAAACATCATATCAGTCAGCTCAACTTGATCATTAAAGGTTCCAGAGATCAACCTATCATCTGGCACAGCAAATTGAAAACCTCGGGCGGAGGAAATGATTATTTATTTATACTATTGGGCGAAATTAAAGAGGCTATGCTTTGCTCCCTTTCTGTTTCTTCTGATCAATGATATAGGCTTCTAAAGCTGCAACCATGCTTGGGTGTTGCGGTGAAGGTGCAGGAATAGTATTAGTAAGTCCAGCTTCTTCCAAAGCAGCGTTTGTCGTTTTCCCCCATCCAGCGATAGCTCTATTTTCATCTTGAACAAAATCAGGGAAATTGGCGAATAAAGAAGAAATACCTTGAGGACTGAAGAATACCAAAATATCGTAGTATACACTTGCTAGTCCAGATAAATCTGAATTCACTGTGTTATACATAATTGCTTCCGTGTAAGTAATACCAGTTTCGTTTAGGAAGTTTGGAATAGTTTCTTTTCGGATATTTGAGCAGGGAAAAAGGTAGTTTAAAGCTTTGTGCTTTTTTAATAATTCAAGGAATGATGCCTCAGTGCCTTTACCTACAAACATTTTACGTTTCCTGAGCTGGGTATATTTCTGAATGTACAAGGACACGCCTTCATTTGTACAGAAGTACTTCATGGTATTAGGTATTTCTACCTTCATCTCTTCTACGATTCTAAAGAAATGATCAATCGCATTTCGGGAATTAAAGATGATAGCATCATGGTCAAGAATGCGAAGCTTTTGTTTTCTCATTTCACGAGCAGGAACGCTCACTACCTCTATAAATGGGTGAAAGTCAACTTTCACACCGTGTTTTTCTGTTAAGACATCATACACGGTTTTTTTACTTCCAGGATGCGGTTGAGAAATTAGAATACTTTTTATGCTCAAAATATACTTCCTTATGTGTTTACGAAAAGCAGTTTGGCTACAACCAATGCAGGTGCAATTTCGATGGTGCAAAGGTAAATAAAAACAGTTAATAATGGGTAGGTAAAATTGTTTTGGAGCATAATGATTTTACCAAACAATCTCATTAAAAAATATATCAAGGTAAGGATAAGTAGTAAGTATATAATTACACTATCAAAGTTGAAGTAGAAAACATCTAAGGAGAATAATCCAGTAAGAATAATACTATACCATTGATTTATGCCATATTGAAAGTCCAATATCTCCTCACCTATTTTTTGAAAATTATGCAAAGAGAAAAAGACCAATTGGAATAAGTATCCAATCAAACAAAGAATTAATAGGACCACAGAAATAATGATAATATTACCCTTATCAGACGAACCTGGCCAAACGTTTTCTCCTAATCCATAGCCTTTTATGATGATAGATGCTATGATTACGAGTGTTGCTAAAGAACTAATTCTAAATATATAATCTGATGAAAACTTTTCACTTTGCCAGCCAAACCTCTGAAAGGGTTTTAAACTTAATAGTTTTAATGAAGCAACCCACCGGGTATTTATCATATATACAATAGCGAACAATAAGTAGAGAATTAGCAAAGCTAATCTCACATCAAGAGGAGTCTCTTGTCTTAGTTGTATTTCTGCTAACAGTACTGCTATTCCCACGTTGCTAGCAAAGGTGTATTTTTATTTAGAAATAGTTAACTATACCAAAATGGAATTTTGCAGTACTTAGTTGCAAAGGATTGTTTTGCTGACTACCCAGAGCATATGCTAGACTGAGAATTCCCTTCCCGACCTCTATGTTGGCTAGTGCTCCAAATCCATATGGTAGATCGTAAACTAGCTCATCACTTTCTGTTTTATTTTCAATAGCTGCTGCATTAACGAAAAGACCAACATGACTGTTTTGACCAATTAAATAGCGGTATTCTAAATTGTATCTGAGGTATTTGGAAGCAAATAATTCGTTTTCGTCAAAACCTCGAAGACTGGAATGTCCACCAAAATTGTGGAGTTCATTGAAAAAGACCTGGTCAGCAAGAAGACCTTGAATGTCTAATGATTGATGTAAGGTCACTCGTTTTTTGATTGGAATAAAGCTGTTGGCCCTTAGCTTAAACTCAACACGTAAGCTTCTTAGTGCTACAGTATCGTAAACAGATATCAGTTGATTGGTTTCAGCATTTAGGAACTTTACACTCCTGATATCCTGATTCCTGATTATAGATTTTTGACCAATTGCGATATCTGCGTTAATTCCAATTCCTTTCCTAGGATTAGGTAAATAGTCTAGCTCTCTGTAAAACAGTGCCAGACCATAATTGGCTATTCGATAAGGGTTGTTTGTTGGAATAGACTTGGTTTGTCTAATAGCTGAGGTGTCTATGGATAGGAGAGAACTATTTATATTTTGGTAATAGAACTCTACATAGTTATTACCTTTTTTTTGATAGCGAAAGGCTAATTTACTGGTTGTGTTCAGGAATAGTGTATCAAATTTATTTAGGTTAAACTCACCATTTACCCCTAATTTAGTGTTGAATAAATAGGGATAGACTAAGTTTAAATCTAACTTTTGAGACCTTCGTAGGTAGTTTCGCCAATGTATGGCAAGTTGTTTGCCATTTTTTAGTAGATTATTTAACTCAAGGTTGAGTTCGCCGGTAAGCAGTAGATTGTTTTCATCTGAGTTTGAACTGTTTGGTGCTAGTCCTACGATACCGTCTATTCTATCCGTAATTACGTCATCAATATAAAGCACCACGCGGGCTTTTCTTCTATAAAAAATGATTTGACTCGGCCGAGTCAGTCTTACTAGTGGGAGATCCCTTAATTTACTATCAATAGCTTTTATACTGATTTCATTATAGGTTTTACCAGTCTCTAGGTCTAAATATTTAGCAAGGTATTTTTTAGATAATTGACTTTTTCCGTAATAGACTAAAGTGTCATATAGAATTTCTGTGTAGGGGAAAAAACTTAGGTCACATTTCAAGGTGTCATTAGCTATTTCTGTGTTTGTCAGATGAAGTTGAGCGAAGGGGAATCCGTTATTTTCATAATTGCTAAGCAATGATTTTTGAAATTGTTGAAATTCGTTTGTTGATAGCAAAATCTCTTTATCAGTAGACAAATACTCTGGTGCTAGATTATGCTTTCGTACAAAAATGGTGGAGTATCTTTTCCCTGTAGTTAAAACTCCGTAAATAGTATCTGCCTCAGTCTTAAGAGTTAGACTGGCTGCATAAAAGCCTTGACTCTTTAGCTCATTAATTTTGTGCTTTAGTTCTAATCTTGCAGCTGTAGAATCAATCACATTTTGAAACGTAGTGTCACCATTTTTTACAAGTGATAGAGTTTTTTGTCCAAAGGCTCTCTCATTAAAAAAGAATAAGGCAACTAAAAAGATTACTGAGATAACTTTGTACACTTCTGAGTACAAAGTTAAACGACATTCAATTGGATAAAAGTATGAACTAATGGCGGGGATCTATTTACATATACCATTTTGTAAAAAGGCCTGTTTTTATTGTGACTTTCATTTCAGTGTATCTATGAAATCAAAGAATGATATCATAATGGCACTTCATAAGGAACTAGTAGTTAGAAGAGATTTCATCAAGAAAGAGTCTATTGAAACTATTTATTTTGGAGGAGGTACACCTAGTATTCTAACCTCTGAAGAAATAAAGGGATTAGTTCATTCTATTCGAAAAGAATATGATGTAGCTGATGATGTAGAAATTACACTTGAAGCTAATCCTGATGACCTAAGTTATAGCTATTTAAAGGAGTTGTTTTCAGTTGGCGTTAACAGATTAAGTGTTGGTATTCAAAGTTTTGATGATGAACATTTAAAATGGATGAATAGAAGTCATACGAATGAACAATCGGAGCAGTGCATAAAAGATGCAGCATTAGTGGGCTTCAGAGACATCACTATTGATTTGATATATGGACTACCTCAGCTGAGTTCAGACCAGTGGTTGAGGACAGTGAAAAAAGCACTTGATCTTCCTATCAATCACTTGAGTGCATATAGTTTAACCTTGGAACAGCAAACTCCTTATGATAAACTAGTCAGACAGAAAAAGTATAAAGAACCAGACAATGATTTGGCAGCTGAGCATTTTAGGATTTTGGTAGAAAAGGCGAATGATTTAGGTTGGGAGCATTATGAGGTTTCTAATTTTTGCAAGTTTGGGAATTACTCTAAGCACAATACGAGTTATTGGCAAAACAAGAGGTATCTAGGAATAGGACCATCTGCCCATAGTTTTGATGGGGAAAACAGGAGTTGGAATGTAAGCAGCAATGCAAAGTATTTAGAAAAAATAGCTAGGAATGTTCCCACTTTCAGTTTGGAAAAACTCAAAACAACGAACAAGGTAAATGAGTATTTATTGACAGGATTAAGAACGAAATGGGGTGTGGATTTAGTTTGGCTATCTTCATACGGGTATGATCTCAATTTGGACTATAAAGACAAATTAACTGAATGGGCAAGCAAAGGATGGATAATAATGGATAATGCTAGCTTAAAACTAACGACCAAAGGATTTCTTTTTGCAGATTTTATTGCAAGTGAACTATTTTGGGTAGACTAGATCTATTCATCCCAAACATCATCGTAATTTTTATTTTTAGCACTGTTTTCATCTAAGCTGCCTTCGCCTTTAAGAGCATTAATAAACTTTGCTTTCTCCTTTTTTACTTCTTGTTTCACATTGTCTTTGACCGTAGCTCTATCATATTTTATGGATAAATCATCAGGAGTACCTTCCATAATAATATAAGCCGTTAATCCTCCAGCAGTGTTTCGTTCTATTCTCTTTTCGTTCTTCTTTGCTATCCATTTAGCCTTGGTGGCTAATAACTCCGCAACACTAAGACCCATGTTGTACCTCATGTAATTTTCAAAGGTGTGAGTACCCTCTATATTCAGGTTTAGAGCACTGTTTTGTATCAGCATGTTTGGGATAAAGATGGTTTGATCAAAAATTTCAATCTCGTTTTCAAGGGTCTTGAATTTGACATTTCTAAGATTTTCTACATTCACAAAAGTCGATAGCTCTTGCAAAGGTTCGTAGTCAATGAGTGCACCATTGTCTACTTTTACTTTTGCTTTGGCATATAGTTTCGGTAAAATAGGATTGTAGTCTTTGTCTAATATGACCTTAGCAATAATACTTCCCGATAATCTACCGCTTAAATTTTGGTCCGTGATCTCATTTTGCTCGAAATTATTAAATTGTCTAAAGAGCTCGCTGATATTTATTTGATCAAGCTCAGAGTTGACGTCTAATAAATAGTCTTCACCCCACTTTTTAAGTTTTAAGGTGGCTATAGTATTTCCTTCTAATGCTTTTACGTCGCATTTAGGAATTACTAGTTCCTTTCTATCACAGAGTAATTTGCCTTTCAGCTTTTCGGCTTCAAAACTATTGTATCTAAAATCAGTCAAACTCATTTCTAGATTTAGTTTGATCGGAGAAATATCATCATTTGAAGTTGTCTCACTCTGATCGGAAGAATCTTCTGATATGAAATCGTTTAGATTTAGGTTAGATGCGGTTAATGCCCCTTCTAGTGTCGCATTTGGATATTTGTTAAAAAGTGATCTGTAGTTGACTAATCTACCATTTAGGCTTCCTTTGGTATCATTAAAAGAAAAACCGCAGTTCTGGATTATAAGATCATTCTCCGATGTACTTACTTTTAAATTAAACTCTTTGAGATTTGTTTGATAATCTTCTATTGATCCACTTACACTTTTAAGCTCCGCATTCCCAGCATATTTGAGGCTATTATATGCTAGTGTATTTTCATCAGGGATATAGATTAAGTTAAGAGTTCCATCTGTGATTAACCTACCGGTTTTCGCGTTAAATAAATTTTCGCCTGATAATTCAGTTAAAAATTTAACCGCTATATCAGTTTCTCCTTCCCAAGAAATAATAGGTCTAGTGAAATCATTTATTGAAAGTCGACCAAAAATAGATCCAGTATTTGCTGTGCTACTTTGTATAGTGCAGCTAGCACTTCCGGTAGCTAGATTTTCTAAGTCATCTATTTTCAGAGTACCCTTGGAAGTGATGTTTTTTAGACCAATGTCTTGAGCATTTATTGCAAGGTCAAGATTCTCCGTTGAGTAATCAAAACCGAAGGCAAGTGGTGAGTTTCCAGAAGTTTGACCTTTAAAAAAGCCATTAAGTTCAATGTCTCCCGCTAACTGAAAGTCATTAGTCATTGTCAACATGTTTGTAGGAAGAATACTCACAATTTTTTCGGCAGGAGCAGACTCATTACCAAATTTGATGTCGACAAAAGACTTATCTCCATAGGAAACCTTGCCATCTACGCTCAAGGATATTTTTTCTATATCAAGTTTGCTAGGTGATAGGGTGACAACTTCTTCTTTGGCATTAATATTTATGTCAGATCGGATTACAAGATTTCTATTCGATACAAAAGTGTCTTTAGCGTAGCTTATCGTGGTATTTTCAAGTTGAGCCTGTATTCCTAAAAAGGTCAAGTCATCCTTATACTTTAGACTTACAGATGAATAAGGAGTAAAAGTAGTTGTTAGATAACTTGTAGGTGCATGTTCGTATCTAAGCTCGCAATCCAAAAGAGTCAGCTTTTTTATCTCAAAACTTACTTCGGAGTCTTCATTGTCATTTGAAGGTTTTAGTATATCGTAGTTTGTTTTATCTTTTAAATCGGCTAGATTGAGTTGTCCGGATTTAAGCGTGACAGCATCTATTACATATTCACCCTTATATATCTTCCAAATATTCACAAAGAGATTTAACTCTTTAGCTGAAACAAGTTTACTATTATAGTAAGATGTACTCTCTTCTATTTTTATTTCTTCCAAAGTTAAACCAAGCTTAGGAAAGCTTTTTAGGCTCGACAAACTAATGTCTGCTACGTTGACCTCAACGGCTAGTGATTTATTAAGTTCAGAAATTAGAATTGGTTTTATACGAGAAGTAAAATAGAAGGTAGTTGCACCCATTATCACAAGTATAATGAGTAATATAGATCCTAATATTTTTAATACTTTTTTCAATGTTGTAAAGACTTGCAAAGGACGTCAAAGTAATCGTCTGCTAGTACTACAACGAATTAACAATGCACATTGATGTGTCCATTTTCTTAAAGAATAATCTCACAACATTTGAATAGAAACACATAGATATAAAAAAGTCCCGCTAAAAAGCGAGACTTTTAATGTGGGCAATGTTGGATTCGAACCAACGACCCTCTGCTTGTAAGGCAGATGCTCTAAACCAACTGAGCTAATCGCCCTTCCAAAAAGGGCTGCAAATATAATTTGAGTTTAACATATTCAAAACTTTTTGAAAAAAAATAGACTCTTGTTGTGCTTTTTTAAGTTAAGTATCTCATTAACAGAATGTAATGAGAATGTTTGTATTAATTATTTAGTTCTGCCTAACATTGTGATGTGAGAGTTTTATTGCAACGAGTATCCGAAGCATCAGTTCAGATTAACCATAAGATACACAGTAATATTGGTGCTGGAATTCTGGTCTTACTTGGAATTGAGAATGCGGATGATGAAACTGATATCACTTGGCTTGTAAATAAGATTGTTCAACTTAGAGTGTTTCCGGATGATGAAGGAAAAATGAACAGATCGATTCAAGATATTTCAGGAGAAGTGTTGATAGTCAGTCAATTCACTTTGCATGCTAGGGTTAAAAAAGGGGCAAGGCCCTCTTTTACCGAAGCTGCAAAACCTAACATAGCAATACCGCTATACAACAAGTTTATTGCTGAAATGAAAAAACACGTTAAGACTCAAACAGGGGATTTTGGGGAAGACATGAAAGTGCAATTGATAAATGACGGGCCTGTAACCTTATGGATAGATAGTAAAAGGAGAGAGTAACTGATTTTTCCTAAGTATCTAGCTGAGATTGCTCCTTAGAAGAAGTTCCATTGCCTATTTTCTTACCTTTGCAAATCAATAATAGATAGAAAACTTTTATGAACCCAAATACTTTAGAACTTCCAAAGCACTTTGACGAAGCAAAGGATTTTATGCCGTTGTATGGCACAGATTACGTTGAACTATATGTGAGCAATGCGAAACAAGCTGCTCATTTTTATAAGACGGCTTTTGGATTTCAAGACTTAGCATATGCTGGTTTGGAGACTGGTATGAAAGATCATGAGAGCTAT
This sequence comes from Bacteroidia bacterium, assembly GCA_965655315.1. Taxonomy (GTDB): domain Bacteria; phylum Bacteroidota; class Bacteroidia; order NS11-12g; family UBA9320; genus UBA9320. The sequence continues at coordinate 92,910 of CBFHGJ010000006.1, forward strand.
GTAGTAGTCCAAGATAAGATAAGGCTGGTGCTTACCTCACCATTAAAAAGTGGTACTCAGATAGGAGCTCATATTGAAAAGCACGGCGATGGAGTTAAAGTGGTTGCACTTTGGGTTCCGGATGCTACATATGCTTATGAGGAAGCAATCAAACGAGGTGCTAAGCACTACATGTCTCCTCAAATTGAAGAGGATAGCACTGGGAAAGTTGTAAGATCAGGGATATACACTTATGGAGAAACAGTACACATTTTCGTAGAAAGAAATGAGTACGAAGGCGTTTTCTTGCCTGGTTTTAAGTCATGGGAGTCTAGTTATCATCCTTCTCCAATTGGACTTCAGTACATCGATCATATGGTTGGGAATGTTGAATTAGGTGAGATGATGACTTGGTGCAATTTTTATAAAGATGTTTTAGGTTTTGCTCAAATTGTATCTTTCGATGATAAAGATATTTCTACTGATTACACTGCGTTGATGAGTAAAGTGATGAGTAATGGAAATGGAAGAATTAAATTTCCAATCAATGAACCTGCAGATGGTAAGAAAAAATCTCAAATAGAAGAGTACCTAGACTTTTATGAAGGTCCTGGTGTTCAGCATATTGCAGTAGCTACTGATGATGTTATATCAACAGTAAGAGAATTGACTGCTAGAGGTGTAGAGTTTTTAAGAGTTCCAGATACCTATTACGATGTACTACTCGACAGAGTTGGAGAAATAGATGAAGATTTAGCCCCACTAAGAGAATTGGGTATCTTGGTAGATCGAGATGATGAAGGTTATTTACTTCAAATATTTACTAAACCAATTGGGCCTCGTCCTACGCTATTCTTTGAAATAATCCAACGAAAAGGTGCTACGTCTTTTGGGAAAGGGAATTTTAAAGCTTTGTTCGAAGCTATTGAACGAGAGCAAGAAGTCAGAGGAACACTTTAAAAATCTGAAAATAAACTAGTGAAGGGGTCTATGAGAATAGGCTCCTTTTTTATTGCTTATCCCTTTTGTCTGCTCCCCAGAGCAACTTGTTTCTAAGTGTGTCCATATAAGTTACACCAGATATTTTCAGCATGTTAAAATCAAAGTTTGCTCGTTTGATAGTAAGCTGAGTATTACTGGGCACTACAAATGATCTAGAATCTAAGGTAATCAAAACAGTGTCTGCTCTGCCGCTAGATTCTATTTGAATGGTATTGTCATCAGGGACAACAATGGGTCTTACGGTTAGATTATGAGCAGCTATGGGTGTAATTATTAATGCTTTTGATCCCGGAAATATGAGTGGTCCCCCACAACTTAAGCTATATCCGGAAGAGCCTGTAGGTGTAGCCACGATGAGACCATCAGCCCAATAGTTATTGAGAAAACTACCATCAAGACTGGTCTTCACTGTAATCATAGCAGATGTGTCTCTTTTCTGTACCACAAAGTCATTCAGTGCATATGGAAAAGTGTTAATTTCGGGTAAATCTGAATCTATCTGAATGACCGAGCGAGTTTCTACACTTGTACCACCTTCTTTTATAGCAACTATAGCATCTTCGATTTCATCCATTTTGATACTGGACAAAAATCCTAATCGACCTAGATTTATACCCATAACGGGCAACCCACTGGAACCAACTATTTCTAATGTATCAAGAGCAGTCCCATCTCCTCCAAGGGATATAAGACACTTAAAGTCTGCTGTTTGTATAAATTTTGAATCGCAAGATTCATAAGAAAAACCGTAGTTTGTTTTCAAGTAATTGGCAAAGGTGTCGTGTAATGAATAACCAATACCATTTTCCTCGAGCAAATGAATAAAATTCATAAAGAAGGATTTGAATCCTTCAATCTTTACTGGTCTACCATATATGGCCACTTTCATACTACTATCGGAATCTAAATTGCTTTTTGGAAGTGCACAAAGATACCGTGGTCTTTTAAACTATTGACACTATACTCTAATCGGAGAATTCTGTCATTGTAAAATAGCAGGTTTAGTCCAAGTCCTCCTGAAAATAATAATGTGTTTGGAAGAGAATTCGTTTCTTCTGGGAATGTTGTTTGGTTATTTCTTATTTCTGCATCTACATAGCCTCCATCCGCATAAAATTCAAGGTACGCATTGAAAGGAAGTATTTTATAATTTTTAATTGGTTTAAAGTTTAGTTTTAGATCGGATTTATCCAACAGATGATACTTTAAGGCTGCAGTTACATTTGTTCCAAAAAGTCCTTCTACAACATAGTGTTCAAAGCCTCTAATTACACGATCATATCCAAGTTGTTTGGTGTTTAGGTATCCGAGAGTCGATAAGGTATTTAGTTTTGTATTGAGTGATAGAGCGATATATACCTTTGGCTTAATCTGCGAATATCGTTGAGCCTTTAGTTTAAATTGAATATTATGTGATGCCTCTGAAAAACCAAATCTGTGTATTGAAACTTAAGGTGATATAAAGATTCCTTCTAGCGGAAAATAGATATTATCTCTGGTGTCGTGTTCTAGTCTGTAGAATATAGAAGTATGGTATTCTTCATTGCTACTCTGGATAAGAAAATTTCTACTTGGAACTGCTTTATCTAACTTGGTATACTGATAACCCAATCCTGTGAAAATATTTACAAAAGGTTCAATGCGTTTTGAGAATTGGATCTGAGCTCCTGCTGTTTTTATGAGATCTTCATTCCCGTTTTTAAAAAACTGAAGGCTGTCGTTTCGGGTTTGATACTAAACTTCGTTTTGTGAATTATAGTCAAACTCACCACTCACTCCCCAAGGAGTATTTGGTCCCAAAAAGGTATTCTATACTGAGCCTCTAATTGATTATTATATCCAGTTTTAAGCCTTGTTTTCAATGTGTGATTTCTTCCAAACACATTATATTGGTCAACATATATTCCATAATTAGTGCGAGTAGGATCAAAATCTAAGTTACTCCAGATATTAAAATTTCGATCGCTAAATTCAATTATTGGTAAGGGCCAGATATACCATTTCTCGATTACTCGGATGTTTATTTTGAGCTTATATAGTCCATCATTCTTTGCAGTATCAAGTGATAGCTGCACATCATTAAATAAGTTAAGATTTAGTATACGATTCCTACTTTGATCTAGCGTGTACTTGAATTGTGCATTACTGTCAAAATTGTATGTCGAATCTTTTTGGAACAGGATCTCACGCTCAATTACATAGTTTTTGGTTCTGTCATTCCCGGAAATTTCGATATCGGAAACATACACTATCAGACCTTGAGCAGGTAAGAAAGTCGAAAAAAATAAAAGAAAAAATAAATGTAAAGATCTATAAATCAATATATTTTATAAAAGATTCGAAACGTTTCTCTACGTTGTCTTTATAATCGTCATCACCAAAAGTAGCCACCACATCATAGTTATGACGTTGCAAACCACTGATGATTCTTTCAGCATTTTTAGTGTTGAGTTTTAGACTAGCTCTTATTCTACCGCTATCTGGCACATTTTGTAGCCAAAGTCCTAATAAATGTGAACCTTCACCTTCTACCAACCGAGAAATTTCACTTGCAGAGTATTGGTGTGAAGCCATTTCTACTATGATTATTGCTCCATTTTGTCCTACTGTAAGAGACTTAGATAAGGTTTGAACTAAATCGGACTTTGTTAACAAGCCGATCCAGGCTTTATTTTCGTCAAGCACCGAACAAACATCAGCATCGGTCTGGTGCATTAGTTTTAATACTTCAAAAATATGAGTGTTAAAGTGGGTGCTAAGAAATCCTGGATCTACTACCGATTCAATAGTATCCTCCTGACTATGGATGCACTCATCTAAATCAACGGTACCATATAACAGACCTTCTTTTTCTACCGGAAGCTGAAAACATTGATGATCCATCATCAGTTCAATACATTCTTTTAAAGAAGTATCTGTCCCTATAGGATGTATGTTTATTATATGGTCTGTAATTGTCACTGATTATATAATAGTTATTTACAATGTATTGTTGTGGTGCAAATTAAGTGAACTATACCAATTCTTGATTATTTGAAGCCCCTGAGTCGATAATATCGCTTCTGGATGAAACTGAACACCACAACAAGGAAAGGATTTGTGTTGTATTGCCATGATTTCTTTTTTTTCAGTTGAGGCTATTACTTGGAGATCTGTATTTTCGATATTTTCCAGAATAAGTGAGTGGTACCTACATACATCGAACGGGTTTGATACAGACTTGAATAGCAGATGATTGGAGTCATAAGATAAGGTGCTTACCTTTCCGTGCATTGGAAAAGAAGCTCTAGCTAGTCTTGCTCCAAAGTACATGCCTATAGCCTGCATCCCTAGGCACACACCAAGTATGGGTATTGTCTTATGATATTGTTCAATAACTTTCATAGTACATCCTGCACGCAAAGGTTCGCCTGGACCTGGTGATAGAATTATTCCTTGATATCTAGCTCCGATAGATGAAATATCAACTGAATCATTACGAATAACCTCAATCTCTGCACCAGCCTGCCTGAAATAATCATACAGGTTGTAAGTAAAAGAATCATAATTATCTATGAGCAATAGCACACCGCAAAAATAGGTTGGCATAGAGTGTTTTAGACTGAAAAATTTGTGTTAATTCGTAGAGGAGCCATGGATTTCAAAACGCACGATTCTTATACTGATGATAAATTACTTGAAATCTATGAAGCAATTTTAAAACCTCGAATAGTTGAGGAAAAAATGCTCAAATTACTGCGTCAGGGGCAAATCAGTAAATGGTTCAGTGGAATAGGTCAGGAAGCTATAGCTGTTGGGGTTACTTTGGCACTAAACGAAGATGAATATATCTTCCCTCTTCATAGAAATTTGGGTGTATTTACTACTCGAAATATTCCATTGAGAAAATTATTCCAGCAGTGGAGAGCAAGTCCTGAGGGGTTTACAAATGGAAGAGATCGATCTTTTCATTTTGGTAGTATCCAACATCACATAGTAGGTATGATTTCTCATTTAGGTGCTATGCTTAGCGTGGCAGATGGTGTAGCACTCTCAAATAAGATAGACAATAAACAGAAAGTAGCTGTAGCATTTAGTGGGGACGGGGGGACTAGCGAAGGCGATTTTCATGAAGCTTTGAATCTTGCTGCTGTTTGGGATCTTCCTGTAATTTTTGTGGTAGAAAATAACGGTTACGGCCTTTCTACACCCTCTTCATCTCAGTTTAGGTGTGAGCATGTTGCTAGTAAAGGAATAGGATATGGAATAGAGTCAGCATTTATAGATGGGAACAACATACTAGAAGTATATGCTAAAGTGAATGAAATTGCTGAAGATATTCGACAAAATCCGCGTCCTTTTTTATTAGAGTGTAAGACCTTCAGAATGCGAGGTCACGAAGAGGCGAGCGGAACTAAATATGTTCCGAAAGACTTGCAAGAGAAATGGGCTGTAAAAGATCCAGTACAAAATTTTAAGTCTTACTTAACTGAATATAAGAATATTACGGAAATACGACTAGGTCAAGTAGAGACTAAAATAGTCAAGGATGTTGATCAAGCTGTTAAGGTATTTAAATCTCCAATTGAGATAGATGTTAATTCCTTAAAGGAATTAGCAGATGTCTATCAAGATTATAGTCAAATAACATTTGAGCCAAAAGGTGAAACTACAAATATTCGATTTATAGATGCTATAAGCGATGGATTAAGGAGTGCAATGACCAAATACGATAGTCTGGTCCTTATGGGACAAGATATAGCTGACTATGGAGGAGTTTTTAAAATTACGGATGGTTTTTTAGAGGAGTTTGGAACAGACAGAGTGGTAAATACTCCAATTAGCGAATCGGCTCCTTTAGGTGCTGCTTTAGGCTTGTCCATTGCAGGTAAAAAAGCAATGGTAGAAATGCAGTTTGCCGATTTTGTGAGTTGCGGTTTTAATCAGATAATCAACAATATAGCTAAAAATTATTATCGATGGAATCAAAACTGTGACGTAGTCATTCGGATGCCTACAGGTGGGGGGACTGCCGCTGGACCTTTTCATTCTCAGAGTAATGAAGCTTGGTTTTTTCATACACCAGGTCTTAAGATAGTCTATCCAAGTAATCCGAATGACGCAAAAGGATTGCTCCTAGCAGCCTTTGAAGATCCAAACCCAGTACTTTTCTTTGAACATAAAGGACTGTATAGAACTATAGAAGGAGAAGTACCAATGGAGTATTACACCTTACCAATAGGTACTGCAAATACCGAGGGGCACGGAAGCGAGATTACCTTTATTAGTTATGGTTGGGCAGTGCATTGGTGCCGAGAAGTCATAGAAGAATTAGATCTAAATGCTCGTTTAGTAGACCTAAGAAGTTTGGTGCCTTGGGATATAGATGCTGTGCAGGATGCTGTGCAAGCTACAGGCAAGGTGATCATCGTTCATGAGGATACCTTACGAGGAGGTATTGGGGGTGAAATAGCAGCTTGGATTGGTGAGCATTGTTTTCGATACTTAGACGCACCCGTGGTGCGAGTAGGAAGTCTAGATACCCCAGTTCCATTCAACGCCGACTTGGAAGCGAATTTTTTAGGAAAAAGCAGATTGAAAGAGAAAGTGATTGAACTTATTGATTACTAAATTCAATACCTGTAATGAGCGGAAGCTTATTTTTATTTATTCCAGTTAAAAATACATCTTTGCACGCATCTTTTGAAACTTACCGATTTAGATATAGGTCAGATAGCTAGGATTTTATCTGTAGATGAATCCCCTTTTCAAGCCAAACTGCAAGAAATGGGTTGTGTAAAAGATGTATTGGTAAGACCTATCCGAAAAGCTCCTTTTGGTGATCCTGTTGCTTTTGAGTTACAAGATTATACCTTAAGTATGCGAAAAAAAGAGGCTGAGACCATTCAAGTCAGACCGCTAGATCCACTTTTTTATAGCTAACAGTAAGATGAAAAAAGTAGTCATTGCAGGAAATCCGAACTGTGGAAAATCATCAATCTTTAATGCACTAACAGGATTAAAGCAAAAAATCACCAATGTTCCTGGCACGACTATCGAAAATAAAATTGGTCATTTTAAGAGTAGAGAGCAAGACATCGAACTCATTGACACACCCGGAACATACAGTTTTAGTCCGAAAAGTGAAGATGAAAAAGAAGCCGTAAAGGTCTTTTTTGATAAAATGAGTCCCGAGACGGTAGTCTATGTGGCAGACTCGTCAAATCTGAGACGAAACTTGTACTATTTCAGTCAGTTAGCTCACTTAAAGCTACCTATGGTTCTTGTGCTCACCATGAATGATATTGCTAATTTTAAGGGATTTGAAATAGATGTTGAAAGACTAGAACGAGAGTTAGGTATACGTGTTGTTAGAGTTAATCCACGAAAAGGTGACGGAATTTCTGAGTTAAAAGAAATAATTGGTGAAACTAAATTTGCTCCGCATTATGTATTTGCGTCAGAAGACGATAAAACACACGAAACGCACTATGCTGCAATTAACAGATTATTAAACAAGACACTGAAAATTAGGTCAAGGAAGGAGCTTGTTACAGATAAGCTTGATCAGTGGTTTACACATCCTATTTTAGGTTATATCGTTTTTCTCGGTATTCTTCTGCTTATTTTTCAAAGTGTATTCAGTCTAGCAGCATATCCAATGGATTGGATAGAAAGTGGATTTGCTATTGCAAGTGAATGGCTCACTAGTGTATTGCCTCCAGGTTGGTTTGCAAATCTAGTTGTGGAAGGTATAGTGGCGGGAATAGCAGGAGTGGTAATTTTTGTTCCACAAATTGCTATACTATTTTTCTTCATGGGACTTCTCGAGGATACAGGATATATGGCTAGAGTGAGTTTCATTATGGATAAACTTCTTAGAGGTCCAGGTCTTAGTGGTAAGTCTGTAGTTCCTTTATTAAGCGGAGCAGCTTGTGCCATTCCAGCAATCATGAGTACGAGAAATATTGAAAATTGGAAGGATAGGTTAATCACCATAATGGTGACACCGCTAATGAGTTGTTCTGCTCGCCTTCCGGTTTATACTATACTCATTGCAGTAGCTGTGCCAAATACACTACTTTTTGGATTCATTAGTTTGCAAGCTATTGTAATGCTTGGAATGTATGTTTTAGGCACTGTGGCGGCACTAGTCGCCGCTGTTGTATTTAAATGGATTATCCGCCACGATATACCTTCATATTTCATTATGGAATTACCCATATATCACGCTCCTAGGTGGAACAATATCTGGATGAATTGCTGGCAAAAGTCTCTGAGCTTTGTACGTGAAGCGGGAAAGATTATACTCTTTGTTTCCGTGGTTCTTTGGTTTTTAGCAAGCTATGGTCCAAAGCCAAATGACAGTTTTGCTGTGACTTCTGATGTTTCCATAGAATCGAGCTATGCTGGTTATTTTGGAAAGACGATAGAACCTGCAATTACACCTCTTGGTTATGACTGGAAAATCGGTATTGCATTGATAACTTCCTTCGCTGCACGTGAGGTGTTTGTAGGGACGTTAGCTACCATTTACAGCATAGATGCCGGTGAGGATGAAATGAGGTTTGAGAGTACCTTGAAGGAGAAAATGCAGCAAGATAAACAAGACAGTGGTAAGCCCTTATTTACATTGGCAACAGTACTGTCGCTAATGGTATTTTATGCATTTGCCATGCAGTGCATGAGTACGTTAGCTGTTGTATATAAGGAAACTAGGTCTTGGAAATGGCCCAGCATACAATTCATTTACATGACCGCTTTGGCTTACGTCAGCAGCCTTGTAGTCTTTAATCTGTTTGGTTAATAAAGGAGATCACAAGTTTTACTTCGGTGCCAGTTTCACCATCTGTAGCTAACAAATCATTTATCTCAAGATTAAAGTTGCCTTTACCTTCGCTTAAGATTTTTAATCGTTTTTCTGTTAGTGCCATCCCAGTAGAAGTATGTTTGCTGCTTCTTTTAGCATTCATAGCTCTAGAAGCTTTTCTACCTATACCGTTATCTTTAATTGTACAGACTAATTGATCTTTAGTTTTCGTAATTTTAACTTTTAGTATCCTATTATTCTCTTTTGGGAGTAATCCGTGTACTATGCTGTTCTCTACAAATGGTTGAATCAACATAGTCGGCATATAAGTATGTTCTGGATCTTCAATATTCTCTATATCAACGCTATAGTCTAAATTATTATCCATCCTTAATTTTTCCATCTCTAAGTATAGATCTAGCCCTTCTATTTCATCCGCTACAGATATGTATTTTAGTCTACTATTTTGAAGGATTTTTCTCATTAAGCTCGCAAACTTGCTTAAGTAAGTATAGGCTTCTCTAGGTTCTTTTTTTAAGATGAAGTACTGAATACTATTTAATGAATTAAAAATAAAATGTGGATTCATTTGACTGCGAAGTGCGGCCAGTTCCGAATCTAATAGTTGCAGTTTGTAAGAGCGTTCTATTTCCCTTGTCCTGTATTTAAAAACTGCATAGACGAGTCCAAAAACAACAAGTAGAACCAGACCAATGAACCACCATTTTTGCCAGAAAGGAGGAATTATTTCTACTTTTAGGCTATCTGATAAGACTTCCCATTTCCCAAATTCGTCTCGTGCACGAACTTTGAATTGATAGTTTCCTGGACTTAGTCGTGCATATACAGCGGTTTGATTATTTCCTGCTTGAACCCAGTTATTTTCATATCCTATTAGCTTATACTCGTATTTTACACCATCTGGATTTGAGTAATCAAGAGCAGCATAATCAATCTCTAATCGACTATTGATGAAACTTAGCTCTATATATTCAGATGTTTGTTTATTGATTGCTCCACGAGTGCCAGTAATATATATTGGAGGTGCTGTAGTATCTGTTTTCAGGTTTTCTGGAGTGAAAAAGTTCATTCCAGAAACTCCTCCAAAATAAAACATACCATTACTCCCTTTTAAAAATGCACCCTCATTATATTCAGTACTTTGAAGGTAATGCACAGGCTTGAAACTAGTAAAATTATTTTTCCAGTAGTTATACTTCACTAACCCATTATTCGTTGATAACCAAACAATTCCGTCTCCTTGGTAGGTTACACCATAAACCGCATTATTGGCTAGACCATCGGTTTCTGTAATACTTGTAAACTTTCCGCTTCTTAGATCAAAAATGTTCAAACCACCTCCGTATGTGCCGATAAATAAGCTGTCTGAATTAATCCATTCGAGAGACATCAAGTTATTATTACTAATACTGGTTGTATCGTCTTTTTTATGCCTGTATACTTGAAAAGAGGCTGTGGTTGGATTAAAAATTTGTAATCCACCACGAAAGCTAGCTAAAATGAGATTCCCTGTTTTTGAATCTTCTTCAATTTGGTAGATGGTGTTGTTTTGGTGTTTTAAATCTGATCTAAAGAGATAAAACTGATCAGAAACACTATCCTTTAAGGATAAACCAGATTGCGTACCAACCCAAAGTCTGCCTTCAGAGTCCTCAAAAAAATCGCGAATAATATTACTTTCCAGATTACCTAAGTCTGTACTTGCTACGTGTGTAAACTTCTTTGTCTTCCTATCAAAAGTGAATATCCCTTCACTTCTTGTTCCTATCCAGAGTGTACCCTTAGAGTCCTCGAATATCGCCCTTACAGATTTTGAGGTAAATTCTCCATCTTCGATTTTTGGATAAACTGCAGCTATGTTATTTTTTTCATCTAATTGGATTAAACCAGATGTCAATGTACCAAGCCATATATTATTCTGACGATCTTCATAGATATTATAGGTGTTATTATTATAGTTAGTCCCTTCAAAATCAAAATATTGAAGCAATCCAAATTTACCCATTTGAGGAGCATATTTACTCACCCCTGCAATGGTGCCGACCCAGAGGATATTCTCTTGATCTAAATAAAGTTGAGACACCTGATTATCAACAAGTGAAAAAGGGCGAAGAGCATTAGTTGTAAACAGTTGAATGCTGTTGTTTTTAATTCGTAACAGCCCACCATCTGTTCCTATCCAAGCAATGTCATTATCTGTTATTATCTTATTTATCCGATTGATTAATCTCTTTCTAGGAGGTAGAGGTACCACATTCCATTCCGAGAACTTTTTATTGGTTTCGAAAAGACCACGTGTAGTTCCCAAAAGATATCTATCCCCCAATTTAGCTATAGAAGTGAATCCTAACGGTTTCGAAAAGAGTATTTCAGAAGTGTTAAAGTTAGTGCCTATGAGTTGAGAGGAGGTCAACAGGTGCAGCTTTTCATCTTCGATATATAGCTGCTGCACAACTTGATTGTTTAAATCTTCTACATCTAACTTTCTGAACCTCTGTTCAATTGGATGATAAAGCCATATTCCTCCACCGTCAGTGTTTATTACAATTTGTTTCTGATAGTATATGAGCTGCGTGATTGAATTATCAAATGTGCTATCTCCTTGTTTAAAATCAATACTCGAAACTTTGAAAGTATTTACATCTAATATGTCTAATTGGCCTAGATTATTGCCAATATATAGCTTATCCCCTTTACACAATAGAGAAGTTATGTAACTGTCAGTCAACGACTTTGAATTCCCTTCCTGGTATTTAAAAACTTTAAGATTTTTGCCATCAAATCTGTGAAGTCCCTCGGCAGTACCGATCCATAAAAAACCCTTTTCATCTCGTTCAAACCCCGTAATAGTACCCATTGAAAGACCATTATTTACGGTGATATTCTGAAAACGAATAGGAATTTGACCAATAGAAAATGCTGACCACAGGATCAGCATTTTAAGTAAAAGTATATGTCTTTTGTATAGTTTAAGCACTACCTAATGCAGCTAAAAACGTGTCTTTTCGTCTTTTGGAAACACTGACGTGATCCCCATTGGTCATCACAGCGTGACTCCCTTCTCCACGAATGTACGTTTTTATCTCTGCTAGGTTTACCAAGTAAGATTTGTGACTTCTAAAAAAGTTATAGTCCGACAATCTATTTTCATATTCTTTAAGATTTTTGGAAGTAGTGATTCTAGTGCCATTTTTCAAAAAGAAATAAGTGTAGGCACCATCACCTTTACAGTATAGAATATCTTCTGTTTTGAGAAACTGAAGGCCTTTGCTTGTAGAAAGAGAGATTTGAGGTTTGGTAGCAGGTTTAGTATCTGCTGCTGCTCTTGTTCGCACTCGTTCTACTGCACCTTGAAGATGCTCAATACTTACTGGCTTAAGTAAATAGTCTACGGCATCAGAACGAAAAGCTTTCACCGCGTGTTCCTCATGACCAGTCACAAATATTATGTTTTGATCTTTATCTTTTAGTGACTCTAAAACTTGAAAGCCATCACCATTTGCTAAATGGATATCTAAAAAAACCACGTCTGGATTGAACTGATTGATAGCACTTATACCTGTAAGAACGCCATCAGCTGTGCCTACTATCTCTACATTCTCCACGAAGGAGTCCAATAGTAATTGTAGGTTCTCTCTACTCTTTCTTTCGTCATCGATAATTACAGCTCTTAACATAGTATTCTAAGGTTTTAAAAATTAAACAATTACCTCTTGATAAACTTCCTAGCCTCTAAGTGGTCAGGATATATCAATTGGATAAAATAAGTGCCAGTAGGAAGGGTTGATACATTTACGTGGTCAATGTATTCAAGACTTTTATGCACTTTACCATTTATATCAGCTATTCGTATAGCCAAAGGATTAACTTCTGGATTTATATGAAGTTGCTCAGTTGTTGGGTTAGGATATATTTTAAATTCTACGCGGTATTCTTTCTTGAACGTATTGTAAACGGTATTAAAATTAATATTCTCCGATTGGTCAAAACTCTTATATCTACTTCCATCCTTATTATCGTCTAGTGAACCACTACCATCAGCTATGCCACCTAATCCATCCTTATCATCTCCACCCAAATCCCCAGGATTTTCCCAATCCTCAAAGACTAGAGTGTCATCAACCGCAATAGTTTTTGGATCTCCAAAATAATCAGTTTTAGAAGTGTCTTGGTAGACGATTCCGGATTTTACTTTTTTACCACCTTTCTTTTTATCATCGTCTCCCCCTTTTGCTAGTAGCACACTAGTCATCATAACACTGCACGCTGTAAACGCGATTGTAAGAAATCTCATATTTCTTCTTTTGAGCATATGGTAAAGATAACACCTTTTAATCTGAAGAAATGATTTGCAGTTAATGAACGGGGATTCTGAATTGATTTACGGTAAATTTTACGTTTTTGTGTGGGTTATATATGAGATTTTGTTCAAAAATGAAAAGGAGCCTTGCGACTCCTTTTCTACTAAAAGCTAAGTTTATGAAAACTATCTTACCGAATATGTTGGATAGATTTCCATAATAATGCCAAATCTTAATGTATCACTATTCTGATAGGTTGTCTCATACTAGTATTCGTAACACCATTCTTGTTTTGCCCTGGTTTCCATAGTGGCATATTATCGTAGAGATTGGCTGCTGCATTCTCTGTGAGTTTATTAGGGAAAGAGTTGTTAAGTACTTTAAAATCATAGACCTCTCCTTTTTTATTGATAATGAATTCGACGATCATCTTTACTTCATTTTGCGTTTCCATTACGATATCTGGCACGTTAAAATTGCTAGCAATATATTTTCTAAGAGCAGTTTCCCCACCTGGAAATTCTGGCCTTATTTCTGGAAAGTCGTCTACCTTACTAGACGTATCTGGACCGGCTTTCACTATCAGGGGCTTAATGAGCTTTAGTCCAGCAGGTAGTTTTGGCTTCAATTGTAAATCAGGAGTTTTAAAAAGGTCGTCCACCTGCTTGATAATAGCTGATGGATCAAAGATTATGGCCTCTTCTATTTTACTTTTTTTAGGTTTTACTTCTTTATCCTCTGTTATTTCAATGGCTTTATGACTTTGAATCTCCCAAGAGTCATCAGCTGATTCAGGCTGAATTTCTAATAAGGTTCTTGTTTTATACTCGATATTGAGCATCAGATTTACAAAGAGAAGGGCGACAATTATTCCTATTTCAAATAGAATAACACGATCCGGTTTTTTTACGTTTGTTTTTTTTTGCATTTCTATTGTTTTGATTTTGTGTAAAATGAAAACTCAAGAATGCCGGCAAGATGTATGATTGTTAAACTAACGAATCATTTGGGTTGAGGAAAGAGAGATTACTAACTAAATGCAGTAGTTACCATTTGTCTTTGTATCGCTCTTTTACAATAGTTGGAATTGGTGTAGGTTTACCTTCTTCATCTATACGTACAAAGGTGGTATTTGTAGTTACTACTACATCTTCTTCTCCGGTATATACACTTACTTTCCTAGCTTCTATTTTAAAGGTTACAGAGGTATTTCCCATTTTTTCTACATCTCCATAGATTCGTATTACGAACCCTTCCTTTACCTTCTTTTTAAAAACAAGCTCATCCACCTTTACAGTTACCATGTTAGGAGTGTGGCAAGTACTTACTGCCATAGCACTAGCAGCCTCATCTATCCAGGCCATCATAATACCACCAAATAAGTTGCCATGTACGCCTATGTCACGTACCATACAGATGTGTGAAGTGATTAATTTCATTGGACGCAAAGGTAGTTTAAAACAGTAATTCTATAGTTGTCTTGCATTATATTCCCAATACGTTTTAGTTATATTGCAGTAGTGAATAAATGGAGTTTTGTAATGCTGTTATTCCCATTTGTGGCGTGCAGCAAAAAGCATTTTACTGAAGCTACTGGGCTTTGTCAAAAGCAGAGCAGTTATGATGCAATATCTTATCAAGCTCAGTTCAGAAGTGCCACTTCTTTTGATACAGATACGGTGACTACCATTACCAATAATTACTTAGTTAAGTCTGTAGATGATACTCTTTATCCCTATGAGTTTTTAAATATAGACGATGCAGGAAATTTTGTTTCCTACTCGGGTGATACTGTCTTTTCCTACAACTCTGCTTTTGAGGGCCAATACTATGATTTGACTAAAATATATGGGCACGATATGATTGAGGGAGGATATAAATACAATACTCTTCTACCTGAAGCCTGTAATGAGTTAGAATCTTTAGCGAGCGGCAAGTGGAAGAGAAGTAAGCAAGAAAAAAATACGACTTATTTAGGCACTACCGATAATCTAACCTTACAGCTTGAGTTTGATGAAAGTTGCAGAATAGTATTTAGGGAATATAGTTATTGGTCAGATAGTTACCATTATTTTGGTCAACATTTATTTTCCAATTATAAAGTGGAATTTAATCGTGATACTGTTCTATTAAAATCTGGAAAACTGCTTAACTATGAAGCTTATCGTCAACAAATAAAAGCGGATGAAATAGAGACTGAAAAGAACCGAATCAGGTTCCCAGTTTTTGAAACATTACAGGGTGAGCAAGTTGATATAACTACGAAAGAGGATATCTATGTGCTTGATTTTTTCTTCAATGGATGTCCTCCATGTGTGGCCTCAGTTCCTAAGTTGAATGAGCTGTTCGAAATTATAGGAGATAAGGTACCTATGTATGGAATCAATGCGATTGATAAATCAGCAGAGCGAATAAGAGACTTCCAGACTAAATATGGAGTTCGGTACCCTTTACTTATGGCAGATAAAAGTTTTAATTCCTCAATACGTATCAACTCGTACCCTGAGCTGCTCGTTATCAAAAATGGTGAAGTGATTTATAGGCATATTGGGACGTTACATAGTACTGAAGATATTAGTGAGTTTTTAAAAGAAAACCTTTGATATCACCCACCCCAGTTTTCTCTATCCAGACTGCGGTAGTGTATAGCTTCTGCAAGGTGTTCCATCTGTATGGACTCACTTCCAGCTAAGTCAGCTATCGTGCGACTTACTTTTAGAATACGGTCGTATGCACGTGCTGATAAGTTGAGTTTATTCATTGCATTCTTGAGTAAGAGAGATCCTTTGTTATCTATTTCGCAGTATTTGCGGATGAGATTGCTCTCCATTTGTGCGTTACTGTATACAGGCAGTTTTTCAAAACGATTGTTTTGCACTTTTCTCGCCGTAATTACTCGTTCACGGATGGAGTCACTCATTTCTTCATCTCCACCTTGCTCATTAAGCTCATCAAATTTTACTGGAGTCACCTCTATATGAATGTCTATTCTGTCCAGCAGTGGTCCGCTTATTTTACTTAAGTATTTCTGTACTACACCAGGAGCACAAACACACTCTTTTTCGGGGTGATTGAAATATCCGCAAGGGCAAGGATTCATGCTGGCTACGAGCATCATACTACACGGATAGTCTACAGAAAATTTAGCTCTACTTATAGTTACTCGTCTGTCTTCCAACGGTTGACGTAATACCTCTAGAACCGTCCTTTTAAATTCAGGTAGTTCGTCTAAGAACAATACTCCATTGTGTGCAAGGCTTATCTCTCCGGGCTGTGGATGATTTCCGCCGCCCACCAGAGCTACATCAGATATAGTGTGATGTGGACTGCGAAAAGGTCGTTGAGCCATCAGCGTAGCGTTACTGCCAAGTCTACCTGCTACTGAGTGTATCTTAGTAGTTTCCAGTGCTTCATGCAAATTCATAGGAGGCAGGATTGTATTGAGCCTTTTGGCCAACATGGTCTTTCCAGCACCCGGAGGGCCAATAAGAATAATATTATGCCCACCTGCGGCGGCTATTTCCATAGCTCGCTTTATGTTTTGTTGTCCTTTTACGTCACTAAAATCATATACTAACTTTTCGATTCCGTCAGCAAAATCATCTCGGGGATTTACGATAGTGCGTTCAAATTCTACTGTACCTTCCAAATAATCAACGACTTCTTTCAAATTAGAAAGTCCAAATACATTAAGATCTTTGACAATAGCAGCTTCTCTAGCATTTTCAGCTGGGACAATCAGATTCTTATAACCATCTTTTTGTGCTTGAATTGCTATTGGCAAAGCTCCTTTGATAGGAAGGATACTCCCATCTAAGCTTAGTTCTCCCATTATGATGGTTTGATCTAGTAGTTTGGATTCAATTAGTTCACCAGCTGCCATTACTCCGATAGCTATAGGTAAATCATATGAAGAACCTTCCTTTTTTATATCAGCAGGAGCCATATTAATTACCACTCCTTTACGTGGATAGGTGTAGCCGCTGTTTTTCATAGCGGCATTTACCCTTGGCTGACTTTCTTTAACGGCGTTATCCGGTAATCCGATAATCTGAGTTCTTGCACCTTTTCCTACATCCACTTCTACTGTGATGAGCTGAGCAGATATCCCGTAAACAGCACTTCCATAGGTTTTTACAAGCATAGAAGGCAAATATAGTCATCCCTCAGAATAGCTTAGACTATCTATTTGACTTACTTATTTTTCATAGATAGAGGCGAATCCCTATCTCTCATTGCTTTAACTTTATATTTGCTTGCAAAATTATGGCTACGAAAAAAGAAATAGTCCAAGCAGCAGATTTGCTTTTTGAATCTTCGAGAAAGGGTGAAACCATTTCTCCCGTAAGGTCATTGATAGGTGATTCTGATGTAGATGCCGCATATCGTGTGCAAGAAATAAATATAAAACAGCGTGAATCTGCTGGAGAAGTTGTCATCGGTAAAAAAATAGGCTTAACCTCGTTCGCTGTAATGGAGCAACTGGGGGTAGACCAGCCAGATTATGGAATTCTGTTTGATTCGATGATGGTAAGGAATGGAGTTCTGCCATTTAAAGAATTGATGCAACCAAAAGCTGAAGCTGAGATTGCTTTTGTAATGAAAAGTGATTTGGATGGTGATATAAATATGAGTGATTTGATAGATGCTATAGAATATGCTACTGTTAGTATTGAAATAGTAGGGAGTAGAGTCGCAGATTGGAACATTAGAATCACAGATACTATTGCAGATAATGCTAGTGCAAGCCACTTTATTCTAGGAGAATCAAAAGTGCAACTTGATGAATTCGATTTAGTAGATTGTAAAATGAGTTTAATTAAGAATGGTGAGATAGCTTCAGAAGGGTCTGGGAAAGCATGTATGGATAATTCATTGAACGCAGCACTTTGGCTAGCTCAAAAGATGGCAGGACAAGGGAATCCATTGAGGAAAGGTGAAATTTTACTCTCAGGAGCATTAGGCCCTATGGTTCCAATAACTCAAGGGGATGAGTTTGAAGCAACGATAGAGGGTCTTGGTAGTATTAATCTAAAAATAAGCTAATGGCGAAGAAAAAAGCAGCAATAATCGGAAGTGGAAATATTGGAACAGACCTTATGATAAAAATCATTAGGACTTCCGATCACCTAGAGATGGGTTGTTTCGTAGGAATTGATCCACCCTCTGATGGCTTAGCTCGAGCACAACGAATGGGGGTGGAAATCTGTTCTACGGGTATAGATGGGCTTATTGAAATGCCTATTTGGGATGAGATAGAGGTAGTGTTTGATGCTACTTCCGCTAAAGCACATTTATATAATTTTGGAAAGATGGAAGCATTTCCAGAAAAGAAAATGGTAGATCTTACCCCTGCAGCAATTGGCCCCTATTTCGTCCCTGCAGTTAATGGCAACTTAGAGTTAAGTAATAAGCTAGGATTGGAAGTAGATTTAAGTGGGAATAATCGAGTGAATGTCAATATGGTTACCTGTGGTGGTCAAGCTACAATACCAATGGTGGCGGCGGTAAGTCGAATTGCAAAAGTTCACTATGGAGAGATAGTAGCAAGCATAGCTAGTAAATCTGCTGGGCCTGGTACCAGGGCTAACATAGACGAGTTTACGGGAACAACCTCTGCAGCAATAGAAAAAGTGGGTCGGGCAACAAAAGGTAAGGCAATTATTATATTGAATCCTGCCGAACCTCCATTGGTTATGAGGGATACAGTTTTTACTTTGAGTGATCAAGCTGATAGAGAGGCAATAAGAGATAGTATTAGCAAAATGGTAGCAGATGTTCAAAAATATGTTCCAGGTTATACACTTCATCAAGAAGTTCAATTTGATGATATTCCAGAAGATAGGCCAGTATTTATCGAAGGAGTTGGTTATAAGTCTGGATTGAAGACCACAGTATTGCTACAGGTAGTAGGAGCAGGACATTACCTGCCAGAGTACGCTGGGAATTTAGATATTATGACAAGTGCTGCACTCGCAGTTGGGGAACAATTAGCACGATAACAATGGAAGAAAGAAAAATTTATATTCAAGATGTAACACTGCGTGATGGGATGCATGCTATTCGTCATCAATATGACAAAAAGGAACTAAAGGACCTAGCTGTATCTTTAGACAAAGCGGGTGTTGATGCTATAGAAATAGCACATGGAGATGGATTGAGTGGCGGAAGTTTCAACTATGGTTTTGGAGCACATACTGATTGGGATTGGTTGGAAGGTGTGGCTGAAGAGCTAAATCACTCAGTGCTTACTACTCTACTTTTACCTGGAATAGGGACTATAGAAGACTTAAAAAAAGCCCATAGTCTAGGAGTAAAATCTGTCAGAGTAGCAACTCATTGCACTGAAGCAGATGTAAGCATACAACATATTGAAGCAGCTAAAAAGCTTGGTATGGATGTAGGTGGATTTTTGATGATGGCACATATGAATGAACCCAAGAAATTAGCAGAACAAGCCAAGCTTATGGAGAGTTATGGTGCTGATTGTGTATATGTGACTGATAGTGCTGGAGCTTTGATGATGGATGGAGTAGCGGACAGGATGAAAGCATTCAAAGAGGTACTAGGTTCAGATACAGAAATAGGCATTCACTGTCATCATAATCTAAGTCTGGGAGTGGCAAATACTATAGTAGCCTTAGAACACGGAGCAACACGCTTAGATGCTTCGTTAGCTGGTATGGGAGCAGGGGCAGGGAATTGCCCACTTGAAGTGTTAATAGCAGTTTTGAATAAAATGGGAGTTAATCACAATTCTGATTTACTCCAATTGATGGACTTAGCAGATGATAAGATTCGTCCTTTACAAGAAAGGCCAGTTCGAGTCGACCGTGAAACTTTAAGCCTAGGCTATGCGGGAGTATATTCTAGTTTTTTACTTCATAGTGAAAGGGCTGCACAGAAGTATGGACTAAATACCGCTGATATTTTGCAAGAGCTAGGTAAGCGTAACATGGTAGGTGGTCAGGAAGATATGATAGTGGACGTTGCACTAGACATGCTCAACGCAAATCAATCGGCATAAAACGAAAGTAATCTTATATTTCGAACTTGAACTTCAATGCGGCGTACGAATTTGCTGTAAAGCTCCTCAGGGAAGAGTTTCCAGAATTTTTGGCATATCATGGTGTGAAACACACTAACAATGGAGCAAGCTGGGGAGCCTGGTAGAGTAAATGTTTCTGAAACAGTTTATGAAAAACTCAAAGGAAAGTATGCTTTTGAGTATAGAGGAGAAGTAGAAGTAAAAAATAAAGGAGAAATGAAGATGTATTTTCTTTCTACTTAATGCTAATCACTTTAGATCAATTTAATAAACCTACATTCTTTTCATCTAGTTAAATTCCATAATTGTAGAATGGGATTGAAATGATTTTTTATTACATATTGTTATTGACAATAATGTAAAGAAGGACCTGCTCTATAGTAGCGTTTTGTGATGATATAATGCTTAGGCTATTCAGCGGTTGTGCCTAATTATATTCATTTACTTACTCCAGCCTTTTTCGCATTAGAGATTACTTGTGTAATATCCTCATGGAATTCTTTGGCATATAAATGAGCGTGTGTATCTATCATGGGTACAAAAAAAGCTCCTCACCGCAAAACGATG
>CBFHGJ010000007.1:0-103747 GCA_965655315.1 Bacteroidia bacterium
ATATCGTTGGGGTACACCTCTTCCCTTTCCGAACAGAGAAGTTAAGTCCAACTGAGCCGATGATACTTGGGTAATACCTGGGAAAGTAGGTCGCCGCCATTTTATTTAAGCCTGTCGTATACTTACGATAGGCTTTTTTTATATCTATTTTTTCATTAAACAGTGGTTTATAATGTTTCTTATTTGTCCATTACATTCTTAAGTGATAATATGAAATACCATAAAGATATTACGGAGAACAGAGAAAGAGATACAATGAATAAGATGGATATACTTCGAGATTTATACTCTAGTTTAATGACACCAGGAGCACTATTTGCGATCATTAATCGACCATTATGGTCTGCTTTAATTTGTATCTTTTTGCCATCCCTAGAACATTGCCAATTGTGATGGAAGTTCTGATTTATTGTAATTGACTGCCTTATATCATTAGTAAATTGAATTGAGTTGTAATTCAATACAAGACTACTTACAGTGCCATTTTTTGCTATTACTAAACCTTTGTCCACTTCATACAAGTATTCTTTAGTCGAACTAAAGCGATCAAATGAGTTAAAGATAAATGGGTTATAACCATTTATACCAGTTGTTCTTTGAAAGGTATTTAGGTTAACCCAAAATCCAGGATATTTATCAATACTATCATTTGACAACTTTAATAGTGAAGTTGTAGCTTTTTGGTTGGTCAGTTTATCGTTACTTAATTCTTCTAAACTTTCATTTATCTGAGCAAATGGAACGTTATAATACATGTTAAGCGGACCGTTTAGTTGAACGGCTAAAAACAAATCAATTACTATAGGAATCCACAAAAAGTTAGTTATCTTTTTATGAATTAGTACAATAAAAGTTGTTACGGTTAATGTGGTGATTACTAATTGAATAAAAGCGTGACTGTAGTTACTAGAACTGCTTCTTTCTGATAATGTAGAAATGTGATGAATGAAGAGTTCAAAGTCTTTCCAATTTAAATGGTAAAGACAAAAGGCAATAGCTGCAAGAACTACGGTGTAAATAATAGTAATGTGGATTTTAAAATTAGTACTTTTTTGATTTAGAAAGTATTCTAGTCCTTTACCAGAAAATAACAATAAAATAGATGTACCATAAAGTGTAAATAAGTATGGATGTCTGAAGTGAGAGAATCCAGGAAAGTATCTGAAAGCAAACTCATGAACTGGAGTATAATTTCCTAATGCTAGTAAAAACGATATTAAGAGAATTAAAATCAGAACCCAATTCTGTTTGCGGTAATGCCAAATTCCAAGAGCAGAAAATACTAAAGGAATAAAACCAATAAAGATATTGGTTAGACTCACATCACAGCCTGGAATTCCAGGTTTACTCAAAATAATGTATGGAGTAATAAAAGTTTTGAAACTTGTCCAACTGAAGTTGTTTGAAAAATTTTTGGGTTCATAAAGCAATGCATCAGCTCTAGAAAAGTAATCAAGACTATCAAATACACTATACATAAATGGTCCTGATAAAATCAAAACCATAACTAAAGTTAATAGTAACGTGAATGTTACGTCAAATGGATATCTTTTTGGTTCTATTTTTAATCTTTTCCGCAAATAGAATATTATGGTTCCAAGATAGATATATGTAAGTATTATGGAGAATGCAGGATAAGCTGAAACTAAATGAAATGATGTAATTAAAGCAAGAGGTATTGCATTCCTGAAACTCGGTTGAAGGAGTAGTGTTATTAAAAAGAATAAGCACCATGGGAATATACCTGCTGCTGCCGTAAATCCAACCATGTGCATAGTTCCGCTAGCAAACCCAGATAGCCCGTATGCCATAGCACAAATAGCTGATATTTGACTATTTATGTGCAATTTCTTTAATAGAAAATAGAAACCAGTTCCGCCAAGTATTAAATAAAATACGACTTCTAAGTTCATGAAATACGGTGTGTATGTAGTAAATAGACTGACAAGCCAAACTACAGGATTCCAGGCAGCTCCTTGTGGGTTCGCGTGCATCGGATATCCTAAGTTTTGATAAGGATCCCATAGTGGTAGATGTCCGTTATTGATCCATTCCGAAGCTGTATATCTATAAGGGAAAAATGCTGAGAGATTATCCCACTTAGCGGAAAACACTCCGAAGGCTAATTGAGCATATGCTCCAAGGATCGCGATAATTATAAGTAGAAGAAATTTGGCATCTCTTCTGCTCATTATTTTTCTCCAGATACTAATATTGATACACCAAATGGTAGAGATATATGTTTATTCAGAAAGTGTTTTTCCGAATGGAAAATATTAAATAGAAGTCGGTTTAGTAATCCAGAAGATTGCAATATTTCATTATCAGAACCTGAAGTTGTTTTTGCTTTTTTATCGCCAGAGATAAGATTTAGCAATAGTCTGACGAATGCTATTGGCGGGAAAAGCCAAAAGTTAAAATAAGTCTTGTATGTGATTTTAAGACCTGAACCATTTACCAATTCTCTAAAGGACGATAGAGTATATCTCCTGAAATGATGATTAACCACATCATGATTACTCCACAGGAATTGATAAGCGGGGACAGTTAGAAAGAATAAACCGTCTTTTTTTAAGACTCTTTGTATTTCGTATACCGCAAGTGTGTCGTTTTCTATATGTTCTATAACATCAAACGCACAAATGATGTCAAAACTTTCGTCTTTAAACGGCAATTCAGTCAAGCTAGCATTTATAGCTTTAATACCAGTCTTTTCAAGTAAGAATTCGCAACACTCCTTATCATATTCTAACGAGGTTACCTCCCCAAAACGCTGCAACATTTCTGATGTAGCTCCGGTTGCTGCTCCAACATTCAAAATAGAAAAACTAGATTTATCACTAGAATTGAGCACTTTTTGAACTGTTTCACGCAGTATGTTTAGTCTTGCCTTGAACCACCAATGTGATCTTTCCAAGTCATAGTATTCTACATAGTATTTTGAATCCATTTATTACTGAAGATGCTTTTCTGCGTGATAACTAGATCTGACCAAAGGTCCACTTTCTATGTAGTCAAATCCCATTCTACTACCTTCACGCTTGTACATTGCAAAAATATCTGGATTCACGTACTCAGCAACTTTGAGGTGTCTAGGAGTCGGCTGCATGTATTGTCCAAGAGTAATAATACCTACACCAGCTTGCCTAAGATCATACATTGTCTCTAGCACTTCATCTTCTGCTTCTCCCATACCACACATGATGCCGCTCTTGGTTTTCATACCATTATCTTTCAAATACTTTAAAACTGCCATTGATCTATCATACTTCGCTTGTACTCTAACTTCTTTTGTGAGTCTTCTCACGGTTTCTATATTGTGAGAAACAATTTCCGGGTATACAGCGATAATTTTATCAAGTTGATCGTGTCTGCCTTGAAAGTCTGGGATTAGTGTTTCCAAAGTGGTTTCTGGGTTGAACTCACGAATAGTTTCTACAGTTTTAGCCCAGTGAGAACTTCCACCATCTTCTAAATCGTCACGATCTACACTTGTTATTACTGCATGTTTAATGCCCATTATATTGATACTTTGAGCAACTTTGAAAGGCTCCAAAGGATCTAAAATATCTCCTTTGCCTGTATTTACATTGCAAAATTGGCAGCTTCGTGTACACGTGTTTCCGCATATCATAAAAGTTGCGGTTCCAGCACCCCAGCATTCACCGATATTTGGGCATTTACCGCTTTCGCAAATTGTGTGTAGTTTATTGTCCTTCACAAGCTTTAGCATATCAGCGTATTTACCATCCCCAGGTATTTGAGTTTTAAGCCAATCAGGCTTCAATCGCTTGTTTTGTTTTATTTTTACTAGCGGTTTATTTTCAATTTTATTCGCCATTTCTTTATCAGGAATTTAAAAGTCCAAAGGTACTATTTTCTAACGTATACCTTTTTTAGTTGGTTCTATAACAAAACACAAATTTCAAGTGTTAGATTTGTCTAGAATAGGATTATTAATGATTAGGATATTATTTATTTTCTGGGTCTTGTTTTATGTCTCTGGTTTTGGTCAAAATAATACTCCTACATATACCTGGAGAATGCATTTGCCCTACAATAGTGTTTATCATGTAGAAGAGGTCGAAGGAAAGCTTTTTGTTCAGGGAGAAGTAGGAATTTACACTTTCGATCTTACGAGCGGGGAAGTAGAAACTTTAACAAAGGTAGATGGTTTTTCTGAATCAGAAGTAGCATGTTTGGACTATTCAAAAGAATACAAAACTGTTGTTGTAGTCTATAGTTCGGGTAATATTGATCTAATAAAGGGAAACACTATCATAAATCTTCCTGGAGTAAGCCGTTCATCAATTGTTGGTTTGAAGAATATGAATGAGGTCAAGATATATGATCACTTGGCATATATATCTACTTCTTTTGGAGTTGTTGTGGTAGATATTGATAGAGAAGAAATAATTGATGATTATCAGAATCTTGGAGAAGGAGGTGCTAGTTTAGAAATTTCTTCAGTTTGTCTATTTAAAGGGAATCTATACCTAGGGACTTCAGAGGGATTAAAATACGCACCAGCAAATGATCCAAACGTAAACCTTAAAAACTTTTCTTCTTGGTCTACGAATTTGCAATATGACTCAAGCTATCTACTGCAAAACTTTGATGATAAAATGTACTTCGTAAATGATAGTCTTTTATTTCAATTTGATGGTGTAACATATAGCCTGGCAGATGGAGGTGTTAAGTACGCTTATAACAGTTTAGATTCGGTTTATGAAGAGCTTATAGTTTGTAGGACAGAAGGGATTGCAACAATTAATAAGAATGAAGCAATCACAGAGCTAAACAATCCGTTTATGAAATATGCGACCAAAGATTTCGAAGGGAACTTATGGTTTGGTGGGTTTTACAGGGGATTGATTAAGTTAAATAATTCAAATCAATATAGCTATTTAACCCCGCCAGGACCATTTGACGTGAACAGCTATGATATGGATGGAGTCGGTACACAAATGTATGTCACCTCTGGAGGTCATACAGGTGCATTCGGACCCACTTTCAACGACCGAGGTTATTTTGTTTATGAGGATGGAAATTGGAGGAATAGTGAAAAAGATGACCCCATAGCTCAAGATAATGTTGACCTTACAAATCTTTTTATTTCTAAGAATCAACAAGACATATGGATAGGGAGTTTTGGAACCGGGTTACTTCATTTACAAAATGGTAAAGGTGTGGCTGTATATAACGAATCAAATAGTTTAATTAAACCTGCACCGGGAGGTAGTGATGTTGCTTTTGGGATGAGTGAAGATAGCAAAGGAAATCTCTGGGTGGCGAATTATGAAACAGATAGGCCGCTCGTAGTGAGAAGACCCGACGGTTCGTGGGAAGACTTTTCAGTTGGAACTAAAAGACTTGGTGAAATGATTGTAGATGAGTCTGATCAGGTTTGGTCACTAGCTCCAAGGACTAGCAGTATTGGAATTCACGTATTTAAAGAAAATGAAAATGGGGTAATTGAAAGACGACAACTAGGAACAACTAAACTACAAGGAAATTTGCCTAATAACACTGTCAATGCATTAGCTTTAGATAAAGACAACCAAATATGGATAGGAACAGAATCAGGGATAGCTGTTTTTTATAATCCAAGTTTAGTTTTTGACGATACGAGAAGAGACATATCAGATGCTCAACAAATCATAATAGATGATGGTAATGATGTAGGTTTTCTCCTAGGAAATGAGGTTGTAAATGATATTAAGGTAGATGGAGCAAATAGAAAGTGGATTGCTACTAATAATGGAGCTTGGTTGATAGAGGAAGATGGAAGTGAGGTAATTACGCATTTTACCATTAACAATAGTCCTTTGCCTTGCAATGAGGTCGTATGTGTAGGCATAGTGCCTAAAACTGGTGAAGTCTTTTTCGGTACGACTTGCGGTATTGCATCTTTTAGAGGTGATGCCACCGAGGCTAATGATCTACATTCAAATACATTGGTGTTTCCGAATCCGGTTCACCCCGATTACGATGGACCTGTAACTATCAATGGATTACCACAAAACGCTACGGTTAAAATTGCAGATGTAGCTGGTAGGGTAGTTTATGAGATGGTCGCTGATGGGGGTACAGCTACTTGGGATGGTAGAAATTTTAATGGAGAACGACCAGCTACCGGTATATATCTAATTTTCACAGCGAATGAAGATGATGAAGACTCTTTAGTCTCTAAATTACTTATTGTTCGTTAAGTAGTGATAGCTAAAACTAGAGCTATAATATTGAAAAACACTAACTATAGTGACAATAGTATCATTTCCAAAATGTACACCAGGCAGTTTGGATTAAGAACATATATTTTCCAGAGTATTCGAAAAGGTAAATCAGCAGTACGACCTTCTATGATACAGCCGTTATCACTAGTTCAAATGGATGTTTACGAAAAAGCAAATTCAAATATTCAGCGAGTAAAGGAACTGAAGAATGAGCCTATGTTGTTGAGTATTCAGGACAGTATTGCTAAGAAGTCTGTAGCTATGTTTATCATTGAGATGCTAAATCTCTGTATCACAGAAGAACAATGTGACGAACACCTTTTTGACTTTTTAGAAGAGTATATACTTAAACTTGAATCCAATTCTGTTGGTAGTGTATTTCCTATACTTTTCTTATTAGAATTAACTAAGTTTCTAGGTGTAGAACCTCAAGGAAAGTTTAGTGCAACTCAACCTTACTTTAGTTTGGAACAAGGAGTGTTTACGTATATAGAGGAGACTGATAGTTTGACTATTCAGCTTTCTGAGTTATTATCTTTATTGATGGAAAGAAAAACAGTAGATTACAACAAAGTAGCCAGAACTACAAAGGCTAGTCTGCTCAATGCAATGGTTCGCTATTATCAATATCACTTAATTAAAGGTAAAAAAGTTAAATCAATTGGAATACTGTCAGAGTTACTGGCTTGATGGCACGCAGTTTGAATAACTTTGTACCAGAAGTATGAGAAATACAATTTTAACAGTTCTACTTTCTTTCATCAGTATAGCAGTTTTTAGCCAAACAAAAAGTGCAGATTCTGCCGTAGTAATGAGAAAGGTTTATATGGATGGAGATACATTCTATGTATATACGTTTGATGAGTTTATTCTGAAGGAGTTTGATTCTAAAGGTGAGAAAGAAGCATATCTAAAACTAGTGAGAAATGTTAAAAAGGTTATGCCTTATGCAAAACTAGCGGCTTTTCGACTTCAAATGATGGAGGATAATCTAAATCAACTTACAAGCAAGCGAGCAAAGAAGAAATATATCAAAGCCACGGAGGATGCGATAAAAGATGAGTTTATATCCCAGCTGAAAAAACTTACAAAATCTCAGGGTAAACTCTTGATAAAACTAATACACCGTGAGACGGGAAATACTACATACGAAATTCTTAAGAAATATAGAGGAAGTTCAAGCACCATGTTTTATGGACTATGGGCTAAAATGTACAATGCGGATATAGATACTAAATTTGACCCTATAGAGGACTATCAGATAGAGTATATAATTAAGAATAATAAACTAGAATAACATAAACTTGTTTCGTAAACTATGAAGATTGATATTTTAGCTTTTGGTGCACATCCTGATGATGTTGAGCTTTCTTGTTCTGGCACATTAGCTAGATATAAGGCTCAAGGAAAGTCGATAGGTATTATTGATTTGACTAAAGGTGAACTTGGAACTAGAGGCACGATTGACACTAGGCATCAAGAAGCTACAGATGCTGCTATAATTCTGGATTTAAGCGTGAGAGAGAATTTAGATCTAGGAGACGGGTGGTTTGATCTTAGTAAAGAAAACAAGTTGGCAGTAGTTAAAGTCATCAGGAAATACCAACCTACAATTGTTCTTGCAAATGCAATACGAGATAGACACCCAGATCACTCAAAAGGGGCACAGCTGCTAAAAGATGCATTTTTCCTGTCTGGTCTGAGTAAGATAGAAACTTCATATGACGGAAAAAGTCAAGAGGCATACCGACCTGATTACCTATTCCATTATATTCAATCTAATTTTATCACGCCAGATTTTATTGTTGATATAACCGGATTTATGGAGACAAAACTAAAAAGTGTTCGAGCCTATAAAACTCAGTTTTTTAATCCAGACTCTTCAGAACCTGAAACTTATATTAGTTCAAAAAGGTTTACGGAGTTTATTGAAGCTAGAAGTAGAGAAATGGGAGCCGCCATTAATTGTGATTTTGGTGAAGGGTTTACTTATTCTACTCCTTTACCTTATGACTTAAACAGTCTTTTATAAACTAAATCAATTGGTTTTAACCACCATCGACAGAACTCAGTAGTATAAAAGTATTCTTCTACTGCACCAAAACTAGCATAATATTGATAGACTGAAGGAATACTGGATCCTTCAAAATCAAAAATCATTTCTTTCCCAGATTCTTGTTGAATAAGATGATCTATAATAACGGAAAGAGCATTTAGCCTTCTTCCTTTCTCTGTCGGAGCTCCAAGAATGTAGTGTAGTCGATTTCTAGACTTGGCTAACACTATTGAAGCAACCAGCTTTTTGTTGTTGAATGCATGTACATTTATAAACTGGTCAGGCTTTTCATTTATAAGAACTTGGAAAGCACTATAATGTTCGGGTTTGATTTGGGTATTTTTTGAACCGTAAGCTTCTTGATATAACCTGATCGTTCTTTTTGGATTTGTATCTCGCGATATGATTAGGGAAGGGTTATTTTTAATGATGTTTTTCTTAAGGCTTTTTGAATAATTGGTCCTTATAGTTTCATAGTTTCTGAGTGTAAGAACTTGATTAACTCTTTTTCTACTATTCCCTTTAAGCTTCAGATTACTATTAAATCCAATACGGTGATTCATTTTTCGAATAAGCAAGAACACTTCTTGTACTTGAGAATCACTTATTTTTTTACCAAACCAGATGCACTGTTGAACGAAATTAGGTTGATACAAACTTCTAATACCTAAAAAGGACGCATAAGGCAATGCTATGGCTCCTTCGTAATCACCATATATTATTGCATCCCACTCGCAAAAGGCATTTAGATAATCATATTCACAGAAGATTGTACTATCACTTGAACGATGAACAAGGTCACTCCATTTTGACTTATTAATATCCTTTTGTTTTACGTACTTGAACACTTAATTTTTTATCCCTTTAATTTAAGATTTATAGGACAATGATAGGAAGAATATCAGATAAGCTAGGTACAAGAAATAGGTGAAAAACGAGGTGCCAAAATAATATTACATTTTTTTCTGAGCACCTCTTGTAAACTTATATATTAATACTACTTTTGCAGACCTTTTTAGAAAACGGATAGAATTATATGCCTACGATACAACAATTAGTTCGTAAGGGGCGAAAGTCTCTTACAAAGAAAAGCAAGTCGAGAGCTCTTGACTCTTGCCCACAGCGAAGAGGTGTGTGCACAAGGGTTTATACTACGACTCCTAAAAAGCCTAACTCTGCTATGAGAAAAGTAGCTAGAGTAAGGTTAACGAACGGTAATGAGGTGAATGCATACATACCTGGAGAGGGTCATAATTTGCAAGAGCACAGTATTGTTTTAGTTAGAGGAGGTAGAGTGAAAGATTTGCCAGGTGTAAGGTATCACATTGTTCGTGGTGCATTAGATACTGCTGGAGTAGAAGGCAGAACACAAAGAAGAAGTAAGTACGGAGCGAAAAGACCTAAGAAATAATGAGAAAGTCAAAAGCTAAAAAACGCGAGATTGTTCCAGATCCAAGATTCAATGATGTCTTGGTTTCGAAGTTTATCAATAACATGATGCTTCAAGGGAAAAAGGAAACTGCTCGTAAGATATTCTATGAGGCAATAGATATTGTAAACGGTAAAGTAGAAGAAGAGTCAGGTATCGAGACTTGGAAAAAGGCATTAAACAACGTTATGCCGTCTGTAATGGTGAAGAGTAGAAGAGTAGGTGGAGCTACTTATCAAATCCCAATGGAAGTAAAACCTGATTTAAAGGTTTCTTTCGGTATGAAGTGGATGATAGGTTATTCTCGAAAAAGAAATGAAAAATCTATGGCCAACAAATTGGCTTCAGAGATTTTAGCAGCTTCTAAAGGTGAAGGTGCTTCAGTGAAGAAAAAAGAAGACACACATAAGATGGCGGATGCGAATAAAGCATTCTCACACTTCAGAGTATAAGGCAGATGGCTAAAAGAGATTTAAAATTTACTAGGAACATTGGTATTGCTGCCCACATTGATGCGGGTAAGACAACAACTACTGAGCGTATTCTTTACTATGGTGGTGTAAGCCACAAGATAGGTGAGGTGCACGATGGTGCTGCTACTATGGACTGGATGGAGCAAGAGCAGGAAAGAGGTATTACCATTACTTCGGCTGCGACAACGCTAAACTGGAACTACAGAGAACAGGAGTATCACGTAAATATTATAGACACTCCAGGACACGTTGATTTTACTGTAGAGGTAAATAGATCACTTCGTGTACTTGATGGTTTGGTTTTCTTATTTAGTGCTGTTGACGGTGTTGAGCCTCAGTCGGAAACTAACTGGAGATTAGCAAATAACTACAATGTTCCAAGAATCGGTTTCGTTAACAAAATGGACCGTCAAGGTGCAGACTTTCTAAATGTTTGTGCTCAGGTTAAAAAGATGTTAGGAAGCCACGCTCTTCCTCTTCAGTTGAACATTGGAGCTGAAGACGGATTTGAAGGTGTAGTTGATTTGATCAACTTCAAAGGTATCGTTTGGAACACAGAAGATATGGGAATGACTTTTAAGGAAGTTGAAATCCCTGCTGATATTCTTGATGAAGCAACTCAATTAAGAGAAGAGCTTCTCGAAGCGGTAGCTGAATTTGATGAGAGCTTAATGGAGAAGTATTTTGAAGATTCTGATTCGTTAACTGAAAGAGAAATATTAAACGCACTTAGAGAGGCTACGATTTCTGGGAAAGTAGTTCCTATGATGTGTGGTTCTGCATTCAAGAATAAAGGCGTACAAGCTATGCTTGATATGGTGATGGAAATTCTTCCCTCCCCGATGGATGTAGAAGCTATCGAGGGTACTAACCCAAAAACTGACGAACCAGCATTCAGAAAGCCAAATGTAGAGGAGCCATTTGCTTCACTAGCTTTTAAGATTGCTACGGATCCATTTGTTGGAAGACTGTGTTTTACAAGAGCGTATTCTGGAGCTTTAGATTCAGGTTCGTATGTTCTTAACACTCGTACAATGAAGAAAGAGCGTATATCTAGAATCTTCCAGATGCACGCAAATAAGCAAAATCAGATACCTCAGCTTCAAGCTGGAGATATTGCTGCTCTTGTTGGGTTTAAAGATATTAGAACAGGTGATACACTTTGTGCTGAAAATGCACCTATCGTTTTAGAATCTATGGATTTCCCTGATCCAGTTATTGGAGTTGCGATTGAGCCTAAGACTCAAGCAGACGTAGATAAATTGGGAATGGCCTTAGGTAAGTTAGCTGAAGAAGATCCAACATTTGTTGTGAAGTCTGATGATGAAACTGGTCAAACAGTTATTTCTGGAATGGGAGAACTTCACCTAGAGATTATCATTGATCGTCTAAAGAGAGAATTTAAAGTAGAAGCTAATCAAGGTGCTCCTCAGGTTGCTTATAAGGAAACTATAACCTCTAGTGTTAAGCACAGAGAAACTTATAAGAAGCAGTCGGGTGGTCGTGGTAAGTTCGCTGACATTCAAGTTGAAATAGGTCCAGGTGAGGAAGGTAAAGAGGGTTTAGAGTTTATCAATGAGATTGTTGGTGGAGCTATTCCAAGAGAATTTATTCCTGCTGTAGAAAAAGGATTTAAGGAGGCCATGAAAAATGGAGCTCTAGCTGGATATGAGGTTCAAAACCTCAAAGTTAGATTGTTTGATGGTTCGTTCCACCCTGTGGATTCGGATTCATTATCTTTCGAAACTGCTGCAAAATTTGCCTTTAGAGAGGCCAGTAAAGCGGCTAAGCCAGTAATACTTGAGCCTATTATGAAACTTGAGGTAATCACTCCCGAAGAAAACATGGGTGATGTAATAGGTGATTTGAATAGAAGAAGAGGTCAAATGCAAGGTATGACAGAGAAGGGTGGAGCACAAGTAGTAAAAGCTCTTGTACCGCTTTCTATGATGTTTGGTTATGTTACAGACCTAAGAACTATTACTTCTGGTAGAGCTACATCTACTATGGAGTTTAACAATTACGATATAGTGCCAAATAACTTGGCTACTGAGATTATAGCAAAAGCAAACGGAACAGCAAACGCATAGTATAATGATTAATCAGAAAATTAGAATAAAGCTTAAGTCTTACGATCACAACCTGATTGATAAGTCTGCTGAGAAGATAGTAAAGTCTGTAAAAGCTACTGGGGCTATTGTAAGTGGGCCAATTCCACTTCCTACTCAGAAGAAAATATTTACTGTACTTAAGTCTCCTCACGTGAATAAAAAAGCTAGAGAGCAGTTTAAATTATGTTCTTACAAGAGATTAATGGATATCTACAGTTCTAGTGCAAAAACAGTTGATGCACTAATGAAATTGGAGTTGCCAAGTGGTGTTGACGTAGAAATTAAAGTTTAAGGAAGATGATAAGCGTAATAGGAAGAAAAGTTGGTATGACTGCTATCTTTACCGAAAACGGAAAGAAAGAGCCTTGTACTGTTGTGTCTTGTGAACCTAATGTGGTTACACAGATAAAAACAATAGATAGCGATGGTTACAATGCGATTCAGATTGCCTCAGGTGAGAAAAGAGAAAAAAGCTCAAATAAACCACAGATAGGTCATTTTGCTAAAGCGAAAACTACTCCGAAAAAAGTAGTAGTTGAGGTAAGAGATTACGAAGGTGACGCTGTTATAGGTGAGGAGTTTGGAGTTGAGGTTTTCGCAGAAGGAGAATTCGTAGACGTAGTAGGAACTACTAAAGGTAAAGGTTTTCAAGGTGTTGTCAAGCGTCACGGTTTTCATGGTGTAGGTGAAGCTACACACGGACAGCATAATAGATTAAGAGCTCCTGGTTCTTTAGGTGCCGGTTCTACTCCTTCAAGAGTTTTCAAGGGTACCAGAATGGCTGGTCAAATGGGAAACACAAGAGTGAAAGTTCAGAACTTAAGAGTTTTAAAAGTAGATACTGATAGTAATACACTTGTTATAAGTGGAGCACTACCGGGTCATAAAGGTGGTTACGTTATAATAGAGAAGTAAGATGAAAGTAAAAGTAATAAATACTTCAGGTTCAGAGACTGGTAAGGAGGTTAGCTTGCCAAAAGAGATATTTGGTGTTGAGCCAAATGATCACGCTATATATCTAGATGTAAAGCAGTATCTAGCAAACCAAAGACAAGGTACTCATGCTTCTACTGAAAAAGGTGATGTAACAGCGTCTACTAGAAAAATCAAGAAGCAGAAAGGAACAGGTACTGC
Organism: Bacteroidia bacterium; assembly: GCA_965655315.1. Lineage (GTDB taxonomy): Bacteria > Bacteroidota > Bacteroidia > NS11-12g > UBA9320 > UBA9320. The sequence goes on from CBFHGJ010000007.1 coordinate 13,440, forward strand.
TAGAGCAGGTTCCGTAAAGTCAGGTGTCTTTGTTGGTGGTGGTCGTATGCACGGTCCTCAGCCCAGAGATTATAGCTCTAAGTTAAATAAGAAGTTAAAGCAAGTTGCTAGAGTTTCTGCTCTTACATACAAAGCAAAGGATAAAGAAATAATCGTCTTGGATGATATCTCTATGGATTCACCTAGAACAAAATCTTATCTTGAAGTTCTAAGTAACTTAAATCTTAGTGATAAGAAGACATTGCTTCTTGTACCTGAAGATAATAAGAACGTATACCTTTCAGCTAGGAATATCCCTAACGCTGAGGTTATGAAAGCGAGTGATGCGAACACGTACAACATACTTCACGCTAATAACGTGATTTTAGTAGCGAGTTCTATAGATAAACTAAAAGAGACATTGAACTAAAATGGCAATACTAGTAAAACCATTAATTACCGAAAAAATGTCTTTGTTGAGTGAAAACAAAGGACAGTATGGTTTTGTGGCAGATGTAAATGCAACGAAACCTGAGATAAAGTCGGAAATAGAAAAAATGTACAACGTAGAGGTTGAGAAAATCAGAACTATGGTTGTTGCAGGAAAAAGAAAAACAAGATTTACTAAATCTGGAGTATCTACTGGTAAAACTTCTAATTACAAGAAGGCTATCGTTAGTTTGAAGGATGGTCAATCTATTGATTTTTACGAAAATATTTAAGAGCTGAAAAATGGGAATTAAAAGAATAAAGCCAGTAACACCAGGACAACGTTTTAAGTTGGCCGTTACATTTGAAGCACTTACAGCTAGTAGACCAGAAAAAAGCTTATTAGCTCCGCTAAAAAAGTCTGGTGGTAGAAATGACACTGGAAAGATGACCATGAGAAATCGTGGTGGTGGACACAAGAGAAGATACCGTATTATCGATTTTAAAAGAAATAGATATGAAGTTGCTGAGGTGTTGACTATTGAGTATGATCCAAATAGGACTGCTTTTATTTCACTTGTGCAATTCAAGGATGGTGAAAAGAGATACATTATAGCTCCAAAAGGAATTACTGTAGGTCAAAAACTTCAGAGTGGACCTGGATCAACTCCAGATGTTGGAAATGCTCTTCCATTAGCTGAGATACCATTAGGTACGACTATTCATAACATTGAAATGCAACCTGGTAAGGGTGGTGAAATATGCAGAAGTGCTGGAACTAGTGCTCAGTTGGTAGCAAGAGATGGTAAATATGCAGTCATTAAGTTACCTTCAGGTGAAAGTAGAATGATTTTGACTACTTGCTTAGCAACAATAGGTGAGGTATCTAATGCTGATCACCAATTACAAATATCTGGTAAGGCTGGTAGAAGCAGATGGTTAGGAAGAAGACCTAGGACTCGTCCTGCAGCAATGAACCCAGTAGATCACCCACAAGGTGGTGGTGAAGGCCGTTCGAAAGGTGGTCAAGCTAAGACTAGAAAAGGTACTATGTCTAAAGGTTTAAAAACAAGAAGTAAGAATAAGAAGTCTTCTAGATTAATTTTAGAAAGAAAAAAGAAATAAGATATGCCTAGATCATTAAAAAAAGGACCTTATGTTCACTACAAGTTACAGCGTAAAGTTGACGCGATGAACGAAGGTGGTAAGAAATCTGTAATCAAGACGTGGAGCAGAGCTTCATTGATCACTCCAGATTTTGTAGGTCACACGCTTGCTGTGCATAATGGAAATAAGTTTATTCCTGTTTATGTTACAGAGAATATGGTAGGTCATAAGTTAGGAGAGTTTTCTCCAACACGTACTTTTAAAGGTCACCAAGCTAAGAAATAAAGATGGAAGCAGTAGCTAAATTAAGAAATTGCCCAATGTCTCCTCGTAAAATGAGACTGGTAGTGGATCAGATTAGAGGTCAGCGAGTAGAAGATGCTTTGAATACATTGAAGTATAGCCAAAAAAGGGTGTATGCTGAAAAGGTAGAGAAGTTATTGAAATCTGCTATAGCAAACTGGCAAGAAGTAAACGACGAACGCGTAGATGAGGAAACTGGTCTTATCGTGAGTGCGGTTTTTGTTGATCCAGGAAGAATGCTTAAAAGAATACAACCTGCTCCACAAGGTAGAGCTCATAGAATTAGAAAAAGGTCTAATCATATCACTCTAAAAGTGGATACAATAACTAGCGAAGTAGCAACGACAGAAGAATAAGATATGGGACAAAAAGTAAATCCAATAGGACTTAGATTAGGAATCGTTAGAGGCTGGGAAAGTAACTGGTACGGTGGTAAAGAGTTTGGAGAGAAACTAGCAGAGGACAATAAAATCAGAAAGTATCTGAATGCTAGGATGCCTCGTGCAGGTATTTCAAAGATTCTTATCGAGCGAATGCTTAAGAGAATCATAATCACTGTTCACACTTCTAGACCAGGTATTGTTATTGGAAAAGGAGGTTCTGAGGTAGATAAACTGAAAGAAGAACTTAAAAAACTTACAAAGAAAGATGTTCAGATTAACATCTTTGAGGTTAAACGTCCGGAACTAGATGCTATGTTGGTTGGTCAATCAATTGCACAGCAGATTGAAGGTCGTGTAAACTTTAAGAGAGCTATAAAAATGGCTATAGGTTCGACGATGAGAATGGGTGCTCAAGGAATCAAAATAATGGTTTCTGGTAGATTAAACGGAGCGGAGATGGCAAGAACTCAACAGTTCAAAGAAGGTCGTATTCCTCTTCACACATTCAGAGCAGATGTAGATTATGCACTTACAGAAGCACTTACCGTATATGGAAAAATAGGTGTGAAAGTTTGGATATTTAAAGAAGAAGTATTTGGCAAACGAGATTTATCCATCAACATGGGTATGGGTGAGCCAAAGAAAAGAGAAAAGAGATCAGGTGGCCCAAGGGGCGGTCATAGAGGAGACAGAAGAAGAATTAACAAGTAAAAGTAAGTATTATGTTATCTCCAAAAAGGATAAAATATAGAAAACGTCAGAAAGGTAGAGTTAAGGGTATTGCTGCTCGAGGTCATCGTATAGAATTTGGTGATTTCGGTTTGAAGTCTTTAGAGCCAGGGTGGATTACTTCAAGACAGATTGAAGCAGCCAGAATTGCTCTTAACCGTTACATGAAAAGAGAGGGAAAGGTTTGGATTAGAATATTCCCTGATAAGCCTGTAACTAAAAAGCCTGCAGAGGTACGTATGGGTAAGGGTAAGGGTTCTCCAGAATACTGGGTAGCTGTTATTCGTCCAGGAACTATCGTTTTTGAGGTAGACGGAGTTAGTCAGGAAGTAGCTAAAGAAGCTATGAGACTTGCAGGGCAGAAATTACCTGTGACAACAAAATTTGTAGTAAGACCAGATTATAGTGCTTAAGTAAAATGCAGTACCAAGATATTAAAAAACTGACTGAGAAGGAACTTCATCTCAATCTAAGAGAAGAAAGAGATCAGCTTCAGAAAATGAAGTTTAGTCACGCTGTTTCTCCGATTGAAAACCCAAATAAATTGAGGGTTAGTAGAAGAACTATTGCGAAGTATCTTACAGAGATAAACCGACGTAGAATCGAAAAAACAACCGCTTAAGAAATGGAAAGAAATAGTAGAAAAGAGATTATAGGCACTGTAAGTAGTAACGCGATGGAAAAGACCATCACTGTTGCTATCGAACGTAAGCTTAAGCATCCAAAGTATAAGAAGTTCATTAAGTCTACTGCTAAGTATAAGGCTCACGATGAAAAGAATGAGTGTAACGTAAACGATGTTGTTCGTATCATGGAGACAAGACCATTGAGTAAGGATAAGCGTTGGAGACTAGTAGAAATAATAGAAAGAGCGAAATAAGATGATACAGCAAGAATCAAGACTAAAAGTAGCTGATAATAGCGGGGCCAAAGAAGTACTTTGTATTAGAGTACTAGGAGGTACTAAAAAGAGATATGCCAGAGTAGGTGATAAAATCATAGTGACTGTAAAAGATGCTATGCCTGCTGGGAATATGAAGAAAGGTACTGTATCTCGTGCAGTTGTAGTTCGTACAAAAAAAGAGTTTAGAAGATCTGATGGTTCTTATATCAGGTTTGATGATAATTCTTGTGTACTTCTAACTGCAACGGATGAGCCTAGAGCTACTCGTATATTCGGTCCTGTAGCGAGAGAGCTTCGTGATCGTAAGTTTATGAAAATTGTTTCACTAGCACCAGAAGTATTGTAAAGAGATGAAGCGTAAATTTAACAAAATACTAAAACTACACATCCGTAAGGGTGATACTGTAAAGGTTCTTTCTGGAAATGATAAGAACAAGACAGGGGAAGTAAAGCTTGTTAACCTAAAAGAGGGTACAGCTATTGTAGATGGTGTAAATATGGTAACTAAGCACAGAAAACCTGATGCAGATAACCCTAACGGTTCTATAGTAAAATTAGAAGCACCTGTTAGAGTTAGTAAACTACAGTTAGTAGTGAACGGCGAGGCGACACGTGTAGGAAGGAAAAGAAACGATGAAGGAAAGCTTCAGAGATATTCTAAGAAAACAGGCGATTTTATAAAGAATTAAGATGAAACCAAGATTAAGAGAAAAATTCGAAAAAGAGTTAGCTCCTAAGATGATGGAAAAGCATAGCTATAAGAATGTTATGCAAATTCCTAGGCTGACTAAGATTTGCCTTAACCAAGGAGTTGGTGCTGGAGTTGCCGATAAGAAGTTAATCGATACAGCAGTTGAAGAAATATCTGCAATAGCTGGACAAAAGGCTGTACCTACATTCTCTAAGAAAGCAATCTCTAACTTTAAGTTAAGAGAAGAAATGGCTATTGGATGTAGAGTGACACTGAGAGGTGATAGGATGTATGAATTCTTAGATAGATTAATTGCAGTTTCATTACCTCGTGTAAGAGACTTCAGAGGAATCAGTGATAAAGGATTCGATGGTAGAGGAAATTATTCACTTGGTGTAACTGAGCAGATTATATTCCCAGAGATAGATATAGATAAAGTATCAAGAATTAATGGTATGGACATCACTTTCGTGACAACAGCGGATACAGATGTAGAGTGCCACAGTTTATTAACAGAACTAGGATTACCGTTCACAAAGAATTAAGATAAGATGGCAAAAGAGTCAATGAAAGCGAGACAGCGTAAAAGAGAGCATACTGTAAAGGTATATGCTGCTAAAAGAGCTGCTCTCAAGGAAGCTGGAGATTACGAAGCATTACAGAAGCTTCCAAGAAATGCTTCACCTACTAGGCTAAGAAATAGATGTTCTGCAACTGGTAGACCTCGAGGTTATATGAGAGATTTTGGTATTTCTAGAAATGTGTTTAGAGAAATGGCTTCAAAAGGCCTAATCCCAGGAATTACAAAAGCAAGTTGGTAATACAAAGATGAGTAAAATTACAGATCCAATAGCGGATTATCTTACAAGAGTAAGAAACGGAATTAAAGCAAAGCATAGAATAGTTGATATTCCTGCTTCTAATTTAAAGAAAGCTATTACTGAAGTATTATTTGATAAAGGTTATATCTTGAATTATAAATTTGATGATGCAGCTGGACCTCAAGGTACTATCAAAATAGCTCTTAAATATCACCCTAGCACTAAGATCTCTGCGATAAGAGAACTTCGTAGGGTAAGTAAGCCTGGATTAAGACAATATAGAAGTGCTGAAGATTTGCCAAGAGTACTAAACGGACTTGGTATTGCAATTGTCTCTACTTCTAAAGGTGTAATGACAGACAAGGAAGCAAGAACTGAACACGTAGGTGGTGAGGTTCTATGTTACGTATCATAGGAGGAAAAAGTAAAGGAACAAAAAGATGTCACGAATAGGAAATAACCCAATCAGTATACCTTCAGGTGTAGAGCTTAAGGTAAACGATGGAATAGTTACTGCAAAAGGACCAAAAGGCGAGCTATCTCAGAAAGTTGATTTAGTTGAGGTGAAAATCGAAGATGGTACAATTACTCTATCTAGAGCAGGTGATACCAAGGAAGAGAAATCTAAGCACGGTTTGTATCGCTCTTTAATCAATAACATGATTGAAGGTGTATCAAATGGTTATAAGACAGAGCAGGAATTAGTTGGTGTAGGTTATAGAGCTACAGTTACTGGTCAGCTTCTAGAATTAAACCTAGGTTTTTCACACACGATTTTTATGCAAATCCCTAACGAAGTAAAGGTTAGTACAGAAGCTGTAAAAGGTCAGCCTCCATTGGTGACTTTTGAAAGTGCGGATAAGCAATTAATAGGACAAGTAGCTGCAAAGCTCAGAAGCTTACGTCCACCTGAGCCGTATAAAGGTAAAGGAATTAAATTCAAAGGAGAGCAACTTAGAAGAAAAGCAGGTAAGACTGCAGCTAAATAATAAAGGCATACTATCATGGGTAAAAGTAAGGCAGACAGAAGGTCTAAGATCAAAAGAAGAATCAGATCCAAGGTACAAGGTACCGCAGAGGTTCCTAGATTATGTGTATATAGAAGCAATAAAGCTATCTATGTACAAATAATTGACGATACTAAAGGTAGTACCATTCTAGCTACATCTTCTAAAGGTATAGATAAGGGTACGAAATCTGAAATAGCCAAAGAGGTAGGAAAAGCGATTGCTGAAAAAGCTACTGCAAATGGTATTGATAAGGTAAAATTCGATAGAAACGGATATTTATATCACGGTAGAATAAAAAACCTTGCAGAAGGTGCTAGAGAAGGCGGATTAAAATTTTAAGAAATGGCAACACAAACATTAAAACAAGTTAAAACAACTGATCTCGAATTAAAAGAGACAGTAGTAAATATCAACCGTGTAGCTAAAGTTACTAAAGGTGGTAGAACATTTAGTTTCAACGCTATAGTAGTCGTGGGTGACGGAAACGGTATAGTTGGTCATGGCTTAGGTAAAGCGGGTGAAGTCATAGACGCAATTCAAAAAGGAATTGAAGATGCTAAAAAGAATTTGATAAAAGTTCCATTGATCAATAATACAATTCCGCATGAGCAGTACGGTAAGTATTCTGGAGGTTTTGTATTTATGAAACCAGCTGCAAATGGTACAGGAGTTATTGCTGGTGGTGCAATGCGTGCTGTTTTTGAAAGTGCAGGCGTTCATGATGTGCTTGCAAAATCAAAAGGTTCATCAAATCCTCACAATGTTGTTAAAGCTACAATGGATGCATTAGGTCAATTGAGAGATGCTTACACAGTGGCAGAACAAAGAGGAGTTAGTTTAAATAAAGTGTTTAACGGATAAGAAAATGGGCAAGGTTAAAATTACACAAATTAAAAGTGCTATAAGAAGGCCAAAGAATCAAAAGAGAACTCTTGAAGCTCTTGGTCTTAGAAAACTTCATAATCCAAGAGTAATGGAAGAGTCTCCAGCTGTATTGGGTATGATTCGTAAAGTAGAACACTTATTAAAAGTAGAAAAGGCATAATCATGAATTTACACAATTTAAAACCGGCAGATGGTTCGGTTAAAAATAGAAAAAGAATAGCTAGAGGTCAAGGATCTGGAAGAGGTGGAACATCTACAAAAGGTCACAAAGGAGCTCAATCTAGAACTGGTTATAGCAGAGCGAATGGTTTTGAAGGTGGTCAAATGCCACTTCAAAGACGTGTACCTAAGTTTGGTTTCAAAAATCCTACTCGAAAAGAGTATGTTGGAATCAATTTAGATAGGTTACAGGAGTTTGTTGATAAAACTAAAGCTACAGAAGTGACTACACAGTCTCTTATTGAAGCGAATATGATTAAAAAGACTCAGGTAGTAAAAATCTTAGGTAGAGGAGAATTGACTAGCAAAGTAGATGTGAAAGTAAATGCATTCACTCAAACTGCTAAAGATGCCATAGAAAAAGCAGGAGGTTCAGCAGAAACCATCTAATATGAATAAGTTAATAAGTACAATAAAAAATATATTCTCTATTGAGGATTTAAGGACAAGGATTATAAACCTTGTTCTTTTGTTGGTTGTATATAGAATAGGAACTTTTATCGTGATTCCTGGTGTTGATCCACTAGTGCTCAACACTGTTTATGGAGCAAGAGAATCTGGAGGATTATTAGGACTTATTAATACATTCTCAGGTGGAGCGTTCGACAGAGTATCGATTTTTGCATTGGGTATAATGCCCTACATTTCTGCATCTATTGTTATTCAGTTACTTACTGTTGCAGTACCTTCTTTTCAGAAAATGCAAAAAGAAGGAGAAGATGGTCGTAGAAAAATAAATGCGATAACCCGTTATCTCACTATTGCTATAACATCAGTTCAGGGATTAGCTTACCTAATAAACTTAAAGTCACCAAGTGGAAAGCCACTAGCACTTATGTCTGAAACTTCAGATGCATTAGGTTGGGTTTCTTTCTTAGTGCTTGGTACCTTAGTACTGGTAGCTGGTACTATGTTTACTATGTGGATAGGAGAGCGTATCACTGATAGGGGAGTTGGAAATGGTATCTCTATCATCATTATGGTGGGTATTATAGCTCGTCTACCAGCATCGCTTTTAGCTGAAATCACTGATAGATTCAATGGTAGTCAAGTGATGTTGCTTATTGTAGAGATTGTGTTGTGGCTTGTAGTTATACTAGCAGTAATTGCATTAGTACAAGCGACGAGACGTATACCTGTACAGTATGCAAAACGAATAGTAGGAAATAGACAAATGGGTGGTGTACGTCAGTACTTACCTTTAAAAGTAAATGCTGCGGGTGTAATGCCAATCATTTTTGCTCAGGCATTAATGTTTTTACCAGCAACAGCTACTCAAGTATTCCAGGATTCAGCATTCTTGAATGCTCTTACTAATCCATATGGATGGGGATACAATGTACTATTCTTTATTATGATTGTATTGTTTACTTACTTCTATACAGCAATTACTATCAACCCTAATCAGATTGCAGATGATTTAAAGAGAAACGGTGGGTTCATACCGGGGGTGAAACCTGGTAGAAAAACTGCTAATTTTATCGGTGCAGTTATGTCACGTATCACTTTACCAGGATCTATATTTCTAGGTTTTGTTGCAATATTCCCAGTGTTCGCTATAATGTTTGGTGTGAACGATCAGTTCGCTCAATTTTATGGTGGTACTTCACTATTAATTATGGTAGGTGTCGTACTGGATACATTACAACAAGTAGAACAGTATTTAATAATGAGACACTATGACGGTCTTATGAAGACTGGCCGAATTAAAGGTAGATCATCAGTAGGAGGAGCTATCACTGGTTAATTTGGAGAAGAGAATAAATAGAATTAATTTTGCAGCCCTTTAAAAAATGGCAAAACAGCAAGCAATAAAACAAGATGGAGTTATTACAGAAGCATTGTCTAACGCGATGTTTAGAGTAAAGCTTCAGAATGGTCACGAGATAGTAGCTACTATTAGTGGTAAGATGAGGATGTATTATATCCGAATTTTACCTGGTGATAAAGTGCAAGTTGAAATGTCTCCTTATGATTTAACTAGGGGTCGAATTAGTTACAGATATAAATAAGAAGAACATGAAAGTTAAAGCTTCAGTTAAAAAAAGATCTGCCGAGTGTAAGATCGTAAAGAGAAAAGGGCGTGTTTACGTCATTAACAAAAAGAATCCAAGGTTTAAGCAAAGACAAGGTTAATAAATGGCACGTATTGCAGGTATTGATTTACCAAAAAATAAGAGAGGTATTGTAGGACTTACCTATATCCACGGGATAGGCAGTAGCAGAGCAGCTGAAATTCTGAAATCTGCTAAAGTAAGCGAGGATAAAAAAGTTCAAGACTGGGATGACTCAGATATTAGTGGTATTCGTGAGTATATCGGTAATGAGTTTAAGGTAGAAGGTGAACTTAGATCTGAAACTCAAATGAACATTAAACGTCTTATGGATATAGGATGTTATAGAGGTTTGAGACATCGTAAAGGTTTACCATTACGTGGTCAAAGAACTAAGAATAATGCTCGTACTCGTAAGGGTAAGAAGAAAACTATCGCTAATAAGAAAAAAGCAACTAAATAATTAGAACATGTCGAGTAGTAAAAAATCTGTAAAGAAGAGAAAAGTAGCTATCGAAGCCAATGGCTTTGCTTACGTGAAATCGACTTTTAATAACATCATAATATCTATAACTAATAGTCAAGGGCAAGTTATCTCTTGGAGTAGTGCAGGTAAAATGGGTTTTAGAGGTTCTAAGAAAAATACACCTTATGCAGCTCAAGTTGCAGCACAAGATTGTGCTAAAGTAGCTGTAGATTTAGGTCTTAAAAAGGTAGAGGTCTTAGTTAAAGGTCCAGGTGCAGGTAGAGAGTCTGCTATCCGTACACTTAACCAAACAGGGTTAGAAGTTTCTGCTATTCGAGACGTAACTCCACTTCCACATAATGGATGTAGACCTCCAAAGAGAAGAAGAGTTTAATCAAGGTTAACAGATTAATTAAAGAGAAAGAAAAATGGCAAGATATAGAGGTCCCAAAGCAAAGATTGCTCGTAAGTTTAAAGAACCAATATTCGGTCCTTCGAAAGCACTTGAAAAGAAAAACTATCCTCCGGGTCAGCATGGTAATGCGAGAAGAAGAGGTAAGAAATCTGAGTATGCTTTACAACTAGCTGAAAAGCAAAAAGCAAAATATACATATGGTGTCTTGGAAAAGCAGTTTGCACTGACTTTTGATAGAGCTGCACGTAAAAAAGGAATCACTGGTGAAAACTTACTTAAGTTCTTAGAGGCTAGATTAGATAACACTGTTTTCAGATTAGGTATTGCTCCTACTCGAAGAGGTGCTAGGCAGTTAGTTGGACATAAGCACATTAGAGTAAATGGCGTATTGACAAACATCCCATCTTATCAAGTAAAGCCTGGAGATGTGATAGAGGTGAGAGAAAAGTCTAAGTCACTTGAGATTATCACTGATTCATTAGCGATGCGTAAGTCATTTAGCTGGTTAGAATGGAATTCTGATGAAGATAAGGGTACTTTCTTAAACTATCCAGAGAGAGACGAGATACCTGAGAACATTAAGGAGCAATCAATTGTAGAACTTTACTCGAAATAATAACATGGCGATATTAGATTTTCAACAACCTGATAAGGTTATAATGCATAAAGAAACAGACAATTATGGTCTGTTTGAGTTTAGTCCCTTAGAAAGAGGGTATGGAGTGACTGTAGGTAATGCTATGCGTCGAATCCTTTTATCTTCATTAGAAGGTTGGGCTATTACTTCTATCCGTGTTCCTGGAGTAGATCACGAGTTTTCTACAATCAAAGGAGTATTAGAAGATGTTACTGAAATAATCCTTAATCTAAAGCAGGTTAGGTTTAAAAAAGTGGTTGACTCCAACGATAGCGAAAAAATATTTGTTTCTCTTAAGGGTAAAGAAGAATTTAAGGCTGGCGAGATTGCTAGATACACTAATGCTTTTGAAATATTGAATCCTGATTTCGTAATCTGTTCAATGGAGCCATATGTGAATCTAGAGATAGAGCTTACAGTTGAGAAAGGAAGAGGTTATGTTCCTGCTGAAGAGAACGTTCAAGAGAATGCACCAATTGGTGAGATTTCTATTGATTCAATCTTTACACCAATCAAAAACGTGAAATATCACGTTGAAGATTTTAGGGTAGAGCAGAAAACGGATTATGAGAAGTTAGTTTTTGAAGTAAAAACTGATGGTTCTATTCATCCTGAAGAAGCACTAAAAGAAGCTTCTAAAATTATGATTAGACATTTAGTGTTATTCTCAGATGAGAGTATTCTAGAAGATACACAAGTTCAATCTCAGAAAAACGAGGTTGATGAGAATATGCTTCATATGAGAAAGATATTAAAGACTTCTTTGTCTGACTTAGATCTTTCTGTAAGGGCATATAACTGTCTAAAAGCCGCTGAAATAAGAACGCTTGGAGAGCTTGTTAGTTACCATATTGAGGATCTTTTAAAGTTCAGAAACTTTGGTAAGAAATCACTTACTGAGTTAGAAGATTTTGTAAAAGAAAAAGGTTTAAACTTTGGTATGGACGTAGCAAAGTACAATCTAGACGACGAATAAGAAAAGTTTTAGAAAGAAATGAGACACGGGAAAAAGTTTAACCACTTAGGTAGAAAAAGAGGGCACAGAAAGGCTATGTTAAGTAACATGGCTAGCTCATTACTTACGCACAAGAGAATCTTTACTACTACTGCGAAAGCTAAAGCTCTAAGAGTATATGTAGAGCCTCTTATAACTAAGTCAAAAGATAACACTACACACTCTAGAAGAGTTGTTTTTAGCTACTTACAAAGCAAAGACGCTGTAAACGAGTTGTTTACTTCTATAGCTCCTAAAGTGGGTGATAGACCAGGAGGATATACAAGAATACTAAAGACACATAACAGATTAGGTGACAATGCCGAGATGTGTATGATGGAACTAGTAGACTTTAATGATGCTATGCTTGAAGCAAAAGCTTCTAGTAAGAAAGCTAAATCTGGAGGTAAGAAACGTACAAGAAGAGGTAAAAAGAGTGCCGATACAGCAGCTAGTGCTGCTCCCACACCTAAAACTGAAGCAAAAGAAGTATCTTCTGCAGATGATTTAACAAAAGTTGAAGGAATAGGACCAAAGGCAGCTGAAGCTTTTCAAGCAGCAGGAATTAGTTCTTTTGCTGAATTAGCAGCAAAATCATCTGATGAGTTGAAAGCTATATTAGATGCAGCTGAAGGAAGGTTTGGAGCTATGGATCCAACTACTTGGCCAGAGCAAGCTAAAATGGCTGCAGATGGTATGTGGGATGAGCTTAAGAAATGGCAAGATGAACTAGACGGAGGCAAATAGTCTCAGTCCAGTCTAAAATATTAAAGCGAGTCAGGTTTTCTTGACTCGCTTTTTTTGTTTTATACTTAGAGTTTATAAATATCTGTAGGATTGTCTATTATCATAGCTTTATTTCCTCTCACAGCTATTGGACTTCTCACTAACTCTGGATTGTTCATCAATAGATACGTCCAGTCTCTGTCTTCAAAGTCTCTTCCTCTTATATTCTCTTGATAGTACGGCTTGGATTTATCTAATAGATCCTTTGGGTCTTTATCTAGTTTACTCAGTATATTTCTCCAAATTGTTCCAGTACCTTTTGTACGTTTTATGTCTACAGCATTAATATTATTACTTATTGATTTTGCGTATGCAAGTACTTTTTTGGACTTATTGTCTTCTGGTCGGTAAAACAGTTGGATTTCATCATTTGAAGATGTGGTTTTGTGCATATAGTTTTGGTTTTATATCAACAAGATAGCAGATTTGTCATTAAAACACAAAGCCTAAAGTATATCAGCTTAATTACTAGGATTTTATAACTCAAAAGGAAATAATCTTGTTTAAGGCTAAAAAACGTAGAAAAAAGTATTTCAGTTTATGTATAGAACCACAAAAGACAGGAAAGAAATAAGACTATAAAATGTTGAATGACCTAGAAACAACTGGACCAATACTGGAAGAGTAAAGGAGCTACTACTTAAAGTACCTAAAGTCTTGCCCAGGCTCTATAGCCAATAACGTATGATACATCAATTGTATACAGTCTTCTATATCTGAGTATGCTACAGTCTCCACTGTGGTATGCATATATTTTAGAGGTAAAGAAATTAGAGCACTAGCAACTCCAATATCACTATATGCAAATGCGTCAGTATCGGTACCCGTACTTCTACTTACAGCTTGATGTTGGATGTCAATTTTGTTCTTTTTTGCAGTGTCAAGTATTACCTTCAGTAAATTATTCTGAACTGCAGGTCCTGTTGTAACGGCCGGCCCTAAGCCACATGCAGTGTCACCTTGTACTTTTTTATTATACATAGGACTCTGTGTGTCATGAGTTACATCAGTCACGAGTGCTACATCAGGTTTAATACGACGGCTGATCATCTCAGCACCTCGAAGTCCAATTTCTTCTTGAACTGCATTTACTATGTAAAGGCTAAACGGTAACTCCTCTCTGTTTTCTCTTAGCAGTCGAGCCACCTCAGCAATCATGAATCCACCTCCTCTGTTATCTATTGCTCGAGCTACCACATACTTTTTATTAAGCTCCATCATCTCAGCATCAAAAGTGACCACAGTCCCTACATTGATACCCATTTTGAAAACTTCCTCTTTATTAGCTGCACCTACGTCTATCGTGAGATTCTTAAGAGAAGGTTGTTCTTCTTTCGCTCGGTCTCTGACGTGAATAGCTGGCCAACCAAATACACCATCTACTTTTCCCATATCACCATGAAGATGAACTCGCATACTAGGTGCAATTTGGTGATCACTGCCACCATTTCTGATTACATATATGTAACCATTTGCATCTATATAATTTACAAACCAAGATATTTCATCGGCATGAGCTTCTATTACTACCTTGTATTGATGACCAGGGTTGACTACTCCAACTACGGAGCCATAGGTATCTACCTCATATTCATCTATATAGGGTTTTATATAGTCTAGCCAAATTTTCTGACCTGGAGTCTCAAAACCAACAGGAGAGTTTGCGTTTAAGTAGTTTTTTAAGAATGTTTTACTTTCTCTTCTCATTCGCCTCAAAATTAAGGAATCTTATAAATTAGTAACTCCAATAAAAAACTTTAATTGTCTAGTATTAAATAATCTTACGTTTTGTCTTATTTTAATTTTAAGATTTCTTGAAAAGTCTTGAAAATTTCAGGCTGGCTTTGTCACTTAACCAGTACATTACAGGTACAATAATCAAGGTGAGGAAAGTTGCAAATATTAGTCCGAATATTACAGTCCAAGCCATTGGCCCCCAGAAACTAGCGTTATCCCCTCCTACATAAAATTCAGGATCAAATTTGGTTAATAGAGTGAAGAAATTTACGTTCATACCAATAGCTAGTGGAATAAGTCCTAGTACTGTTGTAATGGCTGTGAGAAGTACAGGACGCAGTCTCGTTCGTCCACCCTCTACGATAGTTTCTAAAACATCACTTTCTGGAAGTCTATCACTATCGCTTAATCCAAGCTCTGCACGCTTTCTTTTACGGAGTAGGTTCGTATAGTCAATCAGAACAATAGCATTGTTTACCACAACACCTGCCAACGAAATAATACCGATACCACTCATCATAATAGAAAAGGGCATACCGAAAATACCAAAACCAAGGAATACTCCTATCGTACTGAAGAGTACAGAGAACATAATTATTACAGGACCTACAACGGAATTAAATTGGGTAACAATAATCAAGAATATGATGAATACAGCAAGCAACATAGCACCTACTAAGAAGTCCGTACTACTACTTTGCTCTTCTTGTTCACCAGTAAACTTGAACTCATATCCATCTTTTATTTCATGGTCTGATAATAACTCTTTAAACTTACCTACAATCTCATTGGCATTGTATCCTTCTTCTACTTCGGAGAAGATAGTAATCACTCTATCCATGTCACGTCTTTTTACCGTACCATAGGTAGAGTTATAATCGATACTTGTTACCGCAGAAATAGGAACTTGACTGATTTGTCCTGTTGCCATATTTCTAAAAGTAATAACTGTGTTTAAAAGATTCTCTAAATTATATCTATAGCCTTCTTTAAATCTAAGTTGAACCTCATAATCGTCTTCGCCATCTTTATACTTTGTAATTTCTTTTCCGAGGAGTGCTGTACGTAGAGTAGAGGCTATTTGCATAGTGCTTAATCCAAATCTTCGTGCTGCTTCTCTATCGATGCTAATTTCCAACATTGGTTTACCTAGTTCAAGATCCGTTTTCAACTGATCGACACCGGGAACGTTAGCATCTTCCATTTTCTTCTTGATTTTTTCTACCTCACCAATCAGCGTTAAATAGTCCTCACCTTTTATTTCTACGTTAATAGGTTTACCAACTGGAGGGCCTGTTGCATCTTTACCAAATGTTAGCTGAGCTTCTGGGAAATCCTTGCATGCATCTTTTATTTCCGCCATGATCGTACTAGTACTCACATCTGTTAAAAACACCCGCTTTTCATACTCTAAGAATGAAACCGTGATACGCCCTTTATTTGGAGAAGATCCACTCTGGACACCTTCATTTGGATCAGCAGTTTTTTCACCAACTTGAGCAAGCATAGCTTCTATAACTACATCGTGAGGTTGAATCGCTGTAGAAATACGGTTTTCTAACTTCTTTACAATTTCATTGGTCTTTTGAATATCTGTACCAAGCGGTGCTTCTATAAATACGTTTACGTATTTCGGATCTCCATCAGGGAAAAAGACAATCTTTGGATCACTAGCACCAAAAAACATAATTGAGCCTAACATCAAGAAGATAGTGCCAATGAAAAACCACAGTGGTCTCCATCCTTTTAATGCAAAATTCGCTGTTCTAGCATAAAAGGACTCTAACCTAGGCATTATGTTAGCCATAAAGTAGTCTCCACCTGGGCTAAGAACATATCTGTTTAGAATGGAGAAAAATACTCCCGCGAGGAATAGACCTCCAAGAAGAGCGGCTTGACCACTCAGCAGAAGAAGAATACCGACTATTATGGCAATCACCATTCTAATCCAAAATCTTTTCGTTTTTGATCTTTCTTTATTGCCGAGAGTCATCCAATCTGCGGTAAGCACTGGATTTACAATAAGTGCAACGAACAAGGAAGAAGAAAGAACGATAATAAGCGTGATAGGAAGGAACTTCATGAACTCGCCTATTAGATCTTTCCAGAAAAGTAGAGGAACGAATGCAGCTACAGTAGTTGCTGTAGAAGCAATGATTGCTGTTGCTACTTCACCTACACCTTCTTTCGAGGCGTCATCTCCACTTTTTCCTTCTCCCCGCAAACGATAAATATTCTCAACTACTACGATACCATTGTCTACTAGCATACCTAAAGCGAGTATCAGAGAGAATAGTACCATCATATTTAATGTGTTTCCTCCAAAGTTGAGTATGGCTATTCCCATAAGCATACTCAGAGGTATAGCGATACCAACAAAAAGTGAATTTCTTAGACCTAAAAAGAAAATTAATACAATAACCACCAAGATTACACCCATAATGATGCTGTTCTCTAAGTTATTTACCATTTGGCGTGTAAACTTACTTTGATCGTTAGTTATAGTTACATCTAAGTCTTTTGGTAAAACATCTTTCCTAGCTTGTTCTAAAATTACTTTTATCCCGTCAGCTGCATCTAATAAATTACCACCACTTTTTTTCTTAATATCAAGGGTTACAACTGGATTTTGATTTAGTCTGGCAAAGGATGTTGGTTCCTTTTGACCAAAAGAGACCGATCCAATATCACGCAGATAAACGATATTTTGAAACTCATTCTTAATGATGACATTCTCTATATCCTTATAATTATCAAACTCACCATCGATACGAACATTCCTTCGTGTGATATCATTTCCTTCTACACTCTTGATATCACCACCAGACATGGTCAAGTTTTCTCCTCTTATTGCGTTTTCTACATCCGTAAGTGAAATCTCTAGAGCTTCCATTTTCACTCTATCGATAGCTATCTCCACTTCCTCTTCGGTTAACCCAGAAATATCGGCAGCACTTACTTGAGCTAAGTTTTCAATCTCATCCTGTAAATATTCAGCAAATTCTTTCAGTTTGTCTTGAGAGTAATCTCCAGATACATTCACATTCATAACCGGCATTTCACTGAAATCCAGTTCCATAATATTTGGATCTGCTGGCAAATCGTTAGGTAAATCAGCTTTAGCTCTATCCACAGCATCTTTTACCTCTTGTAATACTTCCGACGTTTCATTATCTAATTCAAATTCTGCAATAATTACAGAGAAATCTTGAATAGAAGTAGAGGTGAGCTTCTTCAACCCGCTTATTGTATTTATTTCCTTTTCAATAGGTCGAGTCACCAGATTCTCCATATCAACTGGAGAGTTTCCTGGGTATGCAGTATTTACATAAATGGTCGGCTGTTTTATCTCAGGAAAACTTTCCTTTGGCATGCCCGTATAGCTTATGAGTCCGATAATTACAATAATTACCATCATCACATAAACGCTTGTTCTGTTATTTACCGCCCAAGACGATATACCAAAGTGCTTGGTTATATTTTTTATTTTTTCTGACATTGTTATGCAGTCTAAATGATTTTGTTTTTACTCTGAAACGACTTTCACCTCATCACCTGCAATTACATTATTGTAACCTTCAGTGATTATTTCTGAACCAGAATCTAATCCAGATTTAATAATTGTCTCAGAAGCAAATTCATCTTCAATTACAATAGGAGTTTTCTCTACGGTTTTTTTATTACCGTTAGTTTTTACTGTTAAAATATAGTCTGTAGTTCCATCACTTCTTACCAGCTTGGTTGGTACACTAATCGCTTCATTTTGGATGAAGTCATATGCGGTAATCATAGCCAGCATATTTGGTTTAAGTTGATTCTTATAGTTTCGAGGGGATACGTAAACTGAGAATGTTCTGTTATTTACATCTATCACATTTCCTACGGCTGTTACCGTTTCTTCTGAGTTTACTTTTAGTGAAGGGTAGTAAACACTAACTTTTTGACCTCTTTTGATCTTCCCGACATAGGCTTCAGATACGTTTGCTTTGAGCTTAATATCTCCCATGTTGACGATTCTCATCACAGGCCCACCAGTCATGCTACCTACAAGTTCGCCTTCATTTGCCATAATAGCATCAACGGTTCCACTTATTGGAGATCTAAGAACATATTTACCGGCTTGTGTTTTGGCAGTATTAATACTTTTCTCCAGATTTTCGTATTGATTCTTCGCTTGTAAGAACTGCATCTCGCTACCAATTTTTTGATCCCATAGTCGCTTTTGTTTTTCGTAGTTTGTTTTTGCCAAGCTTAGTGCTCCTTCTAACTCAGCTATTTGAGATGAAACAGTACTGCCATCCATTTGTGCTAGGGTTTGGCCTTTGGACACACGTTGACCTTCTTTTACGAACACTTTTACTAATCTACCTGGAACCTCTGGAGAGATCATAACGTTGTTGTCAGACTCTACCAATGCTTGCATATCAAAAGGATTTTTAAATTGTCCTTTCTCGATTATTTGAGTCATCACAGCTATTGCGTTAGGTCTAGAATTTGTGTCTAGCTCTTCTATTTCAGCTTGAACTTTAGTGATAGCGGCTTTTAAAGCACTTAGTTCAGTTTGTAGTGAGTCTAATTCCACCCGTTTATTGTCTAGGGCAGTTGAAGGTTTTCCACCACACGCTGCAAATAATGTGATGAAAGTGATTGCTAGGATTAAGTTTTTCATATTGGATAATATCTTAGTTTTATTTTAGTTGGTTTTATAAAGTACCGAGTGCTTTTTCTAGATCTATTTGAGCTACATTAAGTTCGTATAACGCATTTAAATAATTTGTTCTAGCAGATGTGACTTCACTTTCTGCTGTTATCATTTCAAAGCTGCTTCCCACGCCTTCTTTAAATTTGATTTGGGTAGTTTTATAGATGCTTTCGGCTAGGACTTTACTTTTTTCTTGCAGTTCAATACTCTTTAGGGCGTTTAAATAATTGGTCTGAGCTTGGCTTATTTGTAGGTTCATGCCCAGTGCCAACTGCTCTTTACTATTACTTATTTTTTCTAAGTCGATTTTAGCTTGATCTGTCTTTGCTTTTTTGAATAGCCCGTCGAAAATAGGAACATTTAGCGTCACACCGTACGAAGAAATAGGGAACCACTCATCGCCTAGGTTCGAGAGTTGGTCTTCCCCAGCAAAGGTGTTTCCCCCGTAGTTGAAATTCCCGTAAAGACTAGGAACATATCCCATTTTATATCGTTTCATGTTTAGTTCAGTAAGTCGTTCTTGTTGTTCTAATAGTTGATATTCTATTCGATTGCCAGGATTGAAAGAAGTAGAAAGTACCTTACTGTTTTCATCAAGACTTGGTAGTTTAGACGTAAGACTGATAGTTTGGTTTACATCCATGCCCATTGCGTTGAGCAATAATTGCTTCGCGAGTTTTGCTTGATTTTGCAACTTATTAATACTGATTTCTAAATTTGAAACAGAAAGCACGATTCGATCCACGTCAAGCTTCTCTGCATAGCCTGCCTCATAGAGTGCTTCAGTCTCCTTTTTCATCGCTTCTATATTTTTTAAACTTTGTCCTAGTTGGCCAAGGTTTTCTTCTGAAATAAGAGCCATATAATAAGCTTTCTTCACAGCTTCTTTTACGTCTATTTCATCTTTAGAAATGCTGAGTTTACTTACATTTACAAATTCTGATGCAGCTTTTAACCCAAGGAAGAATGTACCATCAAACAATAGCTGATTTACGCCAACTGCTGCTTGCATGCTAAACGGAACTCCAAACTGTGCAGGGAATGTACCTATCTGAATGTCTTTAGCCGGCAAGACACCTTCTTCAAACAATACTCCATAAACGGAAGGACTAATAAAATCTGGGAGGACTTGTGTAGCTATTTCTAGATTGTGAGTAAACTCTGCATTTCCATTTATTTGAGGAAGTCCTTGTGCTCTGATTTCATCTACTTGAGTTTCTGCATACTTAATATCAAGTGCGGCATTTTTAATAGTAGCGTTGTTTTTCAAAGCTAGGTCAACGGCTTCGTCTAAACTTACTGTGAGACTGTTTCCACTTTGACCAAACGTACTACCTGCAAGAAGTATAAGCACAAAGGTTTTGATGTATTTCATAATTTTAATTAGTGATTTCGTTGATGTGTTGTTCTAGGTAATCTTTACCTTTTTCTGTACATATTCCGTGTAGATGGTAAGTTACCATCTCAAAATGAAGTTCTCTGAAATTAAATGGCTCCTCTTGGGTTGCAAGCATATTTATCATTTTATGCATAAGTGAAACATACAGTTGACAAACTATGTTTTCATCTATTTCAGCTCGGTATAATCCTTCAGATTTTCCTTCTTTAACATTATCACAAATAGTGTTTTGTATAAAATTAGTTCTGAAGTCCTCCATGAGTTCCCATTCAGCGGGATAGTACTTCTGAAGATCAAAAATGATAGTTGGATTTGTGTTTTTATGCCTATGACTAATATGACGGCTTATATCAATCATTTTCTGGATCGCATTACCTTCAGTATTGTAGCAGTCCTTGCAAGCATTCATTTCGACATCAATATCAGCTTTTATCACATTTCCGATAAGGTCTTTTTTATTCTCAAAGTACTTGTAAATGGTTTTTTTACTTACACTGACTTCACGAGCGATATCATCCATACTGACACTTTTAATGCCTATTCGCATAAAAAGCCTCGTAGCACCTAGCAATATTTTATTTGACTCTTCCAAAGAACGGGGCAAAGAAAACGCAGGAAACTTTAGATATACAAAAAGTTTCTAAAGTTTTTTATCGAAATTAAAGGCTGTTTATCGATGGTTTAACAAAGTGCTTAGTTGTTGTAAACTCTTACTTGTTTGACATAGAGACGTCTTTCGGCTCCATACAGTTTAAATTCTACATCATATCCTATGTTGAAATCGGAGCTCGACAGAAGTGTTCTGGTACTGAAATATCTTTTTATTGCGTATAGTTCATTCGCGAGATTAGTGATTTCTTCATTGGTCATTAGCAATTTACCTCTTGCCAATGTAGAGGTTGTGATGATGTCGATTACTCCCCCAGAGTAGTTTGAGTTATAGCCAGATTGTTTTGGATGACAAATGAATTGATCAGGTATTATTCCTGAATCTGGTTTTACGACACTATGTTCTCCCAATTGAACATTTACTACATAACCCTCATTTTCTGGTCTATATAGGTTCTTAGTTATTGCCACACCATTCAAGACTTCATTCGGAAAACTTCTATGAACCAGGATTCCCATAAACACACTAGATTGATCTATGTTAAAAATCTCTCGTTCTAGATAAGCATTGTCAGACCATAGGCTAGCCCAGACTGATTTTACTGCTTTGCTCACCGTGTTTTTAGGATTATCCAAAATTGCAGTTTTAGATGAGTATAAGCCTGCTCCAGAGAAACCTATTTTGTCTTCTGCATTGGTGGAAGATCGAAATCGCATCCTATTATAAAGCGAATCGCTAATCATCCTACTGTGAATGCTTACTAAAAGCTCTTTATCTACTGGTTGATCTTTTATCCTTCTTCTAATCCGCTTGAGCAATTCACCCTCTTCCTGTCTAGCGTGTTTTTCAGTTAATAATGTGTCAATTATTAAATCTGTTCCAGATGACTTTAGGTGTTGAAGATAAAAATGGAATGGAATAGCAAAAGCCCCTTCTGGTGTTTTAAACTCTCTTTTTTGACTAAGCTTTTGGAGCATTGCTAGATTCGCAGCTTTGTTGCCAATAGAAAATCTGGATTTATTGTTACAAGCGTCTAGGTCAATGAGTTCTACTTTGCTTAAATCTGCTCGCAACTTCAATTTTGGAAGTTGCTCCATGGATGTGTAAGCACGTTTTGTTTTTTCAATGCTAAATCCATTTGTATGTACCTTGAATATGACACTAGAATCTTCAAGATTCTTTAGGTCAATAATTTGCTCAGTGTCTAACGATGAGCAGATTGGAATTTTTCTATTTTGACCAAGTATAGTAAGATGGCTAAGTGGTGTCTGCATTTCCCTTACAATGACTCCCGCTACTCGCGGTAAGAAAAGAGGAGTTCGGTCGAGTATAACTATATCAGTAGGTTCAAGTTGAGCATTGGATAGATCTGAAACCTTAACCCTTTTTAGTTTTCCAACTGCCATACCCTGATAAATAGGTTGGAACTTTAGTTCCGCATATATGTCTTTTGGATGAATTGTTGGAATAGTAATTTGTAGAGTAGAGTTAGCTAGTAGCTTTGGGTTATTTAAATAGAATCTTAGGTTATCGTCTAGATAAGAAGATTTAAGAATTGTGTTGTACAGCAGCTCTATGTTTTCTGTAGACATTAAGTCTGTAGGGGATAGCTCTAAAAAGTATTGGTCACTGGTCGTGCTGTAGTTAATATTTGCAAGTAAGTATTCGCGGTCATTGCCGTTTGAGTAGTTTTTTTGATTAAAAGTATAAGCATCTAAAGGATAGGCTGTGATGCTATTGCAAAAATCAAAGTGTAGTTTATAATGAGAGTGATTGATATAATAAATCTTTTGATTGGCTATATCATATACAACTTTTACAGCCTTAAGAGTATGGTATTTATTCGTAAGTGGTGGCCCTGAAAATTCATCAAACTGAGTAAGACTATCTAATTTAGACACATAATTTTCTGATGAACAAGCTGTGTGGCATAAAACCAACAATAAAATACTTAAGCTTCTTAAGGTCATCCAACTATTTTGACGAAAGGTCTTAGCAATCATTAATTCTTCTTTCAATTATCAGCAATTTCTTTCTAATAAGTCCCCATTCGCTGCTAAAGGTGAATGATTTTGAGGATTTATTTGGCAATAGAGCTTTAAAAATTGGTAGATGTGACTTTCCTTGATATCTAGATTAATTACTTTCGCACCGTGGATAAATCTTCTTCTTTTCTTGTTGGGCTAGCAGGCGGAAGTGCTTCAGGTAAGACTACTTTTATAAAAAGGCTGAGTGAAGTTTTTGGAGAAGAAAAGGTATGTGTCATTTCACAAGACCACTATTATAAAGCACTTTCTGAGCAGCTAAGAGATGTGAATGGTATTGTGAATTTTGATCATCCTACTGGAATTGATTTCTCACGGATCAAAAAAGACTTACGCAAGTTGCTAAAAGGGCAGGAGGTTAAAATAGTGGAATACACGTTTAATAATCCAGATATATTCCCTAAAGAGATCGTATACAAACCTGCTCCGATTATTTTATTAGAGGGTTTGTTCGTTTTTGCTGAAAAAAGCTTGAACAGGATGTACGATTATAGACTATACGTGCACGCAGACGATGATGTAACGCTCAAAAGAAGACTAGCACGCGATACTACAGAACGAGGAATGACAGAGGAAGAGGTGATGTATCAATGGGACAATCACGTAAAACCGGCTTATGATCAGTTCCTCAAACCGCATAAAACTTCAGCTGATTACGTGATTCTGAATAATAATAATTTCGATCGATGCCTCGAGAATGTAATCGATAAATTCACTGAGGTCATCTCTTGCAGTTCAGCCGTAAAATAACTGCATATAAAGTTGTGCTATGCTAGCTAAAGATTTATTGGTTAGTTAGGGTAATAAATATACTTTTGCAGCCCTTGAAATTTTTGCAATAAATCAATTCAGAATAACGATAGAATGAACAATAAAGGATTTGTACAAATAGTAACAGTATTGCTGTTATTAGCCAGTATCTACCAACTGTCTTTTACTGCAGTTACTAAATCTGTAGAAAACAAAGCAAAAGAAGCATCTACAAGACTGTATGGTGCAGAAGCAAGTGCTGAAAAAGAAGCTTTTGAACAAAGATACTTGGACTCTATGAGCCAAGAGGAAGTATATCCAGGACTAGGATATACTTATCAAAAGTGTAAAGAGAACGAACTTAATCTTGGACTTGACCTTCAGGGTGGTATGAACGTAACTCTTGAAGTAGAGACTCCAACAATAGTGAAAGCTATGGCTGGAGACACTAAAGATGAAGCTTTTGAGAAGGCTTATAAAAGTGCTAGAAGTAAGTACCTCGGACAAGAAAACTTTGTAGACGCACTTGCTAGAGAGTATGAAGCAGTTGCTCCAAATGGAAAAATAGCTGGTATCTTTTATGGTAGAGGTCTGGAAAATGAATTGCCTAGTGGATATAATTCTACCAATGAGGAAGTATATGATTACCTGAAAAGAGAAAGTGAAAGTGCTATAGGTAGAGCCTTTGAAATTATCAGTACTCGTATAGACCAGTTTGGTGTTGCACAACCTAACGTACAGCGATTAGATAACGGTCGTATATTGGTAGAACTTCCGGGTGTAGATGACCCTAAGAGAGTTAGAGATTTATTACAACAATCGGCAAAACTTGAGTTTTGGAATGTATTCCCTAATTACAAAGGATATGAATATCTAGATCAAGTAAACAAGATTGTTTATGGTTCAAAGCAGCTTGAGGAAGTTGCAAATGGTGATTCTGGACTTGAAGGTGAAAGTACTGAGGATATAAATGCTGTGACAGATCTGAAGGAAGAAACCGTAGCAGAAACAGAAGCAAATATAGAAGGAGATTTAGAAGGTGATCTTGGTCTTTCGAATGATACAGCAGTTGGTGATTCAGTTGAAAAATCTAGAGAAGAAATAGAAGCTGAAAATCCACTACTATCTAAACTAATCCCAAACGTAGCTAACGAAGGTAAAAACTGGGCTCAATCAGCAGAGATAGGTTATGTAGATGAAAATGAAATACCAGAATTCAAAGCATATTTTGATCGGGAAGATGTCAAAGCATCATTGCCGAATAATCTAAGGTTTGCATTTGGATTTAAGCCAATCATTATTGAAGGGAAAAACTTTAGAGCTATTTATGCACTAAAAGGAGGAAGAGATCTTCGCCCAGCTCTTGAAGGAGATGTTATCACTGATGCTAGACCAAGTAGACAAGATAACTTTACCCTAGCAGTAAGTATGCAGATGAACCAAGAAGGTACATCAGCTTGGAGAAGAATCACTTCTGCAGCAGCATCTTCTAATCCTAAAGAGCAAGTAGCTGTTGTCCTCGATGATAAAGTATATAGTGCACCTACTGTTCAGGGCGAGATTCCAAATGGAAGTTCTGTAATTACAGGTAGTTTTGATCAAGCAGAGGCTACTGACCTTTCTAATATATTAAAAGCAGGTAAGCTTCCAGCTCCTGCCAAGATAGCGGGTGAGACGACTGTAGGACCTACATTAGGAGAGAAAGCTATTAGAAGTGGTCTTATCTCTTTAGTGATAGGTTTCTTACTGGTTATCATCTTTATGGTAGTTTACTACGGTAAAGCGGGTCTTTATGCTGATATAGCTCTTTTAGTGAATCTAGTATTCATCATTGGTGTACTTGCTGGTATGCACGCAGCACTTACTTTACCAGGTATGGCTGGTTTAGTACTTACTATAGGTATGGCAGTAGATGCTAACGTACTTATTTTTGAGCGTGTTCGTGAAGAGTTGCAAGGAGGAAAGTCGTTCAAGTCAGCTATCAAAGATGGTTACAAGAGTGCTTATTCTTCTATCTTAGATGCCAACGTTACTACAGGTATTGCAGCTGTGATACTTTGGGCACTTGGTAAGGGACCTGTGATGGGATTTGCCGTGATACTTTTCATTGGTATTTTATCTTCATTATTTACATCGATTTTCTTAACGAGACTATTTATAGATAACGATATCAAGAATGGCAAGGAAACTTCATTCTACACAAGTATCTCTGAGAAATTTAGCCGTAAACTGAATGCTATTGATTGGGATTTCATCGGAAAACGAAAAGTATTCTATATGATTTCTGGAGCTATCATCTTAGTGGGTATTATTTCATTAGCCACCAAAGGACTTTCTACAGGAGTTGACTTCAAAGGAGGTTGGAGCTACGTAGTACAAGCAGAAGGAGCTAGCTCTGGAGAGATAAAAGAAGCACTATCAGCTACGCTAGTAGATGCTAGTACCGAAGTGAAAACTTTTGGAGCGGATGATCAATTTAAAATCACGACATCTTATCTCATAAATGATAATGATACAAGTGCAGTGACGAAAGTGGAAAGAGCAATAGTTTCTGGTTTATCTAAATACAACGTTACAGCTGATGACTTACTATCAGGTAGTAAAGTAGGACCTACCATCGCAAAAGATACATCCGTAAGATCTACTTGGGCTATTGCCTTAGCGATTGCAGGTATGTTCTTATATATCTTGGTAAGATTTAGAAACGTAGGATTTAGTTTAGGTGCTACTGCGGCTATTTTCCACGATGTTTTGATTGTATTCTCACTATACTCATTACTATGGGGTGTTGTAGGATTCGAATTGTCTATTGATCAAGCCTTTATTGCAGCGATTCTGACAGTAGTCGGTTACTCAATAAATGATACAGTGGTTGTATTTGACCGTGTGAGAGAGTTTATAGGACTAAACAAAAGAGAGAAAGATTTTGGCCCTGTAATTAATAGAGCGATAAACAGTACACTTAGTAGAACGTTAATCACTTCGTTAACTACCTTGTTGGTTATCCTAATTCTATTCATCTTTGGTGGTGAAGGATTGAAAGGATTCACGTTTGCACTACTTGTGGGTGTTGCAGTAGGTACATACTCTTCGGTATGTATAGCTACTCCTATTGTAGTAGATTTTATGAAAAGATTCGGTAAGTAAAGATTTTTTGATTTAGATATTTAAAAGCCCTGCTCCAATGGAGTGGGGCTTTTTGCTTTTAGCCATTTTTTTATCTTTTTTGGTGTATATAGATTCTCCTTTGAGTGTATAATATATTCCTGGTATGAAATGGCTATTTGCATTTACCATCTTTGTTTTTTCTATATCTCAAGTTGAAGCACAAAAGGTTCATTATGTAGTTTTACAGCCTAGTGAACCTGGAATCTTCTACGGTGGTTTCTATTTTAATACGGTTAAAGATTCTAGAGCTTCAAAAGACAATATTGGAATAGTACGTACAGGTTTTTTTAATCGATCTACACCTGCAGTATTCAGTGACGGATTTATGCCAACAATGTCTAAATATTTTACCAATGCAGCTCCTAAAAAAGGTGGTTTAATAGCAGTAGACGTGAATATAGTAGCTTTTACAATAGGTGAAGAGACAGAGTCCTTGGAATATGCTAAAGCAACTTCTAGGATTGACTACTATATAGATGAAAGACTAGTTTATAGTGCATACGAGGAAGTAGAGTCCAGAGGAATGGAGGTCACAAAACATCACCCAGCTAATATTGAGAAAATGTTAAGTTTATCGGTTCGTCATTTTGATAGAAGTGGTTGGCAAGAAAAAATCAGTGAGAATGAGGCTTTAGACTCTGTTCAGCCAGGATCTGTGGATTTGAACTTTGATTCCAGCGTGGATGCAGCGGCGATTCAGGAGCATCTAAGAATTAAAGAACTAATAAATATGAACCCACCTACAGACTTGTCTGCAGCACTAGAAGACAAGAACACCTTCTCCATTGGTTATCAAATAGGGGGATTTACACTAATAGGGATAAACTACGAGATAAGAGTACAGGATTTCATCGGACTACATTTTGGTGGAGGCTTTGCTGGATATACAGCTGGTCTAAAAGTTCATACTTCACCGGAAAAGAACAGCTCATTTTTTAATGCAAGCTATAAGGACGGAGGGTTTGGACAAATTAGTACTATTGGGCTAGAGCTTGGTGGAAGACTACCATTCTCTAAACGAAGAGACTTTGGATTATATTACCAAGCTGGTTTTGGGCGAATTCAACAAGTGAGTCCAGAGCTAGCCGATGTTTTATTTCCTCAACGGGAAATCCCAGACTACTTGTTTACGATAGGTGTTGGCTTTGGATGGTAGTTAAGAAGATTTCACTAGGGGAATAGAAAAAAAATGCCCTCACTCTCGTGAAGGCATTTCAATATTATTTTCCTAAAATTTATAATTCTTCACCTTGAATCATTTCCAAATCACTTAAGAATCCCTTCAGATTCATAATGATAGGAACATTCATTAGATCAGAACCTAGTTCATTTGCCAATAAAACAGATAACCAATCTAGTCTATATATTACATCAAAAATGGCTTTCAAACTGAACTCAGGAACATACATAGGAAGTATCTTATTATTTTCTAATTCTAGGTGAGAAATCAAGAAATCAAATCTAGCCGCTACTCGCTCATTTTGGTTGGAGTATAACATAATGAAGTTTGTATCCATCTTGTGGGTGTAGCTTTCTATTTCATTGTGATTTGCTTCAGGAAGCACACTTACAAAACCTTCTAATTTAGAATTTTCCTGAAGTTGTTGTGTAAACCTTACTGCTGAAGGAGCGTACTGACGATCACTTATAATCACAAACTTCTTACGAGGACTGCCTTTGAAAAAGTCAAACATTTGATCTGCACTTTCTCTTAGCCTTCCTTTGTTTTCATTGAAATGAGCACGTATTTCTTTGATTACTTCTGTTTGGTCATCTCCAAGCAGTTCGCCAAGAATAAGAGAGATAATGGTTAAGCCAAGCCCTATGGTCATACGAGGCTGGTAACCTCCTTTAAGACTGTAGGTCTTAATACCAAGTTCACTTGCTCGCTCACCTAATTTTCCTCCTCCAGTCAGTACAACGATAGTTGCACTAGCTGCAGTGGCTTCATCAAAAAGGCTAAGCGTTTCTTCGGTATTTCCTGAGTAAGAGTTTAAAATTACTAGACTTTTTGCTCCTACGTATTTTGGTAAATGATAGTCTGCTACTGTTTCTACAGGAATAGGACTTTTATCAAAAAACCAATTTTTAGCTATAACGGCACCTATACCGCTTCCTCCTAAACCACCAAGTACGATGTTTTGAAAGGATGCAACATCTAGTCCATGAGAAGAATAGTTTTCTAGTACATAGTCAAACTGTTCTGTGAAGTTTTCTAACGAAGATTCGTGTGTTATCATGTGTTGTCTCTTAATTACCTTTGTAAGCTTGCAAAGGTAAGTTTCTTCAAACTAATTCAGCAGATAACTTCTTATATATTAAATACCACTATCAATGCCAGACGAGATAAATAATTCCATAGCGGAAGATGAGCTTTTTTTACGCTATACCTTCACGGTAGATGATGGTCAAGAGCCACTTCGAGTAGATAAATACCTGGTAAATAGGATAGAACGAGCTACACGAAATAAGCTGCAGGAAGCTATTGATAAAAAGCAAGTAGTCGTAAACGGAAAGTCAGTTAAGTCAAATTATAAGGTGAAACCAGGAGAGGTAATCGAAGTGCTGGTTGACAAAGAACCAAGCGAACTAGAGATTGTTCCAGAAGACATTCTACTTGATATAGTTTTTGAGGATGATGACCTAATGATAGTGAATAAAAAGGCAGGAATGGTGGTTCATCCTGGCTATGCAAATTATACAGGTACCTTACTCAATGCGTTAGCTTTTAGGTTAGATTCTAAAGCAACTGCCCAAGGCAAAAGACCTTGGTTGGTGCATCGCATAGATAAAAACACAAGCGGGCTATTGGTGGTTGCTAAAAATGATGAATCTATGGCTCATCTTTCTGCTCAGTTCAAGGACCACAGTATAGAAAGGACTTACCAGGCATTGGTATGGGGCGACATAGAGCAAGAGGAAGGTACAATTAGCACGGTTATAGGGAGAGACCAGTATGATAGAAAGAGATTTGTAGTCCTAGGTCAAGACGAGACAAGAGGCAAACACGCCATTACGCATTACAAAGTCCTTGAACGGTTCATGTATACCACTTTAGTAGAATGTAAGCTAGAAACTGGTAGAACTCATCAAATAAGAGTTCATTTAAAGCACTTAGGTCATCCACTGTTCAGTGATGACTTCTACGGTGGGAATAGAATTCTAAAAGGTGTAGTCTTTAGTAAATATAAACAGTTTGTAGAAAACTGCTTTAGTATAATGCCTCGACAGGGTTTACATGCCAAGTCATTAGGCTTTGTTCATCCGCGTACAGGAGAATGGATGCAGTTTAATTCAGAATTACCTTTTGATATGGCCAAGGTCACAGAAAAGTGGAGAAATGCTGCCGAGACCTACGGTTTTTAAAGTTTTATTCTACTGGTTGAGAAAAAAAGCTTCGCTTTACAATTAGCTTTCCAAAAACGTAATCTTGTATGGTTACCAGTCTATCAAATCCGGTAAATGTAGCGAAATAACGTTCTGTATCCTGTACCACCTTATTTCCTCTGCGGTCGATGAGTGTGTTAGCATCACTGTTACTCCCTTTTCTAAATATATTTAATTTCTTAACCATTCCTTTTTTATCTGTGACACTTATAGTCATGAATGGAATAGTCTTCTTTATAGAGTCTTTAGCAGTTTGCGAGAGATATTTGGCATACCCTTCAAAGTTTTTGAACTTGAATAGGGCAAAATAACTTTTAGCAGCTGAAGGAATAAAATTTGGCAGGCTAGGAGCCAATATAAAGGTGCTATCCTGTCTCGTAAGCGTAAATGACTCATTTGGAAGTTCATTGTTTACCACCTCTATTTTATTAATGTCCGTAGCTTCATAATCGAAGATTGAGACGTCATACCAACTTTCTTCATCACAAGAAAACTGTGGTCCTATGATACCTAAATGGCCCAAGATATGGCCTATATATGGAGTTTCAGCTCCGTTTATGTGTATATAAGATGCGTCTTGACTCGGTGTGGCTTCTCCCACGTAGTAATCTCTTATAAGGTCACCATTTGAGTAGACCTCGACGTGTGTAGAAGTGCCTACCATTTTTCGAATTACATTTTCTCTTGCAGCTTTAGGTACGTGACCTTTTATTCTGATTTTACTTAGTGTTTTGTTCAATAGGCCGTCGATTTTTGGCTGGAAACATTGTTTTTTCCCATTGACTATCCAAATCTCATCTTGCTTTTTTAAGTCTACTTCATTTCCCTCTCTATCTTTCATTCGAATTCGATCGATATTCGACACATTATCTATCGCAAATTTTGTTCTCTTTCGCAATTTTGATTCACCACCCTCCTGCCCAAAGTACAGGTAAAGACCAACTGTAATCAGCAATAAAAGAATAATACAAACACCTCTTTTCATAAACGTTCATCAAAGAAACAACCATTTTATACTTTATGCGAAAAATATATCCTCTGATTGAGGAAATGAAAGATTGGAATGACTATTGGAATTATATAAGTAAGTAAAGTTCTTAATACGTAAGTGCTAGTAGCAATGGTGTTTTGGATAAGTTTAACCGTATAAATAAGAGTACAATGAATACACGAAAATGGATTTTAGCGTTAATTTTAGGAGGATTTCTTTTTACCGGATGTGTTAAAGAAACGGTGATTATTAATGAACCATTAATCACGGATGCGGATGTGTACTATGAGTTTTTTGCTGATAACCAAGGAGTCAGTATAGATGGCGAATTGATTAATGATGGAGAAACATTCATAGAAGCGGTTCAATTAGAGTTACGGTTCTATGATAGTAGAGGATTAATAATCGACTATGAATATGTTTGGGTGGACACATATTTTGATCCAGGAGAATCGATAACTTTCTTTTTAGATTATCCTTATCGAGGGGTGTATGATGCTCAGTTGTTTCTGAACAGGTACGATTAAGTAGTATTACTATTTCGTAGCTTTTGGTATTAACTTTGAACCAGTTGAAAACGGGATTACAACAGCTACGGTCATTTGTCAGTTCTAACAAGCACAAAATTA
Source organism: Bacteroidia bacterium (assembly GCA_965655315.1). Classification (GTDB taxonomy): domain Bacteria; phylum Bacteroidota; class Bacteroidia; order NS11-12g; family UBA9320; genus UBA9320. The sequence continues at coordinate 45,670 of CBFHGJ010000007.1, forward strand.
TCGTGCTTGCTGACAAGCATACACTGCAGGAATGTTATTCTTTGCTTCAAGTTGACTTGCCGCATCTCATTGTGCATTATGGTGAGAACTATAAAAACTTGAATAGCTGTGAGTACATTTGGAAGAAACTGACTGATCTTGGAGCCAGCAGAGATACGATACTGTTGTGTCTTGGTGGTGGGGTTCTGTGTGATATGGGAGCCTATGCGGCTGCATGTTATCAGCGAGGAATGCAGGTCGCATTAGTGCCTACTTCTTTGTTAGCGATGGTAGATGCTTCTGTCGGTGGTAAGAATGGAGTGAATTTTCTTGGTTTAAAGAATTACATTGGAACATTTCGAAAAGCGACCTATACCTTTATCTGTACAACATTTCTTAAAACGCTGCCTAAAAAGGAAATGGTCAATGGGTATGTTGAGATGTTGAAACACGGACTGATAGCAGACGAAAATCATTATGATCAAGTGAAGCTATTCTTTCTAAATGATAGTTTGGCTCTTGACGAATCATTGGTTATGGATTCTATAGCCATTAAACAACAACACGTTGAGCAAGATTTTACCGATTTAGGTATAAGAAAACGACTGAACTTTGGTCATACTATAGGGCATGCTATAGAATCTCAAAGTTTAGCTATTTCAGACGAAAACAAATCATTGTCACACGGTGTTTCTGTAGCGTTAGGAATAATAGTGGAGAGTTTTATTAGTAATAAAAAACGGGGATTGTCTGAGGCAAAACTCAATGAAATATCTGTTGTACTTCAGTCCATTGTTTCTAGTTTAACCAACCCATTACCATCTTTTCAGGAGTTGTTACCGTATCTGCTAAGAGATAAAAAGAACAAATCGACTAGTATTAACTTTTCACTTTTATCTCAAGTTGGGAAATCAGAGCACGATTGTTTCGTTGATCAAAAAACAATTGAAGATGGCGTGGAGTATCTTCATAAGCTAAGGTGATTAAACTTTCTCATAGCACCAAAAGGTTGGTTGGTGAAATTAACCTGCCTAGCTCAAAAAGCATCTCAAATAGAATGCTTATGCTTCAAAAAATGTATGAGCCGAGATTAGAATTAGATAATATCTCTGAGGCTAATGATACGGTGGTACTAGGTAAATTGTTGCAGAATGGTTTACATGAAGTAGATGCAGAGGATGCCGGTGCGGTTTTTAGATTTATGGTAGCCTATTATTCGTGCACACCAGGTACATGGAGAGTTTACGGCACTCCGAGGCTAAATGAAAGACCTATCTCAGAATTAGTAGATGTGTTATTAAGTCTAGGTGCAGATATCAAATATGAAAATGAGAGTGGGAAAGCACCTCTGCTTATTACAGGAAAGAAACTTAGAGCCACAAAGAAACAATATGATTTGACAAACGTGAAAAGCAGTCAGTTTATCTCCGCTCTATTATTGATTGCTCCAAAAGTGGAAGGTGATTTTGTATTAAAAATAAATCAAAAAATGCGGTCCTACTCCTATGTGAAGTTGACGATTTCTTGTTTACGTAGAATGGGGTTTTCAGTTTATCTTAAGGGATCATACATTCAAGTGAATAAGAATCAGAAATTTGATGGAGAATACTTTTTAGTAGAACCAGATTGGACCTCCTTTTATTACTGGTTTAGTATGATTTATTTAAGTGAATCGTCAGATTTATTCTTTCCAGGTTTAAGACTAGATAACATGCAAAGGGAAAGAAAACTACTGTTTCAAATCGGTGTAAAATCTGTTAGTTTCCAAGAACAAGATGGAGGATTGCATTTCCAAAAGCAGGGGAGTGGTAAAATAGAATGTCCATTAGAATTGAATTTTTCACAATATCCAGATAGTGCTATGACGTATGCTATACTGATATCTGCTTTGCAATGCAATACAAGTTTTCGCGGCTTGGAAAGCCTTAAGTACAAAGAGTGTGATAGAGAGCAAGCTCTTACCTCTCATCTTAAAAAGTTAGGAGTTCAAATGACATATGAAAATAAGAAATGGGGACTAGATAGTTCAGGTTTTAAACTCAAGGAAAATAGCATATTTGAAAGCTATGACGATCACAGGATGATAATGTGTGCTGCACCACTTGCACTGATTGCCCCCATTCAATTAGACAATCCAGCTGTAGTGAGAAAAAGCTATCCAAGATTTTGGGAGGATTTAAAAGCTGCAGGGTTTGCCATTGAAAACCAATAAGTAAGGTCTGTGTTACTTCAGAAAAGACTATAACTTCGCATCATTGAATACCATCGGTAAAAACATAAGACTTACTTCATACGGAGAATCTCACGGTTCAGTAATTGGTGCTATACTAGATGGATTTCCCGCAGGATTTTCGGTGGATATCGAAGCAATTCAAGCTCAGCTAGATAGAAGAAAACCAGGGCAGTCTGCTCTAACTACGCAACGAAAGGAAGAGGATGTTGTAACAATTGATAGTGGTGTTTTCGAACAAAAAACGACAGGTGCTCCTATTCATTTTCAATTGAAAAATAAAGATGCAAAGTCTAAGGATTATAATCATCTGAAAGATACTTACAGGCCTAGTCACGCAGACTATACGTACGAAGCGAAATATGGCCATCGAGATTATAGAGGAGGCGGCAGAAGCAGTGCCAGAGTCACTGCTGGATGGGTTGCTGCTGGAGCACTAGTGCAGGATTTTCTGCTCAAATCCAATGAGATAAAAATTGGAGCTTTCGTAAAACAAATTGGAGCAGTAAATCTAGATAGTTCAGACCGATATTATACGCGAGAAGAGGTAGATACTAGTATTGTAAGATGCCCGGATGTCACGTTAGCATCTGAAATGATCAAGTCTATTGAGCAAGCTAGAGACGAGAAAGATAGTTTAGGTGGCATTTTAGAATGTGTAATTACTGGGCTTCCTGCAGGTGTTGGAGAACCTGTATTTGGCAAACTTCATGCAAACTTAGCTCATGCTATGATGAGTATCAATGCCGTTAAAGGATTTGAAATCGGTGGTGGTTTTGCTATGAGCGGAAGAAAAGGAAGTGAGGTCAATGATTCATTCTCGTTTACAAACGGTGAAGTTAAAACTAAAACAAATTATTCTGGCGGGGTACAAGGTGGTATAAGCAATGGTATGGATGTAGTCTTTAGAGTAGCTTTTAAACCTACAGCTACGATTGGTAAAGCACAGGAGACCATCAATCAATCTGGCGATAAAACTGATTTAGAAGCAAGTGGGAGACACGATCCATGTGTAGTTCCTAGAGCTGTACCTATTGTAGAAACAATGGCAGCTTTGGTTATTGGTGATTTGCTTATTAAGTAAGACAGAATAAATGCAAGCGGTAATCATAAAAATCCTTGGGACATATCTCAATGTCGTGAATCGTTTCTCGAAGAAAATAGGAGGTAAGCACGCTTTTCTCATCTTTTGCTACCCTTTTTCAGTAAAGCTAAAGCCTGTACAACAGAAGTTTATAGATACAAGTGAGCAGTCTTCCTATGATTTTAATGGTAAGAAAATTGCTGTTTTCAAATGGGGTAATGGGCCTGAAACAATCTTGTGTTTGCACGGGTGGCAAAGCCAATCCTATCGGTGGAAGAGGTATATCGAAAAGCTAGATAAAGAAAGATACACCATACTGGCCGTGGATGCCCCAGGCCATGGCTTATCTGAAGGAAAAATACTCTATATACCATTATATGCTAAGCTTTTGGAAGGGTTAATGAAGACATATAGTCCTAAGTACATACTTGCTCATAGTATGGGTGCCTTTACTTCACTGGCACTGTTTTACGAGAAGTCAGATTTAAGTCCCCAAAAAATGGCTCTTTTAGGCACTCCGGGTGAGGTGAGTGAGTTTGTAGAAGAATACTCAAGTATATTAGGACTCTCAGATAAAGTAGTTGCTAACTTGCAACACTATTTCGAGTCAAATCTTGGAACAACGGCTGAATACTTTTCTGCAGCTAAGTTTGCTACAAAGCAAGTTGCTGATGGACTAATAATACACGACAAAGAGGATAAAGACGCTCCATATAATCACGCTTTGAATATGCATAAGAATTGGAGTAACAGCAAATTGCATACAACTGAAGGTTTAGGTCATAAGCTTCGAAGTATTGAAGTAGTAGAAGAAATAGTTCGTTTTTTCGATTAAGCCAATTTACAGCGGTCTAAAAAAAAATCGTAACATTGGCGTATGAAAAAAATAGCCCTGCATTGGCAGGTTATTATAGCACTTGTTTTAGGAGTTGTTTATGCTGTAATAGCAGTTCAAAAAGGTTGGGTCAGTTTTACTGTAGATTACATTGAGCCATTTGGAACCATTTTCGTCCGGGTACTTAAGCTTATAGCAGTACCTATGGTACTTTTTAGTATCATATCAGGAATTGGAAGTTTAAAGAACATTAAGCAATTAGGTAGAGTTGGTATAAAGACCTTACTCATCTATGTGGGGACTACAATGAGTGCGATACTCATTGGTTTACTCTTTGTAAATCTCGTTAAGCCGGGGACATTTCCTTCTGAAGAATCTAGAATAGAGAAAAGAATAGAATACGAATTATGGTTGGCAGATAACCCTAGTGTCCCGAGACTAGATAAACAAAGTTTTCTATCAGACGCAAAATATAAGACACAAGTTAGCGAGGTAAGTGAACGATATGCTAATAGTGAAATAGATGCCTATACTCAAGATAAACTAGATAAAGCGGAGGCAAAGAAGAAAAAAGGCCCATTGGACGGATTAGTGGATATTTTTCCTAGTAATATTTTTTACTCGATGGCTGATGAAGATGGCAAGACCAACATGTTGCAAGTTATTTTCTTTGCCATATTCTTTGGGATAATATTAGTCAAACTACCAGGGAAGGATGCTAAGCCGTTACGAAAAATGATAAATGGTCTCAATGATGTGTTTATCGGAATGATCAATGCAGTCATTAGCGTGATGCCCTTCTTTGTCTTCTGTTTAATGGCAGGAAGTCTTGTAAAATCAGCAGGTGATAATCTAGATAAATTACAAGAACAGCTATTCTTTCTAGGACATTATTCCTGGGTTTTGGTATTAGCATTATTTGTGGTGGCATTCGCATACTATCCATTACTCATTCGTTTTTTTGCCAAGAAGATTACGCTTAATCAATTTTTTAAAGGTATACGAGAAGCACAACTTACAGCATTTTCTACAAGCAGCAGTATGGCTACATTGCCTGTTACTATGGATTGTGTTCACGATAATCTGAAGGTGCCAAAACCTATTTCAAGTTTCGTACTTCCTATAGGTGCTACAGTAAATATGGATGGTACGAGTCTGTATCAAGCTGTAGCAGTAGTTTCAATGGCTCAGTTTCATATGATAGACCTTGATTTTGGCCAGCAGATGGTTATTGTCCTTACGGCTACTTTGGCAAGTATAGGTGCTGCAGCGGTGCCTAGTGCAGGCTTAGTTCTTATGATAGTGGTATTGGAAAGTGTAGGCTTAAACCCGGCCTGGATAGCTATCATCTTACCAGTAGACAGGATTTTGGATATGTGCCGTACGGTGGTGAATGTAACTGGAGATGCAACTGTTTCAAGCATTGTAGCTTCAACGGAAAAGATAAAGGATTGATAGGGAATCAATCGTGACTATAAAATGTCGAGTTATATAGAACATAATAATGGATATTGAGTTCTATTTGTAGAGTAAGAAAAATATGAAAAAACTAATATACAGCCTTCTAAGTTTATTGGCATTCTCAACAGCCTCAGCTCAATGCGGCACGGATGCATACAATTATGAGTTGGTTAAAGATAAACTAACCGAAGGCGAGGATTACACTGACCATATAGAACGAAACTTTGAGTATCACAGAGGAGAGGTAGTTCATCAAAAAAAAGCTAGTAGGATTATACCTGTAGTATTTCATATCGTACACGCTTATGGAGAGGAGAATATATCCAAAGAGCAGATTGAAGATCAAATGCGAATCATCAATGAAGATTTCCAGAGAACGAATGCTGATGCTTCTAAGACAAGAGATATTTTCAAATCACGTGCAGCAAACCTTGATATCGAATTTAAACTTGCTCGTATAGCTCCAGATGGTTCATGTACAGAAGGTATTACAAGAACCTATGATCCTGTAAATACAATAGAAGATAGGACAGATTCTGACCAAGAGGTAAAAACGGCAGTTCCTATCTGGGATAGGAATAAGTATATGAATGTGTGGGTGGTCAAAGATATTGAGAGCGGTGTCACAGGCTCACGTATACTAGGATATGCCCAATTTCCAGGTAATAATTCACAAACAGATGGAATTGTTGTGGTCCACGATCACATAGGAAGTATTGGAACATCTAGTCTAGCAAACGCTGGGCGTACGTTGACTCACGAGATTGGTCATTGGCTGGGGTTATATCACCCTTTTCAAGGGACACGTGGATCTTCAGGTTGCTTCGGATCAGGAGATAGGGTAGATGATACACCACCAGTAGCAGAGTCTTCTTTTGGTTGTACATCTGGTCAGAATCCAAACACGTGTAATACTGATTCTCCGGATGAAGTAGATAACGTAGAGAATTTCATGGATTACAATAATGGTAATTGCATGAATATGTTTACTGAAGGCCAAAAGACCAGAGCGTATAATTATTTGGTATCAACTTCAGTTCAAGGAAGAGGACTTGTCGTATCTGCAACTAATCTTTTAGCTACAGGCGTCAATACAACACCTACTTGTGCACCAATAGCTGATTTCTGGTATGGTCCAAATCAAGAATTAACAACCATCTGTGCAGGTCAAACGATGACTTTTGAAGGCCTAAGTTATAATGGTGAAGTAACAAGTAGAACTTGGACATTTGAAGGAGGTACTCCAAGTACTTCCTCAGAGGAAAATCCCACCATTACCTTCAATCAACCAGGTATATATGAAGTTAAACTACAAGTGTCTAATAGTTCAGGAACAGATGAAATATCAAGAAGCAAATTTGTAACGGTGCTTCCTGCTGAAGCGGATAATAAAGCTCCTTTTGGAACAGACTTTACTGAAGATGTAGATGACTGGGATTTGGAATATAGTGATGGTACTGGATGGGCTAAAAATAACGCAAGAGGATACTCGGACGATGCTTCACTAGAAATGATTATAAATGAGAATTCGCCTCGTGCTACAAGATTTAGAGCTATAATGCCTCCAGTTGATATTGCAGCTTTAGGTGAAGGTGCTGAATTGCATTTTAAGTATGCTTATGCGAGGAGAGCTACTACTTCTACTGAAGTCCTACAAGTCCTTATTTCGGACGATTGCGGCGATAATTGGAGATCTTTAGGCGGGTTTAATGGGAACAATTTAACTACTAGCGATGTTTCTCCTGGTTGGAGGCCAAGTACTAGCAGTGATTGGGATGCTAAGGTGATTTCTCTTGCTGGTTATATAGAGTCCAACAATGCACAGATTAGATTTGATGTTATTAGTAATAGCGGTAATTCAGTCTTTATAGACGATATAAATATTGGGTTTAATGCCTTAAGTACTCCTAGTTTTAGAAGAGATATAGGGCTTAAGATTTCTCCTAATCCCGCTACCAATAGTATCACCCTGAGAATGAACGAAAATATAAATCGTGGTGTGGTTTCTATTGTGGATATCACAGGTCGATTACTTTTGCAGCAAAATTTGGAGGCTTCTAATCAGACTATTAGTACCGCTAGTTTAGCAAATGGAGTTTACTCAGTGGTAGTTCAGTCTGAAGGCAATAAGTGGTCCAAAAAGCTAATAATCAGCAAATAATGTCAAAAAATCTTGTTATAGTAGAGTCCCCAGCCAAAGCAAAAACCATAGAGAAATATCTAGGTAAAGACTACACCGTAAAATCCAGTTTTGGACACATAAGAGATTTGGCAAAAGGGGATGAAGCTATAGATACAGAAAAGGGCTACTTACCAAATTATATCGTATCTCCAGATAAGAAAAAGGTTGTAACTGAACTGAAAAAAGCCGCTAAGACAGCCGATATGGTATGGCTTGCTTCGGATGAGGACCGTGAGGGAGAGGCTATTTCTTGGCATCTAGCAGAAGTTTTAAATCTTAAACCTAGCAAAACAAAACGGATTGTATTTCACGAGATTACAAAATCAGCAATTCTGAATGCAATAGAAAATCCACGAGATATTGACCAAAACCTAGTCAATGCTCAGCAGGCTAGAAGAGTACTCGATAGGCTAGTTGGTTTCAAATTATCTCCAGTATTATGGAGAAAGGTAAAACCTTCACTTAGTGCAGGTAGAGTGCAAAGTGTAGCCGTGAGATTAATTGTAGAGCGTGAAAGAGAAATACAAGCTTTTAGCTCTACGTCTTCTTTTAAGATTCAGGGTCTATTTGAAGCTTCAGGCAAAGGAATAACAGGAGACTTGTCGAAGCGTCCTAAGACAGCTGATGAAGCGAATAAGTTCCTCGAAAGTTGTAACGGAGCTACATTTTCTGTCGGTGACATAAAAATTAATCCTGCAAAAAGAAATCCCGCTGCTCCTTTTACGACTTCCACTTTACAGCAGGAGGCAAGTAGAAAACTTGGTTACAATGTTTCCAGAACCATGATGCTAGCACAACGCTTGTATGAGAATGGGCACATTACCTATATGAGAACAGACTCTGTAAACCTATCAGAGTTTGCAAAAACTTCGGCTAAAGATGCAATAGTTAAGGACTATGGTCAGGAGTACAGTAATCCAAGAAACTACACTACAAAAAATAGCAGTGCCCAAGAAGCACACGAAGCAATAAGGCCAACTGATTTTGCAAAGTCAATGGCAGGTGCAGATGATGCACAGAAGCGTTTGTATCAGTTGATTTGGAAACGGGCAATTGCTTCACAAATGAGTAATGCAGAGCTAGAACGAACCACTATCGATATTGTCAATGATAACAATGATGATGTTTTCAAAGCAAAAGGTGAGGTAATAAAGTTTGATGGATTCCTAAAGGTTTATTTAGAGGGGAATGACGATGAAGATGAAGAAGAAGATAGCGGATTGTTACCAAAAGTGACAGTAGGTGAGACCTTAGGAGTAAGACAAATATCTGCTACGGAGAGATATACAAGACCTCCTGCTCGATTTACTGAAGCTAGTTTAGTCAAACGACTAGAAGAGTTAGGAATTGGTAGACCTAGTACCTACGCACCTACTATTTCAACCGTACAAAAAAGAGGGTACGTGGTCAAAGATGAAATAGACGGGAAACAACGCGAATTTCAGACCCTTGTATTAGAAAGTGGTGTTATAAATAAAGAAACTAAAACTGAAAATTACGGTGCTGATAAAAACAAGATGCACCCTAGTGATATCGGTAAAGTGGTTACTGAGTTCTTAATTGAACACTTTGGAGGAATCATGGACTATGGATTTACGGCTTCCGTTGAAAAAGAGTTTGACGAGATTGCAGAAGGAATGAAAAACTGGTCTGAAATGATAGACTCGTTTTACAAACCATTTTATAAAACTGTAGAAACTACTTTAGAGACTGCAGAAAGAGCTTCTGGAGAACGTGCACTAGGTGACGATCCAAAAACTGGGAAACCTGTCATCGCTCGAATAGGAAGGTTTGGGCCAATGGTTCAGCTTGGAGTTCAGGACGATGAAGAAAAACCTCGTTTTGCAAGTTTGACCAAAGGACAAAATATAGACTCAATAACCCTGGAAGAGGCTTTGGATTTGTTTAAAATGCCGAGAGTATTAGGGGAGTTTGAAGAAAAACCTGTAAAAGCTAATATCGGTCGTTTTGGTCCTTATGTTCAGCATCTTAAAATGTTTGTATCTATTCCAAAAGAAGAAGATGTGATGACGATAGAGCTTCCAAGAGCAATAGAGCTTATAGAAGCAAAGCGTATAGCGGATGCAAATCGAATAATAAAGATTTTTGAAGAGGAAGATATCCAATTGCTAAACGGTCGTTGGGGTCCTTATATCAAAGCTGGTAAAAAGAATTTCAAACTACCAAAAGATTTAGAAGATCCTAAAAAGTTAAGCTTGGAAGAAGTGAAACATATAATGGAAAATCAACCGGTGAAAGGAAAGCGTGCTCCGCGTAAGACTGCTAAGAAAACAGCAAAAAAGAAATAGCGGAGGCTAATTTTCTGATTACACGTCAATTCAATTTTTTCGGACAGTTATCTCATTTTAGGAAAACTTCAGTGCAAGATTCCACGTTACTGTGGTAGACTTGTAACGTAATCTATTTTCTACTAAATGATCAATGAATCTGAACTCAAATCAATGCTCTACCTGCTGGACGACAGTGATGAGCGAGTGGTGGATAAGATCAGCGATAAGATTATTTCTTATGGTATAGAAGTTATCCCTTTCTTAGAAGACTATTGGCAGCAGGATACAGATGCTACAAGACAAAGCATCGTATTGTCGCTCATTAGTGAAATTAAGCAAGATGTTCTTGTTAAAGAATTACGTAATTGGACACAAATTGGACAAGAAGACCTCCTAGGAGGAATGTTTATCCTAAATAAGATCTTAGACGCTAAAGTAGATCGTCAGCTGATGGAAAACCAGATTGATAAAATAAAATTAGAGGCGTGGTTAGAGCTTAATTATGATCTGACTTCATTTGAAAAGGTCAAAATTCTAAATCATATATTGTTCGATGTTCATGGTTTTGAGGGTGATACTGAGAATTATCATAGCAGCGATAATTCGTTTCTCTCCAAAGTTTTAGAAAACAAGAAAGGCAATCCCGTAAGTCTTGCTATTATTTATTCAATTGTAGCTCAAAAACTAAACATTCCAATTTATGGAGTTAATCTACCTCAACATTTTATTCTTGGTTATGTACAAGACTTAGATTGGCCGCCACTTCTTAGGTTCAATGATGCTTCAGAAGCCGGAAACGATGAAGGAGAAGAGATATTTTTTTACATAAATCCTTTCAACAAGGGATTGGTATTCAATCGAGAAAATATTAATAAGTTTCTTCGACAACTCAATTTAGAACCCAAAAGTGAATATTTCAAGACTAGTGGAAACAAGTATATTCTCCTTAGAGTTCTGCTAAATTTAGAATTGTCTTTTTCTAAAGAGAAAAAACAAAGCAAGCTAAACCTCGTAAAAAAGCTATTGAAGGTTTTACTAGAAGAAGATTAAGACAAGTAAAAGGCAGTGATTCTTTAATCTAAAAAAACTTACCACCCTAAGACTTTCGCAAATAATAGAGGAGCAACAATTGTGGCATCACTCTCTATTATATACTTGGGTGTATCAGCAGCAAGTTTACCCCATGTGATTTTTTCATTTGGCACAGCTCCAGAGTAGGAACCGTAACTAGTTGTACTATCGCTTATTTGGCAGAAGTAGCTCCAGAGAGGTGTTGGACGTTCTAAATCTTGCTCCAGCATTGGGACTACACAAATCGGGAAATCTCCTGCTATACCTCCACCTATCTGGAAAAAGCCGAGACCTTGGTCTTTGGTAAACTCTGTATACCAATCGGCTAAAAAAGTCATGTATTCTATCCCGCTTTTCATTGTCTGAGGTTTTAATTCTCCAAGAATACAATTGCTTGCAAAAATATTTCCTAACGTACTATCTTCCCATCCTGGTACTACGATGGGAAGATTTTTTTCAGCAGCAGCAAGGACCCAACTATCTTTGGGATCAATTTGATAGTGTTCTTTAAGGCAGCCGTCAAGGAGCATTTGATAGATGTATTCATGTGGCAAAAATCTTTCATTCTTGCCTTCAGCAGCTTTCCAAAACCTTTCTATGTTTCCTTGTATTCGTCTAAATGCTTCTTCCTCTGGTATACAAGTGTCCGTCACTCTATTTAGGTGTCTATCCAATAGCTCTTGCTCTTGCTCAGGTGTAAGGTCTCGATAGTGTGGAATTCGTTCATAGTGATCGTGAGCAACTAAATTCATAACATCCTCTTCAAGATTAGCTCCAGTGCAGCTGATGATATGCACTTTGTCCTGACGAATCATTTCTGCAAGGATTTTCCCCAACTCGGCAGTACTCATAGCACCAGCAAGTGTAATCATCATCTTATTCCCCTTCGCCAATTGAGCATTGTACTCATCTGCAGCGTCTACCACTGTAGCGGCATTAAAATGAAGGAAATACTTATCTATGAATTGTGAAATTGGTGCACTCATTGTATTCGGTTCTTTTTTTTGATCAGTATCCTAAGACTTTCAACATGCTTTCAGCGGATTGTTCTTCTGCATATAAGGTGTCTTTTATTTGGCCTTCGTTATCCAAGTAGATGATTACTTTTTTAGGTGAGGGAATGAGGCAATGTTGGATTCCACCTTGTCCGCCAAGACTTTCTTGGTAAGCTCCTGTGTTGAAGAAACCAATGTATAAATCCTCATTCTTTTTGTACTTAGGAAGGTAGATGGCGTTAACGTGTTTTTCACTGGCGTAGTAATCGTCACTATCGCAGGTGAGTCCACCTAACAATACTCGTTCATATTCACTATCCCACCTATTGAGAGGCAATTGTAGAAATCTTTCGTTGATGGACCATATATCAGGAAGCGTGGTCATAAAAGAGCTATCAATCATATTCCAAAGCTCTCTATCATTCTGCTGCTTTTGGCCGAGGATTTTATAGATTATTCCTCCACTTTCTCCTACAGTATAGCTGCCAAATTCTGTAAAAATGTTCGGGTGATTTATCTTAGCTATATTACACTTTTCCTTGATTTGCTGTACGATTTCGTCTATTATATACGCGTAGTCAAATTCAAAGTTTAGACTTCGTTTAATTGGAAATCCACCACCAATATTGAGGTGGACTAAATCTTCGCAATGGGATGCCAATTGTGTGTAGACGTTGAGACATTTCTGCAACTCGTTCCAATAATAGGCTGTGTCTTGAATGCCGGTGTTGATGAAAAAGTGCAGCATCTTCAACTTTACGTTTGGAGTATTCTTGAGTTTATTAAGGTAAAACGGAACGATAAACTTGTATCCTATTCCCAATCTACTCGTCCAAAACTCGAACTTAGGTTCTTCTTCAGATGCTATTCGTATCCCGACGTTCAGTTGCTTATCCGTCTTAGCTAGGAATAAGTCAATCTCATCTATGTTGTCTAAGATAATGTGTAGGTTTTCCAAACCTAAATCTATAAGATCTACAATGCCTAATACATAAGCTTCTGTTTTGAAACCGTTACAGATAATGTACTTAGACTTATCTATTTTTTGATTTCGGTATAGGACTTTAATGATGTTGGTGTCAAAAGCAGATGAAGTCTCCAAATGAACATCGTTCTTTAGTGCTTCTTCTATGACGTAGCTATGGTGTGAGCTTTTGGTGCAATAGCAGTAATGATATTTTCCAAGATACGCTTGTTTTTCAAAGGCTTGTGAAAACCATCCTTTTGCATTTTCTATGTTTTCAGTGATTTTAGGAAGGTAGCTAAACCTCAAAGGGGTACCATACTTTTTAGCCAAATCTAATAGACTGATACCACGGTAAAGCAGTTCTCCTTTAGGTGTGGTGTCAAACTCCTCAGTAGGAAAATCAAATGTTTGATCTATCAGGTCTGAATACTTATTTTTCAATGCCGTAAAATTAAGGTACAAAATGGTATCATGCACAGATAGATTTAAGGGTTAATTATGTTTGCTATCTAGAACAAAATATTGGCCTCTACGTTCTAGGTTTAAAGAAGATAGAATATACAGGTAAGGCAATTAGTTTTAGCTATATAAATCATTACTTCCTAAAGATATAAAACCTAACTTCGCAAACTTCTCAAAACAACGTGACAGATATCAACGAACAAGATTCGATAAAAATAATAGGTGCAAGGGAGCACAATTTGAAAAATATAGACTTGGAAATTCCACGTCACGAATTAGTGGTCTTTACCGGTTTGAGTGGCAGTGGAAAGTCCAGTTTAGCTTTTGATACCATATTCGCTGAGGGGCAGAGAAGGTACATGGATACTTTTTCTGCCTATGCTAGACAGTTTGTAGGTGATATGAAACGTCCTGATGTTGACAAAATTGAGGGGCTAAGTCCTGTTATTGCCATTGAGCAGAAAACAGTAAGTAAAAATCCTCGAAGTACAGTAGGTACAATTACGGAGGTCTATGACTTTCTGCGACTGCTGTTTGCACGAGCTGGGGAGGCTTATTCTTACTTGTCTGGTGCTAAAATGAAAAGCTACACGGAGCAAGAGATTATTGATACCGTTTCGAGTAAGTTCAGTTTGCAAAAGATAGTGGTATTGGCACCACTTGTCAAAGGAAGAAAAGGTCATTATCGTGAGCTTTTTGATCAATACAGAAAAAGAGGTTTTACTAAGGTTTGGGTAGATGGAGAGATGATGGATGTAGAACCTGGAATGCAATTAGATAGGTATAAAATTCATGATATCGACTTAGTAGTAGATAGAATCAGTCCTGAGGATATTGGAAGCCTACGTATGATCGATTCTATTCGTGCAGCTTTAAAATTAGGGAAAGGCATCATAACCGTGCTACAACCAGAAACTAAAGAGCTTACGCACTTTAGTAAGCACTTGATGGATGTAGAAACTGGATTGTCTTACAATGAACCACAGCCAAATTTATTCTCATTCAACTCACCTTACGGAGCTTGTCAAACGTGTGATGGTTTAGGTACTTCTTCTGACATATTAATCGATGACTTGATACCAAACCCAAAATTAAGCATAAATAAAGGAGGGCTTGCACCATTGGGAGATGTAAAAGACAACTGGACCTTTACTCAGCTGAAGGCCATGGGGAAAAATCTGAAGTTTAGTTTATCTAAACCTATCGCTGATTTAGATAAGTCAGCACTAGATCTCATTCTCAATGGTAGTGATCAAAAGTTTGAGGTGGATTACCGATCTTCTTCTGGATATAAACAAACGTATGAGACCAAGTGGAAAGGACTTATTCCAAGTCTAATGGAAGCTTATCACGAAAAGAGTTTCGGGAATTTGAGTAAATGGGCGGATGAGTTTATGACAGTAATACCGTGCCCCACATGTAATGGAGGAAGGCTGAATAAAGAAGCTCTTTCATACAAAATAGGAGAGGTAAACATAGCAGAATTAAGCAATAAGAGTATTGGAGAACTTCACGAGTGGTTAAAATCTTCTGAGGACGATATGAGTGACCGTCAACTCAGAATAGGCACTGAAGTGTTAAAGGAAATAAGAGAACGAGTTCAGTTCCTAGTAGATGTAGGACTTAATTATTTAGCACTAAACAATTCTGCAAAGACCCTGAGTGGAGGTGAAGCTCAGCGTATTCGACTTGCTACACAAATAGGTTCACAACTGGAAGAAGTGTTGTATATCTTGGATGAACCTAGTATTGGACTTCATCAACGAGATAATCATAGGCTGATCAACTCACTCAAAGAGTTGCGTGATATAGGGAACTCTGTAATCGTGGTAGAGCACGATAGAGATATGATTGTGGAGAGTGATTATGTGGTAGACATAGGTCCTCGAGCGGGTAAGAATGGAGGGGAAATAGTAGCTCACGGAAGGTGGGAAGATATCAAAGACAATGGAACGGTTACTTCTGATTATCTAGGTGGCCAACGGAAGATAGAAGTGCCCACTTCTCGCAGAAAAGGAAATGGTAAAAAGTTGGTATTGAGTGGATGCGAAGGTCATAACCTAAAAAATGTGACTGTAGAATTTCCATTGGGAAAATTCATAGCAGTAACTGGTGTGAGTGGAAGCGGGAAGAGTAGTTTGATTAATGAGACCTTACATCCCATTTTGTCAGAATATATCTATCGTTCCAAGAAGAAACCCTTGGCTTATAAAAAGATAAAAGGGCTAGAGCATATTGATAAGGTCATTACTATAGACCAGTCGCCTATAGGTAGAACTCCTAGGAGTAATCCTGCCACTTATGTTGGGTTTTTCTCAGACATAAGAAACTTGTATGCAGAGATCACAGAAAGTAAGATAAGAGGATATAAGCCAGGCAGATTTAGTTTCAATGTAAAAGGAGGTAGATGTGAGACATGCAGAGGTGGGGGACAGAAGGTGATTGAAATGAACTTCCTGCCAGATGTGTTAGTGGAATGTGAAACCTGCAACGGAAAACGATACAACAGAGAGACCTTAGAAATCAGGTACAAAAACAAAAGCATCAGTGATGTGCTGAATATGACGGTAGAAGAAGCTGTTGCCTTCTTTGAGCCGGTGCCAAGTATTTACCGTAAGATTAAAGCATTGAACGATGTAGGGCTAGGTTATATCACTCTAGGTCAGAGTAGTACAACCATCAGCGGTGGTGAGGCTCAGCGAGTTAAGCTTGCGAGTGAGTTGAGTAAGATTAGCACGGGTAAGACGTTTTATATTCTAGATGAGCCTACTACAGGTCTTCATTTTGAAGACATTAAAGTATTGTTAGAGGTCCTTCAAAACCTGGTTGATTTAGGTAACACGGTTTTAGTTATTGAGCACAACTTGGACGTAGTAAAAGTAGCAGACCATATCATTGATATAGGTCCAGAAGGTGGTCACGGTGGAGGAGAGGTACTTGTCACTGGAACTCCAGAAAAGGTAGTCAAGTCTGGAATTGGTCATACAAGTAAGTTTCTAGCAATGGAAATGTAGAATCTTGTTAGCTTCAGGCTAATGTGTTGAGAAATTAGACAAGAAATTAAGTAGCTTCTGCTGACTTAACGTCATCTTTTTTTCATGGCTCGTTTTTAGCAATATGCTGACCAATGAGTAAGAAAAAAGTTTCCTTAAAGTGGGCATTACAAGAGTATGTATGGCCACGTTGGAAGATGCTTAGCATAGGTTTAATCTTCATTGTGATACGTAGTTTAGCTGGACTAGTCCTGCCGTATGAGACGAAGAACCTTTTAGACGTCGTTGTTCCAAGTGGAGATACCGCGGCACTTTGGCAGTTAATCATTTTCGTAGCTGCAGCTATCTTGATTCAGGCTGCAACCTCATTTATACTGACAAGATTATTGAGTGTAGAGGCACAGCATCTCATTGCTCAGCTTAGAGCTCAAGTACAAAAAAAGCTATTAACTCTTCCGATCTCCTTTTTTGATAATAACAAAAGTGGAGCTTTGGTAAGTCGTGTGATGAGTGATGTAGAAGGAGTAAGAAATTTAGTTGGCACTGGTCTGGTTCAGTTGATTGGAGGGTCCGTGACTGCTGTAGTAGCATTTGTGTTTTTGATTAAAATCAATGCGATGATGACCCTGTTTGTATTCCTACCTGTAGGATTGTTTGGTTTTATTGCACTAAAGGCATTTGGCTATATCCGTCCTATCTTTAGAGAAAGAGGTAAAATAAATGCAGAGGTAACTGGTCGATTGACTGAGACTTTAAATGGAGTTCGTGTGATCAAAGGATTCAATGCGGAAGAACAAGAGAATAAAGGTTTTGAAAAAGGAGTGGATAGGCTCTACCAAAATGTAAAAAAGAGTTTGACTGCTACTGCACTGATGACGAGCTCCAGTACATTCTTACTTGGGATGGCTACGGTAGGCATCATGGGAATGGGAGGGTACTTCATTATGGATGGAAGTATGTCTAATGGGGATTTAGTTTCTTTCCTTTTATTCCTCGGTTTTATGGTAGCACCTATCGTGCAGATGAGTAACATCGGAAGTCAACTCACCGAAGCACTTGCCGGACTAGATCGTACCCAAGAACTAATGAGTATGACGGAAGAAGATGATCCTGAGGTACGTAAGGTAATGATAGATAAGTTTCACGGAGATATTGTTTTTGATAACGTGAGCTTCAGCTACGAAGAAGAGAAAGAGGTGCTGCACAACATCTCATTCGAAGCTAAAACAGGAAGTGTAACCGCACTAGTAGGGAGTAGCGGAAGTGGTAAGTCTACGATTGCTGGACTAGCCGCTACTTTCCTTAATCCATCAGACGGTAAGGTATCATTAGATGGACAAGACTTGGCAGAAGTAAATCTCAATAGTTTTCGTAAGCATCTTGGAGTAGTTCTTCAAGACGACTTTTTGTACGAAGGGACTATACGAGAAAATATACTTTTCCCTAGACCAGATGCGTCGGAGGAGGAATTGCTAGCTGCTGTAGAAGCTGCGTATGTAAAAGAGTTTACAGATCGATTTGATGATGGATTGGATACCGTGATAGGGGAGCGTGGAGTAAAGCTGAGTGGTGGCCAACGTCAACGTATTAGTATAGCTCGAGCAATGCTTGCCAATCCTAAGATTATTATACTAGATGAAGCTACGAGTAACCTTGATACCGAAAGTGAAAGCTTTATCCAGAAAAGTCTAAATGTGCTGATGAAGGACCGTACGACTTTCGTAATTGCTCACCGATTGAGTACGATACAGCAAGCGGATCAAATTCTAGTAATCGAAGACGGACGAATAGCCGAAAGCGGAAAACACGAAGAGCTGCTTGAAGCTAAAGGCAGATACTATGAGTTGTATACCTATCAGAGTAGAATATAGTGAGCAATGGTTAAGTATTAATGGTTAAACTTTAGACATAAAGTAAGTTGTCAGTTCGAGTGTTAGCCGCAGGCTAATGTACCGAGGGTTGTCAGTTCGAGTGTTAGCCGCAGGATAATGTACCGAGAACTATAAAAACGCCTTACAACCCTACATTAATAATTAACCATTCACAATTAACCATTAATTAAATATCTGCTCAAGTATCTTCTCTGTGATTAAGTAGGTCGGTTTCACCCCTGTAGTCCCTAATCCACCACTGGCAAGTGTGCTTCCTGTCTTTAGTGGATTATCACTCGCATAGTAAGCGTAGTTTACTACTACTTCAGAACTTACACTCTTACGAATGCTAGCGTGAGCTTGTATCGCTTTCTGATAGTGAGCTCCTTCCATTTCCAATCCAACAACACCCCAAGTACTCTTACAGAAGTATCTCAAGAGGTCTTTGTTTTGTAATGAAGTGCCTAGTACAGAAATCATCGCACCTTCGTATACACCAAGATCCGTTTTATTGAAGTCTGCTGCACTAAGACCATTTTTGAACGGATAATTATCCGCAGACCCTTCGAATATATGAGCACTCGGGATCATTACATCGCCTTTATGCCCTTTTAGAATGCCTGCCTTACCCATTATGCTTATACTCTTTACATTTAGATATGTGGCTTGCTCCGCAGATGGTTTGTACGGTTTCAGTAGTTCGTCCATGGTCTCGTAGGCTTGCTCACCAAAAGCATAGTCCATTACGATGATAACTGGTTTTTCTTTCAGTGGAACTTTGGCAAGCAGGTCAGCATAATCACTGTTTTTTAGTTTTGCGGTATCAAAAAT
Organism: Bacteroidia bacterium; assembly: GCA_965655315.1. Classification (GTDB taxonomy): domain Bacteria; phylum Bacteroidota; class Bacteroidia; order NS11-12g; family UBA9320; genus UBA9320. The sequence goes on from CBFHGJ010000007.1 coordinate 64,922, forward strand.
CTGCACATCTATATTGGTGCCACTTTTGTCCTCTAGGTACGTCATACCCCCCACTTTAGCGAGTTTTACGATTTCAGCTCTGTACTTATCTCGTTGGCTGAGTTCCTCGTAAATATCCAAATTAGATTTCGCTTTCAACTTTGTGGTCAATGCTCGTGGAGCAAACAACGAGTTTTGGACACTGTGCATATTGGCACTGATGATATGGAGTGGACGATTCAGTATTCCTTGCTTATCCAACGTTTTTTTGATGGTATGAGCCCATACTTCTCCGTGGATGTGCTGTCCAAGTCTTTCACGAAGTACCGTACTAAATGTAATGGTTCGTTTTTCGTGGTTCAGCTGCCCATTGAGTGATAGTTTTCCAAGCCAGTAGATGAGGTGTAAAAAACGGTTAGGATTTTTAGTGCTTCCAAAATCTCCGTAAATAGCGGTTACCTCTTTAAAAGTACGTCCCAAAATATTCGCAGTGTGTGTGATGGCAATTTCTCGTTCTGCTTTTGTCAGAAAATCAGGGCATACTACAGCCTCTTCTAGTTTTTGCCAATCGCGATTTAAATCACCTTGCTCATTGATAAGTACACGATCCATTATTTTCTGACTTTCGAGGTATAAGAAGGTAAGGTGTGTCAGTATATCGTATATCTCCGAACGCCCGCGAGTGATTTCTATATTCATCTGCTCTTCGTCTATGCGGTAGCAGTTTCTTCTTCTTTTGGGTGGGATGATAGGTTTGAAATGAGAGTCTTGGTAGCCTTCGTTACTTGTCAGATTAATGTATCGGCACTCTTCTATGCCTTCTGGTAGGCGGTCTATCACGTAGAGCAAACCTGCTAGCTCGACCTTACTCTCACCTAGGCTTCCATAGATCTCAGGACCTAGGGTAATCAGTGATTGCCTTAATGCTTCACCAGAAACACCCATCGGTTTGTAATAGCCACGATTAAAGAGGTGCCGCATCGTTACATACAAGCGTTGTATAGCGGTAGTACTCTGCTGAGCTTTAGTGCGTTGTCCGTAGATGGGTTTGGTCATAAAGTTAGTGTTGTTTGGTATAACGAAGTTAGGGATATCCGCATTGTGACAAAGTTAGGTGAAGTGTTCAACGAAAAGGTTGAAAATCCAATTCGAGAAGGATATGAGGCTGAATGAAGATCAATTAATAAGTTTTACGTTAAGATTAAGTCAAAGGATGTTAATTAAGGTAATTAAATAAGTGCATTGACAGGTGGTAATAAGTTGGTAATTAGAAGATTAGATCTTATTTAGTAAAATGCTGATAAAAATATAGGAGCGTAATGGATGAAATCCTCCATTATGATTATTTTGCGAGAACAGAAAAATGTAGTGATTGTCAACCTGAATTTGCTCGGAAGGCCAACCTATTTGCTCACGGAATGGGCACGGTAGTAATCACTGCTGATCCAGCGATGTACAAGAAAGCAGTCTTGGATGCTTTGGATAAGTACCTCGATGAGGTATTTGTACTTTATTCGGCTAAATAATTACGCTTAACTCAACATCCAACCCAATACGCCTCGGCATTTGTCTTCGCAGGCAGGGTAGTGGTGTATGTGGATCCGAGAATTGGTCTGACTAGAAGGAGGTGCTCCCCACCAAAACTCAGTTATAGATACAGGTCTAAGTTTATGTTGAAAGGCATATTGCAAAAGCTTAGGAGCAGCACATTCACCTGCTCCAGCTGGCGGAGTTTGAAATATACCTTTTGGTGTTTTGGATTGCCCAGTGGCATTCAAAAATTGATAAGAATCGAACAAAAGACTTTGTAAATTTTGGGAGTGAGCTCTGCGTTTTTCTTTAAGCAGTCGGAGTTGGTTTGTTGCTTTGCAGCCCGCTTGTACGAGCTCCTTGATTTCGTCGTTGATGTCTTTTAAAGCCAACATTCCTGGAGTAAGAAAAGTGCCTTCAGCAAGACTGTCATAGACCGGAGGTACAAAGTAGTCGTGACTGTTCTTTTCTGCTAGTTTCCCAGAAAAGGCTGCCAGAAAAAAGAGATTTTGACTAGCATCTTCCACGACCAAAACCCCAAACATTTTTCCAATGGGCTTTAGTTTTGAGTCTTCGTTGATTCCGCCTAATCCGAAATTGTGCGAGAAGTCTTGTTGTGAGACCAAATAATCTTGTAGCTGTATTGTCGCTAACGTTGCTAGCTTATCCGGAGTATTCTCAAAAGGGTCGTTCAGCTCATTTGGCATTGCAATACCGGTAACGTCTTCTTGAAAAGGTATGCACTTGTTCATTTTAATTTGCTTCAATATTGGTCACTTCAAGTTACTCTTTTACTTCTTCTCGATACATCCCGATTTCTCGTGACACTCGAAGTGACAACGGATTAATATTTCCAAGCAACTAGTCTGCTGCTTTTATTTCCCTGACCCATAGCTACCGTTTTTACTTGTTTGGCATTTACTTGCCTGAGTGCTTCATATATCGGCTTCAAATTTCCGTGTTTACTCACCAGAGTGCTAAACCAGTGTACCTGATGCTTAAATTCCTTACTCTCTTTTACCATCTGCTGGATGAAACTAAGCTCACCTCCTTCACACCATAGCTCATTGTGCTGTCCTCCAAAGCTCAGAGTCTCCTTGGGTTTATTTCCCTTGTGATCTACAGCTTTACCTTTTGTCAGATTCTTAGTTTTTCTGCGATTGGAGTTTATAGCTTCTTGAGCACTTGAGTGAAAGGGTGGATTGCAAATCGTCAACTCAAAGTATTCCTCATCCTGAATAATATTTCGAAAGATGGATTTGGTGTCTTTTTGTAATCTCACATCGATTGATAAATCATTTGCTTTCGCAATTGCAGTTGCTGATTTTACACTTTTTGGGTCTATATCACTAGTCACAAAGTCCCACCCATATTCGCATTGACCAATGATAGGGTAGATGCAATTGGCACCAGTGCCTACATCTAGTACTTTTATTCTTGGTCCTTTCGGGATACGTTTATTATCCTCACTCGCCAAGACATCGGCTATATGGTGGATGTAATCTGCTCTTCCGGGAATTGGTGGGCACAAATACCCTTGTGGAATATCCCAATGAGTGATGTCATAGGCCTGCTGTAGCAAGGATTTATTAAGTAGCTTAACTGCAGTTGCGTTAAAAAAATCAATGGTTTCTATACCGTATTTATTTACTGCCACATAGTTGCCCAGCTCTGGAGAAAGTTCGATGAGTTTCTTGAAATTATAGCGGTGCTTATGCTTGTTTCTACGATGCAGTTTTGATTTAACTGCATTGGGTTTCGGTGCAGGTTTGCGGTCCATTGCAGCAAAGGTAGGTATTGTCCTTCTAGCTGCAATCCCTAAGTTTCGTGGTCACTCGAAGTGACATTGAAAGGTTGTCGTTTTCCTTTTTCTCTCTTTTGTCCTACGAATGCACGTCAGTTCGAGTGTCCCGAGGACTCGGGATGTATCGATAACTGAATTTGACTTACTCCTAGTCCCTCTTGGTATAGTTTTCTCATAGTTAAGTTCTCGATACATTATTCTCCTACTGTCGAATAATACTCGAACGGACAACTAAGGTGGGAGCACACTCGAAGCGAAAACTCATAGTGATTTTGGTTTGCCACCAAGTAGCGAGAACAGATAATGAATTGAACTTATTATTTTTGACCAGATTGAAAAGGCACGATTACTTCGTTTATATACTTTTATGTTCAGATGGCACATACTACACTGGTGTTACAAACGACTATGAAAGAAGACTTGAAGAACATCAATCAGGATATAATCCGAAATCATACACACATTCGAGGAGACCAATTAAGTTGAAGTTAATCGAACAGTTTCATGATATCGATTCAGCTATTCTACGTGAAAAGCAATTAAAAAAATGGTCTAAGGCTAAAAAGCAGGCGTTGATTGAGCAAAATGAAGACTTCTTAGCAGATTTAAGTAAAAAGAGATTTAATAAATGACTGTCCTTCTAGCTGCAATCTCGAAGTTTCGGGGTCACTCGAAGTGACATTGAAAGGTTGTCGTTTTCCTTTTTCTCTCTTTTGTCCTACGAATGCATGTCAGTTCGAGTGTCCCGAGGACTCGGGATGTATCGAGAACTGAATTTGACTTACTCCTAGTCCCTCTTGGTATAGTTTTCTCATAGTTAAGTTCTCGATACATTATTCTCCTACTGTCGAATAATACTCGAACGGATAACAAAGGTGGGAGCACACTCGAAGCGAAAACCTTTATCAACCATTCAAAGAATGTACTTCAGTTTGAATGTCCACGCAATAAAAGCATCGACAAGAAATAGGATGGTTTAAAAATCAAACCAGCTTCTGCGGCGGTTTAGCTTCAAGTCTTGCAGTGTAGTTGATTTCACCGCAATACCGAAATCAAAGAACTGTCTGCCTATTGGAGCCCATCTAAAGATCATTTGCCAACAATGTAAATCCCGATTGAGGTCGATAGTAGTAAAGGTCAATTTTTTGTTCAGAAAATCATAACCACTATTTAGGCTAATCTTCCAGTTGTCAGTCAAGTTTATGTTTCCACTGAAGGTAATAGCCTGTTGTATTGTGTTTTCTTGAAGCGGGGTTCTAGAAGTCCTTATGTTGTAAGTAAATCTTAAATCCCAAGGAATACTGAAGTCAACGTAGTGTTCAATATTGTTATTGATGAATTCTAACTCTTCTTGGTTGACATTTTCATTTTCCTTCCGTTTAAAGGCATCGGGGTTTAGACTCGCTGAGAAACTTAGATTGGCGGCCCTGAGATAACCGATTTTTTGTTCACTAATCCAAGCCAGCTCATTAAATCGTTCGGGATTATTATTAGAATCCAGTTGCCAACTGTATGGGTCTAAGGTAGCTCCAAAAGTCATTCTAATTTTTTCAAGAATGGTTGTGTTTCCACTTAAGACTACGTTTGAAAGATAATAGGCGTCTTGTTGCAAGAAATTATAGCCACTTCGAATATTAAGGTTTTCTATAATCTTCACCTTCTTTATGCCTCCGTTGGCAGTATCTTTTTTTGATTTTACCTTTATTTCTAAGTTGTTTCCTACGCCAAAATTTAGACCTGCCGTTGGACCCCTTGTAGGTCTACCTAGCAGACCGTTTTCAAAGATGGAATAAGACTGAGCCTCTCCTGAACTATCGATATACTCTCTATATCCGTTTTCTTCACCAGTGTTAAAATCGGGATTCCATACTGCAGATACATTAGGACGTACAACGTGACTAACCGCACGAAGTTTCCCATCTCCTTTGAAATATTTTCTTCCGTAGATGATAGTACTTAGACCTATTGAGGTACCATAGGAATAAGCTCGTTCAAAACCGCCAACATTATTGTTTACAAGTAGCGTATCTCTAGTGTCATCCCAAGTCTTTTCTGTAGTGCGGAAATACCAATACTCACTAAAATTGAAACTTGGAGAAACGGTTACCCATTTCAATGCCTTGAAAGAAGTGGCAATAGGAATAGTATGACTTACTCCATTTCTAAAATCATCTGCTAACTGTTCAGCATTTACGGACAGATTCCCATCAAATAATTCACCCACAGATCCTACTAAGGTGCTATCACCCGTATTTATTTCATTCTTGAAGGTACCGGTATACGATAGTCCAAGATTTCTCATAAAACTTTTAAGCGTTTTATTGTCTGAGTTGAAGTTCTTAAATGGAAGTTGTCTGCTCACATTGGCAGTAAGCTGCGGGAGCGTAAGGTTCAAACTTCCCGTACCTAAGTTTTGAGACATGTTTGAAGTTACCGCAAGATTCAAATTTCGGTTGAACAGGCTCTTGGAATAATTTATACTTGAGTTTGAGTTTGTAGATATTACATCATCAAAATTGGTAGAGTTATTTTCTAGAAAGCTACTGGTGAAAAAGTTCACATTTGCTCCAAAAGTGGTCCCTGGTTTTGCCTTATTATCCCTTCGGTATCTCCAATTTACTTTATAATCACTAGTAATCTGAAAACTAGGATCTTCAGGTTCTCCTCTTCTAAAACGTGAAGTTTCTAAAGATAAATTGCCACTATATTTATAACGTCTATTGTATCTCGCATTAAGAGCTGCTCTCCAACTTCCCCTGAAATAGACATCTGTAGAAAGCTGTAAGTCTATATAGTCGTTTACCGGAAGATAATATCCTAGATTTCGGATATTGAAACCAAATGCAGCACTTTCACCAAAAGTGGGAAATATGATTCCTTTTTTTCTTTTCTCTGGAATAGGGAAAAATCCGAAGGGTACAAATAGAGGTGTACTTATATCTTCAATTACAAGGTTTGCTGGACCTGTTACAATTTGTTTTCTAGGAATGACCTTGATCTTATCGGCTTTGATGTGGAAGTGCGGATCAGGGAGGTTACAGGTAGTAAACTTAGCGTCTTTCACATAGATGTTCTCCAAACTATCACGCAGAACCCGTTCACCGTGGATGTAGCCGTCTTTTTCTGTTGTGAGAACACCAAAAGAGATTCCTTTTTTCGTCTCGAAGTTATACTTCATCGTATCTGCCTCGTAAATTTTACCTTTATCATCAAAGGAAGGACGACCTACATAGTTGCCAGAACTGTCATCTTTTATACCTGTGGCAAAGACATCCTTACTATCAAAATCAATTTCTATATAATCTGCAATTAGTGTTATGTCTTGGAACACAATTTGTGCTTTACCAAAAAGGTATGCCTTCTTATTTGGCAGGTCCATGAGTATCGAGTCCTCAGCCTGATATTCTACCGGTGCATCTAAGTCAGATTTATGATTTGCGATAGAAAAAGATATACTATCACCGTTTAAGGAATCGTTTGTAGTTAGACTATCTGCTGTAGTGATTATACTATCCAAAGAAGTACTAGAATCACGAGTCTGAGCTTGTATCAATAAAGTTGTACATAATAAGAGGCAAAGCAGTGAGAGCCGTTGAAATAATAAGGGCTGATAATTAGTCCTTTGCAGATATGTAAGCTTGGTGTTAATCAAGTGATATGGAAAACTAGTTGTAGTAAACCTTTGCAAAAGAACGACATATATCGAACATGGAATACACAGAAATTACTCTTCGTGATGAGTCTTGTGTTTATTTCGATGCTTGTTACTTCTTCACCTTCAAAAAGACCCGTTTTTTCGATAAATACGATTGTTCTAGATGCTGGGCATGGAGGAAAGGATAGAGGGTGTGCAAGTCCCAATCTGTTAAAGGAAAAAGATGTAGCTTTAGATATAGTACTCAAACTAGGTAAGCTTATTTCAGATAGTATGCCAGATGTAAAAGTTGTTTACACCAGGAATTCTGATGTTTTTGTACCTCTTTCTGATAGAGCTCAAATTGCCAATGAAGCAAATGCAGATTTATTTATATCTGTGCATTGTAATGCTCATCCAAACAAGGCTATGCACGGTGCAGAAACATTTGTAATGGGGTTGCATAAAAACGAGGATAATCTATCGCTTTGTAAACGGGAAAATGACGTTATTCAAATAGAGTCCAATATGGAGAACGATGGTGAGTATCATTTACCCGATTTGGACACTCCCGAAGGAAAGGTGTGGCTGTCGATGTACCAGCGACTGAATCTAGAAAATAGTGTAGATATAGCTAGTGAGGTGCAAAATGAGGTAAGGAATAAAGGTAAACTAAAGGATCTCGGTGTAAACCAAGCTGGATTCCTAGTGTTATGGAAAACAAAGATGCCCAGCATACTGGTAGAGACAGGATACCTTACAAATCATAAAGATGAATCTTATTTGTCTTCTGATTTGGGTAAAAATGAAACTGCTGCCAATATATTTGAAGCCCTCAAGAAAACGAGACTAAATTAATCAACGAAAGAAAACCGATAATGAAAATAAAAAAGGAGTTTAAAGTAGGATTACTAACGGCAGTAGCCATTGCAATTCTAGCTTTCGGATACAATTACATGAAAGGTCAAGACTTTTTCACTTCCACCAATGAGTATTTTGGTAAGTATGAAAAAATTGAAGGTCTTTTTAAGTCAAACCCAGTTATCATCAGAGGGTATAAAGTAGGAAGTGTGACTTCTATTGAAATGAATAGAGAAACCTTAGAGCTAACTGTGGGTATTACAGTTCCAAATGATATTAAGATTCCAAAAAACTCTGCAATGAAAATTGTCAATAATGATATGATTGGTAGCAAGGCGGTTGAAATAATATTTGGAGATAGTAAAGAATTAGCTGTGACTGGAGACTTTCTTGAGGCTCAGCAAGATCAGGGTATTGCTCAAGCCGTAAGTGGAGTGTTAGAACCACTGACCAAAAGCGTGAACTCAGTATTAGGTAATATAGATACTGCTATTGCTGGTGCAGATTTAGAAACTACGCTTAGAGATGCATCCTTAGCACTAAAATCATTTAAAGAAACAGCTGATAAATTGAATAGACTTTTAGATGGTAAAGATGATCAAATAGAGAGCATTCTTACCAATGTAGAGGCGACTACCACGGGACTGAAAGGTTTGACCCCAAAGATTGATGGTATCCTAATGGAAATAGACGAGACGACAAAAGAGATAGCTGCTGTGAATTTTGCTTCCTTATCTACTCAAGTTAACAGTCTAGCAACAGAGCTTGAAGTGACGACAAAAGCTATAAATGGGAAAGATGGCACACTAGGTATGCTAGTGAATGACAAAGAACTATATAACAACCTTGAGTCAACAGTCGCTAAATTGAAAGTACTGTTAGAAGACATTGAGAAATATCCGAGAAGATATACTGGAGTAACCGAGCGTCAGAGAAAAAAAGGAGATAAAGAAAAAGCAGAAGGGAAATAAAACTGGCTTATTTCTTTTCTATCGATTTGAGTCAAATCTGACCAATTTCTTTTATCAATCCAGGGCCACTGTATACAAATCCTGTATACACCTCAATAAGATCTGCTCCAGCGTCTATTTTACTTTTTGCAGAGGTAGCGTCGTCTATTCCACCTACCCCAATTATGGTCATTTTAGACTTTGACCTTATGTGTTGTACAAAGGAATTGGAGACTTCTAAGACGACAGATCCACTTATTCCTCCTGCACCAATCTCATCTACGATCCTTTTATTACTTCTTTTTAGTAAGCTTCTATCTATACTCGTATTGGTAGCTACAATGCCTTCAAAGGATATCTCGTTTTGCAATTCGATTATTTCATCGAGCTGTTCAAAAGATAAATCTGGAGCAATTTTCAGATAAAGTGGTTTCCAGTCTTCCTTGCTTGTTCTTATGGTGATTAAAGCAGAGAGAATTTTTTTCAATTCATCTTTATTCTGTAGTTCTCTCAGATTTGGTGTGTTCGGAGAGCTTACGTTTACTATAAAAAAGTCGGCGAGTTCATACAAGCCTTCATAGCATTTTACATAGTCGTCTACTGCTTGTTCGTTTGGAGTAGTTTTATTTTTCCCAATATTCACTCCTATCTGCATATCGCAGTCTCTATTCTTTTTGCGAAAAACTTCTAGTCTGGCTTTCAAAGCCTTTAGCCCTTCATTATTGAAACCCATTCTATTGATTAGGGCTCGGTCTTTTTTTAGTCTAAATAACCGTGGTTTTGGATTGCCTCCTTGTGGTTTAGGTGTGACGGTTCCTACCTCCACAAAACCAAAGTTTAGGGTGTATAGCTGATTGAGAAATTTGCCGTCTTTATCAAACCCAGCTGCTAGTCCTACCTTGTTCTTGTATGTTAATCCGTCTATTTTGGTAGGTTTAGCTTCGAAACGAAAACTATTTTCAATTAGACCAATAGTGCGAACTATGTTGAACATTCGCATGGTGAAATAGTGAGCCTTTTCTGCAGGGAGAAGAAATAAAAGACTTCTCAATAAGTTGTACATCGCAGCAAAATTGAGCAACTATTCTTGATTACCAAATAGCTTGCATAAAAAGCGATATTTTAGAAGTGAAATTGTTTTCACTGCAAAGCCATTTTGACCCAATTTAGAACAGTTCAATATGTTTTAATTTTTAAGGTTCGTGTGTATAGGTTTATTAACTTTGCCTTTACCAAAAAGTAATTATGGCAAGTAGTAAAGGTTTATCGAGTATTGGCCGAAAAGTGATTATGGCTCTTACCGGTTTTTTCTTAATGTTTTTCTTATTACAACATCTTAGTATTAATATGATGTCTGTGGTAAGTGCAGATTTATTTAATCAAGTTTCCCATTTTATGGGAACTAACCCAGTAGTTCAAGGTCTATTGCAACCTATATTGATTTTTGCAGTGGTCTTTCACTTTGTGTGGGGGATGTATCTGGAGTATCAAAATAATCAGGCTAGAGAGGTGAAATATGCTGTCTACAAGGGTAGTGCAAATGCAAGCTGGATGAGTCGAAATATGATTATTTCAGGCTTAGTGGTGTTAGCTTTCTTAGCTCTTCATTTTTACGATTTTTGGATTCCTGAGATTAATGTAAAGTACGTTCAAGGTGACATGTCAGGTGTGCTAGAAGGAACTCAGGAGTATAGATATTACGAAGAGTTGGTTCATAAATTTGCAGGTCAGCCGATTAGAGTCGGGTTGTATATCGTTTCTTTCGTGATGCTTTCCTTGCATCTACTTCACGGTTTCCAATCTTCTTTTCAATCAGTAGGGTTTAATAATAAGTATACTCCACTCATAAAGAAGCTCGGAAACATTTTTGCTATTGCAGTGCCATTAGGTTTTGTGGTAGTAGCATTATTTCATTTTTTTAACCATTAATTCCTAAACAACAGTATATAAATGGCAACATTAGACGGAAAAGTACCAGGAGGTCCTATTAAAGATAAATGGACTACGTATAAGGACAAAGTAAATTTGGTAAACCCTGCCAATAAAAGAAATATAGACGTAATTGTAGTAGGAACTGGTCTAGCCGGAGGAAGTGCAGCAGCTACTTTGGCAGAGCAGGGGTATAATGTGAAAGCATTTTGTTACCAAGATTCTCCACGTAGAGCTCACTCAATTGCAGCTCAGGGTGGAATAAATGCAGCAAAAAACTATCAAGGAGATGGGGATTCAGTTTATCGATTATTTTATGATACGGTAAAAGGTGGAGACTATAGAAGTAGAGAAGCAAATGTCTATCGTCTTGCCGAGGTGTCTACCAATATTATTGACCAATGTGTTGCTCAAGGTGTTCCTTTTGCAAGAGATTATGGCGGACTACTTGATAACAGATCATTTGGTGGAGTTTTAGTTTCTAGAACTTTCTATGCGAAAGGTCAAACAGGACAGCAACTACTTTTAGGTGCTTATTCTGCAATGAACAGACAGATAGCACGAGGTAAAATAGAAATGTTTAATCGTCACGAGATGCTGGATGTAGTAGTCGTGGATGGTAAGGCTCGTGGAATTATAGCTAGAAATCTAGTTACAGGAGAAATAGAAAGACATTCTGCCCACGCAGTAGTATTAGGAACAGGTGGGTATGGCAATGTGTTCTTCTTAAGCACAAATGCAATGGGAAGTAATGTTACGGCTGCCTGGAAAGCTCACAAACGAGGGGCCTACTTTGCAAATCCGTGTTACACACAGATTCACCCAACGTGTATACCTCGTAGTGGAGATTATCAGTCAAAGCTAACCTTAATGTCAGAATCATTGAGAAATGATGGACGTATTTGGGTTCCTAAACATAAGGAAGATGCAGAAGCTATCCGAACAGGTAAGAAAAAGCCAACTGAGCTAGCTGAAGAAGATAGAGATTACTATTTGGAAAGAAGGTATCCTGCATTTGGTAATCTAGTGCCACGTGATGTAGCGAGTAGAGCTGCGAAAGAAAGATGTGACGCTGGTTATGGAGTGAATGCTACTGGAGAAGCAGTGTATCTTGATTTTGCTGCAGCAATTGTTCGTTATGGTACAGAACAAGCGACTATCAAAGGAGAAAAGAATGCTTCTGATGCAAGAATTAAAGAATTAGGTAAGGAGATAGTAAAAGCTAAATATGGTAACCTGTTTGATATGTACAAACAGATAAAAGCGGATAATCCATATGAAACGCCAATGATGATTTATCCAGCTGTTCACTATACGATGGGAGGTATTTGGGTAGATTATAATTTGATGACTACCATTCCGGGGTGTTATGCCATTGGAGAAGCTAATTTCTCAGATCACGGAGCTAACCGATTAGGTGCTTCTGCTCTTATGCAAGGTCTAGCGGATGGATATTTTGTATTACCGTATACTATAGGTGACTATCTTTCAAATGATATTGGTACAGGTAAAATACCTACTGACCTTCCTGAGTTTGAGGCTGCGGAGAATCACGTAAAAGAATCCATAGCTAGCCTAGTGAACAATAATGGAACAAAGTCCGTTGACTATTACCACAAAAAACTTGGTAATATCATGTGGAATAAGTGTGGTATGAGTAGAAATGCTGAAATTTTAAACGAGGCAATAGATGAAATCGCGGCACTTAGGGAAGATTTTTATAAAAATGTCAGTGTTCCAGGTTCAGCCGATGGGTTGAATCCAGAGTTGGAAAAAGCAGGTAGAGTAGCAGACTTTTTGGAATTGGGTGAATTGTTTGCAAAAGATGCACTTGAAAGAAACGAGAGTTGCGGAGGTCACTTCCGTGAGGAATCAGTAGAAGTAGGAGGTCCACAAGATGGTGAAGCAAAGCGAAATGATGAAGATTATGCTTTTGTTTCTGCTTGGGAGTATAAAGGTAAGCCTAGTGAGGCGGTGCTGCACAAAGAGCAGCTAGAGTTTAATGATATTGAATTGAAGCAAAGAAGTTACAAGTAATATGAGCAACATGAATTTAACACTTAAAATCTGGAGACAGAATGGTCCACGGGATAAGGGCAAGATGATTGATTACAACGTTTCTGAAATATCCGAGCATATGTCATTTTTAGAGATGATGGATGTTCTTAATGAGAAACTGGTAAACGAAGGAGAGGAGCCTGTTGCATTTGATCACGATTGTAGAGAGGGTATTTGCGGAAGTTGTTCGATGTTTATAAATGGAGAAGCCCACGGACCTGTTCAAGGGACTACAACTTGTCAATTACACATGCGTAGTTTCAAAGATGGGGATACTATTTATATAGAGCCATTCAGAGCTAAGGCGTTTCCAGTTATAAAGGATTTGGTAGTAGATAGATCTTCTTTTGATCGTATACAACATTCAGGAGGATATATTTCTGTAAACACAAGCGGAAACACTCAAGATGCGAATGCTATTCCTATTCCAAAGGAAGATGCTGACTTAGCTATGGACGCAGCTGCGTGTATAGGTTGTGGAGCCTGTGTAGCTACTTGTAAAAATAGTAGTGCAATGCTTTTCGTAGGTGCAAAAGTATCTCAATATGCGTTGCTTCCTCAGGGACAAGTAGAGAGTGAAAATCGGGCCCAGAACATGGTAGCTCAAATGGATGCTGAAGGTTTCGGAAATTGCACGAATACAGGAGCTTGTGAAGTAGAATGCCCTAAAGGAATATCACTTACCAATATTGCTCGTTTAAATAGAGAGTTACTTAGAGGTTCCTTAAAGTCATAACTTTAAGAACCTAACCAATTTCCATGTTTAGCGGAATCATTGAGACCATTGCTACGCTCTCACATATTGAGGAAGAAGGGTCTAACATCACTTTCACTTTTGCAAGTGAGTATACTCACGAGCTTAAAATTGATCAGAGTGTCGCCCATAACGGTGTATGCTTAACAGTAGTCGCCATAGATGGGAATGAGTATAAAGTGACAGCTATAGCTGAAACACTTAGACTCACAAATCTTGGGAATCTAAAGGTTGGTGATAAAATAAACTTCGAAAGATGCATTAGAATGAATGATAGATTAGATGGTCATATCGTTCAGGGTCACGTAGATGGAAAAGCTAAGGTCAAGACCGTTGATGATAAAGATGGAAGTTGGGAGTACCTATTTGAGTTGGACTCCGACTTCTCTGACATTAATGGTCATGCTCCAGAAAAATTAATTATCCATAAAGGTTCCATCACCATTAATGGAACAAGCCTAACGGTTACACACGTTTCGGATAGATCGTTTGGAGTAGCTATTATTCCCTACACGTATGAGCATACTAACTTTCACACCTTAGAAGTAGGTGATAGCGTTAATATAGAACTTGATGTTCTTGGTAAGTATGTGGCTAGGTTGACATCATAGACCAACCTAGGGTAATTACTTTCTCCAAGAATACTTAATTTCAATCATTCATTAACCAATCACTGCTTGGTCGGGAATTAGTAGTAATTAGTTTTTTATCACTTTGGTTCTCAAAGTTGAACCCGATATTTCGAATTCAACAAAGTACACTCCTTTACTGAATGAACTGAGGTCTAAAGAGCCAGTCATAGTTGATTTTGACTTAATAGACTGCTCGCTGTAAAGTATTTTTCCACTAACACTTCTTAAAGATATATGCACGGTTCCATAGAGCTGATTTTCCATATTGTATTGCAATGAACCTGAAGTGGGATTTGGATACATCGATACTTTACTCCACTTCATTAAATCGCTAGAATTATTTACCTCTATAGGAACAGTAACTTCTATATCAATGGTACTATCAACTGTGCCACATTCATTGGTAGCTGATAGAGTTACGGTATATGTTCCAGTAGAGTCATATTCATTTACGGGATTCTCTAATATTGAAGATTGATCATCTCCAAAATCCCAACTATACGAATCAGCGTGCAAGGATGAATTTGTGAAGGTTACTTTTCCTTCGTCTTTTTGATATGAGAATTGAGGTCTAGCTAAAGGAGAAACAGAGACAACAACTTCTTCATAGTCCTCACATCCCTCCAGATTTCGTATAATCACTTCATATTTAGTTTCTTCCAAAGGAGCTACAGATATATTACTTGTAGTTTCTGCATTACTCCACTCATAAGAATCACCTCCAAATGCCTTTAGCGTTGCAAATGTGCCTTCACATATCGTGGTGTCATTGCTAGTCGATCCTATAGGTTTAAGATATCGAGCTACTTCTACTGTGTCAGTATCTGAACATCCATTGTCATTTGAAGCTGTAACGGAGAGTGTTATGGGTTTAGTTACTCTAAACGAAGTTGACTTTGTTGTATCTCCATTACTCCAGGCAAAGTGATCTGCATCATCTCCTGCAGTAAGTGTAATAGTAGAAGCAAAACAACCTCCAGTATCATTCATAGAACCAAGTTGAGGTGATTCCAAAATAGTAACAAGAACTGAATCTCTAACATTACAACCTAGATCATTAGTCACAGTAACATAGCTATAATTTGTTACTAATGGACTTACTGATATGATTCTATCTGTCTGACCATTATCCCATAGGACTGATTCTCCTCCGACAACTTCGATGGTAGCAGTTTCCCCTATACATATACTTGTGTCTCCAAAAGCGTCTGACACTGCCTCGTTTAAGTACATACTAATATTGAAAAAGCGAAAACATCCAGTAGAGGTATCTACTCTAACAGTGTAAGTTGTAGGTGACAGCAGAGGTGTGACAGTCCAATCTGTATTTTGTGGTCCATTGATCCACGAATATGAAGTGGCTCCTCTTACTTTAAGAGCTATAGAATCACCTTTGCAAATGGTGTCATTTGGTGTTACTGAGGGCCTTGGGGAAGGTGATACAATGATGTCTATCGTATCTCTTGCAGTCAGGCCGCAGCTAAATTCTGCAAGAACTGTAACTTTTGTAGTTGAAGCTAGATCAAAAATGGTACTTCTAGTATTTGGGGTAAATGCGTCCGCTGTCGGTGACCATGAGTATTTTGCATCCGCATCGCCAGATACTGTAATAAGGTTGCCTTCGCAAATACTATCACTAGAAGCGGTAATGTTGACTTCGCGATAGGTGTCATATGGGCCAACATTTAGACGTATAAATAAAGTTATAGGAAAGTTAATCGAACGATTTATTACAGTCCAGTTTACACCATCATAAAAGAAACTGGTATTATCGGTAAAATTATCAAAGGTGTAGGCTAAACCCATGTTGTTGTTTTGCATGAGTTGTTCTATCCCAACAAAGTAATCTCCCGCAGCTACTATTGCAGGACATTTAAAAGGGACTGTATACCAGTTTTGACCAGCTACCATCACTATTTTTTCTGTAGATTTTACAATTGTGGTTGGAACTGTAGTAAAACGGTATAAGTGAGCTTTCACTGAATCTCCAGCTACCGGTCGGTCAATGTAAAAAGAAATTGATGTGACAGTATCTCTAGTTTTCAAACTGAACTTTTGACCAATAGTACCAGCCCCATTATCAAAACCAATACCATTAATAACATTCGTACCATACTCTCTTGCATAAATAGTATCGGTTATCTCGAGCTCGATTGAATCTTTATTATTATTGAGGTTTCTATCCTGTTCAGAAATACTTGCTTCATAAAACACCTTATGGATTCCTGTAGTTTTTGGTAAAAATGAGGATGTCGAGTTAACTGAAATCACCTGACCCGGGATCAAAGTATCTGTACTAAAGGAGTCGTTAAAGCTTGAATTGTACATTCTCAGTTTAATATCTGTGATATCAGCAGTTCCTGCATTTTTTAGATAAGCTCCAAACTTAGTAGAGTCTGCATGAGGTAAGGGTGTCATTGTATATCCATCGTTCATCATATACACACTATCTACATAGATGTCATAGATTTGGGCATAAGAATTAGACGATTGAAATAAGAGTAAAAAAGTAGTAATAGATAAAACTAGTTGTAAGGTACTTTTCATAAAGATTATAATTGGTTATCTAAAAGTATCACTTTAATACTAAAATATCAAGTAGCACTAGGATTATTACATTTGCCGAATGAAATATTTCAAATACATTGGCATCTTTATGCTGTTCATAGCAGCAGCCTTTTTTGGGATGATTTTTCTAGCACCTGATGAAGTCAGCGTTCAAGTTAATGAAGATATAAATGCTCCTGCTGGGGAAGTATTCGATGCGATAAGCAACCATATTCATTTCAAAGAATGGATTAGTGGAGTGAAGGCAACTAGACAAACAAATGGTGATGGTCCAGGTACTGATGCCATTTATGCGTTGACTTTTGAGGGAGAAGGGAACATGGTAATGAATCATAATACCACTGTCTTCGAACCCGATTCAAGATATGCTTATCAAGGAGAGGTGTCAGATTTTATGCAAGTCAATTCAAATAACGAGTTACAAGTCTTAGACAGCAATAGAACAAGAATTTCGACTAAGTTAACGATCAAGGCTTTGAGTAACAAAATGAAAATGTTTATGTATGCTGAGGAGACCCACAGAAAAAATGCTGCGGATAACTTGATTCGATTAAAAGAGTACTTAGAAAAGTGATCTTAAGCTATCTTTACCCAATCCTTGTTCCCACTTCTATATTTTAGATGAGCCTTGAAAGCACTTTTGTCTTGAAAGTTTGGGTCGGTAGTAAATAGTTCCAATATTGCTTTTCGAGCTGTATCAGCTATATCAGAGTCTGTAGAAAGTGAAGCAAGCTTAAGTTGGTCGAGTCCACTCTGTCTTGTGCCTGCAATATCTCCAAAACCTCGTAGTTGCATATCGATTTCACTTAGCTCAAAACCACTTGTCGTATTGACCATCGACTTTAATCGAGTGGTTGCATTTTCACTAAGTTTTTTGCTACTCAGCAATATACAATAGCTCTGTTCTGCACCTCGTCCTACACGACCTCTAAGTTGATGAAGCTGTGAAAGTCCAAACTTCTCAGCACTTTCTATTACCATTATACTTGCATTCGGTACGTTTATACCGACTTCAATTACTGTAGTACTGACTAGTATGTTGCTTTTCCCATCAGCGAAACTTCGCATTTTCTCCTCCTTATCACTTGGGGTCATTTTACCATGTAGCATCTCAACTTGATACTCAGGTCTGGGGAAGTATTCTAGAAGCTGATCATAACCATTATTTAAGTCCTTATAATGCAGTGTTTCACTCTCTTCAATTAGTGGATAAACGATGTACGCTTGTCGGCCTTTAGCAATCTCCTCTTTTATAAATGCCCATACCTTTTCTCTAGCAAAACCGAAACGATGAGCTGTTTTTATAGCTTTTCGACCTGCAGGCATTTCATCTATAACACTGTAATCCAGATCTCCATAAATACTCATAGCAAGAGTTCTTGGGATAGGAGTGGCCGTCATCACAAGCACATGTGGATTTTGTTGTCCTTTTTCCATGAGTCGAGCTCTCTGGGCGACACCAAATCGGTGTTGTTCATCTATAATGACAAGCCCAAGATTTTCAAATTGAACGATATCTTCAATCAAGGCGTGCGTACCAATGAGCAGTTTGATTTCCCCAGACTGAAGTTTTTCGTGAAGTACTTTTCTTTCTGATTTTTTAGTAGATCCTGTAAGTAACCCTATTTCTATTCCAACAGTATCTGCTAGTTCCTTTAGTCCAAGATAATGTTGGGTAGCTAAAATCTCAGTTGGAGCCATCATACTCGCTTGATAACCGTTGTCAATCGCTATTAAAATACTCAGAAAGGCCACAATCGTTTTCCCACTGCCAACGTCTCCTTGAAGCAGCCGATTCATTTGTTTACCGGATTTTAAGTCGATTGAAATTTCTTCTAACACCCGTTTTTGAGCACCAGTAAGAGAAAAAGGCAATCCATCCTTTTTAAAAGATGAATACAGCTTATCCGAACTGCCAAATTTGATTCCTTTTTCTGCTTTGGTACGTTTCATTCTTTGTGTAATAAACGGCAACTGAAGAAAGAATAATTCTTCAAACTTGAATCTATACTGAGCAGCATCTATATGCCTACTAGTAGGAGGCTGATGGATAAACTGGAAGGCTTTTTGGCGATGGACTAGCTTATACGTTTCACGAGTGTCGGTAGAGAAGAATTCATCTACGCTATAGTTTGAATGTTGTAATATATGATTGGTAATAGTACGCAAAACCTTGCTGTCTATTCTACGGTTTTTCATTTGCTCCGTAGTATGATAAACTGCTTCAAGAGGAGCTGCCGTCTTTCTATTGCCCACACTATCCATCTCGGGATGGTTCATAGTGACTTTTCCATTATAAAATGATGGCTTACCAAATAGAATAATTTCTTCGCCTTTTTTTATTTGCTTTTTTATCCATTGAACACTTCTAAACCAAACGAGTTCCATCTCAGTTTCGCCATCCGTAAAATTAGCTACGAGTCTAGTTTTTCTGGGTTGACCTAGTTCTTCGAAACTTGTAATTTGTCCTTTGATTTGTATGTAGCTGGATTGGTGATCGATGTCGCTAATTTTGTAGAACTGAGATCTATCTACATATCTAAAAGGAAAATGCAAAAGCATATCATGAACTGTAAATATACCGAGCTCTTTACCCAAAACTTCAGCACGTACTTCTCCTACACCTTTTAGAAACTTGATACTTGTGCTCAGGAATTCATTCATGGGAAGAAATATTTACTAATGAAGGCTCCAACTTCCATCATCATAGCAATGCCAACATGTACAATGATTCCGCCAAGTATAGACTTGCTGTAGTAGGCTACAATTCCTAAAAGACTGCCCCCAAAGAACGAAGAGATGAGTTCGCCCATTGGTTTATTCCAGTGAATGACAAAATAGATATAGGCCATAGGAATAATAGCTCTAGGGCCTACTATGCCTACGAATGCTAGAATCATAAAACCTCGAAAAAAGAATTCAATGGTAAAGAAGTCCAATCCGTACAAAAATTCATAGAGAGCAAATTGCTTCCAATGTCCGGTATTCCCTATATCCAAAGAATCAAAACGTTGTACTCTTGGGTATGATTCTAAAAAGTCTGCTTGAGTACTTGCTGCTATTATTAGAGGTACCATAAGTAGCAGCATTATAAAGTAAGGTTTGGTATTAAAGTTCTTACGTGTGAATCCATAAAATGGTTGATTATTTTTATCGACTGTATACCAATAGAACCAGATAGTGATAAACACAAAACCTCCTCTTACCATAGTTCCAATGATACTCTTCAACCACTCTATATGTTCGTAATCATTAAAAATATTGAGCTGGTTTTTAACAATAAAAGTAAGGTTACTTCTAAAGGCAAATACACTCGCAGCAAAGAGACACAAGAACCAGAAACGGGGCTCCTTCCAGAATTTCCATTCGCGGTGAAAAAGGCTACTCATAAGGTATCCGAAGAATATAGGAGTGCCGTATAAAACCAAGTGGAAACTAAATCTATATTCTGCAAAATAGGCCTTGTACCACCAATGTGTAAGTAAGGATTGTTCGCCCCAACTTGATGGTATGTATTTGTAGTATTTGAAAAAACAGAATCCTATCAGACAGATTATGGCTACTATTATTTCTCCCCAACTGAAATGGTTCTTATAAAAGTCTTTGAGGTAGGAGATTATTTTCTTCACTTGAAATAATAGAAAACAATATTATAATAAAGAAGTGATAAATCGTGAGAGTTGAGGCGTGATATTCGGGTTTATTTTTTTGAAGTTTTCACATCTAACTTCCAGAGCTTTAAAGTTGAAATGCTATAAATCAAGAACTTAAAAAGTTATCCCTTTAGTTGTGCAAAAACGACGGTTCCAAACTGTTTATTGACCCTGACAATTAATTATACTTGTGAAGTGCTTAAGGGATAAAAAACTTATCCGTGTACAAATATTAAACATAGATTAACTTCGAAATAGAACCTTGCCACAATATTCACATTTACATTGCCACAGTCAATTCTCCCTGCTTGATGGAGCATCTCCCATAGATGATATGTTTGCCAAGGCCAAGGCAGATGGTCAACGAGCCGTTGCACTTACCGATCACGGCAACATGTTCGGTGCTTTTAAGTTTGTAAACTCTGGAAAAAAACATGGTGTAAAACCGATTGTTGGTTGTGAGTTTTATTTAGTGGAAGACAGATTTAAAAGATCATTTGTAGGTGACTCTAAAGATAAAAGATATCACCAGCTTGTTTTAGCAAAAAACCAAAAAGGATATGAGAACCTGTCTCTTCTATGCTCACTTGGCTATATGGAAGGCTTGTATGGTAAATTTCCTCGAATAGATAGAGACTTACTCAAAAAACATAGCGAAGGACTTATAGCAACTTCTTGCTGTATAGGAGCTGAAATACCTCAGGCAATATTATTCAAAGGGGAGGAAGAAGCAGATAGGTTACTCAAAGAATATCTTGAAATTTTTGGAGATGATTACTATATTGAATTGCAGCGGCACGGGATTCAAGATATAGATGGCACTGGAATGAGTCAGGAAGATGTTAATCAGGTACTTATAAAACTAGCCAATAAGTATGATCTGAAAACTATAGCTACCAACGACTCACACTATATGGAAGAGGATGATGCTCTTCCGCACGATATACTTCTTTGTGTGAATACAGGATCAAGACTATCTGATCCAAAAGGTTATGGGAAAGGGATGCGTTTTGCTTTTCCAAACAATGAGTTCTTTTTCAAGACTCAAAAAGAAATGGAACAACTATTTGCTGATGTTCCTGAGGCCTTAGATAATACGAATATTATTGTCGATAGCATAGAAACCCCTGAGCTTGCTCGAGATGTATTGTTGCCTAACTTTACTATGCCACCTGAGTTTAAGACACAGGATGATTATTTGAAGTATTTGACTTTTGAAGGGGCAAAAAGAAGGTATCCAAATATGACCTCGGAAATTGAAGAGCGATTACTTTTTGAGCTTTCGGTTATAAAAGATTCTGGATATCCAGGTTATTTCTTGATAGTCCAAGATTTCACAAGTGTCGCACGAGACATGGGTGTTTCGGTTGGACCTGGTAGAGGCTCAGCTGCTGGAAGTGCAGTGGCCTATTGCTTAGGAATTACCAATGTCGATCCAATTGCCTACGATTTGCTTTTTGAGCGTTTCTTAAATCCAGAACGTGTGTCACTTCCCGATATTGATATCGATTTTGATGATGAAGGAAGACAAAGTGTAATAGACTACGTAGTAGACAAATACGGTAAGAATCAAGTAGCTCAAATAATCACGTATGGTAGTATGGCTGCCAAGTCCAGCATAAAGGATGTAGGCAGGGTAATGGATGTTCCGCTTCAACAAGTAAATGAAGTAACTAAGGCATTTCCAGATCACCTAAGTGCCAACCTGAACAAGGTTCTTGCTCCAGATGGCATCCAGGCTAAACTTAAAGGAGCTATGAATGCGGATCAAGTCAGAGCAGCAGAAGAGTTCAGGAATAAGGCTTCAAAGGAAGATGAGATAGGGGAGATGATCCGTACAGCTAAAAGATTAGAAGGATCGGTAAGGAATACGGGTATACACGCTTGTGGTGTGATTATAACTCCAGATGATATTACCAAGTATGTTCCTATTACGACCGCTAAAGACTCTGATCTGTTGGTAACCCAATATGATAATAGTGTAGTGGAGGATGCTGGTCTGCTAAAGATGGATTTCTTAGGCTTAAAAACACTTACTATCATAAAGGATGCCGTCCAATTAGTGAAAGACAAACACGGAGTAGAGATTATTCCTGATGATATTCCGCTTGATGATAAGAAAACGCTTGAACTTTTTTCTAAAGGAAATACGAATGGAGTATTTCAGTTTGAAAGTCCAGGTATGCAAAAGAACCTGCGTTTATTGAAGCCAGACAAATTTGAGGATCTGATTGCAATGAATGCTTTATACCGGCCAGGTCCAATGGAGTACATTAAAGACTTTATTGATAGAAAGCATGGCCGTCAAAATATAGAGTATGATCTGGCAGACATGGAAGAATATCTCTCAGACACATACGGTATTACTGTTTATCAAGAGCAGGTGATGTTACTTTCTCAAAAGCTTGCAGGATTTACCAAAGGTCAGGCAGACAGCTTACGAAAAGCTATGGGTAAGAAGAAGATTGAAGAAATGAATAAGCTCTTTGATTTATTCATAGCACAAGGAACGGAAAAAGGGCACGATGAAAAAATACTCAAAAAAGTCTGGAAAGACTGGGAGGCTTTTGCTTCCTATGCATTTAACAAGAGCCACAGTACGTGTTATGCTTACCTAGCGTTTCATACTGGCTATCTTAAGGCTCATTATCCAGCAGAGTTTATGGCCTCAGTGCTTACACATAACATGAAAGACATCAAAAAAGTGAGTTTTTTTATGGATGAATGTAAATGGATGGGCATAGATATAAAGGGTCCTAGTGTCAATGAAAGTGAGCAGAAATTTAGTGTGAACAAGGATGGTGCTATTCGATTTGGGCTTGCAGCTATAAAAGGAGTAGGAGGGACGGCTGCTCAAGAAATTATACGTGAGCGAAAAGAAAATGGAAGTTACTCAAGTGTTTTTGAGATATGTAAGCGAGCTAACCAACGTGTAGTAAATAAAAAGTCTCTAGAGAACTTAGCTATAGCTGGGGCCTTTGATGATTTTGAAGTGAATAGAAGTGCTTATGTTACCGAATCTACAGTAGGTAAGGGAATTGATCTTGCAGTCAAATTTGGAAATCAGGTACAAGCAGACGCTTTAAGTAATCAAGCTTCATTATTCGGTGAAGCAGGTAGTCTTGAGGTGGCTGAGCCCTCACTACCAGAAGTTGAGCCGTGGTCTTTAATGGAAAAACTGCAAAAAGAGAAAGAGTTAGTAGGTATTTATATCTCAGGACATCCGTTAAATAACTACAAGTTTGAAATTGAGCATTTCACTTCACACAAACTAAGTGAGATTGAAGAATTGGGTAAGCGGTTACTAGACGCTGAGATTAAACTTGCAGGGCTCATCACCTCCGTACGAGATGCAGTTTCTAAGAATGGAAAGCCATATTGCATTTTTGTGTTGGAAGACTTTAGTGGCACCTATGAGTTTGCCTTGTTTGGAGAAGATTATACTTCATTCAAACCTTGGATTGAACTGAACGCTCAAATATTCATTACTGCAAAAGGAAGACAGAGCTATCGGGATCCTGAAAAAGTTGACGTTAAAATACAAGCAATTAATTTCTTGGAAGATACGGTTGAAAAGCAATTGAAACGAGTAACTATTGACTTACCTGCCACTGAGGTAAATGAAGAACTTATGTCATCTATATTCGATTTGGTGGATGAACGCGGTAAAGTCAAATTAGGCTTTAAAATAATAAGTTCAGAGAATAGGGTAGAGGCTACTTCATCTCGATACAAACTGCGTATGGACGAGGTAACCAAAAAGAAACTGGATGATTTAGGTTTGAATTTTAGGTTCAACTAAGAATTTGATTTGCAGATAGCCAGTATACGGAAATCAGTTATGATCCATTACTCATAATTCATCCCAAAACTAAAGGTCTCCGTATAATCTACAGGTACATCAAACTCTACTCCTATCACCTTTACGGTAACTGATCCTACGTATTGAACTTGAAGCTTTTTATTAATAAAGCTTTTTAATGCATTCTTGAGGAACCCTTTGTTTTCTTGAAGTAAATCTTTTGGATTAAAGGAGAAATGTACTGGTACCATAAAGTCACTAGACTTTGGCACATCCATACTATGATCTTGATCAATTTCTGTTACTTGAACATCGTTAACTATAATTTTAA
Source organism: Bacteroidia bacterium (assembly GCA_965655315.1). Lineage (GTDB taxonomy): Bacteria > Bacteroidota > Bacteroidia > NS11-12g > UBA9320 > UBA9320. The sequence continues at coordinate 89,407 of CBFHGJ010000007.1, forward strand.
TATTAGAGTGTGTCAACATCCCAGATATCTCATTTGGGTTATGATATATCGCTTTCCCACTCATCACAATCTTGGTTTTATTGGCAGATACTATTTTCAGATTTTCCAGATTTTCAAAACTTGGAGCCTTTGGACCACTGCAACTTGCAAGAGTAATAATGGCTAAAAGCATTAGGAGTATAGATGAGTGGTTTTTCATTTTTGATTTTTTTAATTAATTTTAACGCAAACTAATCGATATAAATCTAATAATGGAAAAGGCTTTCAGTAAAATTTTAATCGCATTTGATAATAGCGATGCTGCTATGGCAGCTCTTCAAAGTGCTTACGGTGTTTCACTCAAATTAGGCTCTAAAATCACTGCAGTAGTGGTTTCTGGGAACGACACAGATACAGAAGCGTCTAAAAAAGTAATTGGTGATTTTGCTGCTGAACACAAGATTGATATAGCGATAGAAGAGAGATCTGGGAATGTGCCAGATGTAATGGACAAGATGGAAAAGGAAGGTGACTTTGAGCTTATCCTGATTGGTTCACATGGAACTAGTGGTTGGAAAAAATTCCTCGTTGGTAGTAATGCATTCAAAGTGGTGACTCATAGCACTTGTCCAGTTATTACAGTGACAGCCAAGGCTTCTTCACCAGAACTTAATAATATTTTACTTCCTATTTCAGATTCTAGGAATACCCGTCAGAAGATTCCATATTGTATAGAAATGGCAAAGGCTTTCGGTGCTACGGTTCATATTCTAGGGGCATCAAAAAGTACAAATGATGAGACCAAAAGGAAGGTTAATTCATATGTTCACCAAGCTGAGCAGTTTTTAACGGAGAAAGGAGTAAAATGTACTACAAAAACTGAGTTCGGTGAAAAGGTAGCAGAAACCTGTATTGCCTATGGTGAAGCAATGAATGTAGGGCTTATGGTAATAATGGCAGAGACAGAAAGTTCTGGAATATTTATGGATTCTTACTCAGAGCAGTTAGTAAATAAAAGCACAGTGCCTGTAATGTGTATCCACGCTAAGGATACTAGATTAGCCGGAGCCGCAGGTTATTAGATTATCCAGCTTTAAATCCTTCTAAAGGATATAATCATTTTACTTCCTAATTATCACTCCAGCTGCTGGCTGAGCAGTTGGCATAATGATTAGCTCGTTTATATTCACGTGTCTTGGTCTACTTACTATAAACCAAATAGCATCAGCTATATCTTGAGCTACTAGGTTTTCAAATCCTTTATAAATATTTGCGGCTTTTTCCTCATCACCATCCAGCCGTACAATAGAAAATTCAGTTTCTACTGCCCCAGGATTGACACTTGACACCCGTATTTCAGCTTCAGCAAGCTCTCTTCTCATGGCTTTGTTTAGAGCATCTACCATATGCTTTGTGCCACAGTAAACATTGCCGTTTGCATAGACTTCTTTCCCAGCTATAGACCCTATATTTACAATATGACCTTTGGTTTTCTTTAGTAATGGAATTAGAGATTTTGTTACATAAAGAAGTCCCTTGATATTAGTATCAATCATGCGATTCCAGTGGTCTAGACTGCCATTTTCTAGATTACCTAGACCAGCAGCAAGGCCTGCATTATTGACTAGTATGTCTATTTCATTCCATTTATCAGATAGTGAGGTGATGGACTGAGAAACAGCTTGTGCGTCACGTACATCAAGACACATCGCTAGGCAAGAAACGTTATATTTCTCTTGAATCTCTTTGACTTGTTTATCTAACCTTTCAGCTCTTCTGCCATTTAGAATAAGGTCGTAACCTTGCTTCGCAAGCGTATGAGCGGCTGCTTCTCCAATACCTGCGGTTGTTCCTGTTATGAGTGCTATTGGCATTACTTACCTTTTCCTTTGAGCATTTCCAGTATATCTTCATCACTCATTTCCAGCATACCGCTGGCCAAGATCTGCTGAACTTCATCTACTTTCGGGTCATCTGGGTATTCTTCTAAGAATTGATTGTAAAACTTACGAGCCACTTCAGAGTCTTTTAGGTATTCCCAGCCTATAAATCCAGCTCTGTAAAGGAGATTGCCTCTTTTTTCATAAGATGGGAAATCATTTATCGCAGTCTCTAAGCTTTCGGTGGCATTTTGGAATCGACCTACTGCGGTATATGCCATTGCCAGTCTTTCATAATTTTCTGGTATTAAATTATCCTTCGCTATAATCTTATCCTGGTATAGTTTAATTATATCTTGCCATTGAGCCGCTGTTGGTAAGTCAGTGTCTAATAGTTTCGTGATGAGCGTATCTGCTTCGACGTATTTTTCTTGCACACCGTAGACCATTGCAAGATTTATCATAGCGTTTCTATATCTCTCTGAGCTGTCATCTCGAGATAAGTATTCTTTAAAGAGTAATTCAGACTCACTATGCTCATCCTCGAAGAAATAGTATTGAGCTGCAGCATAAAGCAGATTGTTTGCCTCGGCATCTTGATATTTCATGCCATAGTCTTTGTGCAATTTTGCGATTTCCTTCAATCCTTCTTCCGTTCCAGATTTCTCAGATTTTTCTATTTCTCTTATTTTAGCTAATTGATCTTCTTGGCTTGGAGCACATCCAGCAAGTATTGAGCAGCATATTCCTACGATATAAAGATGTTTCATAACGGTGTTTTAATATTGATTGGTTCGCAAAAGTACTGAGGTGCAAGCATATTGAGTAATTATTCCCAAAGCTTCTGCTCGAGATTTCAATTCTTGATTTTCGGTTCCTGGATTAAAGATTATTCGGTTTGTTTTTAGAGCGAAAATTTGGTCATAGTACTGCTGTTGAAGTGATGGATTGATGTATAGTGTTATCGTATCTACTTCAGACTGGTTTGGCCAGACATTTAGAATTTTGTGACCAAAAACTTCTCCTTTTTTTATGCCAAATGGAATTATGGTGTGGCCATATTCGGTTAACATTTCTGCAGCTATGTAAGCGTAACGAGAGGCGTTAGGCGTCGCTCCAACAATGAGCGTAGGTTTATTCAGTTGCATAGCCTAGATAGTTGAAGGGAGATATACTTCGTATTTCAGCCTTCACCGTATCGCTTACTTCTAATTTCTCTACAAAGTCGGCAATAGATTTTTCATTGATTCCGTCATTTGTTCTAGTCAAATCCTTCAAGAGTTCATATGCTCCTGGTACTTTTTCTCTTCTTAGTATAGTTTGAATCGCTTCTGCAGTTACTGCCCAGTTTTTATCAAGGTCAGCACGTATAGCATCTTCATTTAGAATTAGTTTTCCCATTCCTTTTTGTAGGCTTTTTAAAGCGATAAGAATATGAGAAAGTGGGACACCAACATTTCTAAGCACTGTACTATCGGTAAGGTCTCGTTGTAATCTGCTTACTGGAAGTTTATTACTAAGGTGGTCTAGCAATGCGTTAGCTATACCTAAGTTACCTTCAGCATTTTCAAAGTCAATAGGATTAACTTTATGAGGCATAGCACTTGATCCAACTTCTCCAGCAACAATTTTTTGTTTGAAGAAATCCATACTGATATACTGCCAGATGTCTTTAGCAAAATCCATTAAAATCACATTAATCCTGCGTAAGGCATCAAATACAGCAGCTAACTGGTCATAATGATCAATCTGAGTAGTTGGATAACTTCTAACCAAACCTAAATCTGCCACTAGTTTGTCTCCAAACTCTAGCCAATTCACCTCGGGAAAGGCAAGTTTATGAGCGTTAAACGCACCAGTTGCCCCACCAAACTTGGCACTTAGCGGAGTCTCTATCAGTGTATTAAGTTGTACTTGAATACGTTCTGCAAATACAGCAAATTCTTTTCCTACAGTAGTTGGTGTGGCTGCTTGTCCGTGAGTTCGACTTAGCAACGGCACAAGCTTCCAGTCTTGAGCAAATTGCCCTATTGCATTTAGTACTTCTTTATATTGAGGGATAATGACTTCGTCTATACCTAACTGCATACTAAACGGAATAGAAGTGTTGTTGACATCTTGGCTGGTAAGTCCAAAGTGTACAAACTCGCTTAAGTCCTCAAGATTAGTCCCCTTGATTTTATTCTTTATGAAATATTCAACAGCTTTAACATCGTGATTAGTGGTTTTTTCTATTTCTTTAATTTCGGCTGCATGTTGCTCCTCAAAATTTAAATATAGTCCTCTCAGAAACTCTTTATCTTCTGCCAAAATAGGTGGAAAATGACTTAAATTCAGTTCGGATAAGGCAATGAAATATTCTATTTCGACCCATACTCTGTATTTAAACAACCCATACTCAGAAAAGTAAGGAGCTAGGTCAGCTACTTTTCCTCGGTATCTTCCGTCTATAGGGCTTATGGCCATTAGTGGTGATAGCATATGCAAAGGTAAGCTAACCGCAAAACCTACTATTTAAATAGTGGCTAATTGTTAAAAACTTATGTTAGTTCAAATCATTTGAAATTTTGACAGTTTTCTGCTTTCAATAAATCTACCTTTGTTACTAAATGAAATGGATTTCCTTTCTTATTCTCTTGATTCCAGGAGTGATTAACGCTCAGCTAGAATTTTCGACTCAATCAATTGATTTTGAAAATGTACTTACAGCTGAACTTGATAGTACAATTTTGAAGGTGACGAATAAATCAAATGCAGTCGTTTCAATCAACGGAGTTAATATTTACGATTCAGCTTTTTATGTTACCGAAAGTGCATTTGTTATGGACCCAGGTAAAGATCACGAACTGAAAGTTTATTTTAAACCTAGACATAATATCACCTACAACAGTGAATTAATATTAAAGTCTTTGAAGAGTGAAGAATTCAATATAGATCTTAAAGGTATGGGTAGGTTAGAAGGCAATTATTACTCATCTACATTTGACAAGAGTAATCAAGCACTCAAGGATGAATTAAAAACCATAATATCTGCTGGTTATACAAATCTAGGTTATACTACAGCTCGTGATCGAATGTATGGTAATATAGATAATGTAGACGGAAAGGTAGCTTGCGTATACACAGGAAGACAAGCCACATTCAATACTCGATCTGGAGCAAATAGCAGCAGTTTTAATTGTGAGCACACCTGGCCTCAAAGTAAGTTTAATAGCAATGAGCCTGAACGTGCCGATATTCATCACTTATTTCCAACTGATGCAAATAGTAACAGTAGAAGAGGTAGCTTCCCATTTGGACTGGTAAGCTCTGCAACCTGGACGGAAGGTGGTAGTAAACTAGGTGGAGGAAAGTTTGAACCACGAGACGAGCAAAAAGGTGCCACAGCAAGAGCAATGCTCTATTTTGCAATTCGCTATCAAGATTACGGAAACTTTATTGATGGTCAAGAGTCAATATTAGTAGATTGGCATCTCGATAACCCACCTTCAGATTGGGATCGTACCAGAAATGAAAAGATCTTTGGATACCAAAAGAATAGGAATCCTTTTATAGATCACCCAGAGTTCACAGAACGTATTAAGGTGTTTGGAGCAAACGATCCATTTCAAGAGGTAAAAAATCTAGTTCCAAATCAATCTAGTCTTAGTTTTCTAAACGTAACTCCAAATGATCGAAGGACAATTCATTTAGTAAATACAGGAAATACTAAAATTGAAAATATTTCAAATTTGACTTCGCTCAATAACTATATAACCATCCTTGATTTTGATGCAGAGGTAGAAGCTGGAGATGCACTAGCAGTGACGATAGGATTTAGTAATCTTGAAAGTGGTACCTATAGTGATGAATTAAGAATTGATATTAGTGGAGAAAACGGACAGATAATCAATCTTGCTATATCATTTGACTTAACCGCGACCAGTAACAAATCCGTTAAATCAAAAGATTTTTTATCTTATTATAATCCTACAACCCAGTCAATTTCGTTAAAAAATACCCCTGATAATGTTAAGGAAATTGAGGTTTATACCGTTACAGGAACCCGTGTCCTATTGGACGAGATTAGTTCTTCCTTTACCGATATTCCTTTCCTAGGTCATGCACCAGGTATTTACTTCGTAGTAGTAAAAACTGATGAAGACGTGTATAGTGCACGTTTCATGGTAAATGACTAACACGAAGTAATAAGAAAAATATGCGTTTTTTTAAGGTTGTCCTGGCGTCTGCATTAGGGTATTTTTTGGCTGCAGCTATTGTTATTGGTCTGCTAATCTTTATAAGTATAGGTATTGTTTCTAGTGCAAAACCAAAAGTAGAAATACCAAAGGATGGTGTGCTCAATATGAAACTGAACTACCCATTACAAGATCGTACAAATACTGATGAATTAACGCTTGCTCTTGCTGCATTGGATCCGAGTGAAACACTGCCAGTAGGACTCAATAATATTTTACATAGCATTGAAAATGCCAAGGATGATGATAAGATTAAAGGTATTATTCTAGATCTTACCACTTTTTCAGCAGGTTATGCAAAGTTGACTGAGGTGAGAAATAAACTAGAAGAATTTAAAAAATCTGGAAAGTTTGTTTACGCATACGCAGACTATTATTACTTCCCAACTTATTATATGGCGAGTGTCGCAGATAGTGTATTTGTGAACCCTGAAGGTGAGATGTCGTTTACGGGAATGGTAGCACAAGTCACTTTTTTCTCAAAGGCACTTGAGAAGCTTGGAGTGAAAATGCAAGCTATTAGAGCAGGTAAGTTCAAAGGGGCAATAGAATCTTATACTAGAGGTGATTTAAGTCCAGAAAATAGACAACAGATTGAGGTATATATTAACTCTGTATTTAATGAGGTACTTGCTAAAATTTCAGACGCCAGAGGCATTTCAGTAGAACAGCTGAAAAACGACGCAGATTTACTTGAGATGAAAAACGTTCAAGATTATTTGGAAGCTGGATACATCGATGCAACGGTTTACAGAGATCAGTTTTATAGTGCGATGAAAGCTAGGATGGGTGTTACGGATGAAACTAAAGTCCCATTAATATCTGAAAGGAAATATTCAAGTTCACTTGGGAATAGAGGTAGTGGAAGTGATAGAGTGGCAGTGGTCTATGCAAGTGGAGACATAATAGGCGGAAAAGGAGATGGTACTCAGATAGCAGCAGATGATATGGCTGCAGTGCTTAAGAAAGTTAGATTAGATGACAAAATAAAGTCGGTAGTCTTTAGAATAGATAGCCGTGGAGGTAGTTCACTAGCTTCAGATATCATATGGAGGGAAGCAAAACTACTTGCAGAAACCAAACCGCTAATAGTAAGTATGAGCGATGTGGCAGCCAGCGGAGGTTACTATATAGCTACACCAGCTAGGAAAATCGTAGCAGAGCCAACTACTATAACGGGTTCAATAGGCGTATTCGGTCTCATTCCTAATGCAAAAGAGCTGTTGAATGATAAATTAGGGATAGAGTTTGATTATGTGGGAACAGGAGAACATTCAGATATTGGAAGAATAGATAGAGACTTGACGGCAGATGAGCGAGTCTATATCGAATCGGTAATTGATAAGATCTACGATACGTTTTTAGGTAGAGTTTCTGAGGGAAGAAATATGACTAAAGAGCAAGTACATGAAGTTGCACAAGGTAGAGTTTGGACTGGAGTTATGGCCAAAGAAATTGGGCTAGTAGATGAGCTTGGTGGATTAGAGAAAGCAATTGATATAGCTGCAGAAGAAGCTGGTTTAGAGAACTACAAGTTAAGAGAATACCCAAGAGCAAAAGATCCTGTGCAGAGTATCGTAAATAAAATGCAAGGGAATATTAACTTGAAGACTCAGTTGATGTCATTGACAAAAAACAGTGGTTTTGATACTTACATCCAGCAATTAGGTGTTCTAGAAAGATATGGAAAGAATCATAGTGTTCAAGCCATAATGCCATTTGACATAAGAGTGCAGAATTATTCATTAAGATAAATCGATTTTTATAAAGAACAGAAGACTTATGCACCCGTTGAATACTTTTTTTGGTATTTATCAAAGTAGTTTTCTTATCCTAATTCTTTAGATTTACTTTTCCTAATCTGAATAACAAATGGACTTATTAGGTATAAGAACACAATCAAAAGGAAAGTGCTAGAAGTAACCGTCTAAAAGATTATCCTTTATTTTCTTGACTTTAGTCGAAACTACTGCCATTCATTTAGAAAAAACTGCCATTTTTGCAGTTCTTACATGGATTTACAACAAGTAAAACAACGATTTGCTATAATAGGAAATTCACCGAAGCTGAATTATGCTTTGCAAACCGCTATGCGTGTTGCACATACGGAACTCACGGTCTATATTCAAGGGGAGAGTGGAAGTGGAAAAGAGTCTTTTTCAAAGATTATCCATCAACTTAGTGCTAGAAAACACGGACCGTTTATAGCAATTAATTGCGGAGCATTGCCTGAAGGCACTATAAATTCAGAATTATTCGGACACGATAAAGGTGCTTTTACAGGAGCATTGGATAACAGAAAGGGTTATTTTGAAAGTGCAAATGGAGGAACTTTATTTCTAGATGAGGTGGGTGAGCTGCCATTAGAAACACAAAGCAGATTGTTACGTGTGTTGGAGAATGGTGAGTTTATAAGAGTGGGAAGCAGTAAAGTGCAGAAAACAGATGTACGTATCATAACGGCTACGAATAGGGACTTAATCGGTGAAGTAGAAAAAGGTAAGTTTAGAGAAGACTTGTATTATAGACTTTCTACACTTCCTATTGCAGTACCTCCACTTAGAGAAAGACCGGGAGATGTGGTCCTTTTGTTCCAAAAATTTGCTTTTGACGCATCAGAAAAATATAGAACAGATCCTATAGAACTATCATTAGATGCTGAGCAAATATTAATGAATTATCGCTGGCCTGGAAACATAAGGCAGTTGAAAAATATTGCAGAGCAAATATCAGTATTGGAACAGACGCATAGAATTGATGCATCCATTATTAGAAAGTATTTGCCAGCTAGAGCAGAAAATAACTTGCCTGCACTCTACAATGAAAATAAGTCTGAACATCGTGACGTATCAGAACGAGATATTTTTTACAAGGTACTGATAGATCTAAAAAAAGACGTCTCTGAACTGAGAAAGGTCGTTTTTGGAATGATTGATAACAATGAGTTGAGTCAAGAATTTGTAGAAGACAATAAAGCTACAATTACTAGGATTTTATCAAGTGAGGAAAAACCTACTGAAACTTCAAGTTTTAGCACCAGTGCTTCTGGTGAAGAGGATGTTTTTGACCACGTGGTTATCGAAGATCGAGATACTGTAAGCGAAAATGAGGTGCTTTCTCTAGAGGCGAAAGAAGAGGAGCTAATTAGAAAGGCTCTGCTTAAGAATAATGGAAGAAGAAAAAAGGCAGCTACAGAACTAGGGATATCTGAGAGGACACTATATAGGAAAATAAAGCAGTATGGTATTGATAAATAGAAGTATTGTTATTCTAGCCATTTGCATTTTGTCACTTGGTATGTCTTCTTGTGGTTTTTATAAGTTTAGTGGTACGTCTATACCTGCTGAGGTTGAGAGTTTTTCAGTAGCTTTTTTTGAGAACAATGCGTCTATAGTTAATCCTTTACTCAGTCAAATACTTTCAGAAAAGTTGAAGCAAAAGTTTATCTCGGAGACTAATCTCAGCATTGAAGAGACTAATGGAGACTTTGCATTTTCTGGTGAAATTATTGGATATACGGTAGCACCCGTCACTGCCCAAAGTAATGACAATGCGGATTTGAACCGTCTAACGATTAGTATGACGATAAAAATGGAGAGTGAAGTTTCTCCAACAAATTCGTTTGAACAATCTTTTACGAATTTCCAAGATTTTGATGCGTCTACTGACTTTAGCTCTGTGGAGGACGATCTTATTGATGAGATATCCGATATGTTAATCCAATCAATTTTTAATAAAGCTGCTATCAATTGGTAATTTCAGATAGTCATATCACCTCTTGGATAAATAATTCGAATAAGCTGACCGAGAATGATTATAATCAGCTCAAACAAGCCATAAGTGAGTATCCTTGGTGTGCAACTTATCGCCTTTTAGAAGCTAAGGCGTTAGACAATTCAGATTCTTATCTTAAAACAAAATCATTGAAACAAGCTGCGTTGTACGCTGCGGATCGGGAATTACTTTTTGAATTAATCTATAATCAATCCGTAGTAAAAGTAGAGGAAGTTAAAGACAAGGAAATTGGCAAGTTAACTGAAGAGATTCTAGAAGATACGACTGAAAATGGGACAAACGAAAATATTGAATCTGAGATTAATCCGATAAGCAAGGATGAACCTGAATCAGCAATTAGTAAAGAAAGTGATGAAGTTAGTATTGACGATCAGATCAAATATGATCCGCTAGTTGAATTACAAGATAAAAAACTAGACATCGTACATCCAGCACGAGTAAAACTACCTTTTGATCACGTGGCTTATGATCCAGAAAAAGAATTAGAAAAGCTAATTGTGGATAAGAATGAAGCTAACGATGGTGAAGGGAAAGATTTTCTTTTTTGGTTGAATAATGTAGAATCTGATGATCAGAAAGAAGCTCCCAAAGACAAATCTCCTGACACCATGCAGTCCTTATTAGATCAGTTTTTGGCTACCAAGACTACTAGGCCTATAAAAACTCGCGAATTTTATAAAGCTGAAACTAAGGCTGAGAGTAGTGAAATTGACAATATGGAGGTGGTAAGTGAAACATTAGTAGAGCTTTACATAAAGCAAGGGTATTTTACAAAAGCCATACAAGGATTAGAAAAATTAAGTTTGTTAAATCCTCCAAAATCAGCGTATTTTGCCGCCCGAATCAGAGAAATACAAGATTTACAAAAAGAGATTTAAGTTATGTTTACCCTTTTTATCGTTTTAGCAGCTGTAGCTTCAGTACTTTTAATACTAGCCGTACTTATCCAAAATCCAAAAGGAGGAGGAATCGCAGCTAATTTTTCTGCAGCCAACCAAATAGCTGGAGTAAAAAAGACGAATGAGTTTATTGAGAAAGCTACTTGGACACTTGCTATAGCTTTAATCGTGCTTTCTATTGGAAGTAGGTTTGTATATACTCAAACAGAGGAGGAGAAAAACGCATTTTTAGAAAGAGTAGAAGAATCAGCACCAGCTATCCAAGCTGCTCCTGAAAACCTAAATACAACCACTCCACCTCCAGCAGCTCCTACTGAGCAACCAGCTCAGGAAGCTGAGTCTATGGACGGAGAGTTGGAATAAGATTTTCTATCAAAATAATAGTTGAAAGCTCAGACAACTGTATGAGCTTTTTTTATGCAATACCTTTTCGCTGGCTTTTGACTCGCTGTCAATTTAAACTGACATTCTGACCCTATTATGGCATATCAAACTTCACTAGGAGCGAAAAAATGGCTTGAAATGTACTTGGCATAGAGTGTGATTAGTAGTATTTAAAACTTTTAAAAACATGAATATAAAACCATTATCAGACAGAGTATTGGTAGAGCCAGCAGAAGCTGAAACGCAAACTGCGGGAGGTATCTACATTCCTGACACAGCTAAAGAGAAGCCTCAGAAAGGTACAGTAGTAGCCGTAGGTCCAGGTAAAAAAGATGAACCTACAACAGTAAAGGTAGGAGAGACCGTGCTTTATGGTAAGTACTCAGGTACGGAGCTAGCGGTAGATGGAAAAGATTTATTAATGATGAGAGAGTCAGATATCCTTGCGATAGTATAACTCATTGATTTAAAATTAAAATTAACTAGAAAATAAGAAAAATGGCAAAACAAATATTATTTGATACAAAGGCTAGAGACCAACTGAAAAAAGGAGTTGATCAACTTGCTAATGCAGTAAAGGTTACTTTAGGTCCTAAGGGAAGAAATGTTGTGATCGATAAAAAATTCGGATCACCTAACGTAACTAAAGATGGTGTTAGTGTAGCAAAAGAAATAGAGCTTAAAGATCCTATAGAGAATATGGGAGCTCAGATGGTAAAAGAAGTAGCTTCTAAGACTGCAGATTTAGCAGGTGATGGAACTACTACTGCTACAGTACTTGCTCAAGCCATTGTTGCAGGCGGATTAAAAAATGTAGCTGCAGGGGCTAATCCTATGGACCTTAAGCGAGGAATTGACAAGGCAGTTTCTGAGGTGAAAGAAAACCTAAAGAAACAAAGCGAGGTAGTAGGTGATGATTTTGATAAAATCGGACAAGTAGCTTCAATTTCTGCAAACAATGATGAAGTGATTGGTACTTTGATAGCAGATGCTATGAAAAAAGTAGGTAAGAACGGAGTTATTACTGTAGAAGAAGCAAAAGGTACCGAGACTGAAGTGAAGACGGTAGAAGGTATGCAGTTTGATAGAGGATACTTATCTCCATATTTTGTTACAAATACTGAAAAAATGGAAGCTGACCTTGAGTCTCCATATATACTTATCTGTGATAAGAAAATCAGTAGTATGAAAGAGCTATTGCCGGTACTTGAGCAAACTGCTCAAACTGGTAAGCCACTTGTTATCATTTCTGAAGAGGTAGAAGGAGAAGCACTTGCAACTCTCGTGGTAAACAAAATAAGAGGTTCTTTGAAAGTAGCTGCTGTAAAAGCTCCAGGATTTGGAGATAGAAGAAAAGCAATGCTACAAGATATCGCAATACTAACAGGTGGGGTAGTAGTAAGTGAAGAACAAGGCAGAAAACTTGAGGATACTACTATAGATATGCTGGGTACTTGTGAGAAAATCACTATCGATAAGGAAAACACTGTTATCGTAAATGGAGCTGGAAATGCTGCAGATATCAAAGGCAGAGTAGGTCAAATCAATGCAGAGATAGAAAATTCTACTTCTGACTACGACAAAGAAAAACTGCAGGAAAGATTAGCTAAACTTTCTGGTGGTGTTGCAGTACTATATATCGGTGCAGCTTCTGAAGTGGAAATGAAGGAGAAAAAAGACAGAGTAGATGATGCACTTGCTGCAACTAGAGCCGCTGTAGAAGAAGGAATCGTTGCTGGTGGAGGTGTAGCCTTTGTGAGAGCGATAGAGTCTATTGCTAAGCTTGATGGAGACAATGCAGATGAAGCTACTGGTATTAATATCATCAGAAGAGCTCTAGAAGAGCCATTGAGACAGATAGTTGCAAATGCTGGAGGTGAAGGATCAGTAGTCATTCAAAACGTAAAAGACGGTAAGAAGGACTATGGATACAATGCACGTACTGATGTATACGAAAACTTAATAGGAGCAGGAGTAATCGATCCTACAAAAGTGAGTAGAGTAGCATTAGAAAATGCTGCTTCAGTAGCAAGTATGTTACTTACTACAGAATGTCTGATTGCAGATATACCAGAAGCTGAAGCACCACATAGCCACGGTCCAGGCGGCGGAATGCCAGACATGGGTGGTATGGGCGGTATGATGTAAGAAAGCTCTTTCGCCTGTAGGCAGTTCAGAGATTTCTTATTCGCCGAGGCGAATACAGCATACCACATAGAAATAGTGGAGGAGTCAACCGATGGTTGGCTCCTTTTTTATTTAATAATAAAAATCAGATTAAAAAAAAGGAGCACTTCTCAGCTCTCCTTTCTACAAAATCTTGTTGGTTGTTAGTACGTATTTATTTTGATACGCTTTGTAAGTTCATCTACATCAGACTTGAACTTCTTGTCAGTATCGATTAGATCATTTACAGTTTGGCAAGCGTGTATTACCGTACTGTGGTCTCTTCCTCCGAAGTACATTCCAATATTTTTGAGAGACGCTTGGGTGAGCTGTTTAGCAAAGTACATAGAAATCTGTCGAGCCTGCACAATTTCACGCTTACGTGTTTTGGACTTCATAAGGTCTACACTTACTCCAAAGTAGTCTGAAACTAATTTCTGGATAAACTCTATAGATATTTCCCTAGAAGAATTCTTCACGAAGTTCTTCATCATCTTCTTCGTCATATCAAGATCAATCTCTTTTCTATTTAGTGATGCTTGAGCGATGAGAGAAATAAGTGCTCCTTCTAATTCTCGAATATTGCTATCTACCTTGTTAGCCACATATTCTATTACCTCCGGGGTAAACTTAATACCATCCTCATACATCTTTTGCTCAAGGATAGATACTCTAGTTTCAAAATCTGGATTCTGTAGATCTGCAGAAAGACCCCACTTGAATCTAGAAAGTAATCTTTCATCTACGTCTTTCAGGTCTTTTGGAGCTCTATCAGATGTTAGTATTAACTGTTTTCCGTTTTGATGTAAGAAGTTAAAAATTTGAAAGAATATTTCTTGTGTTTTTTCCTTTTTAGCAAAGAATTGTACATCGTCCACTATAAGTACGTCCATCATTTGATAGAAGTGCAAGAAATCGTTGTAGTTCCCATTCTTAGCACTGTCAACGTACTGATTCATAAATCTCTCAGAAGAGACATATAGAACTGACTTATTGCTTG
>CBFHGJ010000008.1:0-100952 GCA_965655315.1 Bacteroidia bacterium
CATCGTTTTGCGGTGAGGAGCTTTTTTTGTACCCATGATAGATACACACGCTCATTTATATGCCAAAGAATTCCATGAGGATATTACACAAGTAATCTCTAATGCGAAAAAGGCTGGAGTAAGTAAAATATTACTTCCAAACATAGACTTGGAAAGTTTAGGTGCCATGGACAGGCTAATAGCATCTGATTCTACCTTATTCAAAAAGATGTATGGTCTCCACCCTTGCTCTGTAAACGAGAATTATACAGCAGTATTAGATAAGATAGAACAGTACCTAGATAAGGAAGACTTCATTGCTATAGGAGAAATAGGAATAGATCTTTACTGGGATAAGACGTTCAAAGAAGAGCAGGAAAAGGCCTTACTTCGTCAATGTAGTTGGGCAAAGCAAACAAATAGGCCCATAGTTATTCATTCTCGTGAATCTACTGATTTGATTATATATTTATTGCAGAAGAATTATGATGGTTTATTATCTGGTGTTTTTCATTGTTTTACAGGAACAGCTGAGCAAGCTCATACCATTATTGATATGGGATATTATTTAGGGATAGGGGGTGTTGTTACTTTTAAAAACACAACACTAAGAAAAGAACTGGAATCTGTACCCATAGAAAGATTAGTACTAGAGACAGACTCACCTTATCTAGCACCAGTGCCATATAGAGGTAAGAGAAATGAATCGGCATATGTTTATGAAGTGGCGAAGACTCTTGCAGATGTTTATAATTTATCTATAGATGAAGTAATACGTGTGACGACTTCGAATGCGATTAAATTATTCAATTTATAGCTTTACTTTGTACAACACAACGGAGAGATGCCAGAGCGGTCGAATGGGCTACCCTGGAAAGGTAGTGTGCGGGTAACTGTACCGAGGGTTCGAATCCCTCTCTCTCCGCACGGTTCAGAGTGGAATGAATTTAAAAGCTTGGTTGGTTATTGTTTGCTTCTTCATTTGGTCTATAGGATCAGGTTGGTATTATACCTGTAAGATAAAGCAGGTATGTCCAGGCTCAGCATTACACAGTATTGATTCCCTAGCAATAGGTTTTGAGTACAATAACCCGCAGCCTTTTGTGAGTTCTCATGTCTCTTCATTCATAGACAGTTTAAATAGCAAGTCCAGTGGTAATAATGTTCTTGAAGTAGTTGGCATGTATGATACAGGAGAACAATCGAATAAAGCAATTGATATAGGTGTAGAAAGAGCCGAGTTATTTCTAGATGTTTATCGCGATAGCTTTACTTATGACGAAGTAAGAGTCTCTTCTGAAACGATGAACTTAGACTCAATTGTAAATTATTTTTCAGCTCTAGAATTTAGGTTATATACCAAGAACGAGAAATTAGAAGAGGGAAATGATAGAGCAATTCTCTATATAGATGATGGCGATTTCTCGAGACTTAGTCCCAAGATCGATGCATATTTAACGTATTTAAGTATTGAGCAGAATGATGCTGTGGTAGATCTTGTAGGGCACTGTTACTCACAGGATAGTGCTGTATTAAACTACAATTGTGGTTTGGATTATGTCAATTTAATACGTAGCAAGATAATTGATAAAGGGTTTAATGAATATCAAGTTACTGCTATTTCCCAAGGTGATGAGATGTTATTAAATAATACGGATAGTGTATCTAGAGTGGAAGTGATAATTAACAATTAATATGGATCAACAACAAATTTATGAAGGACCACTAGGTCAATATGTTATAGAGATAGCTCTGATTTTATTGGGTGCGTTTCTGCTGGGATATTTACTCAGGCTTTTACTTAATGACAGGATAAAAGATAAACTTTCAGACTTGGAGTTGGAAAATGAGGTTTTGAAGAAGCAGTTAAATGAAAGAACCTCCAGAGGCAGTAACGACTTTGAAGCCAAACTGAAGCAAAGTGAGTCTATGGTCAAAGACTTAAACGATAGACTATCTCAATGTATTTCTAGAAGGGTACAGGCAGAGAATGCATTAAGTTTAGCTGAGACTAAAATATTGGAATTAAGTAATGACTCAGCAAAGAATAGTAAGAAGCCAGATGAAGCGTCTTCAGTCTACACTAGTACAGGTGCTAAAGTCGTAGAAAATGAATTGAGCGACGATCTTAAGAAAATAGAAGGTGTAGGGCCAAAAATAGAACAGCTATTGAATGGTGGAGGAATTAGGACCTATAAAGAAGTTATAAATTCTACTCCACAGGCCATCAAGAGTATTCTTATAGCTGCAGGTCCAACCTACGCAGTACACAATCCTTCTACATGGGGAGAACAGGCTTGTCTAGCTGCTCAAGGTAAATGGGATGAACTAAAGAAATTACAAGAAGAACTAAAAGGGGGAAAGCGTACAAAGTAGGCTAATCGTTTTTTATTTTCTCTATAATCGAGGAACTGCTATGCCCATCCAGAAATGGGATTACTTCTACACTTCCTCCAGCGTTAATTACTTCCTCAGCTCCCACGATTGTATCTATAGTATAATCACCACCTTTAGCCAAGACATTTGGTGTAATGGATTTTATTAATGCTAAAGGCGTCTGTTCATCAAACAGAATAACGGCATCTACAAAAGCCATTGAGGCTAGTTTTACCAATCTAGTATCCTGTTTTATGATAGGTCGTGAGTCTCCTTTTAACCTACTTACAGAAGCATCTGAATTGATACCAATGATAAGTTTATCTGCAAGATCAGCGGTTTTAGAAAGGTAGTCTATGTGCCCAAGGTGAAGTAGGTCAAAGCACCCATTTGTAAATACAATTTTATGTCCTGACTCCTTCCATTCATCAACCTGATTTACAAGAAGTTCTGTAGTCTTAAAGATCTTAGATTCAATTTTCTGTTTCCACATTTTTCTTGATTTGTTGATTCTTCCAAATGAAGTAGATTATAGAAAAAGCACCCACTCCAATAATTACTAGAAACTGTATAGCGTGAGTTATAATGGCATAACTAGTGGCTATATTATTTGCTATACCATATAATGCCAAAGCAGCAGGAACCAGGTATTCAAAAGTTCCTACACCCCCTGGTATGGGTATAATCATAGCCGCTGTGCCAAATAGTAATACCGTAAGTCCTGCTGATACTCCTAAGTGCGAAGTTCCTTCAAGTGCATAGAAAATGAAAAAGGGCATAAAAAAGTACATCAACCAGATAAACAAACTGTAGAAAATGAAAAGGCCTTTTCTGTTGAGTGAGAATACGGTTTTCATACCGTCTAGTAACCCTTCAATGAAGGATTGAAACTTATTGATTATAGGTAATTGATAAAACCATTTTCTCTTTCTATAAACAAGATAAGTAGACAGAAGAAGAAGTATACCTGCAATGACGTACCAGATAAATTGATTCTGACCAGAATCCGCAAATAGATCAGTTACAAACTCTTGAATGATTGAAAACTGAATAAAGAAAATGGAAATGGCGATTAGCAAAGTTATCAAGAGGTCTACAACACGCTCTACCACAACTGTTCCTACTAGTTTATTAAAGGGTATACCTTCTATCTTACTAAGTACAGCAGGACGAGTAATTTCTCCCACTCTTGGCAGAACCAAGTTAACTAGATACCCTAAAATCACTGCATGAAAACTAGCCCAAGAACTTGCCTTGTAGCCCATTGGTTCGAGCAATAGGTTCCATCTTAGAGCACGAGCAAGGTGACTTAAAACTCCACAAACTAGAGATACACCTATCCAAAACCAATTAGCTTTTTGAATTTCTTCTCCAATCGAAGCATCTCCAATAGCATAATAGAAAAGCACAATACCAATAGTCAGAAAGACTATGGTTTGAATACCGGTTTTAATATTCTTATTCAACTATAGCCTTATTGTTTTTATCTGGGAAAACAAGATGAGGAGTATAGGACTTGGCCTCTTCAAATTCCATCATCGCAAAGGATATGATAATAACGATGTCCCCTTTCGCAGCTTTTCTAGCAGCCGCTCCGTTGAGACAAATCATGCCACTGCCACGAACGCCAGCTATAGCGTAAGTCTCTAATCTTTCGCCATTGTTGTTATTTACGATAAGCACTTTTTCACCCTCTATCATATTTGCTGCATCCATTAGATCTTCATCTATTGTAATGCTACCAACATAATCCAACTCCGTTTGGGTAATTTTTGCTCTATGTATTTTTGATTTTAAAACTTCTATGTACATCTCGTTTTAATAAGGGTACAAAGGTAATCCTATTCTGTGATTTTAACTGTTGGCCAGGTCAGAAGGAGATAGCCATAGATGACGATGCTATAATTCTATTAGTAGAGTGCAGTTAGCCAAAGACTAGACTGAAAAATTGATTTATAGAGCCAACTAAATGCAGTTTTAGCTTGTAATCTGTTTTCTTTAAGTCTAATTGATCAGAACATACAAAGTCGGTAAATCCAAGTTTTTCTGCTTCTCTTATCCGTTGATCTATTCTGTTTACACCTCTGATTTCGCCACTTAAGCCTATTTCCCCTGCGAATGCCATTCTATTAGGAAGTGCTAAATTCTCAAAAGACGACACAATGCTAGCTGCCACTCCGAGATCTGTTGCAGGATCTTGTATTTTTAAACCACCTGCTATGTTTACAAATACATCTTGCTGACTAAGCTTGTAACCGCATCTTTTTTCAAGAACTGCAAGCAGCATGTTCAGCCTTTTAATATCATAACCATTAGTGTTTCGTTGAGGATTTCCATAGACGGCAGCACTAACCAGTGCTTGTGTTTCGATAAGTAAACTCCTATTACCTTCTAGAGAAGCCACAACTCCTACACCAGAAAGGTTTTCACTTCTTTGGTTTATTAGTATTTCGGATGGATTGTCAACCTCTCGCATTCCTTCAGATGTCATTTCATAAATACCTAGCTCAAGCGAACTTCCAAACCTGTTTTTTAATGTTCGGAGTATTCGATAACTATTCTGCGTTTCTCCTTCAAATTGAAGCACAGTGTCAACCATGTGCTCCAGATGTTTAGGTCCAGCAAGCTGACCCTCCTTAGTAATATGACCTACCAATATGATTGGCACTTGATTTTGTTTGGCGTATTGGATAAGTAATGCACTACTTTCCCTAATCTGGGAAATAGTTCCAGGAGTAGAATCAAGGTACTTGCTGTGCATTGTCTGAATAGAATCAATAATCACGAATGAAGGAGCGGTTTCTTTCATTTTCCCTATGATATTCTCTACGCAGGTTTCATTGAGCAACAAACATTCTTCGTTCGTTACTCCGATTCGATCTGCTCGCATCTTTATCTGGTTTAGGCTCTCCTCACCACTGACGTAAAGAACAGTTTTGTTCATTCTCAATGCTGATTGCAGCAAAAGAGTAGACTTTCCTATACCTGGTTCACCACCCAGTAGTATGACAGAACCTGGGACTATACCTCCTCCCAAAACTCTGTTAAATTCCACGCCAGGTGCTTTCAGTCTGGCTAGCTCTATTGCATCAACAGCACTTACTTTAGTTACCACACCATCTATTTCTCTAAGGTTTACCTTAGAACCGGTGGGCTTAGATACTATTTCTTCCTGCACAGTATTGTATTCTCCGCAGGAGAAACACTTGCCAATCATTTTGGCATAATTACTCCCACAATTGGAGCAGATGTATACTTTTTTAGCCTTAGCCATTTATCATTGGACCGTTGGTGAAGCGAAAATGGTTGTTTTTATAATGGAATAAAAATATTATAGTATTCAGATGCACTTTTGAGTTGAATATAAAGAGGGACAAGGTTTAACCTAGAAATAATACGGCGAATGGCTGACCGTACATAAAATTTTCTATTTTTGTCCGCAATACTTAATAAACACCAAATAGTAAAATGAAAAAAATCTCATCAATCTTAATGTTGTTATGCATAATGACATTTAGTGTACAGACAATTTATGCTCAAGATGCAGAAGCAGCAGCTGATGCTGTAGAAGAAGCAACTGAGGAAGCAGGTGAAGCGATAGAAGAGGCAGGCGATGCAGTTGAAGAAGCTGCTGAAGATACCGAAGAGGCAGTTGAAGAAATGACTGAGGATACTTCTGAAGAAGTAGAGGAAAGTGGCCTTCAAGTTCTTAAGCAGAAATTTATAGAAGGTGGAGCAGGCTTTATGGCCTTACCACTAATCTGTCTAATCCTAGGTTTAGCGATTGCAATAGAGAGAATTATTTCTCTTTTCTGGATGAGTATCAATACTGAGAAGTTTGTTTCTCAAATAGAGGATGAAGTAGCAGCAGGAAATTTAGATGGAGCAAAGGAAATTTGCAGAAACACTAGAGGTCCAGTAGCTAGCATATTCTATCAGGGATTGGATAGAGCTGACCAAGGTTCTATTGATGTGGTCGAAAAGTCTGTAGTAAGCTATGGTTCTGTACAAATGGGACAGCTTGAAAAAGGACTGGTATGGTTATCTCTATTTATAGCACTAGCACCTATGCTAGGATTTATGGGTACAGTAATCGGTATGATCGGTGCTTTTGACGCGATTGAGAAAGCAGGTGACATCTCTCCAGGTGTCGTTGCTTCTGGTATTAAAGTGGCACTTTTGACTACTGTAGCTGGTCTTATTGTGGCTATTATACTTCAAATATTTTATAATTTCATCACCTCTAAAATTGATGGAATTGTAAATGGAATGGAAGATGCTTCTATATCTTTAGTAGATATGTTAGTTAAAAATAAAGTAGTAAAAGCGTAGTATGGGTAAGAATATAAAAATGATTTACTACGCGATTGTTATTCTCGCGGTAATCGCATATGTATATCAAATTGCATCCAGCGGCTCACCTATGGAAGAGGGGTCTGCAAGTGGCTTTGGACTTAATCTTACTTATGTTCTTAGCTTCGTGGCTATCTTAGGAGCAGTTATTTCATCAGTACTTTTCATAGTTCATAACCCAAAAGGGGCTAAGAAAATACTTATAGGTATAGGAGTGCTAGCAGTGATCTGCATTATAGCTTACTCTATTTCAAGTGGAGAGCTTGGTCCTGATTATGCTAAATATGATGTAACTACTGAGTCTAAGTCAAAACTGATAGATATGGGAATGTATCTAACGGTTATATTGGGACTGGGGTCTGTGGTATTAGCAATAGTTACTGAAGGAATTTCATTATTTAAGAATTAGAATAAATGGCAACTCGAAAAAGAGACATACCTGAAATCAATGCAGGATCGATGGCAGATATTGCCTTCTTACTGCTGGTATTTTTCCTAGTAACTACTACTATGGACATACCTACAGGTCTGCAGGTTGCCTTACCACCTATTACAGAAGAACCGCCTGATGAATCTAAACAGAAGAAACGCGAGGTTCTAGAGGTACTTGTAAACGCTAACGACCAATTGCTGGTTGAAGGTAGTTTGATGCAAATAGATAGACTAAGACAAAAGACTGTAGATCACTTAACCAATGAAGGAAGAGATCCAAACTTGGCTTCTACGTCTACAAAGGCTATTGTATCCTTAAAAAATGATAGGGGAACCTCTTACGACATGTATGTTCAGGTTTATAATGAACTTACAGCTGCATACAACACCGTAAGGGACGACTATTCAATGGCAAAATTTGGCAAACCATATTCTAAGTTAGATCCCCAATTTGAGCCGGATAAGGACAAGATTAAAGAGGTTAAGGCAAAGTATCCGAAGAAATTATCAGAGGCAGAACCAGTTAGTTTAGGAGGAAAATAATATGGCAAAATTTAAGAAAGACGGAGGAAGATCACTACCTGCTATAAATACATCGGCATTACCTGACATTGTATTTATGCTTCTATTCTTTTTTATGGTAGCTACCAAAATGAGAGATAAGGAGATGAAGGTTCGTACTCAACTCCCACAAGCTAGTGAAGTAGAAAAACTAGAAAAGAAATCTAGACTACATTACATATTTGTAGGACCTCCATTGGATGATAGACTTGGTTCTACTCCTAGAATTCAGTTGGATGATGCATTCGCTACTGTAGATGATATACAGCAATATATTACATTAAAGAACAGTGAAAAGGATGAAAAAGAGATTCCTTATATGACTACATCTCTGAAAGCAGATAAGGTTGTTAAAATGGGAATTGTAACAGATATCAAGCAAGAATTAAGACAGGTGAACGCCTTAAAACTGAGCTACACTGCATCAAAGTCTATTGACTAGTATCAAGAATTTATATAATCTAAGTTTCAAAAGAGAGCATTTGCTCTCTTTTGTTGTTTATACATATATAACAACTGTAAATTGCAACTAAATGGCTAATACGCTAACCTATATCAAATCTCCTATTGAAAAGGAACTCAAAATTTTTGAGGATAGATTTAAGGAAAGTGTTAAAAGTAGAGTTCCGCTACTAGATACGATAATGAGCTATATCGTGAAACGAAAAGGAAAGCAGATGAGACCACTTTTAGTCTTGCATTGTGCAAAGCTTTTTGGTGAGGTGAACGAAGCGACTTACAGAGGAGCGGCTCTTGTAGAATTGCTTCATACAGCGACTTTAGTGCACGATGACGTAGTAGATGAAGCATATACTCGAAGAGGTTTTTTTTCTATCAATGCACTTTGGAAAAACAAAGTAGCCGTGCTGGTAGGAGATTATTTACTTTCAAAAGGCTTATTACTGAGCTTAAGAAATAAGGATTTTAAGTCATTGGAGATACTTTCAAGTGCTGTAGAGCAAATGAGTGAAGGGGAACTTCTCCAAATGGAGAAAGCACGTAAGTTAGATATTACGGAGGATGTATATTTTGATATAATAACAAAGAAAACAGCCTCACTGTTAGCTAGTTGTTGTGGTATTGGGGCTCAAACTACAAGTCAAGATGAAGACGTGCTAAAGGATGTCGTTGCAATGGGTGAAGCCATTGGAATAGCTTTTCAGATAAAGGATGACTTATTTGATTACGGAGATAATAAGGTGGGAAAACCCACAGGCATTGATATAGTGGAAAAGAAAATGACCCTCCCTCTTATCTATGCGATCAATAATTGTGACAAAAGTGAACGCCGAAAAATTCTTAAGATAATTAAGAAAGACAAAAAATCTAAACGTCAAATACAGGAAGTTATCGAATTTGTAAAAGCAAAAGGCGGATTGGAATATGCTAAAAGTAGAATGATGGAGTATAAATCATCTGCTGAGCAACTACTTCATGCTATACCCACTAATTCCTCGACGGATTATTTACAGACGCTCATTGATTTTGTAATCGAGCGGAAGAAATAGGTTTATTGAACTAGTCCTAATACATCAAGTCCCTGTTCAAATACTATATCTACAGGTATATTAGCTTCACTTAGTCGATCTAAATCAGCTTGAAGTTTTTCTCCTACTTGTCCATCTTTATCCATTAAGGCTATTACGCCATCTTTGTCTCCATCACCTTGAAGTTTTAGTATGATAGATGATAATCCAGCAATTGCTTTTTTCATATTATCAAAATTGACTTCATAGGTTCCATCTTTTCTTCTGGTAAAAGCATCTTGCTGCTGGAAATAGTTGAATCGTAACATATTGGCCTGTCCGTGTGCACTACTTGCGCCAAATCGCACAGATCTAAATATACCAGCTAAAAAAGTGGTGTAGTAGTCCATGAGTTCACCTTCTGCCAAGACGCCTTGTTCTTTTAGCTGTGTGACCATATACAGTCCGAGAATGTCCGCTTTACCCTCTTCTAATGCACTAAATTTTTCTCCCAGTGCTTCCCTCACCATACCTTTATCATTGATAGTATTCTTTATGCCAAGCCCATGTGCTACCTCGTGAAACATGGTGTTACTAAAGAACGCATTGAAAGTGATGTGTTTTCGTTGATCTTCAGTAATTAATACATCAGAAATAGGAAGTAAAATCTTGTCAAATTTAGCCTTCATTGCATTTTTCAATTGACTTCGTCTTGTACCATATTTTACCTGTATTTCTTCGTCATTAGGTAGGTTAACGGCTATCGTCTTACTTCCAGCATTACAATCTCCAGCATAATATATAACGTCATATGCATTTAACTGTGCTGCATCACTATTCGGCTTTTCTTGCTTATAGATATCTTCTACTGGTAAATTAGCTTGAAGTTCTGGCAAGTAGCTTATGTACTTTTCAAGCTTCTTGCTCCAAGATTTGTCTTTGACTAGGATATAGGCTTCATATGCGGTTCTATAATTATACAGCTGATCCTCATAATGCTCTATAGGTCCTATGATAATGTCTAAGGTATTGTTCCGCATGTTTATCCAAGCAATGTCACTAGAATCGTACTCATTACTTAAAAGAGCTTTAGCTCGAAGTTCCAAATAATTCTTTAGTTCGGAATCTTCACATATTTCTGAGGCTCGCATC
Organism: Bacteroidia bacterium; assembly: GCA_965655315.1. Classification (GTDB taxonomy): domain Bacteria; phylum Bacteroidota; class Bacteroidia; order NS11-12g; family UBA9320; genus UBA9320. The sequence continues at coordinate 10,320 of CBFHGJ010000008.1, forward strand.
AGGTGGCCAGAAGCCTCTTCTAGTGGTTCTCTAAAGTATTCATTGTATGGAATAGTATAAACCATCCCAGCTTCATCCCTGCGAACCATGCTATATTGACCTTTTTCATCTGGTAGGCCTAATTCTTCAAATTCAGCTTTACTCATGTCAAATGGGTAAATGTTTGCTCCTGCAGGCTTTTCTTCAACATTATCAAGAAACGGAGTGTTTCCGTCAAGCCTATCCCAAGGTCCATAGTTGATTTCTGCAAAGGTTCTTAATTGTGGATTTGCTATAGATGCCAATAAAGCTTCCTTGTCACCGTAAGCTTGTTCCCAAAATAGATCGTTCATAATTTCAGCTGCTTTGAATAGGTGTGGCAGCATTGCTTTTTCCGAATCAGATAGCTGAGACAAATCTGTCTTAAGCTCTACAGGTATGTATTTAGTTAATCCCTCTGTATAATCCGACTCAGAATCCTCAATGGGTCCTTGAGAACAGTGGGCCATTAGTAGACCTAGAACAATAAAATAGATGGATATCTTCTTCATATCGCGAGTATACTATATTTCAATGATTTTATATCCATAGGCCTATTCTCCGTAACTTTGCAAAACGTTAAAAGAGTATGTTTGGATTAGGTAAACTTAAAGAAGCTAAGGAAAAAGCTCAAGCCATGAAAGTTAAATTAGCTTCAATTGATTTTGAAGGTACATCTTACAATGAAAAGGTAAAGATTAAATGTACAGGAGATAAACGATTTCACTCATTAGAAATAGACGATAGTATATTTAAAATTAGACCAAGAGAAGAAGTACAAACTATGATACTTGAGGCTATAGATAGAGCCTCGATGAATGCTGATGTAGTTATAAAAGAAGAAATGAGTGCTATAATGCCAAACATCCCTGGAATGGGAGACTTGGGAATATAAAAAAAGCGTATATTAATTGAGTAACAATATACGCTTTTTAATCCTTTCTAAAAGCATTTAAAATCTATACTGAGCCCCGATACTCGCAATATAGGGAGCACCAATAGCTAATTCGAAATTGGCTCCGAATTCATCTGTGAAGTAGAACCTTCCGCCTATAGGAACAAGACCAAATGTAGGTCTGCCTCCAGCAAAAGTGTCAAAGTCATCAAAATTAGGATCTGAAGATTCAACTTCGCCCGTCCAGAATAGATAACCTACCCTTAAACCTGAATATATATCTACGTTTTCATTTTGCATTCGCCAATGAAAACGAGGTAAAATAGCAAGGTTATTTCTTGTGAGGCCTATATCTATAGACTCACTTCTAGTCTCTCCTTGATTATTTATCCAAGTATATTGATCTACTGATCCGCTAAATGATTGAATTGAAAACATTAACCCCATGCTAAAGACCTCCCCAATTCCGTAATCAAAAGCTAAGGATATAGCTGGTAACGAGTTTACATTGACACCATTAAGTCCGAAAGTGTCAGAAGAGATATCATCAGTGTCAGCTTCGTCTAAGGCATTTATTAGGCCACCTGTAAGACTATATCCAAAGTTAATTGACGCAACTTTTTCACCACTTTTGGTTTGACTATAAGAGAAAAAAGCAACTGAGAGAATGGCAATAAGGAGAGTGATTTTTTTCATATTTAATTTGTTTGTTGTTAGCTTCACAAAAGTAATCCATTGTAGTAATTTAATTTATTAGTCTAGCTTCAGTTCTTGTTCTACATCCCAAAAGTGTTCTTTAAAATTGACAATACAGTCGTTTTTTACCAACACCCCTTCTTCTTTGAGTAATCTTTCCATTTTTTCTGGAGGAGAGAAATGTGCCTTTCCAGTAAGCAGTCCATTTCTATTTACCACTCTATGAGCAGGTACAGAGGGTATTTGGCTACCCGCTTGGTTCATCGCCCATCCCACCATTCTAGCTGAACGAGCCATACCCAAGTATTTTGCTATGCTTCCATATGAAGTGACCTTACCATCTGGTATTTTTCGAACCACTTGATAGATTGAACTAAAAAAATCATTGTCATTAGGCATTATTATTGGGCATTGTTACTCAGCTATAAGGCAACTTTCAAAACTTTAAGTGCGTTATAGGAGTATTATATTTGTACAAAATTATTTGAAAAAAGAAAGTATGGTAAAACACTTTGCAATTCTGATTGGCGTCTGTTTGTGGTTGGGTAGTTATGGTCAGTATGACATCAAGGTAAAAGTAGATGGTCTTTTATGTGAGGATGAGTTGTTATTAGCGAATCACTTTGGAAGTAAGCAGTACTTGAAAGACACTGCCGAATGCCAAAACGGGTATTTTCATTTTAAAGGAGAAGAATCATTAAATACTGGAGTCTATCTAGTGGTTTTGCCTAAGAAGAACTATATGGAGTTTCTAGTATCTTCTGAAGAGGATCAAACCAAATATTATATAGAGCTAGACACCTCGTTGAGCCCATCGAAAGTGGAGACTTCGGGATCTAAAGAAAACGAATTGTTTCTTGGGTTTAATAAGTTTGCTTCCTCACAAGGGAAAAAGGCAGGGGAGTTAAATAAAAAACTTGAGGCTGAGGAGAATGAAAAGAAGCAGGAGGAGCTGAAAGATGAGTTGAGAGAACTAGGAGTGGAAGTTGCCAGAAAACGTGCTCAAATAGCTGAGGATTATTCAGAATTATTTATAGGCAAGCTATATGGATCCATGGGTGAAGTGGAGCTTCCAGAAACACCTGCTGACCTAGAGGGTGATGAAAAAGATAAGTACGAGTATATATGGATTAGGGATCACTATTGGGATAATGTAGATCTCTCTGAAGACGGATTAGTACTTTCTCCAGTTTTTCATAACAAGATTAAAACCTATTTCGATAGATATATGCCACCAATCCCAGACACCGCAATGGCAATGGCAGATACTTTAATCAATAGAATAGAAAGGGCAGGAAGCTCAGAGCAGTTCAAATATTCTGTCCACTTCTTACTGGGATATTTTGAAAAAGCAAAGTATATGTGTTTTGATAAAGCTGTTTGGCATATGGCAAAGAATTACTACTGTGCTGGTAGAGCTTTTTGGTCTGACTCTGCTTACGTAGCAAAGATGTGTGAGGAGAGTGATAAAATGTATCCAACATTATGCGACAACCTAGCTCCTGATATGAGCATGCCAGATAGTACTTTCGGTAAAAGGATTAGAATGTCGACAATAGATAAGCCGGTGACAGTATTAGTGTTTTGGGATATTAATTGTGGCCATTGTAAAAAAGAGATGCCTATTATCAGTGAGTTGTATGACAGTATGACTAATGAACACTTTGAAATTTATGCGATATATACCCAGGGTGATTGGGAAGGTTGGAAGAAACGTCTGAAAAAAGAAAAGTTTAATTTCATAAATGTAGCTAATGCTTTTGGGGAAGATAAGTTTCGTAAGAAATATAATATCGTGAGCACGCCTCAGATATACGTATTGGATAAAGAAAAGAAGATTAGGTTTAAAAAAATTGGAGCAAAAGATATTCCTAATACAGTAAATTATTTGTTAGAGGAGCAAGGCATTATAGAGAAGTCAGAAGACGAGGATAGCAAAGAGCAGTAAAGCATTTTTAATTTTTTATTTCCTGTACTAGGTTTTTTATTGATATATATAAACCAATATTATAGTATGGAGAAGATAGTTTAGCCGCTTCTAGGTTTCCGAGATTTAATCTATATCCAACTCCTCCTTTTAAACCTGTCCAAGACAGAATGGAGAAGTAAGCATTTATTCCGCTTTCAACGGGAACAGTGATATAATCTCTTTTACTTAGCCGTATTCCAGATTTTACTTTCCTATAATCATATTGTACACTGCCAATACCTATTTGAGCAGGTACCCCGAGGCTAAATCTACCGTTTCGATAAAAGTTATATTCCAAACCTAAGCTGAAATTACTCGTATTGATTGTTCTCACAACCGAATCCTCTCCGAACTTTAAGTAAGGTAGCACAGTCCGATCTGCGTTTCCATACCCATAAATGCCCGCATACAGTTTAACCTTTTCATTGAAACTTACGCCACCTACAAGCCCATATAGACGAGTGCGGTTAGATTGGATAAATGTATTCCTATTATGAAACGCCAAGTATGGCTCAGGTTTTGCTTTCAATGCTAGTAGTACAGAATCTTTATTAGTCTGCTGAGCATGCAAGCTAAAGTAGAATAGCATAGATAGGATGAAAAGTGATACTAGACGCATAAATGAAACAGGCCAAAGAAAGTTAATTTCCAAGGCTATTTTTGCCCGGACTAAGATCACTGTGCTCAATTTATTGTAAACAGTTTAAACAATCGTAAAATCTGATTTAGATGAAACAAGTAAATCTCAAAACAATCGCAGTTTGTCTACTCGCGTTAGCATATAATTTCAGCAATGCTCAACATGACATAAAGGTATATATAGATGGACTCACGTGTAAGGATAATGTTAGATTAGCTTACCACATGGGGGACAAGCAGTATCTTATAGACAGTGCAACTTGTGAAAATGGATATTTTCGATTTCTAGGAGCCAACACATTGTCAAACGGTAATTATTTGATTCTACTTCCAAATGAATCCTACTTTAATTTTTTAGCTTCAGAAAAAGAGGATCAGACTAAATATGTTTTTCGGACTGACACAAATGTATACGCTGACGGTATACTATCTGAGGGTTCTGTAGAGAACCGGATATATTTAGACGTACGCAAGTTTGAGGCTTTGCAAACTGTGAAATTAGAACGGATAAAAGCGAAACAAGAGAGCTCAAATGATGAAGTACAAAAGGCCCAACTTCAGTTAGAAGTAGATAAGATAGAAGCTAGTATTGCGGATAGTAAGATTCAAGTTCAAACGCAAGCTAGTGAGTACTTCGTAGGAAAACTATATAGTGCAGGTATTAGAGTTGAGATTCCGGATGCTCCAGCTGGCTTGTCACGAGAAGATGCTAGAAAGTATAAGTACAGATGGATTAGAGACCATTATTTTAATAATATCGACTTTACTGAACCAGGCTTAATTAGAACCGCTGTATATCAAGAAGTGCTTTCAGAATTTCTGACTAAATACCTTCCAAGCAATTTAGATACGGCAAAAGTAGTAGTAGATGAAGTATTGGCCAGATTGGAAAAAGAAGAAACAGCAGCGTTTTATCAATTCACCCTGAACTACATGACAGGGCGTTTTGAGAATTCTAAACGTATGTGTTTTGATAATATCCAACATCATTTGGTGAAGAATTATTACTGTACAGGAAAGGCGTTTTGGTTGAGTGAGGAAGGGAAGCAAAGTGCCTGTAAGTACGTAGAAAAGATGTCACATATTCAATGCGGTGAGATAGCACATAATATGAATATGGAGGATACATCTTTTGTAAATAAGGTTGATCTTTATGCTATTGACAAACCTGTAACAGTGGTAGTTTTTTGGGATATAGAATGCCTACATTGCAAATTAGAACTGCCAATATTACAGCGTATTTATGACACCTTGGACCATAGTGAAATTGCTATATATGCAGTAAACATCAATGAAAGTTTTAAGGGCTGGAGAAAAATGGTGAAAGATGAAGGTTATACTTTTATAAATGTATCTAATGTGAGTGGTAAAGATGATTTTAAGGATTACTATACTATTAAAGGCACGCCTCAGATATATGTCTTAGATAGGCAAAAGAAGATTGTTTTTAAGGAAGTATCGATTTGGGATATACCACGAACCGTAGACTATATGGTAGAACAGGAAATGAAAGCAGAACCTAAGTAGTATAGTAAATAAATCCTTGACTATACTGGTTTGAAACCTTCGAATGCCTGCTTACAACTATTGCAATAGTGTAAACTTCGGCATAAGGTCGGGCCAAAAGGACTTTTCATACTTGTATCTTCACTGTCGCAATATGGGCAATTGGTAGCTTCCAGTAATTCCATAGAGATATTTGAGCAATTTCGTTTTGGGGGAGCTAGACCATGCTGCTTTATGGCTTTATGACCTTCTTCAGTTATTAAATCTGTAGTCCAAGTTGTTTCGAAACTGGTCTCTACTGTAATTTCACCCAAGTCATCATAGTTAGATAAATGTTCTACAACCATATCTTCCATTAATCTGAGAGCTGGACAACCAGCAAATGTAGGAGTCAGAGTGACGTGAATATTGTTATTCTCACTTATATCTATCCCAGTTACAATCCCTAAATCAACTATTGATATCGTTGGGATCTCAGGGTCTTTCACCTTTTTGAGTTCAGTTCGTATGAATTCTTCTGTTACCAAAATTGCTTTGCTCAATAAAACAGTTAAAATGGAAGTTTGATTTATTCAGATTAAATCAATTGTAAGTCTGAATACAAAATCTTACCAATCTGCAGTAGGATCTATCACAAAAACCTCTGTCATTTCGGTGAGTAAAGGCTGTAAATGTTCAGAATGAGTTCCATATCTTCCACCGTATACGGGATTCCAAGAGCTTTGTTCAGGAACTTTAAGATTACTTTTTTCTAAAAGTGGAACTACGACTTCTAGCCATTTTTCTTGTAATGCTTTTTCTCCCATAGCAATATTTTCATCTATTAAAATATCTTCTGCGGGTCCTGGTTCAAATATACCAAGAGCCATATTCCAAACGAAATTCAAAGCTGTCTGCATTTTTAGATTGCTTTCTTCGGTGCCATGTCCAAGTTGGTGAACCCAAGTATTGGAATGCATGGTGTGATATTTAATTTCACCGTGAAACTTTTTGGCAACTAGAGCAAGTGGTTGATAGCTAGAATTTTTCAAGTCTTCAAATCTTAGAAAATCTGCAAAATCAAAAAGAAAGTGCCGCATGAGGCTAAAATCATAGCCGCCTATTGGTTGTTCTACAAGTAAACTATTGTGGAACTGAGGAGCATTTCTAGTGAAAGCTACAGTATCGGCATCTTTTTCACCGAGTTGGTGCAATAGATTATAGATATGCTCACTTTGGCCCATTTTATCTTGAGCCATACTACTGAAAGCTATATCCTCTTCTAGAATAGGTCCAAGTCCATTCCATTCACTATTTCTATGACCAATGATTAATTGATCGTCAGCGATTTTATATAAAAGCTCTTTTAATGCATCTATACTATTCATATTATTCTTTTCTTAGTCTATACTTCGTCTGTTGGTTTCATGCCTCTTTCTTTAAAGGCTTTTATTCTATCCATAACCTTATAACTAGCAGGGTTACGATAAAGCTTTTCAGGTGCAGTTTGAAAGATATCGTCATCGTGATATTCTGTAGCTGAAATGCAGCTACTTGGTGCTACCCATAGGTTTGCAGTAACTTCCCTTCTTGCATATTGTTCTTTTGCATATAATAGTGCCATATCAGCATTTGGTGCGTGTACTATTCCGACGTGTTGGTGCTGACTCCCTCTCTTTTTTTGGTGAAAAACCTCAAAGGTTTGGAAATGAATAAGGTCATTCATTTCCGCAGAGTTATCTGGGGTAATATTTGCCCTAGTAATTCTCGGGTCAAGTGATTCTATGGTTTTATTATTTTCTGCTGCCATGTTGATTGGTTGTTTTCAGTTATAGTTAGTAGATATATTCCTGGATTTAATGCTTTTAGGTCAACTCTTTGCTCTCCGCTTAGTAGGGTGCCTTTCACAACCTCTTGCCCTGTCATAGTATTTAAAACATAACCGCCTCCTGTCGACTCGATTGTAATTTGACCTCTAAAAGGATTTGGATATACCTTTATGTTAGACTGGGAAATGTTGGCCACACTCACTCTATTATCTAATTCATTCACAAATGAGAGTTCGTCCAAATGAAGCACCGTTTCGGAACTATTGTTAGGTCCATCTTCAGCAGATACTATTCTGATAGTAGCCGAATCGGGCACAAGATCTAAAAAGTAATTGACTGGTATATTGAAGAAAGTCCATTCTGATTTTGTTTGCGAAAAAGTGATACTACCATCAGCGTAAGGTGTACCATTAATGAACATATTCAATTCAATTTTTGCGGCATCTCCTCCTCCCTTATTATATTTATAATACCCCTGCAGGTAAGTATACTTTTGGTCCACGGCAAAAGCAGGACTATAAGCATCTGTGAATGTATCACCTGTAAAACAAGCACCTTCTCCAATTCTATTGTCCCAATCATCGAAATTACTAACCCTCAAGCAGGATTCACCTCTAAATGCATTTGAGTCGATGGTAACTGAAGGATTTAGCAAAAACCCTCTCCACTCTTTGAATGCGACTAAGTCTAATGACATAAATCCTTGAGGATATCGAACTCCTATATTGGACCAATTTTCAAAATCGTAATTTTCTATTTCTACCGTACGAGCACCAATATTTTCGAACCTAAAATCATCAAGAATGACATACCCTTCTGCCTTTGCTTCTGGATGTATACTACTTCTCATTCCAATAAATACAGAATCCGGGGTACGAGACAATGAATACCATGAAATGGCTACTGAGTAAGTCACATATTGATTATTTGTAGAGCCGTCTAATTGAATTTTTGCATCTCCTATCCAATTGCCTTTCTCGTAAAAACCAGCTATTAAATCCGCAGTGTCTCCCGGACCTAATTCGTGTTTAGTGTCAAACACCATGGACAGAGGATCGCCATCATATGGAAATTTATCAACCGTACCATTTACCCAATCTACGTTGTATAACGAACTACCATAAATAATACCTTGATTAGCAGAAACGTAGTTTACAAGTTTCACAGCATAATTTCCGCTATTTGATTCTTCGGTTCTTTCTGGAAAACCATAGCTAACCCAATTGTCAAGTCTAAAAAAGTCTTCTGTTTCCCAAGATTCAAAACCGCCATTAGGTATATTTTGAGCAAAGCCCAAACTTAAGTAGCAGATTAAACTAAATGTGATAAGTGATCTCATATCTTAAATAGCTTAATAGTGCGAGATTTACTGTCTTTACTGTGGAGTGAAAGAAAATAAAGTCCAGGGTTGAATCTGCCAAAATCTACTATATTATCACTAGTATTGATTCGTTCAGTTCTTCCAGATAAGTCTGTTATTAGTATATAGTGGTATTTGAAATCAGAGTCTATTTTCAATACATTAGTTACAGGGTTTGGAAAAATAGTTATATCATTTAACCCAGTTTTAGCAACTGACAGATTGATAGGGGTAGGCTCCATGGTAAGATCTAGATTATCAAGATATAGAACGGTTTCGTCTCCAACGGTATCCTTGTAGAGTGATGCATAAGCTATAAAGGATGCACTGTCCGGACTATACTGATTATTATAAGTAAGAGGCATTGAAAAAAACGTCCAGTCTTCTGCTGCAGGAAGTTCTAGGTAATTGTTTGACCGCCTAGTTTGATTGGTATAGGTTCTGAAATTTAAGAGAGCTGTATCTTCCCTTTCTGGTAAGTATTTGTAATATCCTTGAAAATACTTAAACGTATCTTTCATAGCGAAAGCTGGAGTATAATAATGATCTCTATCCGGGCCTATATAGCAATAACCTACTCGGGCTCTGTTTCCAGAAATGTAATTTCTTATGGCCAATGAACTATTCCCTAAGAAAGCCTCGGTATCTTGAAATTCAACCGACCTTCGAGTATAAAAATTTCGGCTGTAATCATAGTTTCTAAGATCTATACTGTTCCAGTTTGTTGGGAAATCGAGACCAAAATCATACCACTCATCAAAACTTGTGTTATAGATTTCTGGAGATCGAAAACCAATATTTTCAAAATGAATATCATCATAAATTACGTACCCATCTCCTTGTATTTTGCTTAGAACTTTTGAATATAGCGTAATTCGCACAGAATCACATAGTCTTGCCCCACTCCACGAAATAGGAACTCTATAAGTTACGTATCTTCCATTCGTACTTCCAGAAAATCTAAAATCTACTCTACCTTTATAACTTCCGTTATCTCTAAAATCAACATAGATTCGAGCCGTATCCCCTTGTGCTAAATCGTGTTTGCTAGAAAATACAAGAGAAAAAGGCTCACCTTCAAAGGCAAATCCTCCAAAATTTGATTTATCATTACTTCTGTAGTTCGTAGCATAACCTCTAGAGCCATTACCCGTTTCTGAATACTTGTTTTGTAAGACAATGGCATATTTCCCTACGTGAGCAGCAGTGGTGCGATAAACGGTGTTGTTGTAAGCGTACCATCCTGTTGCCTTATAGTGGTTTCTCTTGTTCCACTTTTCAAAATTCCCATTTGGTATATTTTGACCAAAACAGATCTGGATGAGTATTAGGTTAATTAGTATAGTAGTATATCTGTACATAGGATTTATCTTTTAATTGAACTTAGCTAAAGAGATTTGAGAATGCTCTCTATACAAATATAACAAATACACTCCATTGCTAAGTTCGCTCACTTCATTACCTATTATGATTCAAAAAAGGAATACTGTGTTGCCTATACTACTTTAAACGAATACTTGTAAGTCACGATGTGATTAATAAGCAAGTATTCTTACTAAACTCGATTAAGTGCATTAGCTAGTTAACTAGGCATAAGGCCGAACCACCTCAGCATCTTTATTCTGAATTGCTCTAGTTACCCATCTGCCGTTTTCTTCAGCCATTCGTCTTACAGCAAGTCTTTCGGCATTGCAAGGTCCATCACCATTTATCACCCTCTTAAACTCATCCCAATCAGGCTCGGTGTAGTCCCACAGACCGGTAGTCTTATTCTTCTTTAGGTTTGGATCTGGAAGTGTAAGTCCTAAGTCCCAAATTTTTGGCACATACATATCTAAGAACTGCTGACGCATTGCATCGTTACTAGCCATTTTCACTTTCCATCTCATAAGAGTCTCGGTATGCACAGATGCTTTATCACTTGGACCAAAGAAATGCATCAATGGTGGCCACCATCTGTTCATAGCAGCTTGCACCATCTCTCTCTGCTTACGAGTTCCTGTAGCGAGATGTACCACATTATCATGACCATACTTTAGGTGAAAAGATTCTTCATAGCATATACGCTCTAACGCTCTACAATAAGGGCCATAAGAACCTTTACTATTTGCAAGTTGATTCACAATAGCACCAGCATCTACTAACCAAGCAATTACTGCACTATCCGCCCAAGTTTTAGCTGGGTAGTTAAATATGTTAGAATATTTAGATCTTCCTGTGATGAGGTCATTCATCATATCTTCACGACTTTTTCCGAGAGTTTCTGCTGCAGAGTACAGTAACTGACCATGACCTACTTCGTCCTGGACTTTTGCCATAAGTGCAAGTTTACGTCTGAAACCAGGTGCACGTGTAATCCAAGTACCTTCTGGCAATGCTCCAATTATTTCTGAATGAGCATGTTGCTCGATCATACGGATCAACTGCTTGCGATACATAGCTGGCATCCAATCTTGAGGTTCTATTTTCTCACCTCGGTCAATTCTAGCTTGAAAGGCTTCTAATAATTCAGGAGTTTCTTCTTCAGTGTTGAATTTTTCGTTTGGGTCTACGTAAGCATTTCCGTACATAATGTTTTTGTTTTATTTCTAAGTTAATATTTAATCGAGTTATCTTTTTCTAATCCTGAAAGGATAAAATTACTCAACTTATCTGCTATTTCTTGGGCATTTAGTTTGCCGTCGGGTTTATACCACTCTACTATCCAATTTACACTGCTTAGAATAGTTAGTGTGGCAAATTTTTTGTCTGTTTCTTTAAAAACACCTTCATCTAGACCAGTTTGAACTATCTTTTTGAAACCATCTTCGTATAGATTTCGCTTAACTACAAATTGGTCAAGTGCTTCACCAGTCAAATTTCGCCAATCACGTATGAAAATGATAGCTGAGTCTAAATTTTCAGTTAGTATTTCTATGTGCAATTTTATAGCCATTCTAAGCTTTTCTTCTGCATTGAAATAGATGTCATTCACCTCTTTCACAGCGAGCTCGAATTTGTCTGCCAGTTCAAAACAAGTCATCTTGAGAATGTCTTCCTTATTTTTAAAATGAGAATAGAGGCTCGCAGGCTCCATATCTAGAGCTTTTGCGATATCTCGCACAGAAGTGGCTGCATATCCTTTGTTTTTAAGAATGCCCTGTAATTGTGCTAATATTTCTCGTTTCCTGCTTGTCACGAAATTGGTTAACTAACGTTCGTTAGGCAAAAATAGTTTTTTCAATCGTTAATCACAAGTTTACAATAACATGCGGGATAAATCGGTTACTTTGAAGGATGCGACCGTTGGCTGCTATTTGTTTTTTATTGTTTTCAGTGAATGTACTTAGTCAAGATTTTTCAAAGCATGAAATAAGCATAAATTTTACTAAAGCTCCTTACTACAAAGATGCAGTATGGCATGAATCCTTCAGTTTATTTCAGGTTATTTCTCCATTAACTTATAAGTACTTCATAGATGCAAATTCGGCCTTACGTGTAAATCTTCATTACAATACTAAGAAGGAAGAATTCAGTGGATTACATTCCTATGAAAATATTGAAGCTAGTTATTTGAGTTTTCTAGTCGGGTATGAAAGGATATATGGGGAGGAAAAGCTTAAGCCAGTCATATATGGCGATATTGGTTACGTTGCAGAAGAGTATTTAAGAGAACGGGCGAGATTTGATGTAGGTAGCACAATGAAATTTAGTGCTGAAGGAGTAACTTTAAAGGTTGGTGCTGGATTAAGGTATGAACATAGTAACCAATGGTCAATAGTTTATTCAACTGATATTGCCCTCTATAGTCGTCTTATGACCGGACGAGCTACAAATGATCAAACAGGAACGGTAGTTACTTGGAACGATGAATTATTGACGAATGCTATTTTTAACCCCATTTCAAATTTGTCAATTAATTTTAGGTTTTAAAATGTAATTCTAACTTCGTTTAGTGAAATTTGGTAAAGTAGAAAACCTAGGAGCTTTAGATCTCAGTCTACCTGTTGACCATGTTGATACCTCTCGTGTATTGCTAGAAGGAGGGTATTCAGCCAAACGGCCAAAGGTTTTTATAGGTTGTCCAAGATGGGCAAAAGCAGAGCTTAAAGGTTTCTATCCAAAAGGTACTAAAGATGAGCTTGCCTACTACTCGACTCAATTCAATGCTATAGAACTAAACGCCTTTTATTATCGAATATTTCCAGAAAAAGTAGTGCAGGGTTGGTATGAACGAAGTGCTCCTGATTTCACCTTTTTTCCAAAAGTGCCTCAACTGATTAGCCAGTTTAGAAGATTGAAAAACTGCACAGTAGAACTAGACGATTATTTCCGAAGCATTTCTCATTTCAAAGAAAAATTAGGTACTGTATTTCTTCAGATGAATGATAATTATGGTCCTAAGAATTTTGAAGATTTAGTAGAGTTCGTAGAGCAATGGCCTAAAGATTTACCACTAAGTGTTGAGCTTCGACATACCGAGTGGTACAATGACCCTTCTATAACGCAGGAGTTATATGCTATGCTAGAGGAAAACAAAGTATGTCATACCATAACAGATACAGCAGGTCGCAGGGATATAATGCATATGAGACTCACCAACAACCAGTGTTTCGTTAGATTCACAGGGGCAAATCACCCAAGTGATGTAGATAGGTTAGACGAATGGTTTGAGAGACTAACCAGTTGGAAAGAACAAGGTATTGAGCAGATTAATATTTTCATCCACCAAACCATAGAAAAGGACCTACAGATGTTATCTGCTAGATTGATACAACGGATAAATGAAGAGTGGGGCTATGAGATTAAAGTCCCAGGGGATGAAGTACAAGGAAGTTTATTTTAAACCAAAACTTGTAATCTTTACAAATACTTTTTCAAAAGATCAGGTACAGAAAGAGATGCTGATTTCAGTCTTATTTCTTTCATCACTTCTCCGTCTAGTTCGGCCTTAACCTTATCTTCCACTAACAGCAATGGCTTCTCATCTGGAGGCTCTGGGAATAGATTCTGCTCTTTAAAAAGCCTTCGGGTAACTACAGCTACCTCGTGTGCTCCTGAGTAATTCTTTTGTTGCTCGAGTAAATAGGCCAAGGCTATAAGTCCATACGCATCTTCAGATGCTGGGTCAGCTAGCTGTCTTAATGCATAGTATTTTTTTAATAAGTGTACGAGCGGTGTCTAGGTCACCTTTAGCTATGGATACAAAAGACTTATTGAAGTGATCTATGGTATACATCCCCATTGCACCTGTCTCGTAACTGATTTGCATACTTTCGTTGTAAAAGCGTTCTGCTCTGTCCATATTGCCAACTAGTCTCCACATCTCCGCATTCTGGTGTGCACGGTACATCAGCCATTGCTTATTTCCAGAAGAAGCTGCTAGCTTACTTAACTCCTCACTTAATTGAGCTAAGCGAGTGGTATCCAAGGTTCGTTGGGAGTTTCTACATAGCGAAGTAAGTGCTCTACCTATGAGTGTGTCGTTTTGAGTAGCTTGTCCTATTTCTAAAACACGATTAGCCATCATTATGGATTGCGAGTCCTTCCCCTCTTTAAATAATTGATAAGCTTGTCTCAGCATTTCTTTAGGAGATTCTTCCTTCAGAATTTCTTCAGTATCCTGATTATTTGTTTCCACCTGTGAAGCTGTACATCCTACAAATAGAGTTATTGAAAGTAATAGAATGCCGAAAATTGATTTAGTCATGAGTTGTTTAAACTAGGGAGTAAAAATAAAACGAAACAATTCAAACATAGCATTATTCATATATGATGAAAATTATGAGTATTTACTCTAGGATAATACAAGACCAACTGGACAATGATCGCTACCAAAGATATCATTATCTATGGTGGCTTCTTTCACTTTTGGCATTAGGCTATCTGAAGCCAAAAAATAGTCTATTCGCCAACCAGCATTATTTTTTCTAGCATTGAAACGCATACTCCAGAAGCTATACTTCACTTCTTCAGGTTGTAGATACCTGAACGTATCTTTAAGTCCAATATTCAAAATATTATCTAATCCATCTATCTCTTTTTGAGTATAACCACTAGTCTTGTTGTAGTTTGACTTGTCATTTTTTAGATCGATAGCTCTATGAGCAACGTTAAAATCACCTGTGACGATGATGGTTTTTTTATTCTGCAGGTTCTCTAGGTAATTCTTAAATGCTTCATCCCAAGTAGATCTATAGTCTAGTCTTTTCAATCCTGCACCACTGTTTGGCACATAGACATTTATGAGGTAGAAATCTTCATATTCAGCACAGATAACTCGTCCCTCATTATCGTGTTCTTCCACTCCTATATCTGAAGAAATAGAAATCGGTTCTTTTTTGCTCAAAATGGCAACACCGCTGTATCCTTTCTTAGTAGCTGAATTAGAGTAGATATGGTATCCACTTAATTCTTCTAGTGCTTCTTGAACTTGATCATCTTGAGCTTTGGTCTCCTGCAAGCAGAATACGTCTGCTCTACTATCATTTATGATATCTATCAGCCCTTTTTTAACACTTGCTCTTACTCCGTTTACATTCCAAGATATCAATTTCATTTGGCGAATTTAGTATTTAACTACCTAAGTATTATCTCTATTTTCGTCTCAGATTACAAGAGAATTATGGATTTAGCTGGACTGTTGAAAAACATTGACTTGTACCTTTTAGACCAAGTTTTAAAAGGTAGAATCAATAAATCTTCAAAAATTTTGGATGCCGGTTGTGGTACAGGAAGAAATAGCCGATTTTTTATAGAAAATGGATACCTGATTAGTGGTTTTGATCCGAATGAAGAGTCCGTTCAGGAACTTCAACAAGAATATCCGGAAGTGGCGAATAGATATGAAGTAAGTGATATTGAAAACTATGGAGCAAAAACTTCCTACGACTTTGTTATCTGTAATGCTGTGCTTCATTTTGCACATTCACATATTCAGTTTAGATTGATGATGGATAAATTAAGCTCTTTCCTTGGACTCAAAGGCATTGTATTTATCAGAATGACATCTGAGTTCGCGGTTCCTACACCTTATAAAATGGATGAAGATGGAAGGTCAGAACTTCCTGATGGGACAGAAAGATATCTTTTAACAAAAGGTGAATTGACTGAAGCAATGTCTCGTAATGGACTTCACTTGATTGAGCCGCTGAAGACCATTAATGTGAGCAATGAACGAAGTATGAGTACGATAGTACTTACTAAGGATGAAGATGTTAAGTTAGATTTAGGTTGGTTAGCACCGGAATAGAATCCAATGATGAAGTAGTTAAGAAATACTCTTTATTGTCTCTCGTTTACCTGCAAAAGACACCATCTCACCGGCTTCTAGACCCATAAGTTGTTGTCCAATCGGAGAGGATGCAGAAATTGCAAATACTGTTTCTTTATCTAGTGTTATTTTCCCGAGACCTACTGACATATACATTTTTTTTCTAGTAGTCTCTATCAAAGCACCTAGCTGTGCTGAATCACACGGTTTTTCACTGTCTATTTGATTCAGGATATTCATATCACGGATAGCATGATTCATCGTTTGATTGAGCCTGTCTAGTTCCTCTTGTCCCATAGCTCTAGCTGTTTCAAACTTATTTCCCGCAGTACTATTATCTTCTCCTACTATGGACTCCTGCACTTTATCTATTGCGTTTTGGAGCTCTTTTAGTTTTTGTTGTTGCTGCTGTATACACGCAGCGTATATCTCAGACTTTTTCATAATTGTCTATCCGAATGTAAGGATTTGTAACTTCAGTTGCAATTAAGAAACCTAGAATCCTTAACATTTGCACTCAATGTTAGGTCTAATACAAAAAATATTTGGAGAAGGGGTAGACCTTCAGGAGAAGTTAAGTGAAGGTGCTATTGTAATAGACGTGAGGAGTCCTGGTGAGTTTTCAGGAGGTCATGTAAAGGGAAGTAAAAATATTCCTCTAGGAGATATTGGTGCTAAGATAAAAACCATCAAAAAATGGAACAAACCAGTCATCACCTGTTGTGCAAGTGGTATGAGAAGTGGAAGTGCTGCTACTCTTTTAAAGCGAGAAGGAGTTGAAGCTTACAACGGTGGTCCTTGGCAAAGTGTACAAAGGAAGTCCAACTAACCTGTAATGGGATTTCTAGCCATTCAATCAAATTGAACATTCAGTTTGTCATTTTTTGAGGTTTGGCACGTTTTAGGATGTAGTATAGGTATGGCAAGTTTTAAAGAGATAGTGAGTGGAGATACACCTGTTTTGGTAGATTTTCATGCAGAGTGGTGTGGCCCTTGTAAGATGATGCCACCCATTTTGGACGAAGTAAAAGACGAATTAGGCGATCAGGTCAAAATCGTAAAGATAGACGTAGATAAAAATCAGGCTCTGGCAGATGCTTATGCCGTTCGTGGTGTGCCCACGTTGATGATTTTCAAAGACGGTAAATTAGCTTGGCGTGAAAGTGGGGTACGTCAGGCTGGAGAGTTGGTTGGAGTTCTAAGAGGGTAAGCTTCGGAACCTAGGTATAAGAAAAAAGGTCTCACATCTATGGAAGATACTCCTTCTTAAAGTCAGGTTTACGCTTCTCTAAGAAAGCATCTCGTCCTTCTTTGGCTTCGTCAGTCATATAGGCAAGTCGTGTTGCTTCTCCGGCAAACACCTGCTGCCCTACCATTCCATCATCGGTTAGATTCATGGCAAATTTGAGCATTTTGATGCTCGTCGGAGATTTTTCTAAAATCTCTTGAGCCCATTGGAAAGCAGTATCTTCTAACTGAGCGTGAGGTACTACGGCATTGACCATTCCCATTTCAAAAGCTTCTTGAGCAGAGTAGTTTCTTCCTAAGAAGAATATTTCACGTGCTTTTTTCTGACCAACCATTTTAGCTAGATATGCAGAGCCATATCCACCATCAAAACTGGTAACGTCTGCATCTGTCTGCTTGAATATAGCGTGCTCTTTACTAGCAAGTGTCATATCACAAACAACATGGAGACTATGTCCACCTCCGACAGCCCATCCAGGTACTACGGCTATTACTACTTTTGGCATAAAACGGATTAAACGCTGTACGTCCAAGATGTTGAGTCTATGGTAATTGTCATCACCGACATATCCTTGATGCCCACGAGCTTTTTGGTCACCACCACTACAAAAGCTGTATACACCATCTTTGGAACTTGGTCCTTCGGCACTTAGTAGTACTACGCCTATACTCAAATCCTCTTGTGCATCGTGAAAAGCGTCAAGTAATTCACTCGTAGTCTTAGGACGAAAAGCATTCCGCACATTAGGTCTGTTAAAGGCGATACGAGCTACGCCATCACGCTTTTTGTAGGTGATGTCTTCATACTCTTTTACGGTGGTCCAGTTTTGACTCATAGGGCAAAGTTAATTCTAGTTAAAGTTATTTTTATTTTAGTGGAATATTATTGCAAAACGTAATGTCCAATAATTAAATAATTAATTTAATCTTACATGAATTTAAACAAATTAGCTCTATTAGTTTTTTTAGGAATTAGTTCCTTAGTATCCAACGCTCAAAGTTTTGACGGATATGCACTTTATAATTTACAGAATAATAGCACCTCATATTTAGTAGATAAAGATGGGAACATAGCTCACTCTTGGGACTGTAATACGAATGCAAACTATGCACTCTTTTTAAAAAACGATGGAAATCTTATCCGACAAGGAGTATCTGGGTCAGGACTAAATGGAGCAGCTGCTGGTGGAATTATTCAGGAATATGATAAGGATGCTAATGTTGTATGGGAGTTCACCTATTCTAATGATGAGCATAGATCACATCATGATTTTACCGTTTTACCCAATGGAAATGTTTTGCTTACCGCTTGGGAAGTTAAGTCTACCGCAGAATTAGCTGCTGCGGGTAAATCTTCTACATCAGAGAAGTGGCCAACTCATTTCATTGAAGTACAACAAGACGGTACTGGAGGTAAAATCGTATGGGAATGGCACATATGGGATCATATGATTCAAGATGTTGATGACACAAAGCCAAATTTTGGCGTAGTAGCGGATCATCCAGAATTGATGAACATAAATGTTGCTGGTCAAACTAGTAGAAGAGACGGAGATTGGTTTCACGTAAATGGGATAGATTATAATGAAGAACTAGATCAAATAGCTTTTAGCTCGAGGTATATGAGTGAAATATATATCATAGATCATAGTACCACTACCGAAGAGGCTGCAGGTCACACTGGAGGAAACTCTGGAAAAGGAGGAGACTTTTTGTTTAGATATGGGAATCCTTCAAACTATGGATCAACTGTAGCCCAAACCATATCAGCTGCTTGTCACGATGTAAGATGGATAAAGGAAGGTAGACCAAATGCAGGTTGGTTACAGTTTTTTAACAATAATGGAGGTGGAAGTAGAACTTCTACTGTAGATGCTATTAATCCTGAAAGAGTTGGGTATAATTACACATACACTAATGGATCGTACCAACCTACTTCTCACCAGTGGAGACACGAGACTAAAGCTTACTCCAGCGGTCAGTCAGCATCTGATAGATTGTCAAATGGCAATGTGTTTGTAGCTGTTTCCAGACAATATATGTATGAGGTAGATAGTAATGATAATATAGTTTGGCAATACAATGACGGACCTCCAAAAGGATTTAGACGTGAGTGTGATCACCCAGGGATAATAATTTTACTAGATAACCCTTGTGAGGTAGAGGTCAGTGGATTAGAAGATATATGGACTAAAACTATCAATCTATTTCCGAATCCATCATACGGCTCTATCACTATCACCGGTTTAGAGGAGGCTGCAGAATTCGAAATTTCCATCATTGACGTGATTGGCAAGGTGGTTTTATATAGTAAAAATGAATCAGAACTATCTTTAGTAGATTTAGAGAATGGCCAATATGTAGTGTCAATTTTAACCGATGACACTAGAGTCACAAAATCACTAATTCTAGCACACTAAGTAGTGAGAAAAGAACTTTTAGCCCTTTTCTTAGTCGGATTCGTTTGCCACGGTTTTTCACAGACTTGGTTTCACAATTCGGCACACATATCTGAGGTTAAGTTGGTCTTTGAACAAGAGAACTGGGATTATATTTTAGACAGCTTCTATGTGGATGGAGATGAGGAGAGACTACTAGCCTCGGTTTGGGTTGATGGTGAGTTTTATGATAGTATTGGCGTCCGGTATAAAGGCTTTAGCTCGGTTAGTATTGATAGAGAGAAGAACCCTTTTAATATAAAACTTGATTATGTAAACGATCAAAATCACTTCGGAGTAGAGAAAATAAAACTTGGAAATGTAATACAAGACCCATCTTTTATGAGAGAGATTGTGTCTTACAAAGTAGCAAGAAACTATATGCCTGCTTCGCAATCTAATTTTTGCAAAGTCTATATAAATGATGTGTTTTGGGGAGTATATACTAGCGTAGAGTCTGTAGATAATTCGTTTCTTACTCAACACTTCGGTTCATCAAGCGGCACTTTTATTAAAGGTAATCCAATTACTGTAAATCTAAATGGTGAGAATAGTAATTTAAGTAACAGTCCTGGAACAGACACTGCTAGCTACGCCACTTATTACGAATTGAAATCGGATTATGGGTGGTCCAATTTTTATAATTTAATAGATAAGCTGAATAATAATCCTGCTGATATTGAAGATGTGCTTAACGTGGATAGAGCTTTATGGATGCATGCTTTAAACTATACATTAATCAATTTTGATAGCTATATTGGTTATGCTCAGAACTACTACTTGTATGAAGATCACAATGGTCAGTTTAACCCTATTTTATGGGATATGAATCAGTCGTTTGGAAGTTTTAGGCTCACTGATGCCTCTAGTTTTTTTAGAGGTTTTAATGTGGAGGAAGCTAAAACTATGGATCCAATGGCTCACGTAGATGGATTTTCAGTATACCCAAGGCCATTGATTAGGAATATTATAAATACGGATCAACGCAAAAGAATGTACTTAGCTCATATTCGAGCTATAGTAGAAGAGCACTTCTCAAACGGGTCTTATCAGGAGGAACTAGATGCAATACAAGATCTTATTAAATCTGATGTAAACTCAGATCAGAATAAGTTCTATTCGTATCAAGACTTTTTAGACAATAAGACTAGCACAGTTCAGGACCTAGTGGAGTATCCAGGAATTACAGATTTAATGGACGCAAGGAGCACTTATTTGTTAGGTTATAAAGGCATTTCACCTACAGGAGCACCATCTATTGCTGAGCCAAAAGAGAGTATCAGTAATGGTAGTTATTTGATATCTACGGATGTAAGCTCAGCTGCTACAGTTTATCTGTATTATAGAGATCAAATAGGTGGTTTGTTTTCTAGAATGGAGATGAAAGATGATGGACTCTCAGGGGATGATCAAGCTTTAGATGGAATTTATGGAGCTGAGGTGTCCAGCAGCAGTGCAAACTTTGATTATTATATCTATGCAGAGAATGATTCTTCTGGAACTTTTTTACCAAGCAGTGCAGCTCATAACTTTTACCAGATTAGAGAGGTTAAACAATTAGTAATTAATGAATTCTGTGCTTCTAATTCTAATGTAATAGCAGATGAAGATGGGGAGTATGATGATTGGGTAGAGCTTTACAATAATGGAGATACTGCAATAAATCTACTTGGCTATACTTTGTCTGACGATGTAGACGAGCTGAACAAGTGGAGTTTCCCAAATCTGAGTATTGGTGCTGGAGAATATTTGTTGGTCTGGGCTGATAGTGATGACGGAGCTTTACATGCTAGTTTCAAACTATCCTCTGGTGGAGAATCTATTTACTTGTCTCGCAACGGAGAAGTGGTAGATGGAATCACCTTTGGTGGTCAGACTACCGATATTACTTATGGCAGATACCCAAATGGGACTGGTTCTTTAACACTTATGGAGGCAACTCCGAATGCTATTAATGATGGAAAACGACTCTCTGTAAGTGAAATGCCTACAGGTAGAATATCTATATTCCCAAACCCCTTAACGAATGAATTACATCTCGAATCTAATTTAGAGGGTGAGATTCAAATAATCAATTCTCAAGGACAAATCCTGCTTTCTGGATCTGCAGTCAAGGGTTTAAATCGCTATAATCTCAGTAGTTTAGCTACAGGGGTATATTTCGTAATACTGAGAAACGACGAAAACAAATTCACTAAAAAATTACTAAAATTATGAAAAGACTAACTACTGCACTTTTATCAGTTTTCACATTGTTAATGATTTATGCTCAGTCGTTTAGATCATATACGGCTTCTGAAGGATTACCGAGTAACAACGTTCTGTGCTTAGCAAGTGATCTGAATGGAGTAATGTGGTTTGGTACTCAAAAAGGGATTGCTGTTTATGATGGTGGAAGCTGGGAGGTTATGAATACGACTACTCATCCAGGTTTAGCAAATGATAATGTTTCATCTATTCTCATAGCAAGTAATGGAGATGTTTGGGCAGGAGGAGACTTTGGTCTGAGTCATTATTCTGGAGATACGTGGACGACATATACTACCACTGAAGGTTTAGGAAGTAACAGAATAACTAATCTGACCGAAGTGAGCAATGGAGATATCTGGATAAGTGATTTTAACGGAGCTACTCACTATGATGGGTCAACTTTTACTGCTTATAAATCAGCAGATGGATTGCCTTTTGGTGGGGTAGAAGATGTAGTGGAAATGATGAATGGAGATTTAGTTATGGCTACTGGATTGGGTGGTTTAGCTATTTATGATGGAGCCGACTTTACACTGATTACAGAAAACAATGGATTAGTAAGCAACAATACAACAGCTCTGGCAATCGATGATTCAGATAATTTATGGGTAGGAACAGCAAGTGGTATTTCAGTTTTTTCGAGTGATCTTACTTGGAAAACGAATCATACAAGGATGTATATAATGCCTGAACCAGATACCCTAAATCCTGTAGAAGATATAGTGGTAGATGCAAATGGTGATATATGGACTGGAATTTACGTGGATTATCTAGTAACCGTAGGTGGTGTGGCTAAGTTTGATGGGTTAGACTGGACAGATTATGATCAGACTGATGGGATGGTAGGACCTACGATCAGAGCACTTGCAGTTGATGAAAATGATGCTGTATGGGTAGCGACCAGTTCTGGAGTTACAGTCGTAGGTGAGGTTGGGGCTAGTGTGTATCAAGTTTCACAAAAAGAGTTAATTGTTTATCCAAATCCTACTCGCGGTAGTATAACTGTGCAGGTAAAAAGTGAAGATATTGGGAAATCATTAAATGTTTACAACACTTTCGGTCAAGTAGTATTTAATGATTTAACTGTAAATTCATCAAAGTATTTACTTGATATGAATCAGTTTGGTCAAGGAACGTACACCCTCATTCAAGGGGATAAAAGAATGAAGCTAATAGTTTTATAACTTATTAATAACTAGCTTCAACAATCTCTTTCACGGCCTCAGGAGTCACAGCTTTGTGCTCTCCTAGAGCAACCCATCCTCTTTCTTTCAGTGTTTCACTTACTTTTTCCGCAGTACCTTCATATTGCTCAGTATAATCAGATAGGTGGGTAGGAATGTCCAGAGACTGAAAGAATTGTTCCGTTTTCTCTATGGCTTTTTTTGCTCTTTCTTCCAATGTTCCTTCAGTTATGTTCCATACGCGTTCACCGTATTGAGCTAGTTTCTCTTTTTTGTTTTCTAAGAAGTAGTGGTAATGTCTAGGAGCTATAATAGCCAGTGTACGAGCGTGGTCTATACCATATAGTGCAGTTAGTTCGTGTCCCATTGCGTGTATAGCCCAGTCTGTGGGCACTCCTTTTTGTATAAGTCCATTAAGGGCCAAGGTGCAGCACCACATAAAGTTGGCTGCAGTTTTATAGTCGCTTGGATCTTCCATTAGTTTGGGAGCGGTAGCTATTAGGCTACTTAGTATACTTTCTGCAAATCGGTCTTGTAAATCAGCTCCGACCGGATAAGTCATATACTGCTCCATCACATGTGTGTAGGCATCTGTTATACCATTGGCCAATTGTTGTTGTGGGATAGTTGACACTACCGTAGGATCTAGAATGCTGAATTGAGGAAATAATCCTGGTCCACCCATGCCTCGCTTTTCGCCCAATTCTCTTCGTGATATTACAGAGCCACTATTCATCTCAGTACCAGTAGCTGGGAGTGTAAGCACGGTACCAAAAGGCATTCCTACTTCAGTGCGTTTTCCTTTTGCTAATATATCCCAAGGGTCATCTCCATCATATAGAGCTGCAGATGATAGGAACTTAGTCCCATCTATCACAGAGCCACCACCTACTGCTAGCAAGTAGTCTATTTTTTCTGATTTGATGATGGCTAAAGCATCCATCAAAATATCATACTCAGGATTCGCAGGTATTCCACTAAACTCAGTGTAGTTGAATCCAGATAAAGCTTCAGTTACTTGATCATAAACTCCATTTTTTTTGATACTTCCCCCGCCATATAGCATTAGGATATTTGCATCTGCAGGTATCTGAGTCTTTAATTTCTTTATTTCTCCTTTACCGAAAAGGATGTTAACTGGGTTTTGTAATTCGAAGTTGAGCATAAAGAGTAAACGAAATAGATGAAAATTAGTTGATTGGTTGTTTTTGTTAAAATGAAATCTCCCTCACCACAAATCTCGAGAACATCTCTTCCGAATACCAATCGTGTTTTTTGGTGAGAGCAATTGCCTTTTTGTGATGCTCGTTTTTGTAAGCAAATTCCATAATGGCTTCTTGATTTTTCCATAGGCTGAAGGTGGCCATCTCCAAAAACGGAACATCACCTATCCCTTTAGTGAATATGAGTCCCGGATTATCCCAAAGAGCCTTGTGAGATTTTGGTACGTACCTCCAGAAGCGAATCTGCTGAGATAGCTTTACTGATGCTCGGGTGATGACTCCGATGTTATCATCGGGCTGTATTTTTATGTTTTTATCCGCTTCAAAGGGCGTTTTACCATCCCACGTACCGTGACATTTGATACACTTGAGTTCGTAGTGCGTGATTTTTGAGGACTTGGCTTTGTATTTTGATATGTACTCACTATTCTCAAAAAAACGACTAGCATCTTCTTCTGATTCCCACACCGCTAAAAAGCCATACTGTCCAAAATCTGGAATCACACTAAAGCCGTCCTTTCCTGTGCCGAGTTTTTTGTAAAACTTCAGCCCTTTTACATCACTTAGCAGTTTATGACCCATTCCCATCATAGCAAAAGCCCAAAATTTGTGCTTACTGAAGTTAAAAAAGGATAGAGTAATCATTTTAGGTAAAAGTAAAACAAGGAATGAAGAAAATTGATTAAAAAGAAAGCATTGCTCGGAAATTTTTAAATTCGTCCAATGGCTAATTTCATAATTGACTCAGAGACAAAATATCACAAAGACTATGCTTGGGGCGTAGAAAATCTAGAAGAATTCTGGGCAAGCTTTGCAGAGCAAGAATTTACCTGGAAGAAAAAGTGGGATACGGTATTGGATTATACCCTTAGCCCTAAAGCAGATGAACTGGGTGTTAAATGGTTTGATGGTGCTGAATTGAATATCACAGAAAATTGTATTGATAGACATTTAGCAACGAAAGGAGATCAAACAGCTATCATTTTTGAAGCAAATGATCCGAATGAGGAAGCCCTGCATATCACCTACAATGAGTTAGCGAAGAATGTGAACCGAGTAGCTAATATGCTTAAGGCCAATGGAGCAAAAAAAGGAGATAGAATTTGTCTGTATATGCCTATGGTTCCTGAATTGGCATATTCCGTTTTGGCGTGTGCTCGCATAGGTGCCGTCCACTCGGTTGTATTTGCAGGATTTAGCGCTAAGAGTTTGGCTGATAGGATTATCGATGCAAGTTGCAACATTGTGGTTACTGCTGATGGTGGCTTCAGAGGAGCTAAAACTACCCCATTAAAAGCTATAGTGGATGAAGCATTAGAAAACTGTGATTGTGTAGACAAGGTAATCGTTTATCAACGGACGAATTCTAAAGTAACGATGAAGTCTGGAAGAGATGTTTGGTGGCACGAGGAAATAGCCACGGCAAGTGATGTTTGTCCTGCTGAGGTAATGCAAGCAGAGGACATGTTATTCATCCTCTATACCAGTGGAAGTACAGGCAAACCAAAAGGAATGGTTCACACATGTGGTGGATATATGGTCTACACCAATTACAGTTTCCGAAATGTATTTCAGTACCAAGAAGGAGATATCTATTGGTGTACAGCCGATATAGGTTGGATTACAGGACATAGTTATATTGTCTATGGACCACTAAGTGCTGGAGCTACTACCGTAATGTTTGAAGGTGTGCCGAGTTACCCAGATATGGGTCGATTCTGGGAAGTAGTAGAAAAGCATAAGGTAAATATTTTTTACACTGCACCAACTGCCATTCGGGCGTTGGCCTCTTGTGATTTAAGCTTCGTAGATAAGTATGATCTGAGTAGCCTCAAAACTTTAGGTACGGTAGGAGAACCTATAAATCTTGAAGCTTGGGAATGGTATGATGAACATATTGGCAAACGAAATTGTCCAATCGTAGATACGTGGTGGCAAACAGAAACAGGCGGCATAATGATAACAAGTGTTGCAGGAGTTACAAAAGATATACCTACTTATGCTACTCTGCCTTTGCCTGGTATTCAACCTTGTCTGATGGACGAAAACGGGAATGAGATCACAGATAAACTAAGTGAAGGAAGATTGTGCATTAAGCATCCTTGGCCAAGTATGGCCCGCACAATTTATGGAAATCATCAGCGATATGCAGAGACCTATTTTAGTACATTTCCAGGCACCTATTTCACCGGGGACGGAGCTAAGCGAGATTATGATGGGAATTATAGAATAACTGGTCGCGTAGATGATATTGTAATCGTAAGTGGTCATAACTTAGGTACTGCCGAGATAGAAAATGCTATAAATGAGCATCCCAACGTAGCAGAAAGTGCTGTAGTAGGATATCCTCACGACGTAAAAGGGAATAGTATCTATGCTTATGTTACCCTAAAAGGGGAGACTAATACAGATATAGTGGCCGAAATAAGACAGCAAGTAAGTGATACGCTAGGTCCGATTAGTAAACCGGAGAAAGTGCAGATAACTACCGGATTGCCTAAGACTCGAAGTGGAAAAATAATGCGACGAATCCTACGTAAAGTAGCAGCAAATGAATTCGAAAACCTTGGAGACATCTCGACCTTGCTAAATCCTGAATGCGTGGAGGAAGTAATAAAAGGGAAGGTGTAAGGCTTAAGAGAATGAGGGCTTAGACTTTACTCACTGCTTCTACTAAAGCGGATACATTTTTTTCTGGTGTTGCCCAGCTGGTAATTAATCGAATAGCAGAGTGATCTTCATCTATTTTTCGCCAGTGGTGAAATGCAAATTGCTCTGCTAGTTTCTCTATTTGAGTGTTTTTAAGAATCGGGAAAATCTGATTGGTAGAAGTTTCTGCCCAAAATGAAACTCCTTTTTCTACAAATGCGTGCTTCAATTTCATGGCTTGCTCATTTGCATACGCTGCTAATTCGAAGTACAAATCATCCTTAAATAATTCTAAAAACTGCATACCTAAAACACGTCCTTTACTAAGCATAGCTCCTCTTTGTTTTATATGAAAAGAAAATTCCTGTTGTAGTTCAGGGTGATTGATGATAATAGCTTCTCCTAGAAGAGCTCCATTTTTTGTTCCACCAATCCAAAAAACGTCAGTCAAGCGAGCTATATCTGCAAGTGTTAGATCACAGTCCGTAGACATTATTCCCTGACCCAATCTGGCTCCATCCATAAATAAATAGAGCTCCTTTTGCCTACAAAATTCATACAATTCCGTTAACTCTTGCTTGTTATACGTAGTACCCATTTCAGTAGAATTTGAAATGTACACCATTTTTTGTTTGAGGACGTGGGGCTTATTTGTGTGAGCATCCAATACTTGTTGTGTCAAGTTTGGGTTTAACTTTCCGTTTATACTGGGTATGGCATTTACTTTATGCCCGCTAGCTTCTATTGCACCCGTTTCATTGGTATAGATATGACCAGTATCTGCGGCAATAACACTCTCATGTGGGCGTAAACTTGCGGCAATTACCAGCAGATTAGCTTGAGTTCCTCCACTTATAAAATGCACTCTTGATTTAGGGGTCTCAATCCTTTGTAAAATTAGTTTTGCAGCTTGGGCACAATAGGTATCAGCACCGTAACCATCTTGTTGAACCAAATTAGTATTGCTAAGAGCATCTAAAATACGTGGATGGCATCCTTCGGAATAGTCGTTTTTGAAAGAGATAAGCATTCCTTAAGTCTAAATTGATGTTCAAAAATAGGCTTATTGAAATATTAGGAGTTTTTCTACTCCATCGGTACTATATTTTGCAAACAAGAGAGCTATTCTATTAGTAATTAGTTTTACCCTTTATGCATTTATAAGTTTCACAGAACCGATACTTTTTGGTTTGTTTTGCAGGGAGGGAGGTTTTTTCTGGGCAATATTACTGTCTGACCCGTTAGACCTACCTGTATACTACCCAAGCAAAAGAACAATTAGACCTATGAGCCGTTAATAAAACAAGCTGAAATGAGTAAACTCTATAGCACGCTAGGTATTTTAGGATTTGTAGTCTGTTTTTCGATTTCAGCTTTTGGGCAGCAGATGCCTATAATGGGAAAGATAACCGCAGCTAACTCAAACACCCCCCTTGGCTTTGTAACAGTCATGACATATGATGCTACTGATAGTTCAAGAATAGCATGTACTACAAGTCAGGAGAATGGAACGTTTAGTATTGAGGTAGAAAAGCCAGATATTTATCTAAGTTTCAGTTTTATGGGTTTTAAGACTCAGTACAAGTTAATCAATCTTTCTGGTAATTCAGATACTAGGGTAGTAAACATAGCCCTTGAAGCTAATGAAGCGTCTCTAGATGGAATAGTAGTAAGAGCTGAAAAATCATCTACTGAGTTTAAGCTTGACAAACGAATTTTTAATGTAGGTAAAGATCTTAGCAGTACCGGAGCTAGTGCCCTTGAAGTGCTAAATAATGTACCTTCGGTAAACGTAAATATAGAAGGAGAAATAAGTCTACGTGGAAGTACAGGAGTTCAGGTACTGATAAATGGCAAACCATCTGTACTGGCTGGAGATGGCAATGCTTTAGGATCGATTGCCGCTGAGATGATTGATAAAATTGAAGTCATAACAAACCCTTCTGCCAAATATGATGCTGAGGGTACGTCAGGTATCATCAATATCGTCATAAAAAAGGAAGAACGAGAAGGTTTAAATGGTTCGGTCAGTTTAAATACTGGAATCCCAGACAAGCATAGTTTCGGACTAAGCATGAACCGTAGAACTTCAAAATTCAATTTGTTCAGTCAGGCTGGGGTTGGATACAGACAGCTCCCTAGGGAACGGGAAAACATTAATCGTGATTTAACATCTAATACTTCTGTTATTAGCTCTGGAGTTGAGTACAGAAATGAGTTCTTTTATAATTTTAATCTAGGAGCAGATTATTACATAAACGATTCAAATGTGATTACGCTTTCTGGAAGTTTTGCTTATGAAATTGAGGAACAACCATCAGAAACAAAATTTGATAGATTAGATGAGAATAATGAGCTAATTTCTAGTTGGAATAGGATAGAAGTGACTTCTGCCGATAATCCAAAATGGAACTATGAGTTGAACTATAAAAAGGATTTCAAGGACAAAAAAGATCACAATTTACTATTTTCCGCTATAGGGAAATTTTTTGGTAAGGATCAGAATTCTAATTTTAGCAACGAGGAAATAGAAAAGTTTTCAGGAGTTCAAGAGCAACAGACAGCAACTAAGTTTGACGAAATGAGATACACGTTTAACTTGGACTACATTAATCCAATTTCTGAAAAAATAACATTCGAGCTAGGATCTCAATTTGTGAGTATGGATGTAGGTAATGACTTCTCAGTAAGTAATTTAATTGGGAACGAGTGGGAAATTGATGACCGTCAAACAAATAACTTTGAGTTCATTCAGAATGTTCTAGGGGTTTACACCACTGGAGCATATGAAGATGACAAATGGGGTTTGAAGCTCGGACTTCGTGTGGAAAACACAGAGTTAAATACCCTGCTGCAAAACACAAATGAACGCAACAATCAGAATTATCTAAATTTTTTCCCTACTGTACATTCATCCTATAAACTTACAGATTATTTTAGTGTTCAAGCAGGTTATTCGCGAAGAATATTCCGCCCTAGAATGCGTGATTTAAATCCGTTTTTTAATATCCGAAATGATTTCGCTATTCGCCAAGGAAATCCAAACCTATTGCCAGAGTTTACGGATTCTTATGAAGTATCTTCGATTTTCACCAATAAGAAACTTTCTTTAAATACAAGTTTATATGTTAAATATACTACCAATAAAATTGATCGTGTAGCCATTGTAGAAGAGAATGTCAGTAGAACCGCCCCATACAATATTGGGACCAGTCAATCTACTGGTATAGAGATTAATGGTAAGTATTCATTTTCAAACAGAGTCTCGTTTAATGGAGATTTCAACTATAGTATTTTTGAAAGAGTCGGTTCTTTTGAAGGAACGGATTTCGACTTTACAGCAGCAATCTGGACATCTAAAATCACGGGAAAGGTAAAACTACCATTTGATTTCGATATAGAAAGTACCGGGCAATTTAGATCCAAAGTACAGACGGTTCAAGGAATTCAATCTGGTATGGTTTTCGCCAATATTGGAGTACGGAAAAAAATGATGAATGGGCGAACAATCCTTAGTTTAAGTGTTAGAGATATTTTCGCTTCACGCATTAACGAAACTGAGGCTATTCAACCAGAATTTTATCTATACAGTAGAAACCTGCGTGGCAGATTTATCACTTTTGGGTTTAGCTATGGCTTCGGTAAAGGTGAGGCTATGGAGTACACTGGCAGAAGGCGTTAACCTTCTATAATAAAGATTGCAGGCTTCTTATGGAGTTCAATTTCCCGAGGCTTCCACTGAGATATAGACTTTGATATAATGGTTTCTTTTCCTTCTTTTTCGATATCTACTGCCACACATAATTTCGTATTGTTTTGTAAGTTTTTGATTAAGAATTCTAAAAACTGATTATTTCGGTAGGGGGCCTCCATGAAGATTTGAGACGCTTTTCTAGAACGCACTTCCATCTCTTTCAGAGCTATCATTCTATCTCGAGAATCCATTGGTAAATATCCGTTGAATTTAAAGTTTTGTCCATTGAATCCGCTAGCCATCAGGGCAAGAAATAAGGATGAACTACCCGCTAGAGGGATGACTTTCACTCCTTTTTGATGGGCATATTTAGCCACCTCACTACCAGGATCTGCAATAGCAGGCAAGCCAGCTTCTGAAAGCACGCCTATGGAGTGATTTGTGATATGGTCGTTAAAAAATGCTTTAAACCCTGCATAGTTATTGTGCTTATCTAATTCCATAAACACAAACTCATTTTGTGGTGTAGGGTGCTGAATAGCCTTCAGAAAAGCACGAGCTGTTTTTTCTCTTTCTACTATGAAATGAGTGATTTTATAGGTCTCTTCTAGAGTTCGCTTAGGTAAGTATTCTTTGTCAAATTCTCCTATAAAATTCGGGACGAGATATAACGCTGTGCTCACGTTGCAATATTACGATGAAAAATGGCCTAAGTAGAGTTTCTAAAGTAACCAAAATTAGCCTTCTTTAGGCAGGTTAAAATGGAATTATGGTGAAATGGTTTTCGGAAGGCAATAGTGTCCGACTATTTATCGAGTAAGAGATATCGTCCTTATGCTAGATTAAGGAGAAAGAAAGGCTAGTTTGCAGTCAAGAATTCTATAGCTTTTTGGTTGAAAATGTGTGGCTGCTCAACGTTTACGACATGCCCACATGCTGGGATTACCTGTAACATAGCACTTTCGTGGTCCTTTACTATTTTGGAGATACTTGGCAAAAACATATGATCTTGTTCCCCCATAATATAAAGTGTAGGAACACCAGCATCTTTAAACCGGAAATACTTCAGCAGAGGATTTATATCTGCTACAAGCGTAAACCAGCGTTTAAACTCTTTTTGATATAGCTTTTTAGCTTCGTTTATAAATAAATTTCTACTCTCCTTATGCGAACTTTTAGGCATAATTATATGAGCAAAAAATCGGTAAAGCAGTAAATAAGGAACAACGGACTTGAGGAGCACTCCCACTCTCATAAGTATTTGGCCTCTGAAATTCATCTTCATAATAGCTCCTCCCATTATCATACTTCGCGTTCTTCCCGGGAAACGTTCTGTTATTTCTCTGATGATTATAGTCCCAAGTGAGATGCCTACCCAGTGAGTAGATTTTATTTTGAGATAATCCAGTACCTCTATTACTTCATTTCCAATGTTGTCAAATTGGTAACGTTTTAACTTTTCGTAAATAGGTTTTTTAGATTTTCCGTGGCCGCGTAAATCAATTAGTAGAACGTTATAATGCTTCTGAAAAGCACGTACTTGTTTATACCAAATACTGCTACTTCCGCCAGCTCCGTGTATGAAAGTGACCCATTCGCTGCTAGGAGTGCTGCTATGCATGGTGTAGTGAAGCACGTTTAATGATAAAACAAATTAAATACAACATTCGTTTCTTTTTCCTATTTCTCGGTCATTTCCTGGGGAATACAGATTAGAATTAATCAGAGATAGTCTAGAAAAGTTGATCTTCTGACCGAGTAAGGAAATATCTTTTTCCAAAGCTATCATTGCACCATGCAACCACCAGTAGCGAAAAAAAATCCGAAAGAATTACTTATTCATGGCGATTTGCGAGTAGATGATTATTTCTGGATGAACCAACGCGAAGATCCAGAGGTCATAGATTATTTAAATGCTGAAAATGCCTATACCAAGGAAGTTTTACAACCAACTGAGAATTTTCAGAAGGACTTGTATGAAGAAATGGTGGGAAGAATAAAGAAAGATGATGAGAGTGTTCCTTTCAAAAAAAATGGATACTGGTACTATACCAGATTTATCACAGAAGGTGAATATCCTATTTACTGCCGAAAAAAAGGTGGAGAGTCATTTGAGGAAGCGGGTGCAGAGGAGATAATCTTCAACGTAAATGATATGGCAAAGGACCACGCTTACTATCAATTAGGAAGCTTTGGGATAAGCATGGACAACACCCTTTGTGTGTATAGTGAGGATACGGTAAGCAGGAGAATTTACACTTTAAGACTTAAGAATCTAGAAACGGGAGAATTACTAGATATGGAAATAAAGGGAACTACTGGAGGAGCTGTTTGGGCAAACGATAATAAGACAATCTTCTACACACTCAGGGATGAGAAAACGCTAAGGAGCTATAAAATTATGTCGTATGACTTAGTCACAAAAGAGCATAAAGTAAGATATATAGAATCAGACGACACCTTCAATTGTGGAGTAGGAAAAAGTAAGAGCAAGAAGTATATTATCATAAGCAGCGGAGCAAGTATCACAAGTGAATATCAATTCATTCCAGCAGATAGACCTAGAGATGAATTCAAGATTTTCCAGCCTCGAGTAAGAGGAATGGAATACAGCATTAGTCATTTTGAGAATAAGTGGTATATCTTGACCAATTGGGAGGCTCAGAATTTCAAACTTATGGAAACAGATGAAGTTTTAACTGAGCGGATGAACTGGAAAGAAGTCATTGCACACAGGCAGGATACCTTGATAGAAGGCTTAGAGATTTTCAAAAATCATATGGCGGTAGAGGAGCGTAGAAATGGTCAAAATCACATGCGAGTTATCAATCAAGAAAACGGACAAGAGCATTATATGCAGTTCGAGTCAGAAACGTATGACTGTTGGTCAGGCATTAATCCTGAGTTTGATACTGATATTTTGAGATTTGGCTATACCAGTATGACAACTCCAAGTAGCACCTTCAATTACAACTTGAATACAAGAGAAAAGACTCTCCTCAAGCAGCAAGAAGTAATAGGAGGATATGAGGAAAGCTTATATGAAAGTAAGCGTATTTGGGCCACGGCCCGAGATGGTGAAAAAGTCCCAATGAGTGTTGTTTATCGTAAGTTAGAAGAAGGAGACAACTCTAGGCCATTGAAACGTCCAACCCTTCTATACGCCTACGGTTCCTACGGACATTCACTTGATCCTTATTTTAGTTCTATCCGACTGACTTTGCTAGACAGAGGGTTTGTTTATGTTATCGCACACATACGAGGAGGTGAAGACTTAGGCAGACCGTGGTATGAAAAAGGTAAATTGCTGAATAAGAAAAATACGTTCTACGACTATATAGACTGTGCTGAGCATCTAATCCAAGCAGGTATCACATTGCCAGATAAGCTCTATGCTCACGGTGGTAGTGCCGGTGGATTACTAATGGGAGCAGTGATCAATATGCGACCTGAATTATGGAAAGGTGTCATCGCTCAAGTTCCTTTTGTAGACGTAGTGACTACCATGCTAGATGATAGCATACCACTTACTACTGGAGAGTACGACGAGTGGGGAAATCCAAATGACGAGGAATACTATCACTACATAAAAAGTTACTCTCCGTATGATAACGTAGAGGCAAAGAATTATCCGAATATGCTTATTACTACAGGATTACATGACAGTCAAGTGCAATACTGGGAGCCAGCAAAATGGATGGCAAAACTGCGAGAGCTAAAAACGGATGACAATATTCTTATTATGGATTGCAATATGGATACAGGCCATGGTGGAGCAAGCGGAAGATTTGAGGCGTTAAAAGATACTGCCAAAGAATTTGCCTTCTTATTTATGCTTGAAGGGATAGACGAATAGTATTCTATATTTGAAATTGTGTGGAGATTCTCAACCATAATTTTTATACTAGGTGTTTATCAGTGTTTAGCTCAGATAGAAACAGATAGGCCAGACTTCACTGAAAGTCCTAATGTGGTCCCAAAAGGAGCTCTACAAGTAGAGACCGGGTTTATTTTAGAGAACGACAAATCTACATTTCGGACCTTGGGGGTGCGAGAGGACAGAAACCTAACCTTAAATACAACCTTATTACGTTTTGGTCTAACTGAAAGCGTTGAAATTAGATTTAACTGGAATGTTCAACAGCAAAAAATTATTTTTATAAATCATCCCTTAATAGATTTTCCTCCAGATATCTTAGATCCAAGAAGAGGGTTTAACACATCGTTCATCGGTTTCAAAACGAATCTTTACAAGTCTGAAAAAGTCAGTATCGGTTTCCTTGGGCATTTATACATTCCAGAACTTACATCGGGAGATTTCACTGCTCCAGACGATGTCAAAGTTGCACCTGAGTTTTTAATTCCTTTAACCTATAAGCTCGCCGAAAAGTTCAATATTTCTGTACAATACGGACTGACTTGGAATGGTCTAACTCCAAATCCTACTACTAGTTACACTTTAGCTTTGGGGTATGGAATAACAGATAAGCTAAAAGTGTACATCGAGCCTTACGGATTCCTGACTAATAATGGAGATGAACTTCACTTGATTAATGGGGGATTTACCTACTTGATCAATAATGACATACAACTCGACCTAACCGGAGGTCTAGGATTAAATGAAATAGCACCTGATAACTTTGTAAACTGCGGAGCCTCCTTTTTGTTGTTCAATAAATGAGATTGATACTTCATATTACGATACTGCTTATTTCTTCAATCGCATTCGCACAAATAGACACCGATCATCCTGCTTTTACAAATAGTGTAAATGTAGTACCACAAAAAAGCTTACAAATAGAAACCGGGTTAAAGTATGATTGGACAAAATTCTCTAGGTTCGTTTATTCAAGTCAGTTTGACCCACCACGTGTTATACAGTCCTTCGTTTTTCCATCTGCTAATTTGCGATATGGATTATCTGAAAGCACAGAGGCGAGGCTATCCCTGCCCAATTTTGTATATCAGAATTTCAGTTTTCCTGATAATGATAGCACGGTAGTTTCCTCTTATTTCAGTATTCCACTTGTAATTGGTCTGAAACAAAGAATTTACAACGGGGATAAACTAAAACTTTCTAGTATGATCACATTGGTTGGGTACGGTACGGAAAGAGTAGAGACGCCAAGAAGATTTTGGGTTGAAGCTAGCGTGGATCTTATCTGGAGCTATCAACTAACAGATAAACTTAGGTCCGCGGGTACTTTTATTTTTAGGCCTGAACTGGATGGAAATTATATAAATGGTGCGGCTTTAGTAGGCTACCAGGTTACTCCAAACTTTTGGATGCAAGGGGAGTATGTTTATGGAATATTTAATAAATTTGACCAAGACCGGGGAAGATCCACAGGGACCATAAATTTATCAGCACAGAATACCATTACTGATTACAATGCAGTTGATTTGACAGTTGGTTCAACATTACTTAGATATTTACCTTGGAATTACTCCATACAGATTGGCTATTCTCATTTATTTAATCCAAAAAAATGAAAAATATATTCGTATATCTATTTTTACTATTACTCATAGTAGCCTGTGACAACACTTCCAAGTGGAAGACACAAGCACCGGCAGATCAAAATGCAGAATCTGAAGATTTATCTCCGTATGAAAAGCAAATAGCTCATATTAGAGACAGTACTTCTGTTATGTTTCTCAGTGGGGCAAACGGAGTGTTAGAAAAAGGGGATATTTCTAAAATTGGAACATTACATTACTTCCCAGTTAATGAAAAATATAAGGTTCGAGCTGCCTTTACTGCCGTCGAAAATGGAGAAGTGTTTGAGATGCAAACTAGTACGGGTAGACTTCCTGAGTATAGACGATTTGGCAAACTTGGTTTTGAAATACAGGGTCAGGAATTAGTATTGACAGTCTACCAAAATGTAGAACAACCGGATTATCTATTCTTACCTTTCAAAGATTTGACCAATGGTAAAGAAAGTTATGGAGCTGGGAGGTATTTAGACTTTAAACTTGCTGATTTGAAAGAGCCGATTATTGATTTCAATTTAGCATATAATCCTTACTGTGCTTACAACAAGGATTTCTCCTGTCCTATACCACCGCGTGAAAATCATTTAGCTATTGCACTTCCAGCAGGAGAAAAGAAATGGCATTAGTATCTCTGTCGTTTTACTACTTTTGTATCTGGAAAATCAAGACATTCTATGGTGGATAAGGTACTGGTAATAGGAGCTTGCGGTCAAGTAGGGACAGAGCTAGTAGAAAATCTGCAAGGTATCTATGGTAGTGGCAATGTCGTAGCGAGCGATATTAGAACATCAGATAATCCAATATTCACTTCGAGTACATTTGAAATTCTAGATGTTTTAAACAAAGAGCAGATAAAGTCGGTCTTTTCTACTCATAAGCCAACGATAGTATATCATCTGGCAGCTTTATTATCAGCAACTGCAGAGGCTAAACCAAAATTTGGATGGGAGCTAAATATGGATGGTACATTTAACATATTTGACGCTTGTTTAGAATACGGTGTTAAACGTATTTTTTGGCCTAGTTCCATTGCGGTATTTGGGCCTACTACTCCTAGAGTAAATACTCCTCAAAGCACCATCTTAGAACCAAATACGATTTATGGCATCACAAAACTTGCAGGAGAAAGATACTGTGAGTATTATCATACAAGATATGGGTTAGATGTAAGAAGTATCCGATACCCAGGCTTGATAGGTTGGAAATCATTACCAGGAGGCGGAACTACCGATTATGCAGTTGAGATTTTTCATGAAGCGATTAAGAATAAGTCATACACAAGCTTTTTAAATAAGACCACCACGCTTCCAATGATGCATATGGAAGATGCTGTTAGAGCCACATTAGAAATAACTGATGCTCCAGCAGAGAAGATAGGATTAAGGAGCAGCTATAATATTTCTGGTGTTTCTTTCAATCCTGAGGAGTTAGCTCAACAGATAAAACTGCATATTCCTGAATTCAAATTAAATTATATAATAGACTCTCGACAGAAAATAGCAGATGGTTGGCCTCAAAGTATTGATGATTCATTAGCTAGAAAACACTGGGGATGGAAAGAGAAGTTCAATTTAGAAGTTTTGGTCAAAAACATGCTAGATAATCTCAGTAGTTCAGAACTCACTTAAAACAAAGGCCGATAATGAAGAAGTTACTACTGGTTTTCGGCTCAATGTTCCTATGTGTTTCAGCCTTTGGACAGCTTAATACTTTAGGAAGTAACAAACCGCTCGGCTTTTTAAACCCAGCTTTACAGAACATAGACTATTCAAGGGGAATAATAAGTACTTCGTATCTGGTTAATCCGTTGGCGGAAGAGAATCAAACACCAGCTTACCTAGCTTTGGCTGAATTTGCCGTAGGGGATAATGTTCGTGTGGGAGTAAAATCACTAAGTATTGAAGACAGACTATTTGGTGAAACGAAAATAGGAGTTTACTCTTCTTTTCGCTTACCATTAGCCCAATAAGGAAGCTTTTTTATGGTAGGCTTAAGTCTAGATGCTTTTAATCATACCACTAAACTGCAAGAGTTTAGTAAGATTTTCACTCCGAACAAGTTTCGTTATAATCAGGATGGTAGTGAGGAAGGGAAAATGTCAGGTTTAGACTTGGGTTTTGGAATGGCGTATGAGTCAAATGGATTAGTTGTGGGTATAGGGATCAATAAGCTTAATAGACCTGAAAAATTCCTTTATCCAGACAATATTATAGATACCGGTTCAATATCAAACCCTACTATAATTGATACTACTGTAATAATAGGTAAAGGCGTGTTTGCACTAGAGAACAATATCATTGTAATGTATACTTGGGATGCTAATCGGAATATTAGAATTACACACTCATTGCATTTAGCCAACTTTCGATTTGGAGAACTGGATTACATTGGTTTTCAGAATGTGGCAGAGATAGCTAGTAGACACTCATTGGGATTAGGTGCATTTTATAATGGCAGTGCTGGATTCATAATCACTGGAGGTTTTGGTATCACAGAAAGCTTACGATTAGAAGCTTCTGCATTTATTGTTGAAGACCTAAATTATGACTTTAGAACTGAAGATTACGCAAGTTCAGGAATTGCTCCATTAATAGAGGGAAGTTTACAATTCAGATTTTAATCCTAGTATAGATTAGCATTCTCAATACAGAGGTTTGCCGCTTCTAGTTTAGGCTGCTCGACTAATCCTACACGATGTAGTGTTTCAGTTACATTGTCTAACATCTTACTAGACAACCAATTAGAGGATTGCCATTCTACCCCAGAATACCATTGTTTTACTTGGGATAATCCAAGTCCGTACATTTCTGCTATTTTTTCAACAATATCGCTCATTTTGGAAGCCTTATTTATTGATTCTAAAATCGCGGAGCTTAAAAGTTCTATCGTTTCACTTTGCTTATTTAAGTATTTCGGTCCGGCCACCATCATAAAACAGGGCCACGGGCTAATACATAGTTCAATCCGATCTACTTTATTTTCATTTACATAGGGCTGAGTCATAAATCTTTCCCAAAGTAAAATATCAGACTCATCTCGCTCAAAAGAAGCAATCGCACCATCAATATTCTGAACGGTAACAAAACTATCTTCCGAAATTTCGTAACCTTTCTGTTCTGCATGGACGTATGCCATAAGATGGCTAC
Source organism: Bacteroidia bacterium (assembly GCA_965655315.1). Classification (GTDB taxonomy): domain Bacteria; phylum Bacteroidota; class Bacteroidia; order NS11-12g; family UBA9320; genus UBA9320. The sequence goes on from CBFHGJ010000008.1 coordinate 49,794, forward strand.
CGCTACCAAATCTACTCCGAGCTATTCTTGCTTGGCTGAGATCTTTAGAAGAGAATTTCCTACCAACTGCACTATGAACTCCCCATATTAAGGGTGACTTCACATATTGCTGAATTATCCTACATTCACTACCGCCATGTATATGTTTCACTATACCTTCTGTCAGCACTAGGGCTATATCAAGTTCATTAGTATCTAGCATTTTACACATAGCACCACTACCGCCTTTTACATCTGACCAAGTAATCTTTATTCCATACTTCTCAAATATCCCATTAGCAATTCCATAATGCCAAGGGTAGTTAAAATGCTCAGGAACTCCTCCGACTTTTATTTCTATCATGTTAGTATGCTAGGAGATCTGAAATAGCTGTAGCTACTTTATCTGCACTCGGTAACATCTCTTTTTCTAGGTCGACGTTCAGCGGTACGGCGGGTACATTTAGTGAGCCTACACATTTTACTGGAGCATCTAAATACTGAAAACAATTGTCCTGAATCCTGCCAGCTATAGCTTGTGCAAATGAGTTATGTAATGTTTCCTCAGTTAAGACAAGTGCTTTTCCGTGACGCTGTACAGCCTCATAAATTGCTTCGTCATCGCACGGACTTAAGGTTCTTAAATCCATAATTTCTACTTTGCCTTCAAAATCTTTTGCCGCATTGGTTGCCCACCATACTCCCATACCATAAGTAATTATGACCATAGATTCTCCATACTCCATTGCCTCTAAACTTGCATTCTGATGTATCCTTGCTTTTCCAAGAGGTATAACATAATCTTTAGAAGGTTCAGAGGATTTTGCTCCTTCAGTACCTGGAACTTTACTCCAATATATTCCTTTGTGTTCATACATAACAACAGGATTTGGGTCGTAAAAGGCAGCTTTCATTAAACCTTTCATATCTGCTGCATTACTAGGGTATACTACTTTGATTCCTTTGATAGGTAAAATGGAAGACTCGTTTGTTCCGCTATGATAAGGTCCACCCCCGCCATAGGCTCCAGTTGGTACTCTGATGACACTCTGTACAGGAAATTTTCCGCCACTGAGGTAACTACTTTTTGATAATTCAGTCACCAATTGGTTGACTCCAGGCCAGATATAGTCAGCAAATTGAACCTCCACTATAGGCTTACAACCCACAGCACTCATTCCAGCCGTTGAACCTATGATATATGCTTCTTGTATGGGTGTATTAAAAACTCGATCTCTACCGTGTTTGTCGGCTAAAGTCGCTGCTTCTCTAAACACTCCGCCAAGTCTGTGACCGACATCTTGGCCATATAACAATGCCTCTGAATGATCTGATAGTATTTCATCTATGGCGTGCAGTGCGGCGTCAACCATAATTATTTTTTCTGCACCTTCCGGACTACGTTTTCCTTGTTCTTCAGTTATAGGAGTTGGAGACAATACAAAGTCTTCTACTGAATGCAATTCGGGATCATCAGCATTTTGTGCTCTATCAAAATCCTCTTCAATTCTTTTTTTGGCTTCTAGAGCAAGCTGATCAATCTTATCCTGTTTTATACCTTTTTCCAGTGCTTGCTCAATTAGGAACTTAAGAGGATCGTCTTTTTTATCTTCTTCTAAATCGTCTCTATACCATTCGCTTCTAACACCTGAAGTATGGTGACCTAAAAGGGGCACTTTAGCGTGCACCAGCATTGGTCTTTGGTTTTTCCGCACCCATCTTATTGCCTTATTCATTTCATGATAACACTCTGTGAAATCGCTACCATTTATTCTTCCCCTACGCAAGCCTTTAAAACCAGAAGCAAATTCGTAAGCATCCATGGCTCTCATCTCATCAGCACTTGCAGATATACCCCAGTCATTGTCTTGTACCAGATATAAAATAGGAAGTTGGTGTAAAACCGCCATTTGAAGTGCTTCTGATACTTCGCCTTCAGTCATAGAACCATCACCTATGGAACATACTACGATCGATCCACTCGTACCAGGTTCATTGAGTTTTTTATTCTTCAAATATTGAAGACCATGGGCAATACCAGTAGTTGGGATTGCTTGCATTCCTGTAGCACTGCTTTGATGCCCCATTTTAGGTTTATCAGAATCCAGTAATGATGGATGTGAATAGTAAGTCCTACCGCCGCTAAATGGATCGTCTTTTTTCGCAAGAAGTTGTAGCATAAGATCATATGGAGTCATTCCTATACCTAACAATAAACTTTCATCTCTATAATAGGGAGCTACCCAATCAATGTCTTTGAGATGATAGGCCGTAGCTAACTGAATTGCTTCATGACCCTTTGAAGTAGAATGCACATATTTAGAAACAGGTCTGTTTTCATCGTAAATGTTCGCCATTTCTCTGGCCGTAAATAGATCAAGTAAGGCTTGTTCGTAAATTGATTTTTTTATGTGCATGAGAGATTTTTTCGTGCGTCTGACTAACTGTTTGCAAGTTTACTCTTTTAATTCAAGAAGTAGAAAAGCTTGAAGCTGATATGGGAAGTTCTGTTAATATATTATTATTTTGGCTGTTAACTGTGAGCTCGTTGTGAGTCATAAACTTCGTAGAAATAATATCCTTTCAGGCATTAGATCTGTACTAGCTGGTGGTCAGCCAGTACTTGACGTGAGTATTTTAGAAAATGCTTTGGATTTCAGAGCTGTTATTGATAATCTGGAACAAATTATAAGTATTAAAAACGAACAAGGGAGATATGTTTTTGCGAACAAAACATTTTGTGATTTATTAAGACTTCAACAAGAAGAAATAATAGCCAAAGACGATTCTGAGCTAGGATTCTTTTTAAATCCTGAGCTAATAGTTAGATCAGATACAGAAGTATTTATCACTGGAAAGAGTAAGCACAATGCCGCAGAGAATATCACTGATTTCTTTGGGATCAAATTCCTATTTAAAACAGACCGAATACCTCTAAAAGAAAACTGGAGCAATCTAATTTACAACTTCGTAAACTAAATTCACAACTAGAAAACCAGACTAATCAGTTAAAAGAATTTGCCTACATTTCCTCTCATAATTTAAGATCTCCAGCGGGTAATATTAGAGCGTTGTTAGACTTTTATAAAGATGATCCGAATGCGGAAAATTTAGAATTTCTTCTTTCCAAACTGGATGTTGTTTCTGAGGATCTGCTTGGAACCATTAATGACTTAGCACTGGTGTTGCAAACCAAAAATGAAGTCTCTTCCGAAACTTCCATTATTGAATTAGACAGACTTTTTATCAAGGCTCAGAATAACTTGAGTCAAGTCATAAAGGATAAAGGAGGTGTTATCAAGTTAGAGTTAAACGGTCTGAATAAAATCCATACTTCAAAAACTTATATGGATAGTATAATCCTGAATCTGTTATCCAATTCTCTCAAATATGCACGGGAAGATGTACCTCCTAGAATAACCATTAGTACAAGGGAAGAAGAGTCGAATTTTATTCTTCAGATCACTGATAATGGAATCGGAATAGATCTGGCGAGATATGGAAAAAAGATTTTTGGGTTGAGAAAGACATTTCATAAAAATAAAGATGCTCGTGGGGTAGGTCTTTTCATTATAAAGGCACAAATTGAATCTCTGGAAGGCTCAATAACTGTGAACAGTAAAGTTGGTCAAGGAAGTACATTTACGGTACGTTTACCTGGTGATATAATTGTAAAAGAATGATAGGAAAAGTTGCTATAGTAGATGACGATAGTATTTTTCAATTCACTACTAAAATAAAGATTGAAAAAGGTAAGCTTGCTACCGAGGTTCTATTCTTCAACGATGGTGAAGAAATAATAAATTACATTTCTAATACTCCTCCGAATCAGTTGCCTGAATTAATATTACTTGATATAAATATGCCAATAATTGACGGATGGGATTTTATCAATTTCTACAAGGAAGTACCCAAAGCTAAGCGTGATAAAATCAAGATATTTATGATAAGTTCATCCATAAATCCTGATGATATTAGACGAGCTGAGGAATCACCATTTATTTCTGATTACATCACGAAGCCTATAAAAGATAAAGACTTAAGCAAAATATTTTCTTAAAGTAAAAGGCCCATAAGGGTAGACCTATGGACCTTTTTAATTTTAATTTCGAATAAACCTGTCTAAGGCATTTGCCGAACTCTTAAATTGAAAACTATCATATACCAGATAGTAGTTTTTAGGGTCAAGCACTTGGTTATAGGAAATCTTTGCCAATGTGAGTCTGGTTGATTCAAAATTTAATAGTCTCATCATGTATGCTACTTGCTGACTTCTTAGTGTATTTGTCCTCATGTGTTGCTTTGCTATCCTTAGTTTTTCACTGTCAAAGGACGATTGCTCTATTCTCCTGAGGGTAGAATTATATACAAGAGATCGGTCAACATTTCTATTGTATTGATTCTGGTTTCTAGAAGACCTATTTTGCCCAAAGTCTTGTCCACTTCCTGTTCTTGGTTGATGTCTGTACCTCCTTATTGGAATTACTTGTTCAATAACTAGTCTTCCATTTGGTGTAATTCTAGCAAAGACTTTACTCTCCCGTGGTACAAAAATTTTACCTCTAAACTGATTGAATTGTTGTCTGTGACTTCCTCTTCGGTGATGAACCCTTCCTCGTTGACTAGTAGACACTTGGATGAAATGCCTTCCTTGCCTTAATGAATGGATTATAAACTCTCCATTATTGGTAGCATAACGCTGGCCATTGATGGTCAATCTAGCTTGATTTGAGGGAATCCTTAGGATTAATTTGGACGCAATTGCATCCATAGCAAGTGCTAACATTAGCACGGCTAAAAGTGTAACTGTTTTTTTCATATCATTTCTCCTTTCTGTTTATTTAGAAATGATATTTCAAATTAAATACCGAAAAAAATGAAGCAATACAAGAACCTCTCTAATAGGGAGTTTCAAAGGTTTCATAGTGTAATAATAACACTATGAATGGTGTATGAAATAGTGTACTACTATCTACTCCACTGTAACAGATTTTGCCAAATTACGAGGTTGATCTACGTTGCAGTTTCTCATTACTGCAATATAGTAAGATAGCAACTGAAGGGGTATGGTAGCAAGAATTGGGGTTAGTGAATCCTCTGTGTCTGGTATTTCGATGTAGTGGTCTGCTATTTCAGCTACTTTTTCATCTCCTTCAGTCACTATCGCGATTATTTTCCCTTTTCTTGCTTTTACTTCTTGAATATTTGAAAGCACCTTTTCGTAGTAATTGCGTTTGGTAGCTATTACTATAACAGGCATTTCCTCATCAATTAAAGCTATAGGTCCGTGCTTCATTTCTGCAGCTGGATAACCCTCCGCGTGTATATATGAAATCTCCTTAAGTTTAAGTGCACCTTCTAGAGCTACTGGGAAATTATAACCTCTACCAAGGTATAAACAGTTCGGTGCATCTTTGTATATAGCCGCTATTTCTTCGCACTTCTGGTTACAAGATTCTAATAGATCTCTAACCTTATCAGGGATTGTATTCAGTTCTGCAAACATCTCACGCAACCTCTTGCGAGCTATTTTACCACGAATTTCCGCAATGCCAAGTGCGAGTAGGGTCAAGACTGTCACTTGAGCAGTAAATGCCTTAGTGGAGGCCACACCAATTTCGGGACCAGCATGGGTGTATGCTCCAGCGTGAGTTATTCTAGGTATACTGCTTCCAACTACATTACATATACCGTAGATAGTAGCCCCTTTCTCTTTTGCCATTTTAAGTGCTGCAAGTGTATCTGCAGTTTCGCCACTTTGAGAAATTGCTATGATTAAGTCATCTTCTGTTATGACAGGGTTTCTATACCTAAATTCTGAAGCATACTCTACTTCTACTGGTATTCTCCCAAACTCTTCTATTAGGTATTCACCAACTAAGCCAGCATGCCAAGAAGTTCCGCAAGCAACGATAATGATTCTATCTAAATTCTTAATTTTTGAAGCATACTCTTCTAGACTACGCATAGCAAAAGTTAGATTTTGAGGGTCGAATCTCCCCCGCATAGAATCATAAATAGACTTAGGTTGTTCGAAGATTTCTTTAAGCATAAAGTGCTCATATCCACCTTTTTCCAATGCGTCTAGGCTAATTTCTAATTTTTGAATGAACGGTGATTTTTCAACGTTATCTATAGTTTTGATAGTCATTTGACCATCTCTTATAGCTACTATTTCGTTGTCGTCTAGGTATGTAACATCCTTAGTATATTCTACTATAGGAGTCGCATCGCTAGCCAAATAGTACTCCCCTTCGGTCTCACTTATTCCTACAACTAGCGGACTTCCTTTTCTTGCAGCTATTAGTGTGTTTGGGTCATTTTTACTTAGAATTACTATCGCATAAGCACCAACTACTTCATTTAATGCAAGACGAACAGCTTCTAGAAGATCGACGCCTTCTTGCTCTTTTATTTCTTCGATGAGGTGCGTAAGAACCTCTGTGTCCGTATCACTTGAAAACGTATGGCCTCTTTCTATTAGTACTTTTTTCAGAGTAGCATAGTTTTCAATGATACCATTGTGTATCAAAGCGATATCTCCACTTTGAGATAAATGGGGGTGTGCATTTGCCGTGTTTGGCTCTCCATGAGTAGCCCAGCGGGTATGTCCTATGCCTCTATTTCCGACGATATCTTGATCACCTGCAATATCTTGTAAATCAGAAACCTTTCCTTTTGTTTTGTATATTTTAAGGTTGTCGTTTAGCAGTGCAATACCTGCACTATCGTAACCCCTATACTCTAATCTCTGTAGACCTTTTATCAAGAATTCATAGGCCTGATCTGGCCCGTAGTAAGCTACTATTCCGCACATAGTGTAATTCTAATAAGCAAAGGTATGAAACCTATTTCAAGTACAATCAACGGTATTTCTCAGCAATTGTTGTATTGACCAAGAAAGTGTATGAGTAGCGATAAAAAAGTGCTGAGTTTAACCTATAACTTGAATGTAGCTCTTAGGTCATCTACACCGTTTAGTTCCTCCCAAGGGAAAAGCTTTACTGTTACCTCTTTTTGATTTCCACCACCATCTACAAATGTTTTTGTAACGGTTTTGGTAGTTCTGCCCATATGTCCGTAGGCTGCAGATTCAGAATAAATTGGAGATCTTAGGTTGAAACGTTGTTCTACAAAGTATGGACGCATGTCGAACTTTTCCATTTTCAGTAAGATATCAGCAATTTCACCATCTGTTTGATCAACTTTAGAAGTTCCATAAGTGTTCACATAAAGGCCCATTGGTTCAGCTACACCAATTGCATAAGCAACCTGAACTAGCACTTCATTACAAATTCCAGCAGCTACTAAATTTTTTGCAATATGTCTAGTTGCATAAGCTGCACTTCTATCTACCTTACTTGGATCTTTTCCAGAGAAAGCACCACCACCATGTGCACCTTTACCACCATAAGTATCGACAATGATCTTACGACCAGTAAGACCTGTATCTCCGTGTGGTCCTCCGATAACAAAAATACCAGTTGGGTTGATGTGATATTTTATATCATCAGTAAAAAGTGCCTGTGTCTCAGCAGGTAGAAGTTTTTTCACTCTAGGCACCAAAATATTTTTAACATCAGCATTGATTTTGTCAAGCATTGCTTGCTCAGTATCAAAATCATCGTGTTGAGTAGAAACAACAATAGCATCTATGGCAATTGGTTTGTTGTTATCATCATACTTTATAGTTACTTGAGACTTGCTGTCAGGTCTCAAGTAAGTAATTTCTGAATTTTCTCTTCTTAGCTCTGCTAGCTCTTTAAGCAACATGTGAGATAGTTCCAGAGCCAAAGGCATATAGCTTTCAGTTTCATTGGTCGCGTATCCAAACATCATTCCTTGGTCTCCTGCTCCTTGGTCTTCAGGGTTTACACGCTCCACTCCTTGATTAATATCTGGTGATTGCTCATGAATTGCACTTAGTACACCACAGCTGTTGCCGTCGAACATATATTCACCTTTGGTATACCCGATTTTGTTGATTGTCTCACGAGCAATTTTCTGTACATCTAAATAAGTTGTGCTTTTAACTTCTCCAGCTAAAACTACTTGACCTGTGGTAACAAGCGTTTCGCAAGCAACCTTGCTGCTGGGGTCAAATGCTAAGAAGTGATCAATAAGAGCATCTGATATTTGATCTGCTACTTTGTCTGGATGACCTTCTGATACTGATTCTGATGTAAAAAAATATGCCATAATTTTCTAGTTTTAGAGGGTGCAAAAGTAAGAAAGTTGATTAACTAAAACTATCATTAAATGGTGTTGCGTGATAGACGTATGATAGCATGATGATATGACCAAAAAAATTAATCTACCAACCGTTTGTTTAATAAATCATTTTACCTAACTTTGTAAGTAAGCAAACTGTGGCAAAGCCTAAAATAGATAGAAAAACGCTTATACAAAATTCCCTGTCAGTATTTAAGACAAAAGGGTATAATGGCACATCTATGCAGGATTTAGCATCTGCAAACGGCTTGTTAAAAGGGAGCTTCTATCATTATATCGAAAGTAAAGAAGCATTGATGCTTGAAGTACTTCATTCTTTAAAGGAGCATTATACAAAAAGAATATTTGCGATTGCCTATGATTCGAGCATTTCAGCATTTGAGAGGCTTTCGTTATTGGCTGCTAAAGCTGAGGAAGTATTTATGTTTGAGGAAGGCGGAGACTTCTTTGTCAATATTGGATTAGAAACTAAAAATACTGTTCCAGCTTTTGCTAAGGTAATTCAAGAGTTTTTTGCTGAATGGCTAAAAGCAATGCACAACCTTTTTTCGACTGTAATGGATAAATCGGAAGCTAAAGTGAAAGCCGAAATAGTTGTTGCCGAAATAGAAGGTTCGGTAATTCTTATGAAGTTATTAGATGATGCTGCTTACTTAAGTAGAACGAATAAAAAAATGTTAGCTGAATTTAAAAAATTAGAAACACAAAAACTAGTAAACTAGATGAGTACAAGACATATAAAAAAAGTAGCAGTGTTGGGTTCTGGAGTAATGGGAAGCAGAATTGCTTGCCATTTTGCTAATATCGGACTTGATGTTTTACTATTAGACTTGAAGAACTTTCCAAACTCGAAGGAGAGTGAACAGGGAATAGATGCCAAAATAGCAACAGGAGCTTTGAAGTCTGCATTAAAAAGTAATCCAAGTCCTATCTACAGTAAGAAGTTTTCAAGCCGAATTAAGACTGGAAATTTTGACGATGATCTTCATAAAATAAAAGATGCTGATTGGATAATAGAGGTTATCATAGAACGATTAGACCTTAAAATTGAACTTTTTGATAAAGTAGAGGAGCATCGAAAGCTTGGAACATTAATCACAAGTAACACATCTGGTATTCCAATCGAGATGATGTTGAAAGGCCGAAGTGAAGATTTTGCTGCTCATTTTTGCGGAACACACTTCTTTAATCCTCCAAGGTATTTGAAGCTTCTGGAAATTATTCCTTCTACAAAGACTAGCCCAGAGATTGTAGACTTTTTCTTAAATTATGGAGATCTTTATTTAGGTAAAACTACTGTAAAGGCGAAAGACACTCCAGCCTTTATTGCAAATAGAATTGGGGTATTTAGCATCATGGCAATATTCAAAATGATGCAAAAGCACGGTTTAAGTGTGGAAGCAGTGGATTCTGTAACTGGACCTATTTCTGGAAGACCAAAGTCAGCAACTTTCAGGACATCTGACTTAGTTGGGCTTGACACATTGGTTAAGGTAGCCAATGGAGTAGGTCAGAATTGTCCTAAGGATGAAATGAAGGATTGGTTTGCAATCCCTACGTTTTTAGAAAAAATGTTAGAGAACAATTGGCTTGGGGATAAAACAAAGCAAGGGTTTTATAAGAAGTCAAAGGATGCTAATGGCAAAAGAGTAATTGAGGCTTTAGATCTTAATTCTCTTGAGTACAAACCAAAAGAGAAACCAAGGTTTGATAGTATTGGCAAGGCTAGAAAGGCCAATAGATTAATAAGCAAACTTGGAATTCTTTATGATGGAGGAGACCAAGCTTCAGATTTCTATCAAGATGTGACTACAGCTATTTTAGCTTATTCATCTAATAGAATTCCTGAAATAGCAGATGACTTATATCAAATAGATGATGCACTAAGAGCTGGTTTCGGTTGGGATGTTGGTCCTTTTGAAACTTGGGATTTGATAGGATTTGATAAGGTACTCTCTAACATTGAAAAAGCAGGGTATTCAGTGCCACAATGGATTACTGATTTTAAATCAAAAGGCAATTCATTTTTCTACAAATCTGAGGGTGGAGCTCGAAAATATTACAATATATCCAAAGGTGAGTATGAGGTTGTACCTGGTACAGAAGCATTTGTTGTGTTAGATAATTTTAGATCTCCAGAACCAGTTTATAAAAACAAAGAAGCAACACTACACGATATTGGAGATGGTGTTTTATGCCTCGAGTTTCATTCAAAAATGAATGCTATAGGCAGCGGAACATTGTCTGCAATTAATAAGTCAATTGAAATAGCAGAAACACAAGGATGGAAGGGATTGGTCATAGGAAATGACGCGCCTAACTTTTCAGCTGGAGCCAACTTAGCAATGATGTTAATGCTAGCGATAGAACAGGAGTTTGATGAATTGAATATGGCTATCAAATACTTCCAGAATACTGTAATGCGACTAAGATATAGTGGCGTTCCTGTAGTTATGGCTCCACACGGATTGACGCTAGGCGGCGGTTGTGAAATGACACTACATTCAGATGCGGCAGTAGCTTCGGCAGAGACTTATATCGGTCTGGTAGAAGCTGGTGCTGGATTGATCCCTGGTGGCGGAGGAACCAAAGAATTTGTGGTTCGTGCTAATGATAGCTTCTATACTGGTGACCCACAACTACCTACATTAATAGAACGCTTTCAGACGATAGCTACGGCAAAAGTTGCTACATCTGGACACGAAGCTTTCGAAATAGGAGTGATGCACCACGACAAAGATGAAGTGGTGGTCAATGGATCAAGGGTTTTATCAGAAGCGAAACGAAAAGTTATTGAACTGCACAATGATGGCTACGTTCAAAAACCACAAAGAGATGATATTTTGGTCTTAGGTAGAACAGCTCTTGGAGCATTGTACTCCGGAGTTGAAGCCTTTGGAATTAGTGCATATGCTAGCGAGCATGACATGCTTATTGGTAGAAAGTTGGCTTTTGTAATGGCTGGGGGAGATCTAACTCAACCAACTAAAGTTACGGAACAGTACTTATTAAACCTAGAAAGAGAAGCGTTTTTAAGTCTCTTAGGTGAAAGAAAAACATTAGAAAGAATACAGCACATTTTAAAAACAGGTAAACCACTTAGAAATTAAAAAAATGGCAGAAGCATATATAGTAAATGGGTATAGAACGGCAGTAGGTAAAGCAAATCGTGGAGGATTTAGGTTTACCAGTCCAGTGGATCTAGGAGCAGCAGTAATCGACCACTTAATTGATAACACTCCAGGATTTGATCCAAGTACGGTAGAGGATATTATAGTAGGTAATGCGGTACCAGAAGCTGAGCAGGGATTACAAATGGGCAGATGGGTTGGTGTAAGAAGTAAACTGCCTCTAGAAGTTCCTGGCGTCTCAGTAAACAGATATTGTGGCAGTGGAATAGAGACCATCTCTATGGCTGTAGCCAAGATTAAAGCTGGATTAGCAGATTGTCTTATAGCAGGAGGAACTGAGAGTATGAGTTTAGTCCCTACTGTGGGTTATAAAACCGTACCAAACTATACTATTGCTGCAGAGCATCCAGATTACTTCCTAGGTATGGGACTAACTGCAGAAGAGGTAGCTACTAAGTACGAAATCAGTCGAGAAGATCAAGATGCATTTGCACTCGGTTCGCACCAAAAAGCATTAAAAGCTCTTGCTGAAGATAAGTTTAAAAATCAGATAGTCCCTTTCGAGGTCGAGCAAGTCGATTTTGATCCTAAGACTAATAAAAGAGTAAAGTCTAGTTATGTAGTTGATACAGATGAAGGTCCCAGAGCAGATACTACACTAGAAGCACTAGCACGACTGAGACCAGCTTTCAAAAATGGAGGATCTGTGACCGCAGGAAATAGTTCACAGACTAGCGATGGTGCCAGTTTTGTACTAGTGATGAGTGAAAAAATGGTAAAGGATCTCGGTCTAGAGCCTAAAGCCAGACTAGTAAGTAGCGTTTCTGTGGGTGTAAGTCCACGTTATATGGGAATAGGTCCTATGGGAGCAGTTCCTAAAGCCTTGAGTAAAGCTGGGTTGAAACTTAGTGATATAGATCAAATTGAGTTGAACGAGGCATTTGCATCCCAAAGTTTGGCCGTAATGCGAGGGTTAGACTTGAATCCAGACATTGTGAATGTAAATGGTGGAGCCATAAGTTTAGGTCACCCACTAGGGTGCACAGGAGCAAAACTTACAGTGCAGATATTAGAAGAAATGAAACTTAGAAATCAGAAATACGGGATGGTTACCGCTTGTATTGGAGGAGGACAAGGAATAGCAGCAATTTTAGAAAGATTATAAAGGATAAAAAATGAGTAAGAATAATTTAAAAGGAGGAGAATTCCTGATTAAGGAACAAGACGCAAATAGCACATTTATCCCAGAAGAGATAAATGAGGAACAGAAGATGTTTCGAGAAATGACGCAAGACTTTTTGGAAAAAGAAGTAAATCCTTTGCGTGAGAAAATCGATAAACAGTCTGAGAATCCTCATCTAATCCCGGAACTAATGGAAAAAGCTTCAGCATTAGGCATGCTTGGAGCTGCTCTACCAGAAGAGTATGGTGGTATGTCTGTAGATTTCAATACCGAAACTGTCCTCAGTGAAGAACTAGGAAAGAGCCAGAGTTTTAGTGTGGCTCTTGCTGCACATATGGGAATAGGTACACTTCCTATATTGTATTATGGTACAGAAGAACAAAAGAAAAAGTACCTTCCAGGCTTAGGGGATGGCAGTATTAAGGCTGCGTACTGTCTTACAGAACCCGATAGTGGTAGTGATGCTCTTGCAGCAAAAACTAAGGCAGTTTTGGATGGTGATGAGTGGGTCATTAACGGAGGAAAAATGTGGATTACAAACGCTGGTTTTGCAGATTTATTCACAGTATTTGCTCAGGTAGATGGAGATAAATTCACAGGATTTTTGGTAGAGAAAGGTACACCCGGATTAAGTCTTGGAGACGAAGAGGTGAAACTTGGAATTAAAGGAAGTAGCACAAGACAAGTCTTTTTAGAAGACGTTCGTGTACCAAAAGATAATCTTCTAGGTGAGATCGGGAAAGGACATAAAATTGCCTTTAATGTACTTAACATAGGAAGGTACAAACTGTGTGCTATGGTAATGGGTGGAAGTAAAAAAAGCATCGATGTAGCAACGAACTATGCCAACGAGCGGCACCAATTTAGAGTGCCAATAAGCAGTTTTGGAGCTATACAGCATAAACTAGCGGAGATGGCAATAAGAACTTATGCTACAGATAGTGCTACCTACAGGGTATCGGACCTAATTCAAGACAAAATTGCGGATTTAGTAGAAGAAGGCAAAACAAAAGTAGAGGGTAAATTAATCGCGGCAGAAGAGTATAATATTGAGTGTGCCATACTTAAAGTATTAGGTTCAGAAACGTTGGACTATGTAGTTGATGAGGCAGTTCAGATTTTTGGAGGTACAGGATACAGTGAAGAATTCCCTGTGGCTAGTATGTATCGAGATGCTAGAATCAATAGAATTTTCGAAGGTACGAATGAAATCAATCGTATGCTCGCTGTTGGTCAGATGATGAAAAAGGCTCTTAAAGGTGAATTAGATTTGATGGGTCCGGCAATGAAAATTCAAGAAGAATTGATGGAAATCCCGGACTTTGGTGATGAAGGAGATGGTAGTGCTTTATACGAGGAAAAGAAAGCTGTTCGTCAAGCAAAGAAGGCAATACTAATGGCTGCAGGTGCTGCAGCTCAGAAATACATGATGGAGTTGGAGAAGCAGCAAGAGATTCTTATTAATTTGGCGGATATGGCCATTGATGTCTTTACTGCAGAGAGCACAGTGCTTAGAACAGAAAAACTTATAGCACAGCAAGGAGAAGAAGCTACAGCTCATCAAATAGCAATGACCAAATGCTACGTGCACGATGCAATGGAGCGTACCTATCTAGCCGGGAAGCACGCCATAGCTGGGTTTGCTAAGGATGATATGCTAGTAATGATGCATATGGGAGTGAAGCGATTCACAAAGTATCCTATGATCAATATTATAGCATTGAGAAAACAGATAGCAGGTAAGCTTATCGAAGAAAATAAATACTGCTTTTAAGTAGGTATCTGTTGTTTCTCGATACAATTTTGTCATTTCGAGTTTTTCGCAATCTGCTAAAAGTATCGAGAGGTGCACAAAATCACTCGAATTGACAAAGTATAAAAATTTCAGTTTTAAGTTATAGTTAATGAAGAGAGCGAGCCGAAAGGCGTAGATGAAAATACGACTAATGTCGTATGCCTAAAAACTCTGTATGGTTTGACTTATTGGACTATTTCTAATAGTTCAATCGTAAAAATAAGAGCAGCATAAGGGGGGATGTTGGCTCCAGCACCTCTAGCCCCATAGGCTAATTCTTGAGGGATGTATAGCTCCCATTTGCTGCCTACTGGCATCAGCTTCAATGCTTCTGTCCAGCCAGCTATTACCTGATTTACTCCGAAAGTAGCTGGTTGACCTCGGTCGTAGCTACTGTCGAATTTCTTACCATTTATAAGAGTTCCTTGATAATGCGTTTTTACTTTTTGACCGTCTACTGGTATAGCTCCCGTACCCTGCTTTATAATCTTGTATTGGAGTCCGCTAGGAGTTGACTTTACTCCAGCTTTTGTAGCGTTTTCTGACAAGAACGCAATACCATCTGCACTGGCTTCAGCTACTTTAGCCGCTTGAGCTTTTTTTACATACCCATTTACTATCTCCTGAGATATGGCTGCATCCATTTTTACATGATTATATTCCAATACATCTTTCACCGCTTCTATGAATAAGGTGTAGTTCATAGAATCTATTCCCCCATTTTTTAGGCTGTTGGCGATATTCATACCTACTGAGTAGGATACGCTATCTAGCTCGTTTTGCATAGGAGAATGTATGTGTTGCGCGTTAACTATAACAGGAAAAGAAAGAAAAAAGGATAGGACTATATTTTTCATGGGTTGCAAAGGTAATGACAGTTTTAAAAATGATTCTTGAATTCTAACTATAATCCTGCTCGTTGGAACATTCGGTTGTCAAACACTTTAATCAAAGCAGCCGCAGAATAGGTACTGCCGATACAGTTTTTTGAAACGTCTGTGTCTGCCCCTTCAAATATAGATTTAGGATTCGTAGCATATGGATAAGGATATTCTACATTCATTAATTTATTATCAAGTAAAAATATACCAACAGACTCAGGGTCACCAGTGCTTGCGTAGTGGGTTCCGATAAGAGCAAAAAGCAATATATTTTTCTGTTTTTGAACTTTTTCCATCTCCTCTGCCTTTATGACTTTAAATGCAGAGTAGGTATAATTACTCCTAAGCAGTATTTCTAGTTCAGCGTCGTTAAAATCAGTGGGACACGATTTATTTACGAAGTATAATGTGTCGTAAGCAAGATTTCGCATAGTTTCAAACGCGTAATCAGCATATGTTTTTTCCTTCTTTTCTAAAAAACTGATGTTGTATTTAAACCTAATATTATGAAGTCCCCCATCAAAGAATGGACCAGCATCTTTATTATTTAGTATATACTCATATCCAATTTCAAGGGAAGATTTTTGTTCGGAGTTGAAGTCAATTCCTGCATAGATTCCTGCGGGGAATGGGTTATTCATATCTCCAACTAGGTTTTCTCCTTGAATGAGCATAGAACCTGCATCTAATATATTTGGTTTATGTGACAGTAGCATATTCTGTTTGTATTGGAGTACAAAACTTGCATTTTGCAATTCAGGGATTTTTATCCTTGAACCAAAACTTAAGAATCCATTGATTTGAGTGAATTGGTTCAGAGGGTTCTCTCTTTGATAGCGAAGAAAATTACCTCCTATATTTACGTCAAGGAGATATTTTTCTTGAACGATAGTATTCAAAAATCCAGATAGTCCGAAACCAATATCCGAAACATATTCCCCTGAAGGGGTGGATAACAGGAATTCTGGACTAACACCAAATCTTTTGATTCTGGTTTCAGAGCCAATATAGTATTGACCAAATATATTAGTCGTAAAAAGGGCGAAGTAAAATACAACGATCAGCCTCATGTTCAGATTCAAAAGTAATTCAAATTTTTATTGGAATTAGGCTCAGTATTTCCATTTGCTGTCATCTATTTTAAGACCGGTGTCGCTTTTTGGACAAGTGGTATATATTTCTAAATTTGCCTACGGAATCTAATATAGTATTAGAGGGGAGGGAGTTTTAGGTAAACATTGCAAACAATTAATTTTTTAACGAATGAGAAAGTATAATATAGTCGGAGTAATGTCTGGTACCTCAATGGACGGTCTAGATATAGCTCACGTAACCTTGGAAGAGGTAAGTGAAGGGAAATGGGGATACCAGATAAATGCTGGTACAACGGTGAATTATGGCGAAAAATGGAGGCTGCGTCTTTCAAAACTGAGACACCAAAATTCTATTATTTTTCATAAAACAGATAGATTTTACGGGCAATTTATAGGAGAGCACGTTAAAGCGTTTTTGACAGAGAATAGTCTTGAAGCAGATCTAATAGCTTCCCATGGACATACAGTATTTCACCAGCCGGAGAATAATATCACGGTACAGGTGGGAGATGGCAATAGTATTTATGGATATACAGGTATACCTACTGTTACAAATTTCAGAGCACTAGACGTAATACTAGGTGGAGAAGGTGCTCCTCTTGTTGGGATAGCTGATCAAATGATGTTTGGAGAGTTTGCTTTATGTCTCAACTTAGGTGGTTTTGCAAATATCTCAGCTGATATAAACGGTACACGAGTTGCCTATGATGTAGCTCCTTGTAATATCATACTCAATAGAATTGCACGTGAATTTGGTCAGGAATATGATGAAGATGGGGAAATAGCTGAAAAAGGTGCAATTGATTACGATCTTCTTACTGATTTGAACGAGATTGACTATTACACTTATGAACCACCAAAGTCACTCGGAAGAGAATGGATAAGTGCAAGTTTTTGGAGCCACGTGAGAAATAGTGTAGCCAAAAAAGAGGATAAAATGAAAACTCTTGTAGATCATATAGCTCAGCAGATAGGAAATAATATAGAAGATTTATGTAGCGGAGATGCAAGCGGTAAACGAGTATTTATAACTGGAGGAGGTGCATTTAATAAGACTTTAATCTCTCATATTACTTCGCATACAGACGCTGAAGTTGTAGTTCCAGATGAAAATATGGTAAACTATAAGGAAGCATTGGCCTTTGCTCTATTGGGTATACTTAGAGTACAGAATAAAACGAATGTTCACAAATCAGCAACGGGAGCATCAGAAGATACAGTTTCTGGTAGTTTATATGGCGATTTTAGCAAACTAGTATAATGGAAGAACTTTTAAAGAAATTTGAGAATAAGCGTCCTGAGATTGTATTTGAGTGGAAGGACTCAGAGACAGAAGCAGAAGGATGGGTAGTAATAAACTCACTTAGAAATGGTGCTGCTGGGGGAGGAACCCGCATGCGTAAAGGCTTAGACAAGCGTGAAGTGGAATCTCTTGCCAAAACCATGGAAGTTAAATTTACAGTTGCAGGACCGCCTATAGGTGGAGCTAAATCTGGTATCAACTTTGACCCATCTGACCTGCGTAAAGAGGGTGTACTCAGAAGGTGGTATGCTGCGGTAATGCCTATGCTGCGAAACTATTACGGAACCGGTGGAGATATGAACGTAGATCAATATGGAGAAGTAATTCCATATACTGCGGACTTAGGTGTGCTTCACCCACAAGAAGGTGTAGTACAGGGCTACTACAAAAACTATAGTAAAGTAGATAAGTTACAAGCCATAACTAGACTGCAGAGTGGGGTATTATTACCAATTGTAGATGAGCGATTTACTCCTGATGTCACAAAGAAATACAACGTTTCTGATATGATTACTGGTTGGGGAGTAAGCGAAGGAGTTCGACATTTCTACGAACTCTGGGGTGGCACTATGAACCATAAAACTGCAATCATACAAGGTTGGGGTAACGTGAGTGGAGCAGCTGCCTTTTATCTTGCAAAGCACGGAGTGAAAATAGTTGGTATAATAGATAAAGACGGGGGACTGATAAATAAGGAGGGTTTCACTCTCGAGGAGGTGACGTCTATGTTTGTAAATCGAAATGGGAACAAACTAAATGCTGAACTTCTTGGATTTATGTCTTTTACTGATGTGAACTCGCAAATTTGGGATTTGGGAGCTGAGATATTCATCCCAGGAGCAGGAAGCAGACTAGTGACTAAAGATCAAGTAACAAGTTTGATTGATGGACAGTGTGAAGTAATTAGTTGCGGAGCAAATGTACCGTTTGCAGATCCTGAGATTTTCATGGGAGAAATATCTATGTATGCAGATGCTAATATTGCTGTAGTACCAGATTTCATTGCCAATTGTGGAATGGCACGTACGTTCGGATTCTTGATGAGTGAAAAAGGGGAAGTTGATGATGTTGCAATATTGAAAGATTCCTCTGAAATCATAGGAAATATGATGAGACGCCTTCATCAGTTCAATCCAAGGACTACTGGTCTGAGCAGAAAAGCTCTAGAAATGAGTCTTACAGATTTAGTAGATACTGGGGATACCAGTCATAGAAGCGGAGTAGGCGGAATGGCTTAGGCTAGTTTCTTGATTGGCTAGTATGCTAGTTGATATATGAAAGGAGGCTTGCATTCGCAAGCCTCCTTTTTATTTTAAGCAGAATTCCTGCTTGCATTAATATTGCCATACAATGACCGAGTGATTATTTTCTCATAGTCACTGATTAAATTTAGAATCCCACTTTACTTTGAGTTTTCACCCCTAGTGGGTGCAGGTCTACTGCCTTTCTAGCATAATTTCGAGCTTGATTATTATTATTCATTCGCTCAGTATAGATGGCTAGATTATGATAGAGCATTGCTTTTTTCTTTGCTCTTTCTTCGCTGTTTTAATCTTGATTCCATATTTCTAGTGCTGCTTGCCAATTGTCAGCAAAGGCAGCATTTGCTCCATTAATCAAAGCTAGATTCCCACCTGTATATATATTCATTGATCGATGATGTACTATTGGTGAAATTCGCATTCCGTAAAGTCTACCAAATTTATTCCCAAGAGAATTGAGCTTATTAACGTAATTGGTATTTAACAGATTTGTTATTCTGACACGTTGAAAGGATTCTGCCTCGTTGAAATAGTCCTCCTCCTTCTGCCACTCGTCTATCAATTCTCCTGTTCTGCTATTGTAAAGTCTCCATCCTATATAAAGAGGAATACTCCGTCTACCAATGAACATATCTACTTCTCGGTATGCGTTATTTCCTAAATCTTGTCTTCCAATGTCAATACTGTAGCTGTCTGAAATCGATTGGTCCATCATCTCAAGCGACAAAACCAAATCATTTCCTGCTGCCACAGATTTAACCTCTAATGGAGTGAGTAGCCTTGGAAAATTGCCATAATCTGTATGCTGATAGTTTGTATAAGTACCAGTTACATTTAGTCGACCTTGTGACAAAATCTGTGAGCGTAAGCCGTTCAGGGTGCTATTCAGAATGCTTGGGTTATTAGGATTGAGTATAGTGCTATTGATTTGATTATAAGGATAAGCAAGTCTAATTCTGTTCAGAATTACTAAAGATTTTGCTTGCTCAGGAAGTCTTATTTCTGCAGCAGTTTCACCTGTGGTCCAAGAAATAGTTCTAGTTGGTATACAAGAAGCTAAAAGTATCAGTCCAATAAAGTAGTAAACTTTCATTAGATATAAAGTAAACGGATTATTGGATAGTAAAAGGTTGATTTTAAACCTATATCTGCATTCCTTTGAGTTTATCTTCTAAAGTATTCATCTCATCTCTGAGCCTTGCTGCCTCCATAAAGTCCATTTCTTTTGCTGCTCTGAGCATTTGAGCTTTGGTATTTTCTATAGCTTTTTTAACGCCATCCTTACTCATATATTCCGTCACTGGATCCGCAGCTATATTGAACTGAGTATCCTCTGTACCATATGGATTAGTCACTATTTCTAAGTGAGAAGTCTCTCTTTTTTCAAAGACTGAAGCTTTGCTGCGTATGATAGTTTCAGGATTAATCCCATGTTCCTCATTGTACTTCATTTGAACTAACCGTCTGCGTTCAGTTTCATCTATTGTCTTACGCATACTATCTGTAATTTTATTAGCATACATAATCACTTTACCGTTTACATTTCGAGCGGCTCTACCTACGGTTTGTACCAAGCTTCGCTCACTACGCAAGAATCCTTCTTTATCTGCATCTAAAATAGCTACTAAACTCACCTCAGGTAGATCAAGTCCTTCTCTAAGCAAGTTTACGCCTATAAGTACATCAATATCGCCGGCCCTTAGTCTATCCAAAATCTCTACTCGATCCAAGGTTTTTACTTCCGAGTGAATATAGGTTGCAGAAATCCCTAGATTTCGAACATATTTATCCAACTCTTCAGCCATTCTTTTAGTCAACGTGGTGACTAGTATTCTGTCACCCATCTTCACACGTTCATCTATTTGTTCAAGCAAATCGTCCACTTGGTTGGTACACGGCTTTACTTCAATTACTGGGTCTAATAGACCAGTAGGACGAATAACTTGCTCCACAATAACACCTTCACTATCCGTTATCTCATAATCGGCTGGTGTAGCACTCACATAGACCACTTGATTTGTAGCTTTCGTAAACTCTTCAAACTTGAGTGGTCGATTATCCAGTGCTGCAGGAAGTCTAAATCCATAATCGACTAGATTTACCTTTCTGCTTCGATCTCCGCCATACATTGCTCTAACCTGAGGAAGTGTTACATGGCTTTCATCTACTATGGTAAGATAGTCTTCAGGGAAATAATCTAGTAAGCAAAAAGGGCGTTCTCCAGGTTTACGGCCATCCATATACCTACTGTAGTTTTCAATGCCGCTGCAGTACCCAAGCTCTCTCATCATTTCCATATCAAATTCAGTTCGTTCTTGTAATCGTTTTGCTTCTAGAGGTTTACCGATTTCTCTAAAGTAGTCTACTTGCTTCACCATATCATCCTGTATATGGCGTATAGCATTATTTAGTCTTTGCTTTGGAGTAACAAAAAGTTGAGCAGGGAAAACAGCTGCATTTTCCATGGTCTCGATGCGTTGACCCGTTCCTGGGTCTATTGTTTCTAAGTCTTCTATTTCATCATCAAAGAATCCTACTCTAAGTGCGATATCATCATAAGCTAAATAAATATCTACAGTATCTCCTTTGACACGAAATGTACCCCTTCTAAAATCTGCCGTGGTTCTGGAGTATAAACTATTGACCAAGGCTTGAAGCAGTGAGTTTCTACCTACTTTCTGACCCACTGATAGACGAATGATACTGTCTTCATAATCATTGGGGTTCCCCGCACCATAGATACAACTTACTGAAGCTACCACGATTACATCACGTCTTCCACTCAGTAGAGCGGAGGAAGTTTGAAGTCGCATTTTCTCAATTTCCTCATTTATATTTAGATCTTTTTCAATGTATGTATTGGTAGTAGGTATAAATGCTTCTGGCTGGTAATAGTCGTAGTAAGATACGAAGTATTGAACAGAGTTTTCTGGAAAGAAGTGCTTGAATTCCCCATAAAGCTGTGCTACCAAAGTCTTATTATGGCTTATGATTAGTGTAGGTTTCTGAACCTGCTGAATCACATTTGCCATTGTAAATGTCTTACCTGAACCTGTGACGCCTAATAAGGTTTGTGCTGGTAATCCATCATCTACTCCTCCTACTAATTGTTTTATTGCGTTAGGTTGATCTCCAGTAGGTTTAAATGACGATTTAAGTTTGAATGACATTGCTGCGAATTTAATCTAAAAAGAAAGGGGTTTACACTCATGTGCAAACCCCTTCTAACTAAATTATGTACCTTAATTTCTTATTTCATGAATTTAACTAAGTGCATATTGCCTATTGTGTCTATACCTTTTACATAATAGATCCCACTTGGAAGATCAGCAACTTTCAGTTTCAATTTGTATTCTTTTATATCTTCAATTTCAAGTACAATCTCTCCATTCGAAGCTATTATTTGAAGGTTTTTTAGTTCACTTACGTTAGTAAATGATAAGGCATAATCACTCATAGAAATGGTACTTCAGTTAGGTCTAAGATTCCATCATTATCATCATCTAGGTCGGCTAGGTTTAGAACTCCGTCACCATCAAAATCACAATTATCAGCGTACTTGTTCGGGTCGACACATTGTGCTTTTCCGATGATGGATACTGATAAGAGCATTCCGGTTAAAATGAAACATAAGTAGTAGTATTTCTTCATATCTTTAAAAGTAGTGGACCACAAGATTACTACGAAGAGTATTGCTTTATAGGAGTAAACCGCTATTGCCAGCAGATTTAGCGTTTAGTTGTAGATTTTTGACGTTGAACGGAAATTGCCAGAAATTAACGTGCAGTAAGAATGGACCCAATGGTCTTCTTTTGAGATAGCAGTAAGCTACTTTTTTCACCACAATAATTCAATTGGTGCATGTTTTTTTGATTTGGAAAACGATGGACTAACGTGGTATTCTGTATAGTAAGTGATTTCAGCTTTTTCCTAAACGGGAGAGGTTCAAAATGCACTATAGTCTCAGCAAAGTTTACTTCAACAATCTGTACTGATATATCAGTTTGCGTATTATTAAGAGTCAAGTTCAAATGAGAAGAAATATATTCTTCAATATTCAAGTACTGAGTCTCAACAGAATCTTCATCTAGTCGAACTTCACTGCCGCTAAAATTAGAAAGAACAGATTCCAAGTGTTCAGTATCTGTTCGCCAAGTGATTTCAAACTCTTTTTTATCTTCCATAAAGGTGATGTTCATCCATGAGGTATGAAAGTCGTGCAGCGGTGACACCAAAGCGATAAGGAGCAACCAAAAAGAAATCATTTCGAAACAAATATAGACCTTAGCAGTTACTAAGCTGTGGAAGAGTGATTTTCCTTTTATTTGCAGCTTCTAATTATGAGAAAAACGATTTTATTTCTTTTTACGGTGTCCCTTTTTTCTTTCAACACGTTTGGACAGAAAAATAAGACTGCCGAGTCCTTCAACTATAATCTAAATGTGAATCTAAATAAGTTTAGACAGCTTGATTCAGATTTACCAACTCCAAATGTTTATCGAACAGCCAGTGGAGCTCCGGGGCACTTATATTGGCAGAATACTGCGGACTACGACATGGATATCCGACTTGATGATGAAAACCAGCGAGTCTATGGTGAAGAAACTATTACTTACACAAATGTTTCTCCAGATAATTTAGAATACCTATGGGTGCAGTTAGAACAGAATATGAGAAGCCCTCAGTCTGAGACCTATAAAATCCAGCAAGGAAAATTGGATGATGGAGTTAGTCTATATGAGTATTTTAATATGTTCCACACTTTCCCTGGAGGGTTTAATATCGACTATGTAAAAGATGCCACTGGAAATGATTTTTCTGTGAAAGTCAATCACACTATGATGAGGATAGATCTTGAAGAACCTTTACAGGCAGGAAAAGCTATTGAGATAAAAATAAAGTGGTGGTACAATATAAATGATCGAATGGAAATCGGCGGTCGTAGCGGTTATGAATACTTCAAGGAAGACGACAACTACTTATATACTATAGCCCAATTCTTTCCACGAATGGCAGTGTATAGTGATGTAACTGGATGGCAAAACAAGCAATTCCTAGGTAGAGGTGAGTTCACGCTGCCTTTTGGAGACTATGATGTGAAATTAACAGTACCTAGTGATATGGTAGTAGGAGCCACTGGTGAAATACAAAATGTTAATGAGGTACTAACTGCTCAACAACAAAGTAGATTGGAAAAAGCTCGTGCAAGTGACGAGCCCGTCTTAATAATAACACAAGAAGAAGCTACGACAAACGAAAAAAGTAGAGCTACAGATTCAAAAACTTGGAATTTCAAAGCAGAGAATGTACGAGACTTTGGTTGGTCTGCAAGTAGAAAATTCATTTGGGATGCTCAAGGAGTACCTATGGGTGACCGTGTGGTTATGGCAATGTCATTGTACCCAAAAGAAGGAAATCCTTTGTGGGAAAAGTATAGCACCAAGGCTGTTGCTTTGACACTTGAAGTGTATTCGAGGCATACGTTTGATTATCCTTATCCAGTAGCATATTCGGTTCATGCTAAGTCTATTGGTATGGAGTACCCTATGATTTGTTTCAATTTTGGACGACCAAATAAAGAAGGTAAATATTCAGACAATACCAAGTATAGAATGCTCGGCGTAATCATACACGAAGTAGGACACAATTACTTTCCTATGATTGTCAACTCTGATGAAAGACAATGGACGTGGATGGATGAAGGCTTGAATACGTTCTTACAGTATCTCACAGAAAAGGAGTGGACAGACGAGACAGGTAAAGCCTTCCCAAGTAGACGAGGTCCCGCTCATAAAATAGTACCTTACATGGCTGGAGACAAAAGATACATATCGCCGATTATGAGTAATTCGGAAAGTATATACCAGTTTGGGAATAATGCATATGGTAAGCCATGTACAGCTTTAAATATATTGAGAGAGACGGTTATGGGACCAGAATTATTTGATCACGCATTCAAAATGTATTCAAATAGATGGATGTTTAAACACCCAAGTCCTGCTGATTTTTTCAGAACAATGGAAGATGCTAGTGCCGTTGATTTAGATTGGTTTTGGAGAGGATGGTTCTATTCTACAGATCAGACTGACGTTTCTATCACAGATGTGAAGGAGTATAAAGTAAATTTCAAAGAGCCTCAAGCAGGTACTTCTAGTAAAAAGGCTAGAAAGATGGTAAAGAAGCAAGGGAAGAAAGCAGAGTTTGATCCAATCTTGCAGTCAATTGTAAATGCTAAGAATCCTGCAAAAGCATACTCAATGCTGAAAGAGAATATCACCGATACTCGAAAAGATAAGTTGAATGAAGATTCATATTTTTATCAGGTGGATTTAAAAATGATTGGAGGCTTAGTAATGCCGGTCATTTTTGGATTGGAATATGAGGACGGAACAAATACAGAAGTGCGAATCCCAGCTGAAATATGGAAAATGCAAAATGAGGCATTAGAAGAAACAGTAAGCAAAGTACTGATTACGGAGAAGCCACTTAAGTCAATAACAATAGATCCAAAGTTGGAAACTGCTGATACGGACACTTCCAATAATAAGTGGGAAAATAACTAAGGTTTCTTTACTTAATTGTAACTTTTGCAAATCGGTTTTTCTTTTTACCAAGAGCAAAAAGGATAAAACTACTATCTGATATTTGTTCGCAACTTTTTGGACGAATTTTAAGCTTCTCTTTTCTATGATGTGACACAAAATCTTTGGAGATTTGATTTCCAGAACCATCAAGAGACACTGAGTGTAGAATCCAATTCTTTTTTTCATAAATATTAAAAAAGAAGTTTAGGTGTTCTTCACCAACAAAAAGAAAGAAGCTGGAATAAAAGCCTCCATCATTTGTAGTGTGCTGAGTTTTGGCTATTCGTTCTGACCAAATGATTTCTCCTTCACTGTCTATGTTTACCACATATATATCGTCATACTCATAGTGGGTTGTAGATCTCGTAACGCCATTAGCATCGGTATAAGTTGTGGTGTAGATTCTAATATACTCACCAATCATAACCGCTCCACCATCTTCCTTGACAATAATATTTCTAAAGCTGAGCTTGGGGAGGCCTAGCTCTTTACCTCTGGCTTGGCGTTTTTTGAGTTTTTTCTTTTGCTTTTCATTGTAACCATCTAGTAGAAATTCTTCATCAAATTCATTGAAGGATTGTGTCAGAATATTAAAGCTATCACTGCTCAAAGTGGTATAAAAAACTCCTTGACCTTGTTTTCCTTGTTCACTGTAAAGCCCACCGCAAACCAAGTTACCATTCAAAGTAATATTTAAACTAAGGGAAGAAACAAAGAAATCACCTAAGTCTAGTTTAGAATAGCTCTTTTCTCCTTCTTCATCTACTACTGTGATAAAAAATTCATAATTTCTCTCACCTTTAGTGCTTTCAGCCTTAGCCTTTCTGGTGCGTGACAAAATATACACTGTCCCATTATCATTCAAGGAAACTGAATAGATATCACTTAGTTCTTTAGTAGATTCTAGGCTAATATTATGTTTCCAAAGAAGTTCCAAATTCGAATTGAATAACTTGACCGTAGTCATTGCATTTGCATCTTTATCTCCAGGATGCTCAATGACGTATACCATTTTACTTTCATCTCTAGAGATATTGCTGTAATAAGAAGCTTGCACTTTTCCAATACCCTTACTCAATTTCACATTGTACAGCACCTCTTCACTACCACTTAAAGTTAAATCCTCTCGATCCACACCTTGTGCTGTAAGTGATTCGCTCACTTTATCTCTTCTGAAAGTAAGTGCGTATAGATTGCTATTTATTTCAATAATATCTTGTTGAAATGACTTTCCACGACCATAATCTTGGACCAACTCCACTTCTTGCTCTAAGTCAAGATCTTTATAACGTTGCAAAAATGCAGACCCTTTCACAGCCCTTATACTTTTATTCAATGCATAAAACTCGTTAGGATTCCCAGTATAAAATAAGTCCCTTACAACTCTTCTTTTAGCGGCTATATCATCTCCCCATTCAATAGTCATCTTATCTACTTGAGCAGATGAAAAAGTATTAGTTGCGATTAGAAGGACTAACGCACTAACTAATTTCTTAATCATTTAGCAAGTATACAATGTTTTGTTATCCAAAAGTATCTTTGTATTGTGAAAAACTGGATTGCAGCATTACGTTTAAAAACACTTCCTCTGGCTATAGGAGCTATACTTTTGGGATCCCAGTTGGACAAAACTAGCTTTGAGTGGAATAAATTCATTTTTGCGGTTGCTACAGCTATATTATTACAGATACTATCCAATCTGGCAAATGACTACGGGGACTTTCAAAAAGGTACAGATAAGCATCGCACAGATAGACAGCTTAGCACAGGTTCCATTTCTTCAAATCAAATGTTGAGTGCGATCATTTTGTTTGTGGTCCTTTCATTGTCGACTGGCTTGTACTTACTACAAATTAGTTTTGGGGGTCACTGGAATTACTGGTTGTTATATTTAGGTCTGGGAGTAGCAAGTATTATCGCAGCAATTACCTATACTGTAGGGAAAAATGCATACGGTTACTTAGGCTTAGGGGATGTATTCGTTTTTATATTCTTCGGTTTAGTGGGTGTCCTTGGAACATCATTTCTTTTCAATCAAACATTCAATTGGACAAACCTATTCCCAGCTATAGCTTATGGCTGTTTATGTATGGGAGTGTTGAATGTAAATAATATCCGAGATATCAGCAAAGATGTATTGACCAATAAACTAACGCTTGCTACTAAGCTAGGGCATACCAAAGCTATCCAATATCAACTTGTACTAATGATTGTTAGTATAGTTGCTTTTGTTTCACATCATGTAGTAAATGATTATTTCAGTCTAGCACCGATAGCATTGGTTATTCTAAGTGTATTTCACTTTTCTAAACTAAAGAATGCAATAGAATCGGAAGATTATAATGCACAACTTAAATTATTATCAATTGGAAGTTTGCTTGTAACAATAGTTTTTAGTTTTGAATTGTTTGTTTAGTGGTGTACACGTTTAATATAGAAAAGTATGAACTTGAGTTCATAAAACCAGCAAAAACATCCAGGAATACGTTTAAGTCACGCACAGTTTACTTTATTCATTTAAAAGAGCTAGATAGTGGTAAATCTGGTTTAGGAGAAGCAGCTCCTCTTTCATTACTGAGTATAGATGATGTAGCAGATTATGAGCAAATACTAGATAGCAAACTAGAAGAATTCTGCTCAATTGGGAGCTTACAGGATATGGATCTGAGTGACTACCCGAGTATTAGATTTGGCATAGAAACAACACTACTTGACTTAGAAGCAGATAAAGATGGAAGGCTGTATTCAAGCCCTTTTACTTTAGGTGAAAGAGCCATTCCCGTAAATGGGTTAGTATGGATGGATAACGCCGAAACGATGTATGACGAAGCATTGAAGAAGATTGCTTTAGGTTTTTCTGTAATTAAGTTCAAAGTAGGAGCTTTAGATTTTGATGATGAATGTAGAATGCTTGAAAGAATCAGAAAAGAGTTCACAGCATCGAAAATAACACTACGGCTTGATGCAAACGGGGGGTTTAAGCCAGATGAAGCTGCAGAGCAATTGAAAGAACTGAAACGGTTTGAGATACATAGTATAGAACAGCCAGTCAAACCAAAACTATGGGACGATATGGCTAGATTATGTAAAGAATCGCAGATTGATATAGCTCTTGATGAGGAATTGATTGGTCTAGATGTAGATCAAGAGGGGTTAAAACTTTTAAAATACATAAAACCAAAATACCTGATTCTCAAACCAAATTTGATAGGTGGATTATCAATAGCTGATAGATGGATAAGTTTTGCACATAAAAACGAAACGGAATGGTGGGCTACTTCTGCATTAGAAAGTAATGTTGGGTTGAATGCAATAGCACAATGGGTAAGCCAGTATAGTAATACGCTTCATCAAGGTCTTGGCACTGGAGCGTTATTTACGAACAATACAAATTCAAAACTTCACATTCAAAATGGGAAGATGAGTTTTGTAGTGTAATTCAAATGCTTGTGTACGTTTTTTAACACAGATTTATTGCTATTGACCGTCTATTTTGCCAAAATCTGACAATGGCACAATTAATTCATTATTTTTGTTAGACAAATTCAAGTGAGTAAGAGCTTTTTTATATCAATGTTTTTAGCGTTCAGCACATTAGCTGTATTTGCAGATCATGAAATAAAAATTGGTCAGAACTATCCAAATCCTGCGAAGGAAAAGACCTTTATTAAGGTTGAGTTTGATTCACCAGAGGCTACTCTGGTTTTATCTAATATTTTGGGAGAGTCATTACAGACCCTAAAAGTTTATCATTCAGGGACCTATGAGCTAGACGTTACAAACGTGCCTGATGGCGTATATTTCTATACGTTAGATTCAAACGGACATAAAATTACCAAAAGGCTTACGGTTAAGAAGTAGCCTCAATTCGAATTATCTTTTCTTCTCTTTATCGACTTTCCTCCTCTCTGGTCGTATTTAAGTTTCAAACTTGAGTATATATTATTCATATTTGTTTCAATAGTTATGAAAAAAGCACAACATTTATTATTTGTTTCGATTATTCTACTAACGGGTAGCCTTTCGGGTTTTGCTCAAAAAGACTCATTGTGGCATCTGAATGCTACTGATTCTGAAGAAGCTGGGATTGATTACGCTAAAGCAATCAATTATGTAAGTAATAGACCTATGTCCACAATCGTAGTTGCAGTAATTGATGACGGGGTAAACGTAAAACACCCTGATCTCAAGAGTGTGGTTTGGACCAATCCTGATGAAATTGTTGGGAACGGTGTAGATGATGACAAGAACGGTTACATCGATGATGTTTATGGTTGGAACTTCATAGGCAAGACCAAAGGGGATAACCTTGAAAAAGCTAGATACATAAAGGAAAATGGAGAGATGTATAGAGCTATGAAAGGATCAGAGAAAAAGGCAGATGAGAATTATGATGAATTTAAGGCTGCAGCTAAGGACTTCAAGAAGGAGCGAAAAAAAATGGTAAAACAAGCCAAAATAGTTGGCCACATGGATGATTATATGTCTAAGGTAAAAGACAAGCATGGAATGAATCCAACTTGGAAAGAGGCAAAAAAAGTAAGATCAAAAGGTTTAGGAGGTTTTATTGGCAAGAGACTTACAAAGCGAGTACTAAAGAAGAATCCAGAGAGTTTCGGTGCAATGTATCCAAGTATTCATCAAGGTGCTGGTCAATTAAAAGAAATGGTTGATTATCATTACAACCCTGAGCTAGATGAACGAGCAGATAATGTAGGAGATAACTATTCCGATGTTACGGAAAAGTACTATGGAGATAATAAGGTAAACTATTGGAGTTCTGGTCATGGGACTCACGTTGCTGGAATAATTGCTGCAGATGCTTCTAATGATTTTGGGGCAAAAGGAATTTGCAATACCTGTAAAATTATGAGCGTAAGGACAGTTCCTAATGGAGATGAGCGTGATAAGGATGTAGCAAATAGTATAATATATGCGGTTGACAATGGTGCTAAAGTAATTAATATGAGTTTTGGTAAATCAATGTCACCGCATTTAGATCGTGTTCAAGAGGCAATTAAATATGCGGAGAACAATGATGTATTGCTTGTCCACGCGGCAGGTAATAACTCCTCAAACAATGATGAAAAAGGAAATTTCCCAAATGATAAGATAGCATCTGGAGCAAACTGGATTGAGGTTGGAGCTTCTTCTTTTGGAAGTTCTCCAACTAGACTTGCACGTTTCTCTAATTATGGAAAATCTCAAGTAGATCTATTTGCCCCAGGTCATATGATCTATTCTACTTATACTGACAATGATTATAAAGCAATAAGTGGGACAAGTATGGCTAGCCCAGTAGTGGCAGGTGTAGCAGCATTTGTTTGGAGTTATTTCCCAGACCTTACTGCAGCTCAGATAAAACAAGTACTGTTGAAGAGTGCTACAAAGGTGAATAATCCTCAACAGATCCCAGGTTCAAAGGATTTAGAGAATTTATCTGAACTATGTGTAACTGGAGGTATAGTTAATTTGTTTGGAGCGTTGAAAGAGGCTGAAAAGGTATCTCTTGGCTTGTAGTTTCATTTAACAGTATTGCAAATACTATTCTGAAGCTATAGATAGGATTAAGGCGATTAAATCATCTACTTCCTTAAAGCTATTTTGTATATGAAAAGAAGCTCTAAGAGCATTTAAATTATTTTCATGTATCCCTCTTATTGAAGTTCTATGTTTGTGCAGTAGAATGTAAGGTACAGAAAGATTGTCTTTACTTTTTATCCTAAATGTGACTATTGCAGAGGCGTATTTTTCATTTACAGGAGACAAGACTTCTATTTTGGGATTAGAAGAAATTCCATCTCTAAAGTGACAGGCTAATTTTCTGCTTCTTTCAGATATTCTTTCTATTCCTATTTTATTAATAAAAGATATTGATTCGTCTAATCCTGCGGCAGTAGAGAGACTTCTTGTCCCATACTCCACTCTTGAAATTGGCTTTTTTATTATTAAGTCTAAAGTATTCAGGTTGAAAGAACTGTCACTATACGCACTAACATATCTTGGATTTAAGATTTCTAAATTTCTCTTATTTACAAATAAGATTCCAGTTTCTTTTGGTCCTCCCATCCACTTGTGTCCGGAACTACAATAAAAATCTGGATCAATATCACCTAGGTCAACAGGAATCATACCTAAAGCTTGTGCTCCATCAATGACCGAATAGATGTTATTTTCTTTACATAAAGCTACAATATCTTTCACTGGCAAAACCGTTCCTGTAGTGCAGGTTATATGAGATACTGAAACGACTTTTGTTTTTGAAGTTATCGCATCTTTGATTCTTTTCAAATTACCTTTACCGTTATAGTTTATCGGGACTACTTTGATTTTTATGTCCAAGTATTTCCTAATCATCAACCAGGGAGCAGAGCCTCCTATATGTTCTTCACTAGTTATTATTACTTAATCATTTTTTTCTAAATTTAAGCTGTGAGCAATAATATTCATTCCTTCGGTTGTGTTTCTGGTAATTGCAATTTCATCGAGGGATGTGTTCAGGAATGAAGATATCGATGTTCGTACATTCTCGATTAAAACGTGGTCGTGTAAACCAGTAGATTCAAGTGCAGAGTGTTTTAAGCATAAACTGTCTGAAACAGGTTTAGGACAAAGCCCTAAGCTACCATAGTTGAAGTAATATCTTGAAGAATCGAGCTGGAACTTTTCTCTTACAGACTCCCAATTCATATTCCCATTGTCAAAGATAAAGCCCTTGTCTTGTATACCTAGGGGAGTGTTTGAAGTAAAACTATCAATCCCAACAAGCACCCCAATAGTTTTCAAGACGCTTTTTCTAATGAATTCTCTTCTATTATTTTTATTCATCACTGATCTAAAAATTCATTCTTTGTTTTTCTCGGGGACTAATAATTGGATCATTTGGGAGATAATCTATTTCTACCTTTGAGATTTTACTGTCTTCCGTAATTTTTAAAATTACAGATTCATAAGGTTTAAATTCCACCTTGTATTTCTTTTGAATTCCGTTCACACAAATATTTAATTTACTTTTTACACACTTGTTATCGAAAGACTGACCTGAGTAGATTGGATACATAAGTGACTTGGATTTAGGTTGTGCTAGAAACAAGTAAGTATCTCCTTGAACTGATACTCTAGCCCAATACTCTGGCAATTGGTCTCCAGATAATAAAGGTTTTGAATTCCATATTTGTTCAAAATCACTTGATACATTTTGTAAATTCTGAAGTTGGGTTAACATTTTTATAAACTCAAGGCTCTTATTAAAACCTGGTTGTATAGGGTCGCGTTTCAAGCATACCGGAAAACCACTTTGAGCAAAAAAGAGTATTCTCTTTAAGGCTCGAATGTCTAAATAGTTGACATCTAAATATAAAGAATTAAATTTTGCGTCACCAACAATTAGTTTACCATTGACCAATCTTGCTTTTTCTAAAAAGTGTCTGTTTATCCAAATAGGATGATAACCTTCTAATTCCTTTGGCGGATTGATATATCTTAATTCATATTCACCCCAAACCCAAACCCTTTGTCTTTCTGGGGGATAGGCACCTTTCATGACTCCATCTTCATATGGAATATATACAGCTACATCAGTATAGGTCTCACCTTGCTGCATAATACCACTCACTTTCTCAATGTATGAATTAAACTCTGGAAGTTCGTTTGTTAAACTTCCTCCTGGACCAAAATAAGTTGTAGCAAAAAATGTGTTGGTATCTGAGCCTTTTGGATTGAAAGGCATTCCGTGATATACATGCTGGTTAACGCCTTGTGCAAAAAGAGCATCTGCCACCATCTTAAGATCTGCCGTCTGTTCCTGATGCAGATAAGTAGCTGGAAAGCCGTACATGCAAGTAAACGTCTCACTTGACACCATTGGTTTGGATGCTAAACAAGCGGATGAGCTTACTATTCTGGAATAATTAGGATTATTTAGCATTGCCTCTGTCTCTGGGATATCTACAAGTGAATATGTAGTCATGACGTCTGCAGGTGCTGCTAAACACTGTACTCTAGACCAAGCACCCAGTTTTTTACATTTATCTACATAGGGTTTGTAAAACCCTTCGGTGACATAATGATCTAGGTGAACCATGTAGTCATACCTTACATCAGGAAAAGAATCTATGCCCTTCTCCATATAGGGAATGATATCATACCCGAACACCTCTTTAAAAGTTGAATCAAATCCTGGGGTCCATATTTTATTTGTTCCATTCAATTTTATTTCCCAAGAGTCGGTAAAAAAAGCAGATTTAGATCCTTTGAGAGCATTTGAGAGTGCTTCTTCTATTGGCCTAGCAAATAGTTCAAAAGCATTTTTGTCTAAATGGTTGATGACATACATGGTATCAGGCCAAGCCCAAGAAAATGTCAAAAGTTGTCGATGTAAGCTATCTCCATAAATTTGGGAGCTGTGTGCTTTGTCGATGTTGAGCCCAGCAACCGGCCAAGCACTTCCAAAAGTAAAGTCACATACCAACCCGATAGAGTCAGCATATTGCTTGGCATACTCAACATCATCAGACCATTCGGGGCTTAACCATTTTGCAGCAGTTGTATCTTTTGGATAATATCGCCCATATGATCGTTTGTACATTCTCTGGTATCTATATAGAGGGTATACCCAAGCAATTTCAACACCACCAAAATTGTGCTCTTTCGCCCAGTCAAGTTGATGTTTTATATCTACTTTTTTAATATCAGTAGCAAACCACCACCATCTTGTTAAAGGTTTTGATGTAGGGTAGAATGGATTAGTCCTTTGGTCTGACTCAATGTCAGGATTTTGACCATAGGACAGGGTTGCCAGAAGTAAAAATAAGATTAATACAAGCCTTATTTGCATAAGGTAAAAGTAAGTCTTATTGACTCTTTTTGCAACTGAGGATGAGTCCTTATTTGAATATGTATGCCACGTTTTAAGAAGATGAATGAATAGTAATCGTGTCTTATATTTACAGCGTGAAAAAATCTATTGGGAATGTTTTTAAAGCTCTAGTACTGCTATCCATTGGTTGGACTATTGGATATATAAGACTTCCAGAGATTCAAATTGAAAGTACTTTTTGGCTTGGCTTTTCAATAGCTGGAGTTCTATTTTTCTTTGTGTTCTCAAGCTTTCCATTACTGAAACGAAGGTCAAAATCGTTTCCAAAAGTAGCATTTATAGTTATTGCTTTATTTCTCCTAGTAATTGGTCTACAATTTTTAGAAATCAAAAAAAATGAGTACGAGGATGTGATGAAGTCAAGTGAAGTCGATGAACTGAAATCTCTTGTAGAATTTGAGAAGCAAATGAGACTATCCCCTTTAATAGATCACTTGATAGCATCTCTAAATCAACTGGAGAATAATGAATCCAAACAAATTGATAATGCGAGTATTGCCAAGTTGAAAGCTCTTGACAATTACTTTATTCCTTATGAGTATAAAGAGAACCGTACGTTGTTAGAACAAAAAGTGAGTCCTGAGAGAGGATATTTGTTGCTATCTCTCTTGAATAGTGACTTGGACTCTGCATCCTTAAGTAAGGTTATTGGGGAGATTTCATTTGAAGGGTCTTCTCTTAGAAATGCAAATCTATCCGGATATGATTTAAGGAGTATAAACTTAGATGGATCTGATCTTCAAGGTGCAGATCTATCCCATTCATTACTCAAAGGTGCTAGCCTACGTGGTGTAGACTTTACAAAAGCCAATTTGTCAAATGCTTGTATAGATAGTTGCATTCTTAATAGGAGCAATGCACAGTGGGCGGTTCTCTCTGGTGCAAGTTTGGTTGGTTCTCAGGCTGAGGGCTGTTCGTGGTCCTTTGCAGTATTAGATAGTGCAGTGCTTAGTGGTGCTACAATTAAGAATACAAATTTGGAAGGGGCTATCTTAAGTTATGCGAACCTGGATTCTGCATTACTTTATTACGATACTTTAACCGGAGCACATCTTTCTCAAACCATCTTTACGGTAAAGAAAATGAGTAGAACATTGATTGACAATGTTGAAGTAGACAGTACAAGTGTAAATACTTTTTGGATGACAGAGGATAACCCAAACAAACTTATAGGGTTAGATGCATTCTTAAAGAAAAATGAACTATTCATAAACGATAAAGGCGACACCTTATTAGTCCCAAAGTAAGTGTTATGGGTTTTCGTAACCACCCTTCTTTATTTTATTGATTTTATCAGCAAATCTAATCACTACTTCATCTTTTTCTGTAAAACGGTTCATGCCAATCCCAAATGACCATGAGTAATACTTGACAAGTTCTGTGAGATAGTTTGCCATTAATTTTGGCGTCCATATAGTATTGACGTCAATACTATATATCGCATTGAGTCTGGCTCCGAGCTCTTGACCGATTTCATTGTTAATCATGTCGACATAGTTATCAAGTGGATAGTTTAAGGTGTCAGCTAATTGATCCTCTGAAAATTCACCAGTACATAGTTCTGGCATGTGCTTTAGTTCGTGCATATCAGCGATTCGATCAGCTACATCTTCTGAAAAGATAGAAGTGATGAATGATTGTGCAGTTATGTGATTTATAGTATTAATAAAGCCTTTTTCAGAGCTATCTTTTCTCACTATGTATGCTAGTTTCTGAGTGACAATTTTGCCTACCGTTTCTTCAGCTATATTATAAAAGGCTATGTCACCTTCCCCCAGTATGAAATTTCTCTTTCGAGCAAGAAAATAGATTTCCGATAAATAGTCTCGTTCTCGTATTACTTCAGGATTCTGAATTACAAAACTTACCTGCTCATCAAAACTACCCTTTCTTACATCCAGTATGTCCTGTTCACTAGTTCCAGATTCCATATAGCTTGTTACTACTCCTTCGGAGGAATTGTAAGTCAATTCCACGTACGGTTTTTCGCTATTAGATCCATATTTAATTTGAACGGTTTCTTGGAGCTCCTCTAAGTTCTTTATTCTAGAAGCTAGCATTGCTTTTGGAATATCAAAATATGATTCCTGACTAGTAGAAAATCCTGATACGTTGCTACAACCTATACAATAAGAAATGCATAGTATAAACAGTACCATTGAAATATGACCAGTTCGCATCAATACGAATTTATAGAGATTCAATTAAAAAATTGATTTACTGAGATCTCATGGGTCAAATAATTAATATCTTGCACCTGTGATGGGATTTATAAAATCAAAATATTCAATGCGTAATGCGTTTAGCGGACTCTTTATTTTTTTGTCATCCTTAGTTCTTGCTCAAGATTTTGTTATAACTGATTTTGGAGCTATTGGCGATGCAAAAACACTCAATACAGAAGCAATACAAAAAGCTATAGATGCAGCCAATGCAAATGGAGGAGGAAGAGTAGTAGTGCCTAAGGGAATCTTTCTATCTGGCACAGTGGTTTTGAAATCAGATGTGGAATTGCATCTTGATAGAAAAGCAGTACTCTTAGGAAGTACAAATCCAAAACATTATTTAAAAATAGCAAGGTGGAAGGCTTTGATTATGGCAGATCATGCAGAGCACATATCAGTCACGGGAAAGGGTTTAGTAGACGGACAAGGAGGAGAACTTGCCTTACATATTGATAGTTTATTTTATGCTGGTGAAATTGATAGTTCTAAATACAATTTTGTAGAAATGAGGCCAAAGTACTACTTACGACCTCAAATAATTGAATTTGTAGATTGCAAGTTTGTAAAGGTCTCAAACGTTACGTTGAAGGATGCTGCCTGTTGGGTACAGACTTATGAAAGGTGCAAGTATGTTGATATTATTGATATAACAGTAGATAGTGATGCGTATTGGAATAATGATGGAATTGATATATCTGGCTCTCAAAATGTTAAAATTATAGGCTGCGACGTGAATTCAGCAGATGATGGTATATGCTTAAAAACAGAGAGACCAGGGGATTATGACTATTGTGATAGCATTCTCATTGAAAATTGTCGTGTTCGCTCTAGTGCAAGTGCTATTAAATTTGGAACATCCTCATTTAATGATATGAGGAATGTAGTAGTACGGGATATAAAAATTTATGATACCTATCGTTCAGCAATAGCTATTGAGGCTGCACAGAATGGTGTTTTAGAAAATATTCTAATAGAAAATATTAAAGCTAAAAATACAGGAAACGCCATTTTTTTGCGCATCGGTCAGATAAGATCCGCAACAAAACCCGGAGTCTTAAGGAATGTTACCATTCGAAATGTGAAAGTAAAGGTGCCTTTTAAACATCCCGACTATGCATACCAGATTAGAGGTCCTGAACTTCCTTATTTTCACAATGTATACCCTTCATCTATAGTTGGGATACCTAATCATTATATTCAAGATCTCCTAATAGAAAATGTCAAGATAGTTCATCCCGGTCGTGGGAATCAGGCATATGCAAGTATGCCATTAGATCGAATAGCAAAAATTTCAGAGCACGTTCATAAATACCCAGAGTTCTCGATGTTCAGAGAATTGCCAGCGTGGGGCTTTTACATTAGACATGCTGAAGGCATAGAGATGCGAGATATTGCGGTAAAAATCAAAAAACCTGATTACAGGACAGCTTTTGTGCTAGATGATGTGAAGAATTCTAAGTTTGAAACTATTAAGATAAAAGGGGACAAGAAAAAGCAGTTTTTATTTGAACGAGACACAGAAAATATAAAATGGATTGAGTAATATTTAAGATTCATCTTTCTGTCAAAACAGATTATTCTTCAATAGCGATATGGTGTTTTTAGATTAAAAAATCGATACTAAATACTGGTTATTTCTAAGTTTCTATTTCTATATAAAGCAACCAATTTCTTCTTTTAATAGTCTGTAATATGTGAGAGTAGCAGTCTATACCTTATTTTTACTTTGGTCAAATATGATTTTTGGCCAGAGTTTAAATGCTGTCTAACATAGTAACACATGTGGGATTTATGCAACTCTAGTTAACCCAGCCTCAGCCGCTGGAGGCATAGATAAACTAAATGTAAATCTAGCTGGTTTTGGAGTTACTGCTCATAACAATGTTCTTAGATCAGATTTAAGGTTTTCTATGATGGAGCTTGCTTCCTTTAAAGCTCCTCGAAGAGATCAGTCGGAATTTAGATCACCCTATGTTACTAGTCCCCGAAGACGTATTTGGAGACCAAATCTTTTTGTAAATCTAGATGCTGTTCAGTTTGCAGCCCGGTTTTCTATAAGTAAAAAATGGAGTGTGTTCAGTTTCATAAGAGAAAGAACGTTTGGGAACTTATCAAACCTAGATTACAATGCTATTAGCTTTTTATCCCAAAACGACGAACTCTACCCTGATAAAGACTTAACCTTAAAATTAGACGGTTCATTTCTGTCCTATCAAGAGATAGGATTTGGTTCTGCATTCGAGATATACGATAAACGGGAACACTATTGGAAGATAGGGGGAAAATATAAGAAATTGAACGGTAGAGCGATTTACGCTTTAAATATGCCACAATTTAAAAGTTCAATACTTGAAAATGGATTTAGAATACAATCAAAGGTTAGTATCATTGAAACTAGCTTAAAGTTTCTTACTCAAGACCCTAAGGAGGTCATATTAAGACCTGATATCGGTAGAGGCAATGCTTTTGATATAGGTATAGTCTATGAGCATCGTCCTAGGTCCAAAAAATCAACTTTTAGGATGAATAATCCCAGGCTAAAAAGCAGTCAGTTTAATGCTAGGAATCTGCTTAAGTACGATTACAGAGTTTCGTTATCTGTCCTAGATATTGGAGGACTATCGTTTAATAGCAGTGCTGTAACTCAAACTACCTACACATTAGATGTGGAACAAACTGTTGAGGACTATCTAGAGTCAGAATACACAAGTATTTTCGAGTTACTAGAAGATTCTATAAACAAGCAGCAGGAACGGCAACATTTCAGAGTCAGTTTACCTTCTACATTGAACCTTATGTATGATCAAAGTTTAGAGAAGGGGTATTTTATTTCACTGCAATATGTCCAAAGATTGAGTCGAAAGAATCAAATGTCTACCTATATTCCGTCACGTGTCTTAGGACAGCTCAGGAAGGAGGCAAAACGATGTACTTTTGGTTTACCCATCCTGCTGATGCCAGCTACCAGAACGTATATCTTAGGTGCAAATCTGAAAGCGGACCCATTTTTTATTGGAACGAATAATATATCAACCATTTTATTTCGTAAGTTTTACAACCCCTCGTTTTATGCAGGAATACAATTTAGTCTAAGGTATAAACAAGATCCTACTATCGAAAATTACCGGAGTTTTAGAACTAAGCGAAAAAAAGTGTACCCATGGAGCCCTATGTAATTTTTAGGAACTACTCAGATCCTTTAGTTGACATAAAAAAGGCTTTTGCTGCATACTTTCCATAGTTCATGATATCCACCTTTTCTTTTTTCTTATGTCTTTTGATTTTGGGGTTGAAATTGTGCGTATTAATGAAAATAGTCTGAGCTTTTTGTTTTTTTCCGAGATGTCGCCTATTGAGATATTCACTACTTAAGAGGCCAAAAGCTTGCATATAGTCAGTTGTGTTCTCTACTTTTTTGGAGGCTATATATTCTTTGGAATTGTCATTCTCAAGCTTTATTCCCAATGTGTTTTGATTACACTTATAGTATTGATTTCTCCCTTGATTTACAGATACTAACGTGTCAAATATGTAAAAAGGGTAGTTGTCCAGAATACCGCCATCTACCATTACT
Source organism: Bacteroidia bacterium (assembly GCA_965655315.1). Lineage (GTDB taxonomy): Bacteria > Bacteroidota > Bacteroidia > NS11-12g > UBA9320 > UBA9320. Next base: position 89,915 of record CBFHGJ010000008.1, read on the forward strand.
TTAGTTGTATTGTCTGCCTCTTTCTTAGGAATAATTTTTCCATTTGGAGAGACGAACAAAGCTTCAAAGTAAACAGGTATACTTATGCTTATTCGAATGGCGTCTAATATTTTCATATCAGGGTAGTTTTCGAAATTAAAAATTTCAATTTTTTGATCTGTTAAATTGGCACCAGTAATGTGTAATTCTTTTAGCGGTCTCCCTTCATTTATTAGGTTCTGCATCTCACCAAAAGTTATATTCTCATCATACCCTTTTTGTACAATAAGCTTTCCAAGGTCTTGAATCAACCTATCTGATTTGTAAAAACCGTAAGTTCTTTTAAGCCGAATTAGGCCAGAGATTAGTGGAATCCCTACCTGATTATACTTTTGGAATTTAGTCTCTAGGTTTAGATGCCTGATTTGTTCACCAGTGTAGCCAAATGCAAGCATCATTCCATTCATCGCTCCGGAACTACTACCACCTATACGCTCAATATCCTTAGTTATTCCTAAGCTGTCCAAAACCTCAAAAGCTCCAGCATATGCTATGCCTTTCATTCCGCCTCCCTCTAGTACCAGGTTGGTATATTGGGCTCTAGCAGAAAATCCTATCAGTAATAGTATAGAAATGGAGAGTGTCTTCACAAAAATTGATTTAACTACTTAAAACGAAATACAGTCTTAATTTGTTCGTGGATAGAAGATATTTAAGCTAGGAAAGCATTTCCTATCAAGAAATAAAGGAATAGCCCAAGTAGGTCATTACTAGTGGTGATAAAAGGACCAGTTGCCAGTGCTGGATCAATTTTAAACTTATCTAGAACTAGCGGAACTACTGTACCAATGACTGCAGCCATTAATATCACGGAGAGCAAAGCCAAGCTAACAGTCATCATTATATCCAAGTGATTGCCAGAGATAAAGCCATATCCCATAAGCAATGCAGAACATACAATTCCATTAATAATAGCAATGGCTAACTCTTTACCTAGCTTACCCCATACATCACTATTTGTGATGGTATTGTTTGCTAACCCTTGGACCATGATGGAGCTTGATTGCACCCCTACATTTCCTGCCATAGCCATTATCAAAGGCATAAAAAGTGCCAGTTGAACATTTTTTGCTAATTCTGCTTCGAAACCTCCTATTACCAAAGAACTCGCAATACCACCTACTAAGCCAATTATGAGCCAAGGTAGACGAGCTTTAGTGTTACTTATGACGGTGTCAGAGGAATCTTTCCCTCCGCTTATACCGGAGAGCATCTGATAATCCTTGTCAGCCTCATCTTTTACAAAATCGATAATATCGTCAAATGTTATTCTTCCGACTAATCGGTTAAATGCATCTACAATTGGTAAGGCTACCAAGTCGTATTTTTGAATTGTAGCTGCTACCTCTTCGCCAGAAGTGTGTGTGTTTTCATATATGATGTTGTCGTTGTAGATGTCATCTACAGTAGTACTTTCTTTTGCAAGAAGTATAGCTTTTAGTGAAACCCAACCTACCAATTCATCATAATCATCAACAACATAGACGGTGTATACTTTAGATACTTCCTCAGCTTGCTTTCGTATTTCGTCAGTGCACTGTTTTACTGTCCAGTTTAGTTTGACCTTGATTAACTCTTTAGCCATCAAACCGCCAGCTACATTATCCGCAAATTTTAGTAGAGAGGCAATATTTTTACTGTGTTCTTTGTCTGAGAGCTTTCGTAAAATCTCTTTGCTCTCAGTAGAGCTCATAGAGTTGAGAATGTCTGCAGCATCATCTGAATCTATGTAAGCAAAAAAATCATTGGCGATTTCCTCATTTGTATATCCTTCTAAAAATTTTAGTTTTATATCAGGTTCTAATTCAGTCAACACATCAACCTTTTTTTGAGGTTCTAGAAGTGAAGCAACATAAACGGCTTGATCGAGGTTTAAATCATCGAATAACTCTGCGATATCTGCAGGGTATAACTTTTCAAGCACAGGAAGTAGTTCGAGTTTATTTTCTGCACTAATTAGCTCAAGAATCTCTTCTACTGACTCTTTAGTTATCTCTATTGTTGACATGATTCTCTATTAGTGAAGTGAGTTCTTCAAATTGAAGATAATTCAAATTCTCGGGCCGCAAGGTACTAAAATGATGGCTTTTAAAAACATCTTTTGGTATTAATGAAGCTAGGCTATTGCTCAGTGTTTTTCTTCTTTGGCCAAACGCGAGTTTTACAACTTTTTTTAGTACAAAAGGGGTACACTTCCATTCATGACTTCTCCTTTCTGCCTTTACTACAATACTATTTACTTTAGGAGGTGGATCAAAAGCCTCAGGAGGCAGGTGCATTATGGTTTCTACTTGATAGTAAAAAGGCACCAATACACTTAGTATCCCGTACTGTTTTTTATCTTTTGGTTGACCGACTAGTCTAATACCCATCTCCAACTGAAACATACCTACCCATCCAGGTATTTGAGAATAGTTCTCTAAGATTTTAAAGACGATTTGAGATGAAATATTATAGGGGAAGTTTCCTATTAAGCTAAATTCTGAAGAGAAATAATCGCTTAGTTTCACTTTCAAAAAATCAGCTTTTATGAGCTCAATTTTATCAAACTTTTGTTCCAAATATATTGCTGCTTCTGGATCTATTTCTACGGCCTTAAATGATTTAGCCTTAGTCACCATAAACTGGGTGATGATACCCATACCTGGACCTATTTCCAGTACATCTTGGATAGAAATATCACCAAGTCCTTTCACTATAGTTTGGGCCGTAGTGTTGCTTTTCAGGAAATGCTGACCAAAGTGTTTCTTAGCTTTCATTTAGTCTCGCTTTTAGCCAATTTAGAATTTCATTTTCATTTTCAAAACGGTTCACAATTGGGATATGTTTTATTTGAGATCCACCTGCTAATTTCCTTACCTTAATCCAATCTTTCTCTGTACAGACTAATTGAGCACCATTCGCTTCTTTTATGAGAGAATCCAAATCTTGCTGACGGTATCCGTAGTGGTCCTTAAAGCCTTTAAAATCTTGTAGGTCATAGTTGTTCGAAAGGTGGTTGGAAAAATGTTTGTTGTTGGCCAATCCACTGAAGCCAAAAATAGGGCTTGCTAGTTTAGTTTTTTCATATGCTATCCTAGAATAAAAAACAGGTTTACTATTCCATTCTTTTTGTTCAACGTTCTCTGTACACTTGGTAAAAATAATAGCATCAGCTCTTTTGGCACCATTTCGACTTTCTCTAAGCCTACCACGAGGCATTAGCCAATCCGAGTAAAATGGCTTGTGATACTCGCTGAGCAAGAGTTGTATTTTAGGTTGTATAGCCCGGTGCTGGAAAGCATCGTCTAGTAAGATAAGGCTAGTCTCTGGTTTTTCTTTTAAAATCCTTTTTACTCCAGCCACTCGATCCTCACATGCGGCAAAGTAAATCTTAGGAAATTTCGTTTTTACTTGAAGTGGTTCATCTCCTGTTTTAGACGGATTCAAATGTTCCTCTACCCAAAGAAACCCTTTGGTCTTCCGACCGTATCCTCTACTTAGGACAGCTATAGAATACTCATCTGAAAAGACTTTGATCAGATATTCTACCATTGGGGTTTTGCCGCTGCCTCCTACAGCGAGGTTGCCTACCGAGATGATAGGAATATCAAATGAAGTAGATTGGAAAAGACCTAGATCATAGCACCAGTTTCTAAGGGAAGTTATTAACCAATAGATGCCTGATAATGGTGCAAGTAATATGGTTTTCAAGGTGACGATAGAGTGCAAAGTAAACTAATTCTTTATTCTGGTTTTAGGCAAACTTCCTATCTTCGTTCTATGCGTATTTCTGAAATCACTAAACATCTAGAAAGCATAGCACCGCCTAGTTTGCAGGAGAATTATGATAACAGTGGTCTTATAGTCGGATCAGAAAACGAATTGGTAACTGGAGTATTGGTTTCTTTGGACTGCATAGAAGCTACGGTTAAAGAAGCCATAGACAATGGATGTAGTCTTATAGTTGCACATCATCCCATAGTATTCAGTGGTTTAAAGCGGTTCAATAATGCAAACTACGTTGAACGAACTGTACAATTAGCTATAAAAAATGATATAGCTATCTATGCTATTCATACCAATTTGGATAACGTTTATGATAGGGGGGTTAATGCTAAGATTGCCGAAAAGTTAGGTTTAGAGAGCACGAGAATTCTTAGGCCAAAGACTGGAGGATTAGTCAAGTTAGTAACCTATTGTCCGATTAAGGATAGTCAGCGAGTGTTAGAGGCTCTTTTTTCAGTTGGTGCTGGTCATGTTGGGGACTACTCAGAGTGTTCGTTTAGTACTCAAGGGTATGGGACATTTATGCCTGGAGAAGGTTCTAACCCTAGCGTCGGGCAGATTGTGAATCGAGCAATGGTTGAAGAAGCTAAGATTGAAGTTGTGTTGAGAGATTACCAAAAAGCACAAATCTTGAATGCACTAAGATCTAATCATCCTTATGAAGAGGTGGCTTATGAGTTCTACCCTACGCTAAACACTGACCAATACATCGGAAGTGGAATGATCGGAGAACTAGCGGAAGAAATGAGTCAAGATGATTTTCTCAAGGCATTAAAAAGTACTATGGATTTGGAGGTTATTAAACATACAGGTTGGTCAAGAAGTATTAAGAAAGTGGCTGTGTGTGGCGGTTCTGGTCAATTTTTACTAAAGGATGCAATACGCTCAGGGGCAGACGTATATGTTTCAGCTGATTTCAAGTACCACGAGTATTTTGACGCTGAGGATAACATTATGATTTGTGACATTGGCCACTACGAGAGTGAAAAGTATACTGTAGAATTATTGCATGATATTTTGAGGGAAAAATTTAGTACCTTTGCCGTCCTTAAAACCGCGGTAGACACTAATCCGATTAAATATTTTCTATAAATGGCAGTAAAAACAATTGAAAAGAAATTAGAACAACTTTATAAACTTCAAACGATAGACTCTCGTTTAGATCAACTAAGAGCTGTGAGAGGTGAGCTTCCAATGGAAGTTTCAGATTTAGAAGATGAGTTGATTGGGTTAAATACTAGACTAGCTAATTTCAATACTGAGATAGAAACTTTTAATGAGCAGATTTTTGCTAATAAGGAGCAAGTAAAGACTTCTACTGAACTTATCAGAAAATACAAGACTCAATTAAATGATGTAAAGAATAATCGTGAATTTGATGCTCTAAATAAAGAGATTGAGATACAGGACCTTACTATTCTAGCTGCAGAAAAAAAGGTGAAAGAAGTTCAACATTCTATCACTCTTAAAGAGGACTTAATCAATGAGGTTCAGGCTAGACTTGACGAACGTGAGAAAGACCTAGAGAATAAGAAAAAAGAGCTAGAAGAGATCACTGCAGAAACTGAAAAAGAGGAGAAGCAGATTATAGCAGAAAGGGGAAACGCTCAGGATACTATAGACGAAAAACTTATCAAAGCATACGATCGAATTCGAACTAATTTTAGAAACGGTATTGCTGTAGCTCCTATACTTAGAGGAGCTTGTGGAGGTTGTTTTGCAAAGGTCCCACCTCAGCTGCAGTCTGATATAAGACAGTCTAAAAAAATAGTAATTTGCGAAGCCTGCGGACGTATTCAAATAGATGCTCGTATGGCGGGTATTGAAGAACATGTTTCAGAGGAAAAACCTAAAAAAGCTAGAAGAAGAGCTGTACGTAAGAAGTAAGCTCAACGATTTAGTATTTCTTCCTTTCTTCCTTTTATTAAGTTTATTCTCAGTTGCTGAGAATTACTACGAGCTTGATTCCAATTTAGCCGTTGTTCAAAGGTTAAATTATAATCTTGAGCTTGCAAGTGCCAATGATTTACTGAATGAGTATGAGCTAAGTCATCCAGACAATAGTGCCATTCACTACTTATTTCATTTTAATGCCTTTCTAAAGGCTTTTATTTCAGAAGAGGAACAATATTATGCCAACTATCGTAAAGTTAAAGACAGAGCTCTTAGACACTATGAAAAGCTGCCTGATTGTTCAAGGTATAAACGGTTTTTACAATCTGAAGTATATTTCCATTCTGCGGCCGTAAAGGCAAAACACAATGAACTCTATAGTGCAGCACTAGATGTATCTAGAGTATTATATCTAACAGACAAAAATCATGAGCTATTTCCTACTTTTTTGCCAAATAATAAATCGAGAGGTCTAATTAAAGTTTACCTTTCAACAGTGCCCGATAATTATAAGTGGGCAGTAAAACTGCTTGGAGCAGAAGGTAATATATCTGAGGGGTTGAAATTGCTCAAGGAGCTGGCTAAGCAGCAGAATGTAGAAAGCGAGATTAACGGCATAGCAAAAGAAGCTGGATACTTATATGCTTTTGCATTGCACCAAGTGGCTAAAAGACCTAGAGAAGCTTGGGTGCAAGTTTTTCAATACACAAAAGATTATGAAACCAATGTACTAAGTGCCTTTTTTAGAGCTAATCTAGTGATGAAGTTAAATAAGAATTTGACTGCATTGAGTGTTATTTCGAGTATTGAGAAAAAAGAAGTAAGGAATAACTTTTTGTTTTTAGATTATATGTATGGCATATTAAAGATGAATCAACAGAATGAAGATGCTATCATTTATTTAAAAAACTATACAAACAAGTTCAAGGGTCGTAGTTTCAAACAAAGTTGTCTCCAAAAGATAAGCTGGTATTATGTCTTACAAGGAGATCTAGAAAATGCGAGTAATTCTCAGTTGGCAATTCTGGACCTGCCAGAGTCTATGATGGAAGCTGACAAACAAGCTCTTGAATATGCACATAAATCATTGCCACTAAAGAATCTTTTGGAGATCAGAATGCTCTGTGATCAAGGAGAATACAAACAAGCAAAAGTAAGGCTGTCAGCTATAGACCACAGGCAATTGCCATCAAGGGATTATAAGATTGAATACAGTTATAGATATGGTCAAGTATCAGAAAAACTTGGTAATATGTCAGCAGCTGAAAAGTTTTATAAAGCATGTATCCTTTTGGCAAAGGATAGTAAAGAATATTATGGAGCCTATGCTAGTATTTATTTAGGAGATTACTATTTATCATTACAGGATAAAGATCGAGCAATTGAGCACTACCAGCAGGCTTTGTCATTCAAAAGAAACAGGGAATACACAGAATCTATTGAACATCGAGCTACTATTGGAATCGAACGAGCTGGTAGAATAACTAAGGAATGAATTGCATTAGAATATTTTTCTAAATAGTCTAGCATACTTCCACTCTAGCATTCTATTTTCCTGAGTATTCAAGCTATTTTTGCACCTTCTAAAAAAGTCATAAGAAAAAATGAGTAATAGACCAGTAAGAGTGCGTTTTGCACCTAGTCCAACAGGACCTTTACACATAGGTGGAGTACGTACTGCATTATACAATTACCTCTTTGCCAGGAAGCACAATGGTAAGTTTTTACTTCGTATAGAGGATACTGACCAGAAACGATTTGTGGAAGGTGCAGAAGACTATATCAATGAAAGCCTAAAGTGGTTGGGTCTAGCGGTAGATGAAGGAGTTAGAGAAGGCGGGGATTTTGGTCCATACAAGCAAAGCGAGAGAATGGACAAATATGCTGCCTATGCTCATCAATTGGTTGAGGATGGATATGCCTATTACGCATTTGATACTCCAGACGAACTCAATGAAATGAGGGCCAAGTTGGAGGCAAATAATATGAGCCCAAAGTATGATTCAACTTCGCGTATGAGTATGAAAAACTCATTGACACTAAGTGAAGATGAGGTAAAAGAACGACTAGAGAGAGGAGATGCATATATCGTTAGAATAAAACTTCCAAGGAATGAAGAAATACGGTTTCACGATATCATACGTGGATGGATTGTATTCAACAGTAGTCAGTTAGATGATAAAGTGCTATTAAAAGAGGATGGCTTACCGACGTATCACTTAGCAAATATCGTGGACGATCACCTGATGGAAATCAGCCACGTGATTAGAGGTGAAGAGTGGTTGCCTAGTGCTCCACTGCACGTGATGCTTTATAGATACTTAGGCTGGGAGGATTCCATGCCTGAGTTTGCACATTTGCCGCTAATCCTTAAGCCAGATGGAAAAGGAAAGCTAAGTAAACGTGATGGAGATCGATTAGGCTTTCCTGTATTTCCCTTAGAGTGGAAATCTCCAGAAGGAGAAATAAGCAGTGGTTATAGGGAATCAGGTTATTTATCCTCTGCGGTAAATAATATGCTTGCGTTTTTGGGGTGGCATCCTTCGGACAACAGAGAATTATTTGATTTAGAGGCTTTAACTGAAGAGTTTTCTTTGGAAAGAGTATCTAAGAGTGGAGCCAAGTTTGATATGGACAAAGCGAAGTGGTTCAATCATCAGTATCTTTTAATGGCAAGCCCAGCAGATTTAAGAGACATGATTAGTGATCAGATCGAAGAAAGACACACTGCTCGAGGTGATCAATATTTACTTCAAGTACTGGATATGTTGAAGGAGAAAGTAAACTTTGCTTTTGAGCTTCTTCCTTTAGGAGATTATTTCTTTAACCTACCAGCAGAGTATGATGAAAAGGTACTTAGAAAAAAATGGAAACCTGAGATAATAGATCACCTCAACGGATATTTAGCCAGTTTAACTGCAGCAAAGGCTGAGACTGCTGACCAAATGGAAGCTAAACTTCAGGAGTATGCTGAGAGTAATAATGTAAGTAAAGGTATGCTTATCCAGCCGTTACGTTGGGCTATGACAGGGCAAGCTGGTGGGCCTCCTATATTTGATGTACTTGTTCTTTTAGGATTAGATGAGTTAAATGTAAGGCTCAAATCTGCGATAGAGAAATTTCCAGTTTAAGTAAAGATCAGGAGATTTTTAGGATAGAACAGGCCTTTTCGCTAGCTAGTTGTTGTGCAGTTTTTTTTGATTTTGCTCTAGCTCTTGCTATTTCTTTTTCATCAAGGACTACAGCTATTTTATATACTTTTATCTTACTGTCTTCCTCCTCGTTTAGCACTTTAAACTCTAGGTTAACTTTATGTTTTTGTGCGTATTGATTTAATAAACTTTTGAAATTCTCAGTAGTTATTTTCAGCTCATCAAAATCTAAATAGATACCAATAATTCGTTTTTTTACAAACTTTAGTACGTAAGGGTATCCTTTGTCTAAGTAAATAGCACCAATTAGAGCTTCAAGAGCATTGCCACAAAGTCCTCGTATTGCAGCATGATTTTTCCTTATGGAATTGTCCAAAAACAATAAATCTTGTAATCCCATCTGCATTGCAATTTCAGAAAGTCTTTTTCTACTGACTGATTTACTTCTCATATCGGTAAGAAACCCTTCTCCTTGGTAAGGGTACTTTTTATACAATAACTCAGCAATAGTTAAGTCTAAAACGGCATCACCTAGGTATTCTAACCTTTCGTTACTATTTATGGTGTCTAGACCTCCTTCTGTGGCAGAATTATGGACAAAAGCCTGTTTGTACAAGAAAAGTTTTCGTGGGCAATAGCCAAGTATCCTGTATAGAGAAGAATAAAATAAAGGGTGTTTTGAGAATTGAGTATAATAGATTTTGACTAAACTGTTGATCACAGTATTAATCACATTTACCCATAATCACAGATGCGTTATGACCACCAAAACCAAAAGTGTTACTCAACACTCGGTTTACTTCTCTTTTTTGAGCGGTGTTAAATGTAAAGTTTAGCTTAGAGTCAAATTGTTCATCATCCGTAAAGTGGTTGATAGTAGGAGGGACGATTCCTCTATTGATTGCTAGAAGTCCAGCAAGTGCTTCTACTGCTCCAGCTGCACCTAATAAGTGTCCAGTCATAGACTTTGTAGAGCTAATATTCAGATTGTATGCGTGGTCACCAAATACACTACGAATAGCTTTGGTCTCACTAATATCTCCTAGAGGTGTAGAGGTTCCGTGTACATTTACGTAGTCTATATCTTCAGGTTGAAGTTTAGCATCTGAAAGTGCTCGCTTCATTACGTTAGTAGCACCAAGTCCTTCTGGATGAGGTGCAGTAATATGATGAGCATCTGCTGTCATTCCTCCACCTAGTATTTCGCCATATATTTTTGCACCACGAGCTTTGGCTTGCTCGTATTCTTCCAATACAAGAGATGCTGCACCTTCTCCAAGGACAAAACCATCTCTATCAGCATCAAAAGGTCTAGACGCAGTTTCTGGGCTATCGTTTCGTTCAGAAAGAGCTTTCATACTATTGAAACCACCAACAGCAGAACGAGTAACACAAGCCTCAGAACCTCCAGTTACTATGGCTTTAGCCATTCCTAAACGTATATAATTGAAAGCGTCTAGAAGGGAGTTATTTGAAGATGCGCAAGCGGATACCGTACCAAAGTTTGGTCCTCTGAAACCATATTTCATAGAAATCTGTCCAGGGGCAATATCGCCTATCATTTTTGGAATAAAGAAAGGATTGAACCGTGGAGTACCGTCACCCACGGTAAATCCTTCTATTTCTGTTTCTAGAGTTGTAAGTCCTCCAATACCACTAGCCCAAATTACACCCACATCTTCTGGGATGAAATCTGTGTTTGCAATTCCACTATCCTCTACAGCTTCGGTAGCTACAATCATAGCATACTGCGTAAAAGGATCCATTTTTCGAGCTTCTTTTCTGTCTAAGTAATCTTTGACATCAAAGTTTTTAAGCTCGCAAGCAAACTTGGTTTTGAATTTTTCAGGATCAAAGCGAGTTATAAGTGCGGCACCACTTACCCCATTAGCTAAAGCGTCCCAATACTCCTGAGCAGAATTGCCTATAGGAGTTAGGGCACCGATTCCTGTTACTACTACTCTATTGAGTTGCATTTTTTTGGTTGCTGAGATTATCCAGCGTTTTCTGAAATATAACTAACAGCATCACCTACAGTTGCAATCTTTTCAGCTTGCTCATCAGGGATAGCGATGTTAAATTCTTTTTCAAACTCCATGATTAACTCTACAGTATCTAAAGAGTCAGCACCAAGATCGTTAGTGAAACTTGCTTCATTAGTTACTTCAGATTCTTCAACACCCAGT